>CAYVJG010000005.1:0-102565 GCA_964451785.1 uncultured Flavobacteriaceae bacterium
AGCACTATAAAATAGGAATAGCCCTGAAAGCTGTAGTAGTTTTCAGGGCTTTTTTTTGATTGATAGAATTGTCTTTTTGTATATAACTCAATAGTTAATATATTGAGAATGTGTAAATCCGTTAACATTTACGATGTTTTTCACTCCTTTAATTTAGGCTGAAAAACATCATTTTTGTAAGAAAAATACAGGTTTTGTAAGCAGTTTGTAAGAAGTTGTAAGAATTTTGTAAGAAATATTAATCTGAAAATCAATTTATTACGTCTAAATATTACATTCTTACAATTCTTACAACTTTTTCGCGATTCACACACAGGACATGAGTTTTTAATATTTTTCAATATCAAATCATCAAAATAAATAAAGTTTTATTGAATTATTACTAAAACGAAAAATCTAAGTCTAATAAAGCTTGATCGGCGCTATCGTTACGCGCTATGTATGCTTCTGTAATCCTTATATCGTGGTGACGGGCTTGGTCTCGAACCTTTTTAGCAGGAACACCTAACAGAAGTAAATTTGTAATCCCCGTGTCTTTAAGACTGTAAAATTGATACTTATTAGCAAAGCCCAGGTTACTCCTAACCTTAGCCCATTCGTCAGATACTTTTTTAGGGTTTAATTTTTCTTGACCGGGCAAAAAATCATTGTTAGAGAAAAGAAATTGATCCTTACGAAAGCCATCTATATGTATAGCTATTCTTTTTTTGAGTTTTTTAGGTATAGTGACCACACCATCTTTTTTGTTTTTTGAAATGGATCCTGGTATGAAAATAGTATTGTTAATTAAGTCGACATGCTTTACTTTTAATTTAGTTAATTCTGTGCGCCTTATAAAACAAAAGTAAACGCACAAACAAAGCGTTAAATATGGTTTTGATGCATTGGTTAAGTAGTTAAAAATATCATCTCTTAGATAAGCTGGCAATACCTCTCTTTTTTTTCTGCCTGTTTGTCTTTTTAAAATCTTATCAGCCGGGTTATTTGGTAGATAGTTATGATCAACCATAAAAATGGCTAGTTTTCTACAGAAAAAGAGGTAATTATTACTAGTTCTTGCTGTTCTTTTCTTTTCATAATAAATGTAGTCAAGAAATTCTATTATTAATGGCCGGGTATATTCAATACAAAGTAATTCTTCTTTACTTTTTGATTTTAGAAATGAGTTAAAGTTTTTTGAATAAGACTTATATGCCCGAAGAGTGTCTGGTCTGACTAAATTGTCTTTTAATTTCCGTTCTGTTTGAGTTAAGAATTGGTCAATTACAGATTTAACTGTTTTCATATCGGATTTAGCAGAACCATCGTAAAAAGGAGACCATCCCTTTTGTAATCGCTCGTTAATAGAAGTACACATGCGTTGAGCGTACTGTTTTCTCAAGGTTTTAACCCCTATAACCGGCACACGTTTTCTAAATCTTTTAAATCTATTCTTACCAGGTTCTTTTACGTAAAAAACTATACGCCAGTCCTTGCTGCTTGTCTGTTTGAGCTCAGCCGGCTTATAGTCTACAAATATAACCTTGTGTTGATTGGAGTTGTTTTGATTTTTAGGCATTTTTTTTTAAGCACTTTGCGAAAACAAAATGACCCAAATATGACCCGCTTTTTTAGATAAAAAAGCAAAACCCCCAGTGATTACAGGGGGTTAAAGAAATATAGTAGCGAGACCGAGAATTGAACTCGGGACCTCCGGGTTATGAATCCGACGCTCTAACCATCTGAGCTATCTCGCCATATTTACCAGGATTTGCAATCCGGGTGCAAAGATATGTTATTTTTGTTTTACTGCAAGTATTCCTGCAAAAAATATCATGTATTTCTGGTGATTTTTTTTCAAAAAACAGGATAAATATTGACAGTCAAAATGTTAGCATTTAAAATAATTTGAATTTTTTTTCGGAGATACCACTCAATTAAATAAAAGAGACAAAATACCGTATTTATCAGTTGAATTTAAGTTATAGCTACCAAAACAAGCGTTGGAAATCTTATAAAAATTTAAACAAATATATTTTTTCTCTCCACTTTAATCTATATATTGCCCAAAATCTAATTAACTAATACGATGAGCAAGAAAACCAAATATCAGATTGAATTTCCTATTCAAGCTTCACCGGCACTATTATATCAATATATTTCAACTCCATCAGGATTAAGTGAATGGTTTGCAGATAATGTCAACTCAAGGGGAAAGGTTTATACCTTTATTTGGGATGATAGTGAAGAGCAAGCTAAATTATTAACCAAAAAGAACCCAGAACGTATTAAATTGCGTTGGGAAGAAGATGAGGATGATACTGATGTTTTCTTTGAAATGCGCATTCAGGTGGATGATATAACCAAAGATGTATCTTTGATTATTACTGATTTTGCAGAAGATGACGAAGGTATTGAGGAGGGCAAGATGTTATGGGAAAACATGATAGATGAGCTTAAACAAATTTTAGGCTCTGCTTAAAAAATAACTAAATTACAACACTGACAGCCATATTTTGATTTTGAAAGGATTAGCCTTTTTAGATTAAAAAAGGGCTGTTTTATTAGTGATTAATTTTACACACTTAAGATAAAGTGTACAAGGAATAGAATGTGAGATATGGTAGATTTTAACGGTACTTTACTAGACGATGAGACTGCGAGTTTAGCTATAAACAATCGCGGCTATAACTATGGCGATGCGCTTTTTGAAACAATAAGAGTGATTAATGGAGAGATTATGTTTTGGGAAGATCATTATTTCCGGCTCATGTCTAGCATGCGTATTATGCGTATGGAAATTCCGATGTCTTTTTCGCCTGAATATTTGGAGGAACAGATTAAAATTACTGTTGAAAAAAACGGATTAATTGACCAACCAGCGCGTGTAAAAATAAATGTACACAGAAAAGCAGGAGGGCTATACACACCACAGACACGAGCTGTAGCGTATTTTATTACAGCACAAAAACTAGAAAACAGCTTTTATACACTCAACAAAGAGGCTTATGAAGTTGAGCTGTTTAAAGATCATTATGTGCAAAGTGGATTATTATCTACGTTAAAGACCAATAACAGAGCAATTAACATTTTAGGAAGCATTTACGCAGAGGAAAATGAGTTTGACAATTGTTTATTGCTCAACGAGAAGAAATCTGTTGTAGAGAGTCTTAATGCCAATCTCTTTTTGGTAAAAGGCGACACTATAAAAACACCACCTCTAGAAGAGGGTTGCTTAAATGGGATTACCCGTAAGAAAGTAATTGAAATTATTGAGAAATCTGATTATAATTTAAAGGAAGAAAAGTTGTCACCATTTGAATTACAAAAGGCAGATGAATTATTTTTAACCAATGTGATAGTCGGTATTCAGCCTATTACAAAATACCGTAAAACCCAGTATAAGTCACAAGTGGCGCAGTCACTTTTAGCAAAACTCAATGCTTTAGCGCGGTTAGAAAAAAGCTGGCAGAAAAATTAGGAATTAGGGTCAATTATAAGCCGGATTTTCAGGTGAATTGGCCCAAATCAAATAATCGCCTCCCATATCTTCAATTTTTTCTCGCCAACTTACTGGGTGAACATCGGTTAATACATCTGCTTCATTATCAGTAATAATCCATGATTTAGAAAGAATTTCTGCTTCTAATTGATGAGCACTCCAGCCAGAATAGCCTAGAAAAAATCTAATTTGATTGGCTTTAATCTTATTGGCGAGTAGGGCTTCTTTGAGTTGGTCAAAATTTCCACCCCAATAAATGCCGTTAGCAATTTCAACACTCTCAGGAATTAATTCAGGTAGTTTATGAAGATAATACAAATTATCCTGATCTACAGGTCCACCGTTATAGAGTTTAAAGTCTACTAATAAATCCGGTAGGAGTTCTGATAAATGGTGTTCAGTGGGTTTGTTTAAGATAAATCCCACCGATCCCTCTTGATTGTGTTCGGCTAAAAAGACCACTGCTCTGCTGAAGGAGACATCACCTGTCAGGGCTAATTCAGCAATTAATAACCGACCCTTTTGTAAATTTAATGTATCCAAAATGAATGTATTTTAGAATAAATTTACAATTTTTATTTTATAAACCCTTATTTTATGAATATATTTTATTGAAAAAGGATTATTATCCCAGCGTTTAATTATAATCAATAAAAAAGGCCTTTCAAATGAAAGGCCTTTAAAGTTAAAACTTCAAAAAGCTTAGTTAACTGATTTTTGCAAATCAGAACCTGCTTTGAATTTCACTACATTTTTAGCAGCAATTTTGATAGTTTTCCCTGTTTGTGGGTTACGGCCTTCACGTGCATCACGACGAGAAATTGACCAAGATCCAAAACCAACAAGAGAAACGCGTTCTCCTTTTTTTAGGGATCCTTGAACGCTTTCTAAGAAAGATTCTAATGCTTTTTTAGCTGCTGCTTTTGAGATGCCAGCATCTTCAGCCATAGCATCAATAAGATTTGTTTTGTTCATAATTAATAGATTTAATTAATGTGGGTTGAACGTAATGTTTGTTACATCAACAAAATTATACGCTTTTCGTTAGTATACAAGGGCTAAGCGCTTAAATGCTTCAAATTGTTGATAACTTTAACGTATTGTTAATAACTTAGGCTTGATTTTTTCAAATTTTAGACCACTCCTCTAAACATGCGGCTTAACGCATGGCTGCTTCAGCAGTTAAGTGTAAGCCATTTAAAATATCTTTAATTTGCATTTTTCGTTTTCCGGGAAGCTGCATTTCTAAAATATGGATAAATCCGTCTTGTACTGCAACACTCAATTCTGTTTTGGTTTTAATGACCTTACCTATAGTATAATCATGGGGTTTAACTTCTGGGGTTACTGAAAATAGTTTACAACGCAATTCTTTTTGCCCATCATAAAAAGTAGCCCATGCTACAGGATAGGGGTTAAGTCCTCTGACAAAGTTGTAAATAACCTGGGTCTTGTTGTTCCAATTTACTTTTGTGTTGTCTGTGGTAAATTTAGGGGCTTCTTTTAAGGGTTGTGTTGTGTTTTGTGGTTTTGAAGAAACAGTGTTTTTAGCAATGTGGTCAAGCGTTTTCTTTACTAGTTCGGCTCCAGATAGCATTAATTTATCGTGTAAACTACCAGCTGTGTCTTCAGGAGTGATAGCTACTTTTGTTTGCGCAATAATATTTCCGGTGTCAATTTGTTTATCCAAAAAGAAGGTGGTGACTCCAGTTTCTGTTTCGCCATTAATAATAGCCCAGTTAATCGGTGCTGCTCCGCGATAATCAGGCAAGAGCGAAGCGTGTAAGTTAAAGGTGCCTAACGGAGGAAAATTCCATACTTTTTCAGGTAACATTCTAAAAGCAACCACTACAGAAACATCAAGATTAAGATTTTTAAGCGTGTTTTGAAATTCTTCAGATTTTAAATTTGCGGGTTGAAATACAGGAAGATTTTGCTTTACGGCATAGCGTTTTACGGCAGATGAATGTACTTTTTGACCGCGTCCTGAGGGTTTGTCAGGAACGGTAACTACGCCAACAATTGTTGTGTTTGCTTTAACCAGATGATCTAAAATATGAACGGCAAAATCAGGCGTGCCCATAAATAAAACGCGTAAATCTTTCATAATATATAGGTGTTATTAATGCTATTTTTATTTGGTGTTTAAGCCATATGTTTTTTGGTTAGTTAAAATTATATCGCCGCGGTCGAGCATGGTTTGCAAAACATACAAAATCATCTCTTCTGAATAGTCTAATCGCGTTACAATTTCTTTTGAAGAAAGGCTGTCATTTTCCAAGAGCTGTTTTACAGCTTTATAAATAAGGTTTAAAGTTTTTCGCTTTGAATTAGAATGGGCAGCTTTAGCTCCGCAAACACTGCAGCTACCACAATCTTTAGTGCTTTCTTCTCCAAAATAAGCGAGCAGCTGACGCATTTTGCAAGTTTCCGTATCGGTCAAAAAGCGAATAACTTGATCAACTCTATATTTTTTGTTTCTGTAAAATTGCTCAATAAACTTACTATAAGCATTGATTGTTTTATCATCTTCACGAGGTACTAAAAACAGTACTGTTGTGTCTTGATCGGCTAAAGTGAGTTCAATGATTTCTAGACTTTCTAACTTGCGCAACTGGTGATTGACTTTTGAGCGAGAATAGCCTGTTTTTTGTTGAAGTTGACGCAAGTTCATTTCTGTCTTAAAATCAAAAAAACCACCTTGTAAGCGCAATAATACTTGGATAAGCTCTTTAAATTCGAGATGTGTTCGAATAAAATTTAGCAGTTCGTGTTGAGAAATTTTAAAGTATAAAGCTGTGCGTTGGGTAAATTCTTTAGCTAAGGAAATGATGCCTAAGTTATCTAAAAACTGCAACACATTATAGGTTGAATACGTGTTGAGTTTATAGGTTTGGCAAAAGTCTAGAAAATTAAAATTGTGTTCGGTTTCTTGCCCTTCACCATAAGCTATAGAAAAGTAGGCATTAAGTTTTTTATAGACCAACTTTGTCTTGGCAATAGTAGGCGCGTTTTGTAAAAACTGTTCTTTTAAACGCAGAATATCAGATTTATCATAAACCAGCAGGGTTTGTGAAGCTTCACCATCACGCCCGGCACGTCCTACCTCTTGATAATAGCTTTCAAGGCTATCTGGAAGTTGGTAGTGAATGACATTGCGCACATTGGCTTTGTCTATCCCCATTCCGAAGGCATTGGTAGCTACCATGGTTTGAAATTCTTCTGCCTGCCACTGTTGCAGGAGCTGCTCTTTGGTGTCTGTGGCCATGCCTCCGTGAAATGCCTTAGCCGTGATGCCGTGATGGTTCAGAAAGGCGGCTAAATTTGAGGTTAATTTCCGACTGCGCACATAAACAATAGATACACCGGGATGCAGGTGTAAAAACTGTTGTAGCTCAAAATTTTTATCTTCAGAATACTTAACTTGTAAATCGATGTTTGTACGGGCAAAACTCTGTTGCACTATAGCTGCATCTTCAAGAAAAAGATTGGTTTTGATATCAGCAATAACTTCAGCAGTGGCTGTTGCGGTTAAAGCTATAAAAGGTGTTTGTGGAAAAAATTCTTTTAGCAGACCTAATTCTCGGTATGCGGGTCTGAAATCGTGTCCCCATTCAGAAATACAATGCGCCTCATCTATAGCAATAAGACTAATAGGGAGATTTTGGAGGCGATTTTTAATCATATCCTGTAGCAAACGTTCAGGCGATAGATATATAAATTTATAATTGCCATATTGACAATTATCTAATAGACGCATGAGTTCAGAATAGGGGATAGCCCCGCCTAACATCATAGCTTTAATGCCGCGTTTATTGAGATTTTTAACCTGATCTTGCATCAGCGAAATTAACGGAGAAATCACCAAGCAGAGGCCGTTGTGCTGTAGAGTAGGGACTTGAAAGCAGATGGATTTTCCCCCACCAGTAGGCAAGAGAGCAATCACATCGCGCTGATTTTGAAGATGCGTGATGACTTCGGCCTGGGCGGGACGTAGCTGCTTATGGCCCCAAAAGTGATTTAGAATTTCATTGGCTGAATGCATCAGAAATTGTATTTAAGATAAAGTCTACTCGTTTTTTTACAGATAATTTAGGTAAATCGATTAAGGTGTAACCTAAATTTTCGTAAGCTTTTTTTAAATAGAATTGAATTTCATGTGCTTCTTTAACCGATTCATAGCGTTCGTTGTCTGATTCGTAAATTTCTTCCCAAATAGGAAAGAAAAAAATAAAATCATATTTATATTGTGAATCCGCTAGTTTGAATTTTTCAGGAACCTTTTCATTTTTATAATCCATATAAGCGGCTACATCAGGAATTCCACGATCAAAAAAGCAGAATTCTGTGGCCATTTTGTCGGCTTTTTTATATTGATTAATACGTCCTTCAAGTAGCTTTTCACTAAACAAAAGAGGTTCCTTCAAAAACAGTTGATCAATACCTTCTCTTTGAGCATCTAATGTCACTTGGCGAGAAATCTCTTCTAAACAGCAGTAACCTTGCTCTCTAAGCAGGTTTAAAGTTGATGATTTTCCGGTACCAGGGCCGCCAGCAAGCACTATTTTTCGCGTATTCACAGATTTTTACTTAAGGATTAAAGGCGCAAGTTACTAAAATTGAGTAATTCCGCTATATTTGCATTAGAAAACTATATCCTTTATGAGCGAAAAACAATCACCTGAGGCCTTTTATGCTAGTTTAAAAGAAAAACTTGAAGAAACCTCTACTTGGCCTTCTGTTTATTTGTATAAATTTATAGTGCCCGGGTCAAATGAAAAAATAGCCCAAATAGAAGAAATATTTGATAACCTAGAGGCAGAAATATCCACTAAAAATTCATCTAAAGGCACTTATACCAGCGTTTCAGTAAAAGTGATTATGGCATCACCTGAGGCGGTTATTGAAAAATATAAAACCGTTGGAGAAGTTGTAAAAGGGGTCATTGCTTTATAATAAACGCTAAATAAGTCTTAAAAGCACATTATATTTATGAGCACATTATTTTGCTTTAATAATATATGTTTTATATTTGCTGCCCTACAGTCCTTTTTATACACTTACTATTCAAAAACTTAGGACTTATAACACACCTATAACATTCAATTTTGACTGATAATTTAGAATACAATTCAGACCGATCAAAGCTAATTATTCCTGAATATGGTCGCCATATTCAAAAAATGGTAGAGCATATAGTAGACATTAAAGATGACGATAAACGCAATAAAGCCGCGCGAGAGGTTATTGCTGTTATGGGGAATTTAACCCCTCATCTTAGGGATGTGCCTGATTTTCAACACAAATTATGGGATCAACTCTTTATGATTAGCAATTATAAACTAGAGGTCGATTCCCCTTTCCCTAAGCCTGATCCTGAAGAACAAAAGAAAGCAATCAAGCCCTTAAATTATCCTGAAAACAATCCTAAATATCGCTTTTATGGTAATAACATAAAGCGCATGATTGACGAAGTAAAGGATTGGGAAGACAGCGATAAAAAAGAAGGTTTGATTTTGACTATTGCCAATCACATGAAAAAATGTTACTTAAATTGGAACCGTGATACGGTTGACGATAAAGTGATTTTTAATCATTTATATGAATTGAGTGATGGTAAGATTAACCTTAAACAAAAAGATGAGGATTTAAGCTCAGCTTCTAATTTGGTCGGAAAGAGTAATTCATCTAAGTCAAAACCTAAGCATTACAAATACAAAAAGAAAAAATATTACAACAAAGGGCGCAATTCAAAACGCCGATAAACTATTTTATATAAAACATATTTTTCTTAACCTGAATTTTAATTAATTCAGGTTGTTTTTTCCCATTAAATTAGATATTTGTAGCACTAACTAACTCGATATTATTTATGGCAACTTTTCAAATAGAAGGCGGACACAAATTGCAAGGTGAGATTACACCTCAAGGTGCTAAAAATGAAGCCTTACAAGTGCTATGCGCTGTTTTATTGACTGATCAAAAAATTACAATACACAATATTCCTGACATTAGGGATGTCAATAAACTTATTGAAATTCTCGGTAATATTGGTGTTACCATTGAAAAATTAGGAAAGGGTAGCTATAGCTTTCAGGCTAAAAATATAGATTTCGATTATTTACAAAGTCAAGATTTTAGAGACGATGGTGGCCGATTAAGAGGTTCTTTGATGTTAGTTGGACCTTTGTTGGGACGCTATGGAAAAGGCTACGTGCCTAGACCAGGAGGTGACAAGATTGGGCGACGACGCTTAGATACACACTTTGAGGGGTTTATAAACTTAGGTGCACGTTTTACCTATGATAAAACAAAACGCTTTTACGCTGTAGAAGCTCCAAAAGGCCTACGTGGACAATACATGCTGCTCGAAGAAGCTTCGGTAACCGGAACAGCTAATATCATCATGGCAGCGGTTTTGGCAGAAGGAAAAACTACGATTTACAACGCTGCTTGTGAGCCTTATATCCAACAATTGTGCGCCATGCTTAACAGTATGGGAGCAAAGATTGAAGGTGTAGCTTCTAATTTATTAACTATTCACGGTGTCGATAAATTACAGGGCTGTACACACCGCGTTTGGCCTGATATGATTGAAATTGGTAGCTGGATTGGCTTAGCTGCCATGACGCAAAGTGAGATTACCATTAAAAATGTAGGCTGGGAAAAATTAGGTTTAGTTCCTACTGCCTTTAGAAAACTAGGAATTACCGTAGAGCGCCGAGGAGATGACATTTATATTCCGGCGCACACAGAAGGCT
The DNA here is from genome assembly GCA_964451785.1 of uncultured Flavobacteriaceae bacterium. Lineage (GTDB taxonomy): Bacteria > Bacteroidota > Bacteroidia > Flavobacteriales > Flavobacteriaceae > JAJYSO01. The sequence goes on from CAYVJG010000005.1 coordinate 10,243, forward strand.
ATGAAGTACAGAGCTTTATTGACGGATCAATTATGAATATCAGTGATGCGCCCTGGCCGGGTTTAACTCCTGATTTAATCAGTATTTTACTAGTTGTAGCCACTCAAGCGCGAGGCAGTGTTTTGATTCATCAAAAAATGTTTGAAAGTCGCTTGTTTTTTGTCGATAAACTCATTGAGATGGGAGCTAAAATCATTCTTTGTGATCCACATCGCGCTACTGTTATAGGTCATGACTTTAAATCGACTTTAAAAGCTACAACCATGACAAGTCCTGATATTAGAGCTGGAGTATCTTTGCTTATTGCAGCTTTATCAGCACCAGGAATCTCTACCATTCACAATATTGAACAAATTGACCGCGGTTATGAAAATATCGATGAACGCCTTAAGCGCTTAGGCGCAAAAATTACACGTTTGGATTAAAATTGTCGTTAACATTTAATGAAATACCTCTTATACCAGTTAGAATTATTTTTTAGCCCGATTTAGAATATCTTTTGTAGGTATAATGCCGTGGGTAACAAATTAATAGTACAATGAGACAAAGTCGAAATTGGATTATTTAATTTATCCATACGGTATTGCCTGTGATTTGAGGTATTTTTTTAGGCATAAAAAATCCCGCTAAACTTTAAAGCTTAACGGGATTTTTTTAATGTTTAGAATTTAATCTAAGTTTATTTGATCAAATCAAAACTGCGTTTTACAAAATTTGTCAATTCTTCTCCTTTGAGTAAGTTTTGAGAAAGGCGTGCTAAATCTAAGGCTTGATTGATTAAGCGTTGGCGTTCAGCATCATCTTCTTTGTGCAAAATAGTGTTAATCAAATCATTGTTTGAGTTGACAACTAAGTTGTACATCTCAGGCATGTTACCCATGCCCATAAAACCACCACCGCCAGTTTGTTGCATTTCTTTCATGCGGCGCATAAATTCAGGTTGAGTGATGATTAATGGCGCTGCAGAGCTATCCATATTTTCAAGCTGAACAGTGTATTCTTTAGGAACAACCGTTTCAAATTGAGTTTTGAGTGTTTCTTTTTCTTCGTCAGACAATTTAGAAATCTGTTCGTCTTCTTTTTTAATCAAATTATCAACGTGATCGCTATCTACACGTACAAAAGAGATGTTTTCTTTTTCAGATTCTAGTTTTTGTAATAGGTGCGGGGTGATAGGGGAGTCCATCAACAAAACTTCATAGCCTTTATCTTTAGCAGCTTGAATGTAACTGTGTTGTTGGTCTTTGTTAGAAGCGTAAAGAATAACTAATTTATCATCTTTATCGGTTTGAGCGTCTTTAATTTTGTCTTTGAGTTCATCAAAGGTAAAATAAGCGTCATCAACAGTAGGATAAAGGGCAAATTTTTGAGCTTTCTCAAAAAACTTGTCTTCGGTAAGCATGCCATATTCAATAACTACTTTGATGTCGTTCCATTTTGCTTCAAAATCTTCACGGTTGTCTTTGAATAATTTTTTCAATTTGTCAGCCACTTTACGAGTGATGTAGCTAGAAATTTTCTTAACAGCACCGTCAGCTTGAAGGTATGAACGCGAAACGTTAAGCGGAATGTCCGGCGAATCAATTACTCCTTTGAGCATGGTTAAAAATTCAGGAACAATACCTTCAACATTATCCGTGACAAAAACTTGATTTTGATACAACTGAATTTTATCGCGTTGCATCACCATGTCATTAGACATTTTTGGGAAATATAAAATACCGGTAAGGTGAAACGGGTAATCTACATTAAGGTGAATGTGAAAGAGCGGTTCTTCAAATTGCATAGGATACAATTCGCGATAGAAATCTTTATAATCCTGATCCTCTAAATCAGCTGGTTGTTTGGTCCAAGCCGGAGTAGGATTATTGATGATGTTATCTACTTGTATGGTCTTAACCTCTTCGTCTTTATCGTTTTCGTCCTTTTTAGGAAGCGCTTTTTCTTTAGTGCCAAACTTAATAGGCACAGGCATAAATTTGTTGTATTTAGTCAACAATTCACTCACGCGTGATTCTTCTAAAAACTCTTTGCTATCTTCATTGATATGTAAGATAATTTCAGTGCCGCGATCCGTTTTATCAGCTTCTTCTAATGAAAAATCAGTTGAACCCTCACAAGTCCAATGCGCTGCAGGCTCATCTTTATAAGATTTAGTGATAATTTCAACTTTATCAGCAACCATAAAGGCTGAATAAAACCCTAAACCAAAGTGCCCGATGATACCTGAATCTTTGGCTGAATCTTTATACTTTTCTAAAAATTCTTCAGCTCCTGAAAAAGCAACTTCATTGATGTATTTTTCAACTTCATCTTTTGTCATTCCGAGGCCTTGATCGCTAATGCGCAGGGTATTATCCTCTTCATTAATCTTCACTTCAATGATGGGGTCTCCATACTCAACTTTAGCCTCCCCTAAATCAGTGAGGTGTTTCAATTTTAAAGTTGCATCAGTTGCGTTAGAAATTAATTCTCTTAAAAAAATTTCGTGGTCGCTATATAAGAAGCGTTTAATAAGTGGGAAAATGTTTTCTACTGAAACATTAATTTTTCCTTTTGCCATGGTATTATAAATTAATTTTTTTACTACTTGTGTCTTTGCTTAAACAAAAAAAATACCAACTTAATAAGGGTGCCAAAGTGACAGTGTAAAACCAATAAGCTAGATCTAAAAGAGGCATGGTGACAGAATTATAATTAGCATTTAGGCAGTGTTAAAAATGCTTTTGAAATGGATTGATAAGAGGCTATGATAAACCGTATCGTACACTAAAATACATTGTTTTGTTTAAACTTTATCATTTATTATAATTTGGTAATAAAAAAGTTACGCGTTATTAATTAAAGTTTTAATTGAATTATATGTTAATTTTTTAACATGCTCTATTTTTAGTTAAATAAAATAAAAATGAAGACAAATTCTATTTAAAGTAAAGCTGATCAATTCAACATTTCTCAAGAATGTTTATCTTCGTTTCAATGAAAACGCAAAACTTACAAACCCCCATTGATTACTGCAAAGGCGTAGGACCGGCTAAGGCCGATTTACTCCGAAAAGAATTAGGCATTTACACCTATCAAGATATGCTTAATTTATTTCCCAATCGGTATATTGATCGGACGCGCTATTACAAAATAAATGAACTTCAACAAACGGCGGCCGAGGTTCAGATTGTAGGAAAAATCATTCATCTTAAAACAGTTGAACAAAAACGTGGCAAGCGATTAGTAGCAACTTTTACTGATGGCACGGCACAAATGGAGTTGGTGTGGTTTCGCGGGCACAAGTGGATAAAAGATCAGCTACAAATCAACATTCCTTATGTTATTTTTGGCAAAATCAACTGGTTTAACGGCATGTTTTCAATGCCACATCCTGACATGGAGCTGCTGGAAGAGCACAAGCGTGGCTTGCGTCAGGCCATGTTACCTATTTATCCCTCGACAGAAAAATTAGGCAAAAAACTCAGTAATAAGACTGTCATTAAGACCATAGAACAGGTTTTTGAGGTGTGTAAATCTGATTTTTTTGAAACGATTCCAGATTCAATTTTGCAAGATTTAAAGTTAGTTTCACGCGCTGAAGCCATGCTTAATGTGCATTTTCCACAATCGCCTGAGTTGTTGACAAAAGCACAAAATAGATTAAAATTTGAGGAATTCTTTTTTCTTCAACTGCAACTTATTCGCAAAAATCAGCTGCGAAAACAAAAGATAAAAGGCTTTCCCTTTGAAAAAGTTGGCGATTATTTTACAGATTTTTACACAAATCATCTGCCTTTTGAACTGACCGATGCTCAAAAACGCGTGGTCAAAGAAATTCGGAAAGACCTAGGCAGTGTGGCGCAAATGAATCGCTTATTGCAAGGCGATGTGGGTTCTGGGAAGACTATGGTGGCCTTTTTAACCTGCTTGCTGGCTCTAGATAACGGATTTCAAGCCTGCATTATGGCGCCGACCGAAATATTAGCTACACAGCATTATGCCTCGTTAAAGGTCTTTTGTGAAGTGATGCAGATAGAGGTTGCCTTGTTGACAGGGTCAACTAAAGCATCCGCCAGAAAAGAAATTCACAGTAAATTGATTTCTGGAGAATTACAGTTGCTTATTGGAACTCATGCTTTAATAGAGGATAAAGTTAAATTTAAAAATTTAGGGCTCGCTATTATTGATGAACAACATCGTTTTGGCGTGGCCCAACGGGCTAAATTGTGGCGTAAAAACAGCTTGCCTCCTAATGTATTGGTGATGACCGCCACACCCATTCCGCGTACATTAGCTATGAGCTTGTATGGCGATTTAGATATTTCTGTAATCGATGAATTGCCTCCAGGTCGTAAACCTGTCAAAACGGTACATCGCTTTGATAGCAATCGCTTAAAAGTATTTGCGTTTATGCGTGATGAAATAGCTAAAGGTCGACAAGTTTATGTGGTTTATCCTCTAATTGAGGAAAGTCAAGCTATGGATTATAAAGATTTAATGGATGGTTATGAGAGTATTTCTCGTGATTTTCCACAACCTAACTACCAAATATCGGTTGTGCACGGTAAGATGAAACCAGCGGATAAAGATTACGAAATGAATCGTTTTGCGCGTGGTGAAACACAAATTATGGTAGCCACAACGGTGATTGAAGTAGGGGTTAATGTTCCTAATGCCAGTGTGATGATTATTGAGAGTGCTGAGCGCTTTGGCTTGTCACAACTGCATCAATTGCGAGGCCGTGTGGGACGTGGAGCAGAGCAGAGCTACTGTATTTTAATGACAGGACATAAATTGTCATCTGACAGTAAGTTGCGCATGCAAACCATGACCGCCACAAACGATGGGTTTAAAATAGCTGAAGTCGATTTAAAATTACGCGGTCCAGGAAACATTATGGGAACCCAGCAGAGTGGGGTGCTCAACTTAAAAATAGCCGATATTGTAGCCGATAACCAGTGGTTAAAAGTAGCACGGCAGTACGCTCAGCAGCTATTATCAGAAGATCCTAACTTTGAAAAGCCTGAACATCAGATGCTAAAATACGCTTATGCGATGTTAGAAAAACACAAGAATATATGGAATTACATTAGTTAATTTTTTGTAAATTAGTCAACTTAACATAATCCCTTTTAAATTACAATACAATGAAGAAAATCCTAACTTTAATCGGATGTTTTATGCTGGTCGTTCAGTTGAGTTACGCGCAAGACAAAGCTCAACCTATTTTTAAATCTGGAGATGATGGTTATGCCAGTTACAGAATCCCGGCAATTATCAAAGCTCCTAATGGCGATATACTAGCCTTTTCAGAAGGTCGTGTCAATGGGGCGGCAGATTTTGGACATGTTAACATCGTGATGAAACGCAGCTCTGATAATGGTAAAACTTGGTCAAGCCTTCAAGATGTGGCTACATTTTATGACTTGCAAGCCGGAAATGCGGCACCTGTAGTCGACTTAACCGATCCCAAATATCCCGATGGCCGTATTTTCTTGTTTTACAATACAGGTAATGTGCCAGAAGGTGAATTGCGCCAAGGCTGGGGCGATCGCCAGGCATGGTACAAAACCTCTACAGATAATGGTAAAACTTGGTCTGAACCTGTTGAAATCACCAAACAAGTTATGAAACCTGACTGGCGTACTTATGCTAATACACCAGGACATGCCGCTCAATTTTTAACCGGAAAATACAAAGGACGTATTTATGTGGCTGCTAACCATTCAGAAGGGGGGCCACAAGCTCACGGTAGAGACTATATTGCGCATGGTTATTATACTGATGATCACGGTAAAACCTTTCATCTTAGTGAAAATGTTGGCTTTCCAGGCGGAAATGAATCAACTGCTACGCCTTTAATGGACGGAAAATTAATGATGAATAGCCGTAATCAAACGGGCTCTCCACGTGCACGTATTGTAGCTGTTAGTAGAGATGGTGGTGAAACTTGGTCTAAAATGTATTACGATTACAATTTAGTAGACCCAGTATGTCAGGGTTCTATTTTAAAGGTTGGAGAGAAAAAAGACCAAGCTATCTTAGCTTTTGTCAATAATAACGATCCAAAACACCGCCGTAACTTAACTTTACGCATCAGTAAAGATGGTGGAAAAACCTGGACAGAATCTATTTTAGTCGATCAAAAGGATAAACACACCGCTTACTCAGATATTGTAGAGATTGATAATGACGAAATTGGTGTTCTATATGAGCGCAAAGGCTATAAGGAAATCGCTTTTAAAGTGATTGAATGGAAATAAAAACTATTTGTCTGTAAGCTTTAAATAAAGGAGCAGATAAGTTGCAAACTATTAAAGCTAAGATTGAAACATCGTGTTTTAATCTTAGCTTTTTTTTGTATGTAAAATTAAAATAAGGTTGAGGCTTAATGTGTTGTTTAGCGTTAACAGTAAAAAGAAGGATCTATGTCGGATATAGTGGGTAGTCAAAGTTTAGATTTTCCACAAATAAAGTAAGTTCTGCTTAATAAATTGGTGTTATATGGAATATATTGGGTAAAAACTAGCTTTAACTGTTCAATCCTCTTCAGGGGTGTGGGGAGTCATATCACCTCATTACAAATTATACAGAGCTAGGAAAATTATTAAAAGTTGAATCCGCCTTTGCAGTGATGCCATAAAGCTAATTTTTTACAATAATTAATGTAAAGTCGGAAATGCGTATAAATTAAGGAGATAGTGTTTTAGATTCAAGTGATAAAAGTTGAAAAAAGGAAAAACGGCAACCTCTATTGAAAGAAATTGCCGTTAATGATTTATAAATCTAAGTGGTTTAAGCGTTTTCTACAGCTTTTTTATCCTTTTTAAATAGTTTGATAACTACAGGGGCAGTAACTACAAGCACTAAACCTAAGATAGTCCATTCAAGATTAGCTTTTACCCATTCATTTTCACCAAGAATATAGCCTAAAGAAGTAATGATCACTACCCATAGGATGGCACCAAGAATGTTGAAAACGGTAAATTTTTTGAAATCCATTTTTACGATACCACCTACAATAGGAACAAAAGTACGAGCAATAGGAAGGAAGCGAGCAATTAATATTGCAAAACTCCCTTTTTCTTCATAAATCTTTTGAGCAGATTCAATGTGTTTTGGTTTGATTAAGAAGCTTTTCTTTTCTTTATTGACAAAAACATGACCAAACCTATGCCCGGTCCAATAGCCTGTGAAATTTCCGGCTATGGTCGAGACTATAAATAAACAACACCAAAAGACGAGATTTAGAATTTGACTGTCAAATGGCATAGCTACATCCGCACCGGCGATGACCATTCCTGAAATAAATAACATGGGGTCACCAGGTAAAAAGAACCCAAAGAAGAGCCCTGTTTCAATAAATAAAATGGCTATAACGAGATACAAGCCTCCATTGCGCATTATCCAATCCGGATTTGTCAATAGTTCAAAAGATTCTAGTAATACTTCCATTAAAAATTATAATTAAATTTGCGACAAGATAAGTGTTTTTTTGAATAGAAAACACTTATCTGTATAATCATTATATTATTTATGATTTGTTGTTAGTTAAGTCTTAATGTAATAATAAAAAATAAAGTGAAAATTGCACGCTATTAGGAATTAAGCCTTAAATAATCTGTGGTTGTGCTTATTTTTTTTCTTCTTTATTAAAATAAACAAGGTAATAGTACATTTCACGCTCGGCGTCCCAGCCTTTTTCAATGTACTTTTCAGCACTTTCAGGATTGACAAAATCGAGCTTAATCTGCATATTCGTATCGAGATTAATGACACTTTTAATTTTTTTGCGCGCTGCCGAAACGGCCGTATTTGAAACCGGAAAGCTAGTGAGCTCTTCAATTTTATAATTTGGTGCCTTTTCGGTTTTGTAATTTTTAAATTCAGGAATCAAATCAGGGTTGTCAATGACTTCGTTTAAAAATTTACTTTCTTCAAATTGATCGTTTTTAGCAAAGTGATTTACAGCACGGTTCATAAACAGCACTTCTTGTTGTTTATCTTCAGCCGGCAACACCACATCTTTGGCAAAATTCTGACACAATTTTAAATAGCTTTTTGTGTTGAAATTTTCATCGGCAAAAATATCGACTTCTAAAAATTGATCTAACCAATATTTGGTGTCATAGCGATTTGAATCAACAGATAAAATTTTATAGCCTTCTTCTTTATTGACATTAAAAATCAAGGCTCCTTTGTCTAATTTATTGAGGTTGACGCCTTGTTGCAGTAAGATATCGAGATTAGTTCCATTTTCTCTAAACTGTAAATAATCGTTTTTTAATTCCGATTTAAAAATACCTAAAGCTTGCGTGCGCTCGTTGTTGACCAAAACGTTTTCAAAAAACACAACATACACTTCACCTGATTTAATATGTGGATGAAGAGATTGATCAAACAATAAACGCGCTATTTTTTTAGACTGCTCATGTGCTTCAAGAGGGTTGTTAAATACCGCATTAGCTGCTGTGTATAAATCGTGAAATTCTAAATCTGTATCGTGAACAAATTGATAATAGTCTTCTTCCTTTTCGCGGAAAGGTTTTAAAAAGTATTCTTTGAGTAGTGAATGCAACTCATCGTTTACCGGATAAGGGGTATCTGAGATAAAAACATCTTCGTTACGACTTTTATTTCCTACGCGATGGACGGATAAAGATTCAATTTGTGCAGTGTGTAAATTGAGCATAATTAAATGATATTTTAAAAAAAAGAAACTTTTCTCTTCAGAAAAAAGCTTTGTCAAATAGTCAAATTGGGGTGGACAAATTTAGAAAATTAGCACAGAGAAAAAGGCATGAAACTTTATTTTTAAACGGAATATTTACAATTTTTTGATTTTGAGTTGGTTGATTCAAGTTAATTAACATCTGCTGATGAGATTGTATAAAACTATGTGGCAAAAGCTTAAATCAATTGAAACTATAGCGTTAAAATCTAGGTTATTTTATACCTTTGATAAAAATAAAAATTAAGACTTATGCGCTTTCACACACGAAAATGGATTAAACCAGAAGATTTAAACGCCAATGGATCTTTGTTTGGCGGACGTTTGTTACAATGGATAGATGAAGAAGTGGCTTTATATGCCATCATCCAACTAGAAAATCCTAAAACTGTAACGAAGTTTATGAGTGAAATTGACTTTAAAAGTTCAGGTCACCAAGGGGATATTATAGAAATCGGTATTGAAGCTGTAAAATTTGGCAGTACTTCTTTAACCTTAACCTGTGAGGTTCGGAATAAGATGACACATCAAAGCATTATCACCATAGACAAAATAGTCATGGTTAGCGTTGATGAAAACGGCAATCCCAAACCTCACGGAAAAACTAAAGTAGAATTTGTACGCGATCGCTTGGCTTAATTAAATTTAGGCAAGTAACGACGCTCAACATAAAATGGTCCAAAAGGCAATACTGAACAAACAATTGTAATCAGTAAGGTTTTTATGGACCAATTTAATTTTTTAGCCATATAAAAAGCGCCGAGTACGTAAAGGACAAATAGCAAACCATGAGCTGATCCCATATAACGAACCATTTCGGGTTGTCCAAACATGTATTTTAAGGGCATGGCTACAAATAAAAGAAGAAGGTAAGATAAAGCCTCTAACGTGCTTATCAGGCGGAAAATTTTGACTTGCTTTTGCATTTTTTTTGCCAAAGATAGCTAAGAAATTGAGTAGACCATTATTTTTTTATTCAAAAAATGAATAAATTATAACATTTATTGATTAATAATTTGCTAAAAAACAAATGTAATTGAGTGCTAATGATTAAAAATTAAAAAATAGAGCAATTTTTAATCTGTATAAATAATGCAATAATTAATCTAATTAACAATTTCGATATCTAATTGGTATTGCTTTTATATTTTTTGTAGATTTATAATTCAAAGTTGAATTAATCTTTAAATACTATATAAAATGCGAGAAGCTTTTCGTTTTTCCTGGGTAATGTTAATTGTTTTTGCTATAATTATTTGTACTATAATTTGGCCTACGTATGGGTTTATTGCTATTGCCGTCATATTGTTTAGCGTAGGTATCTACGATATTTTTCAAAAGAAACATTCTATTTTACGCAATTATCCTTTAGTCGGGCATATGCGTTTCTTATTAGAAATGATAGGGCCAGAAATTCATCAGTACTTTGTAGAAAACGATACCGATGGCAAGCCGATTGATCGCAATCACCGGGCTTACATTTATTCACGCGCTAAGTTGCAAGGGCAGACCCATCCCTTTGGAACGGAATTAGACGTCAACGAAGAGTTTTACTCTTTTATGAAACACAGCATCTATACAGCTGAAGTTTTAGATACTCCTCCGCGGATTCAAGTTGGTGGTACAGCGTGTAAACAGCCTTATTCAGCTAGTATTTTTAATATCTCAGCCATGAGTTTTGGATCGTTGAGTAAGAATGCCGTTATGGCTTTAAACAAAGGCGCTAAAGCCGGTCATTTTTTTCACGATACCGGTGAGGGCGGCATTTCTCCATATCATCGCATGGGAGGCGATTTGGTTTGGGAGTTAGGAACGGCTTATTTTGGCTGTCGTACTGAAGACGGGAATTTTGACGCTAAAATCTTTGAAGAAAAAGCAAATTGGCCAGAGGTGAAAATGGTAGAAATTAAGTTGTCACAAGGAGCAAAGCCGGGTCATGGAGGAGTGCTTCCAGCAGCAAAAAACAATAATGAAATTGCAGCTATCCGTGGTGTTAAACCACACACAGATGTAATTTCGCCTTTTAGTCATTCGGCTTTTAATGATGCAGAAGGACTTTTAAAATTTGTGAAACAATTACGTGAATTATCAAACGGAAAACCCGTTGGATTTAAGTTGTGTATAGGCAGTAAACGCGAGTTTATCGAAATTTGCGAAAAGATGGTTGAAACCGGAATAAAGCCGGATTTCATAACCGTTGATGGGGCAGAAGGCGGAACTGGTGCGGCACCAATTGATTTTTCAAACTATGTAGGCTTACCCTGGGAAGAGGGCTTAATTTTTGTGGTAGATACCTTAAATGGTTTTGATTTAAAAAAAGGTATTAAAGTGTTTACAGCTACCAAAATTTTTACGGCTTTTGATATTTTTAAAGCCCTCTGCATTGGTGCAGACGTGTGTAATTCTGCTCGTGGAATGATGTTGGCTTTGGGATGTATTCAGGCTTTAAAATGCGATAAAAATACATGCCCAACCGGCATTACCACTAACAATCCAAAACTGGTGCGCGGCCTCAATGTAGAAGATAAGTGGAAACGCGTCAAAAATTACCAGGAGCGCACGGTTGAAGATTTTTTAGAGTTGTTTGCCGCATCCGGTTGTTCAGATTTATCGCAACTCAACAGGCATTTAATTTATAAAAAACTACACGACAATATCAAATCTTATGAAACTCATTTTCCGAGTGTTGAACCTGGTGCTTTCTTGAAAAATGGTGTAACTTTATAAAAAAAACTTATGAAACCTAAACCGATTAAACGTGTATTAATTCCTATTGATTACCATCCAGTGTCCGAAAAGATAGCCGAAGTTGGCGCAGATTTAGCTCATAAACTCGGTGCTAAAGTATGTTTATTGCATATTTTGACAGATTTTCACTTTTACAATACTGAATTTCCAAGCTTTTTTGGATACAAAGGCTATGGAAGAGTTAGAAATATAGAAATGGAGGAGGAGCTGCAGGAAGTAGCTCACGCCTTCTTAAAAAAAGCTGCAGCGCATATCAATCAAGATGTAGATATTCAAATTATGCGTGGTGATACACCGACAGCTATTATGGATTATGCTACAGAATGGGGTGCCGATTTAATTGTGATGGGTACGCATAGCCGCAGTGTATTAGAAAAAATATTTATAGGCTCTGTAGCCAATAAAGTGCTCGAAAACACTAAAATTCCGGTTTATATGGTGCCTGTAAAGAAATAAATTGAAGCAAATTAACATCCTGAAACAATCGGTTATGAAGCAAATAATTTCAACATTATGTATAATAGGAATGGTTTGTTTAATGGGTAGTTGCCATAGTGCAAAGCAGGCTACATTTTCAAATTCAACTTTAAAATCTCAATTGGAAAACAAAAATTTTAAAGTTGAATTTGTGCGTGCTTATCCGCAAATGTCTCAGGCCTATAGCCAGGCTTTTGATAAATTGATGCGCGGAACCGGACAATCATCACAAGCTGTTAATCTCATAGGAAATGCTAGCTTTATTACAATCAAAAATGATAGTATTTCAGGAATTTTACCTTTTTATGGCGAACGTTATATGGGTGGACATCTAAACGGCGATGGAAATATCCGGTTTAATGGAATTTATGAAAACTACACCCAAAGTCTTAAAGGAAATTATATACTGATAGCATGTGAAATTAATGATCAGGATAATCAAATTGAGCATTACAAATTAAACATGCGCATTTATGACAATGGCGATGTAGATTTGAGAATTCAGAGCTCACAGCGATCTTCAATCCGCTATAGCGGAAAAATTGAAAGTCTTAAAGAGGATTAGAAAATTATATACTAGATAAAGCAGTAAATAGGATTTAAAATATTCTATTTTACATAATATATATTATAGAACAATTTATACAACCTGAAAAAGCAAGTGATTTTCAGGTAATTACTTGCTTTTAGCGCGTTTATATACTTGTTGGCAGAAAATTAAAAATCAAAATTTCCAACTTTTATCTGTAAAAAAACATTAACTTTGATTTAATGTTAATTTAATATTTAATAATTATGAAGCGTTTTATAATCTTTTTGTTACACCTGTTTTTCTTTAATTTTATTATAGCTCAAACATCAACGAGTTTTTTTCTTGTACCATATAACAAATACGATTTAACTCCTACTAAGAAAACTTGGGATGGAAATCAGTTACATCTTAAATTTCCAGATAATAATCTCACGGAATTATTTAACAATATGACCATACTGAGTTATGAACTAGCCTTTGAGGATTTAAATTGCGATGATTATTTAAACAAAGTTTATAAAATTCAAGTGCTGAATCCTATAAATATACAAAAGTTCTCGAACTCCCCTTTAATTGAACATGTAGAAATCATTATAAAACCTACTCTAGCTAAAGATTTAATTGAAATTAACGCCAACAATACAAAAGAAATTAACAATGAAAATTTTTTAACAGCATTTAACTACGTTTGTCCAGATGTGTATGACATCCCAAGTTCGGCAATTTTACCTAATGACTTTTATATACCAACTTCTAATGATCATCCTGATTACACCTGTGATTCTATCCCCAATGATTATCTAACATTAATTCAAGCTCCATGCGCCTGGAAAATAACACACGGCAACCCTAATATCTTAGTTGGAATAGCTGATTCATTTTTTTCCGAAGCCCACGAAGAATTAACCGGTAAATTTGATACTATATGGGGAAGCACTGCATATGCTGGAAATTATAGCCATGGCATTGGCGTAGCGGGTCTTATTGCGGGTAATACTAACAATGCGAAAGGAACCTCCAGTATTGGCTATAACACTAGATTAGTTGGAGCCTATGGAGGAGACTTATTCGAGAGGGTTAAACAACTTGCACTCTGGAGCGCTGCTCACAATAACAAAATTCGAGTAATTAATATGAGTTGGGGTTCCTTTGGCTCTCCTCAAAATCACCCCCCCTCATCTATTCTAGCGAGACTCTATCGTTGTATAAGAGACAAATATAATATTGTCTTAGTTGCGGCTGCCGGAAACTCCTTTCATAATGGGACCAACCACATTGTTTATTTTTGGCCTGCCTCTTATAATAGCGTTATTTCAGTAACAACAATTGGAAGTCGATTTCCTCGAGAATCTACCATAAACGATAGCTTATGGCAGGATGTGGCTGAATGGTGGCCAAATCATTCTTGGCCTTTAACTGCAAATGATAGTGTCGATATTTCTGCCCCTGGATATCGGATATATCGTCCATCAAATGAAGGTGGCGTTGAAGCAACGGAAAACACTTATCGCTTATACGGTCGTGGAACATCGCAAGCTGCCCCAATAGTTTCAGGGGTGGCGGCATTAGTTATAAGCGTTAATCCGAGTTTAACTGCTCAGCAGGTAATGAAAATTATAAAGGTTACAGCAGACGTAATTGACACTATCCCCGAAAACGTTGAATATACAGGGCTATTAGGTTCGGGGCGCGTTAATGCTTACAAAGCAGTTAAAATGGCCCAATATTTCGATGAATATGGGTATAATTGGAATTTAATCCCAAAAGATGTTGACTATTATATAAAAGATTCCTCAGAAGATTTAGGAAAAGAACCTAATAACATCACAGAATATTTTTGGGAAAGTAAAGATATTTGGGTTAGAAATCAACCAGATGGCATTGAAGAAAACCAAAATCCCGAATATAACCCCAACAATCCAAGTTATATTTATATTCGAGTCAGAAACCGTGGTTGTGACCCTTCTTCAGGGAATGACCGGGTCAAGCTCTATTGGGCTAAAGCAGCTACTGATTTAGCTTGGCCATATAGCTGGGAAGGAAATCCTTACAATCCGGATAATCCAAATGGACCTGTAATAGGAGACAGTATTGGATCAGTTCAAATACCTAGTATTCTTCCTGGAGCCGAAATTATTGTTAAAATCCCATGGCAAGTACCCGATCCAACATTATATGAAAACATAAACGATCAACCTTGGCATTTTTGTCTTTTAGCACAGATTCATTCAGAAGATGATCCTACTACTCCCCTCCCTCCGGGTAATAATTCATTAGTAGATTATGTCAAAAACAATAATAATGTTGCTTGGAAGAACATAACTGTAGTTGATTTGAACCCAAACACTATTGGACAACCAATTGGAGGAACCATTGCAGTGGGGAACCCTTATTCCCAACCCAAAACTTTCAACATACAATTTTCTGCGGCCAATCCTACTGCAGCAAAAAAAATATTCAGTCAAGCAGAAGTGAGTATAACAATAGATGATGCGCTATTTCATGCTTGGGAACAAGGTGGTAAAAATAGTATTAATTTGAGAAGGCTTAAAGGAAATGTATTTATCGTTACTGGTGATAATGCTACCTTCAAAAATCTTAAATTTGAATCCAAAAAACGGGGGACGGCACACATAAAATTTAATTTTTTAACAAAAAAAATAACAGCACAAGACCATTTCATCTATAGAGCAATTCAAAAAATGACAGCTACTGAAAAAATCATTGGTGGTGAAACCTACAAAATAAACAAATCACCTCGACCTCCTTTTTATGCTGTTGTAAATGGCACTATGTCTGTCGACAAAGGAGAGGAAATATCACTTAATGCGGAATCCATTAATGAACCTGCAATTTATAATTGGTATGATAGCGAAGGTAATTTAATTTTTCAAGGCGCAGATTTTTCAACTTCCGTTACAATAGGTAGAAAATATAAATTAGAAGTTATTGCTTTATCAGATGGATATAAAGATTATAAAAACTTAAAGATAAGTTATAAGCCCAATCGCATTAACACGATATCCCCTAATCCAACAAATAATCAACTAATAGTAAACTATCAAATCAATCAGGGGAGCAATGCCTATTTGACTATTAATCCTGTTACTGGTGGCAGCACTATTGGAAACAATTATATCCTAGACACACAATCTCATACAGCAACTTTAAATTTATCACTTTTACCACAAGGGGTTTATCTTGTATCAATAGTGGTAGATGGGCAAATAAACGATTCGAAAACTATAATAAAAAATTAAAAAATTATGAAAACTATCCTATATCTGCTAATAGCTTTTTTGACTTGGCCACAATTAGAAGCTCAGAACACTGATAACCCCCAAGAAGTTTTCATCAATGAAACTTGGTATTTTACTCAATTGATAATTAATGGTGACGAATACTCTTTTGTCCCAAACAATGAAGTAGAGGAAGTTATTTTTAAATTAACTCCTGAAGAGGGTTCTAATGATTATATTGCCAAAATTAGTTTCTGCGAAACTATGTATGCCGATCCACTCATTGTAGTAGATAACAGTCATTTTAGAATACAAGCTATTATGGATTTTGCATACAATGACTGTCTTCAATCTAATAATATACAATTAGACACTTTATACTATCAATTTTTTCTTAACAATTATCAAGATCATATGTTTGAATATCAAATTACCGAAGAAGAAAATTTCAAACAATTAACTATTACCGGGAATAATGGGGATGTGGCCATTTATCAAAATGTATCTTTATCGGTTGAAAAAAACAATAGACAACTTCTCGTTCTATACCCTAATCCAACGGATAAATATATTTATTTAAATCAAATAAGACAACCTCTTCAAATTAAGGTATACAACCTTTCTGGTAAATTAATGTTTTCAAAATATTTAGACGATTCAACAAAAAAAATAAATATTAGTCAACTTTCGGAAGGGATATACTTTTACATACTAACAAA
Organism: uncultured Flavobacteriaceae bacterium; assembly: GCA_964451785.1. Lineage (GTDB taxonomy): Bacteria > Bacteroidota > Bacteroidia > Flavobacteriales > Flavobacteriaceae > JAJYSO01. The sequence continues at coordinate 26,674 of CAYVJG010000005.1, forward strand.
CAGCCATCAACTTGTTCAGACTGGTAAGATTATCAAAAAATAGTTATGGTACATATTATCAATTAATTTAAGTAACTTATCATTACATTAGAAAGTGGTATACTGGGGTAATTTTAAAAAATGGCGCAAAGATTTAAGGTCAAGAGCCTGTCCCTCTTTGAAATTCAGAAAAAGTTTCCCTATACTGATAGTTACCACCTATTTACTTGTGAAATGGCGTAAAGCCTATCAATGATAAAAATGTGGCCACAAAAAGCCACATAGGGAATATTAGTATATTCAAACCAATGTACAGTTCTTCATCGTACCTAATCCTCTACGGCATACGTATTTTCCCATAAAGCCAAGTCGATCGGTTCCTCTTTTGAAAAAATAATCTTCTGCCAACACACGGTTTCGCAAAAGAGCGGCTAACTCACATAGGCGGACGATCGGTTTCTTTTGGGCGCAAAAACCAATTGTTAGATTTTTTTAAGTAAATTTAAAACCTAAAATTGGTTTTTGCTTAGGTTCGGTTTCATCCGGAAAGTTTGGGTATAAAATCCCGCTCCTTCGCGAAGCCGCCAGACGTTGAAAATAGTTTAGTTGGTTTTTTTAATAAGCTCACGTGCTTTTTCCAAATCTTCAGGAGTATCAATGCCAATGTTTTGCATGTTGGTTTCAACCATTTTTATGCGTTTTCCATATTCTAAATATCTAATACATTCAATTTTTTCGGCTGCTTCAAGGCTGCGCATCGGCAGTTGCGTAAATTCTAATAACGCAGATTTACGAAACGCGTAAATTCCGATGTGTTTATAGTATGTTGTGTTTAATGTTGTGTCACGTGGATAAGGAATTACAGAACGCGAAAAATACAAAGCAAAATTTTCTTTATCAGTAATCACCTTTACGTTATTAGGATTTTCAATGTCTTCAGTAGTTTTTAAGACGGTCATTGGTGTTGCTAGATCGATTTTTTCTTTAGGATCATCAGTAAATACAGCTAATAATTTTTCTAATAATTTTTTTGATGTAAAGGGTTCATCGCCTTGTACGTTTACAACTATATCGGCTTCAATTTTAGTTGCCGCTTCAGCAATACGATCGCTACCACAGCTGTGTTCCGTATCGCTATAGAGCGCCTCTCCTCCATGTTGTGTGATTTCATCATATATTTCATTGCTGTCAGTAACCACGTATACGGCATCAAATAAAGCTGTTGCTACAGTAGCTTCATAGGTGCGTCTGATGACGGTTTTTCCTTCTAAATCTTTGAGTAACTTGTGAGGAAAACGCGTCGAATTAAGTCGCGCAGGGATTAGAGCGATTGCTTTTAATTTCATTATATTATATTTTGTTAATCTATTGAAATAAAATTAGTTAAATGTTGTTGAGTAATGTTTTTATTTAAATTTGTTGTTCAAAAAAATCATCTTTAAATCCGATGAGATACAAGCGTTCTTTAGCTCGTGTACAGGCCGTATACAGCCAGCGTAAGTAATCTTTTGTAATCCCATCTGGCAAGTAAGGTTGCTCTACAAATACAGTGTGCCATTGTCCCCCTTGCGATTTGTGACAGGTCATGGCATAGCTGAACTTAACCTGTAAAGCATTAAAATACACATTATTCTTGACTTTCATGTATTTTTTGTATTTCGAACTTATATCGACATAGTCTTTCATTACTTCTTGATATAGTTTATTAGACTCTTCAAAGGGTAATGAAGGCGCATTAATGTCTAATGTATCTAATAGAATGACCGTTTCAAAGGGTTTCATTTTAGGATAATCTACCATTTTGGCTTTGATACGTGCAAATCTAAAACCGTATAATTCTTTGATTGAAAAAATTTCTAAAACTTCAATAATATCGCCATTGGCAATAAATCCGGCTTCACTTTTAGGGTCGACCCAAAAGTAATTGTTTTTAACGACCATTAAAAAATCGCCTGCCGTAATTTCGCCTTCACGATACAAAATACGCGATCGGATTTGTTTATTATACAGGTTAGCTCGCTTGTTAGAACGCACGACCAAGGCTGTTTCTTCATAGCCTAAATCACTGTAGGCGTCATTGAGGGCGTCAATAATTTCATCACCCTCTACAAGGCGAATTAAATCAGCTCCTATAGAAGTGTCAAATTTAAAATCGGCGTAAAATTCATCGGTAATATTGTCACGCAATTGCGTAGCGTTATATAAAATACCACTTTCTTGATGTTGACGCACCACCTCTGTGAGTTCTATTTCTTCGACATCTTTGTGAAAACGCAATCTGAGTTTATCGGCATTTAAAGCTGGACTGAGTTCCATATTTACTGGCGGTAATTGAGCCGTATCTCCTATTAAAATCAATTTGCAGTGGCGACCTGAATAAACATATTCAATTAAATCTTCTAACAGAGAGGTTGTATTAGAAGAGCGGCTATTACTTTCGTAATCAGCAATCATAGAAGCCTCATCAATAATAAATATAGTGTGCTGGTGCTTATTTTTTTGAAGCGTAAAATTAATTTTAGCGCCAGATTTTTGCGGATAATATATTTTTCGATGAATAGTGTAAGCCTGTTTATGGGAGTAATTTGACATCACTTTTGCCGCTCTTCCTGTTGGTGCAGCTAAGACAGGTGTCTTTTTAACTTCCCACAAACTCTTAGTTAAGGTTCCTATAATACTAGTTTTCCCGGTTCCGGCATAACCTTTGAGTATAAATATTTTATCAAGAGCATCACTTAATACAAACTCTGACAGCCTTTGTAAAGTGATATCTTGCTGATTTGTAGGTTGAAAAGGGAAATTTAGCCTTAATATTTTATAGAAGTTCTGTGCTGTCATCATTTATTATATTCGTAAATTTCAAAGATAAGACGTGATTTTTATCTAAGAAACTTTTGTAAATAAAAAAAAATTGTAGATTTGCGAATACGTTGTTAATTCTAAAAGTTTAATTGTGAAAGTAATTATCCAAATTGTATTATGGGTCGTGGTAGGTTTTTTAGGCTATTTGATCTATGACTCTATCGAGACTCCTATTGAATTTCAAAAAATCAAAAAGGAGCGCTATTTACCCGTTGTAAATAAATTAAAAGAAGTCCGTAAGGCTGAGCTCGCTTATGAAGAAGTTACCGGGCGTTATGCAGGTACTTTTGAAAGCTTAATTCAATTTATTGATACGGCTCAATTCGTTATCACTGAGCGTCGTGACACCTCTTATTTAGACGAAGCCTTTAAACGCACTTATGGTGTAGATAAATATATTCAAGATGTCAATATTGACACCTTAGGATATATATCTGTAAAAGATTCTCTTTTCGGTAACTCTACTGCTTATAAAAACTTAATGTATGTGCCTAATACTGATCCTCAAGCTACATTTGAGTTAGCTGCAGATAGTCTTTACAGCAATGAAACTTACATCCCTGTTTTTGAAGCTAAAGTTGATAAAGCTCTTTTATTAAAAGGTTTAGATGAAAACTTGGTCAAGCAAGAACGCAAAATTCAATCTGTTGATGAAATTAGCGGTGCCTATATCAAAGTAGGTGATATGACCAAAGTAAATACCAATGGTAACTGGCCTAAAAATTATGGCGAGCTCAAAAAGTAATTCTTTTAAAATGCTAAACAAATTGTCCATCTTGATTGCTCAGGATGGACTTTGTTTTTGTGTGTCTACTGACAATCGGATTTCAAGCTTTATCACAAAAGAATTTTCATCTCCTCAAACTCCTGAAGTACTACTAAGCGAAATCAAGACCATCTTAACGGTAAAACTCCAACTTCAGTTAGGGAATCACGATTTTAAACGCATTCATGTTTTATATGCACATAGTCTGTATAGCCTTGTACCAAAAAAATATTTTTCACAAGAGCACTTGAGCGCTTACTTAAAATACAACACTAAACTTTTGCCTACTGATCAGCTGGCATTTGATGAATTAACAGCTCTATCTGCTAATTTAGTTTATGTCCCTTACACCAATATCAACAATTATTTAGTTGAGTTTTTTGGTGAGTTTGATTTTAAGCACGCTTTGACTGCGCTTATTGAAGATCATTGCGAATACGGCGTCAAACATGAACAAGAAATAAGAATTCAAGTTTATCCAACCCATTTTGATTGTTTAGTATACCATCATAAAAAACTGCTATTAGCCAATAGTTTTGATTATTTTGCTCCTTCTGATTTTTTGTATTATTTACTATTTACTATTGAGCAATTACAACTAGACCGCGAACGTGTACAGGTGTATTTATCAGGTGTCATAGCTAAAGAAAGTGAACTCTTTGAACTTCTCTACACTTATATTAGACACATTAATCTTTACACTCCAAAAATAAAACCTAAAGTAGAGCATGAAACACTCAAACAACTTCCCTCCCATTATCACGAACTTATTTTGAATTTTGACATATGCGAATAATATCAGGTAAGCACAAAGGGCGTCGGCTTGTAGCGCCTAAAAAACTTCCCGTCAGACCTACAACCGATCAAGCTAAAGAAGGCTTGTTTAACATCTTGTGGAATCGCTATGATTTTGATGAGCTGTCTGTTTTAGATTTGTTTTCGGGTACCGGAAATATGAGTTATGAATTTTCATCTCGTGGTGTTCCCGATATTTTGGCTGTAGATGCCTTTTATGGCTGCATAAAATACATTCAAAAAACAGCTGCAGAATTAGAAATGGCCATTCAAACTCATAAAAGTGATGTATTTCAGTTTTTAAATCGCCCGGCTACACGTCAATTCTCCATAATATTTGCTGATCCTCCTTATGGATTTTCTGATGAAGAATTTGAAAACATAGCTGAACTTGTATTTGAAAATAACTGGCTAAAACCTGGAGGCACTTTAATTATCGAGCATTCTAAACACTCTAAATTGACTACTGCAGCTCACAATGTTGAGGAGCGCCAATATGGAGGTTCTGTATTTAGTTTCTTTCAACATAATTAAAAAAAGAATACAGTTTTGTAGTTCTGTTGTGTATCTATAATACCAATTAGAATTATTTTTTGTAGGTATAATGCCGTGGGTAACAAATTAATAGTACAATGAGACAAAGTCGAAATTGAACTATATAATTTGTCCATGCGGTATAAAAAGTAAAAGCGCTTAAATTACGGATAATTTAAGCGCTTTTACTTTTATGAATTAGTGATTTACTCGCTAATTTCTATTATTTTTTGTTCTTCAACATCGTTTGTACTATCGGCAAACCCTTGTTCTTTCATCCAATCATCACTGTATATTTTACTCATATAACGCGATCCGTGATCAGGAAAAATAGCCACTACCACAGAGTTTTCATCAAATTCTCCGGCTTCTTGTAGTTGTTTAATACCTTGAAAAGCAGCTCCGCTGGTATAACCTGCAAAAATACCTTCGTGTTTAACGAGACTGCGTGCAGTATGAGCCGCACTTTCATCAGTCACCTTAATGAATTTATCAATGACTTTAAAGTCTGTAGCTGTTGGAATCAAATTTTTTCCTAAACCTTCAATACGGTAAGGATAAATTTCATTTTCATCAAACTCACCTGTTTCGTGATATTTTTTTAATATAGAACCGTACGCATCAATACCTATAATTTTTACATCAGGATTTTGCTCTTTTAAATAACGAGCAGTTCCTGAAATAGTGCCGCCAGTACCACTGCATGCCACTAGATGCGTGATTTTTCCTTCAGTTTGTTTCCAAATTTCAGGCCCTGTAGTTTGGTAATGCGCTTCAGGGTTTAACTCATTAAAGTATTGGTTGATATATACTGAATCTTTAATTTCAGAGTGAATGCGTTTAGCCACTTCATAGTAAGAGCGTGGATCATCTGCTGCCACATGGGCAGGACAAACATAAACCGTGGCCCCCATAGTGGTCAACATATTTATTTTATCTCTCGAAGATTTTGAACTTACAGCTAAAATACATTTATAGCCTTTGATAACACTAGCCATAGCAATACTAAACCCTGTGTTACCAGAAGTTGTTTCTACTACTGTGCTACCTGGTTTTAAGATCCCTTTGCGCTCAGCATCTTCAATCATGTATAAGGCAATGCGATCTTTAGTTGAGTTTCCGGGGTTAAAGCCTTCAACTTTAGCATAAAACTGACCGGGAAAATCTTTAGTGAGCTTGTTGAGTTTAATTAGCGGCGTATTACCTACGAGTTGTAATACGTTGTCATAGACCTGCAAATCTTCTTTCATAAATCAATATTCTTGTTAGCAGAAAAAAGGACTTATATCTTATTTGATACAGCCTTTGTGATGCTGCAAATTTACATTATTTTTTTTAAACCCGCGATTGAACGCGTCTGTTTAGCGTCGAATCCCTAATATTTATAGGCAATACACTCAAATATAGAGGTAAAAGACAAACCCCATTTGAAGGCTTTTCAAATGGGGTTTAAAAATTTTTTACAATTCAAAATCTTAACTCATTTCTTGAAAGATAGAGTGCATTAAACGTTTTTTGTCGTTTAAGCTCTCTTCCATAGAAACCATAGTCTCAGTGCGATATACGCCTTCGATATCATCAAGTTGATAAATAACGCGTTTTGCTTGTTCTGTATCGCGCGCACGAATTTTGCAGAACACATTGTATTTACCTGTAGGAACATGGGCTACAGTAACATTTGGAATCTCATTAATACGCTCGATTACAAATTTAGTTTGAGAGGTTTTTCTCAAATAAATACCTACATAAGCAATAAAGGTATAACCTAATTTATTATAATCTAAATTTAATGTAGATCCGGTTATGATTCCAGCCTCTTCCATCTTGCGCACACGAACGTGAACCGTTCCTGCTGAAATATTCAAACGTTTTGCTATATCAGTGAATGCGGTTCTCGTATCATCAATTAAGATATCTAAAATTTGGTGATCGAGTTTATCTAACTTGAATTTTGTCATATCGATAAAATTTAAACATACTTCTTACGAAAGGCAAAATTACCATATTTGTATTCTATTACAAAACATTAAAACTAATTGTTTGTTAAAGTTATTGGTATTATTTTATCATTTATAACAATTTTTTCAATAACAGATTCAATTTCTTGTGTAGGCTTCAAAAATAGTTGAGTTTTCTTTTGTTTGGCGTTAATTTCAATATGCCCAAAATAATCCTCCATTTTTGTGATTTTCAAGAGCTTTGGTATGAATTTAATGGATTTGTTCTGACAAATTTCTTGATATTGAATGCCAATATCCTGAATTTTTCCTTCCACGTCGGCTTCTCTTATTAATATATCGACAAAATTTTTCTGATTTTCCGGAATTTTAAAATAACTTGACTCCTTATAAGCAGACCAACTTTTATGCTGAATGCAATCAAAAGCCTCTAATAGTGCTTTAAACACATATTCACGAGTGATTTCTCGTGGATAATCTTTAGGGTAATGGCCGGCTTCAAAAAGCATTGTCGGAATCTGTTGTGCCTGAAAAAAATCGCCTACGCAGTTTAGATTAAATCCATCGTCAAAACGCGCAATTTGCCCCGGAATTTCCTGCTGGAGTTTGGCGTTTATTCCCGCTATGATTTGCATAGCTATTTTTCGCGTAGGGTTAATATCGCGCTCAGTATTATAAGAAGGTGCTAAAAAGGACAATGTGGCCGGCTTTCCGGTAGTACTGACCCCAAAAATAGTGCGTTGATCATGCATATTAAAGCAAAAATTAGGCTGAAATTCTTTAGCTATTTTTTGCAGTAAAAGTGATTCTGGTTGTGTTTTATTGATGGCATCTCTATTTAAATCAACTTGATTGGCGTTTTGACGTGTATAGGCTACTGCTCCGTCTGGATTTAAAATGGGAATTAGTTTTAGCGTACAGCTACCTGCAAAATCTGCAGCATATTTTGAATCGATTAGCACATAATTTATAAAATCTAAAATCGCTTTTGTCGTTGTCGATTCATTGCCGTGCATTTGCGACCACATTAAAATTTTACAATCACCATGGCCAATTGTCGCCGAATATATTTTACGCTTACTAACGGATTCACCCTCTGCCTTAACTTTGATCTGTGAAGGTAAGTTTAAGAGGTATTCTTCTAAGATATCATATTGAATGTACCTTCCTGCTACAAGCTTATTTTTGATGTTTTGGTAGTCCATTTTGAGGTTTACTTTGTGGGTTACAAATGTAAAAAAAACATATATTACAATTGTAAACAATTCGTAATTTATGATTCGTTACAAATGTAAACGTTGCAATCCCTATTCAATTTCATTAGTTTACAATTGTAACAATTTCAATACAAAATGTATCACAAGTATCTATTAATCAGTATATAATATATATTATGTAAAGTAATGCTTTAATACTTTAATAATTTATTTCACAAAAATAAACAAGTTGCAAAATAATTGTTTACATTTGTAATTATTACAATGCTAACGATATTTTACAATGGTAAACAGTGATGAATTCGCCGTACGTCTAAAAAATATAATGTCTGAATATGAACTTTCGGCCACAGATTTTGCTGATAAAATTGGTGTAGGGCGCTCCTCTATTTCGCATATTTTGTCAGGGAGAAATAAACCGAGTTTAGATTTTATAATGAAAGTTTTAGAAGCCTTCCCTAAGGTAGATTTATATTGGTTGATGAATGGTGAGTCTTCTAATCGTCATTTAAAGCAACGCGATATCAATCGGCCTCAAGAAAAAACGGCACCTAAACTTACTACTCCTGTACCCTCTTCTTCTGTAGAAACAAATTCAAATCCGAGTCCGAATAAATTTCCGTTTTCAGAATCGGACAAACCTATTAAACGAATCATAATTTTTTATGAAGACGGCAGTTTTGAGTCGTTTTCAAATTAAAAAGTAAATAATATTGATTAAATTCGCCACAAAACATTGCGATGAAATCATTTATCTACTTTTTTTTATTAGCCCTATTGATGACTTCCTGTTATTCTCCTAAAAAAAACTGCAAAGCTTTTAAGACGGGAACTTTTGTTTATCACACTTATGCCAATGGAAAGCTTATGGAAGCCAAAATTGTGCGTAACGATAGCATAGAAATTGATTATTTTAATCCACAAGAGCCCGATACTTCATCTATCAGATGGGTAAATGATTGTGAATATATTTTGACCAAATACAATACTGATGACGTTAAAGAAAATCAGGCTTTTCAAATGCGCATTGTTGAGACGACCGAAAACACTTACACCTTTGTGTTTTCTAAAGTAGGTGCACAAAAAACTAAAGAATTTACCGCTACACGTGTTGAGGAATAAGGAGATCAATTCCTGTTACTAAAAAACGCGTCTTCTAAAAGTTTAGGAGACGCGTTTTGCTTTTGAATAGCTAGAGATTAATGCTTTTGTTGTTTTTTAAGTTGCTCAGCGAGTAACTTGTTTTGCTCTTCCATCAGTAGTTTTAAATCTGATAACAGTTGAATGTCTTTGGGGGTAACAACTTTACTGTCTTTAACATCTTGTGCATGATTGCGAAGCTTGTTCATTAGTTTTACAATAAAAAATGTACAGAGCCCTAAGACTATAAAGTTGATAAATACGGTAATCAACGTACCATATTCTATAGTCACGGCCTGCTTCAACACTTCTCCGCCAGAATCAAATATAGCCTCGCGTAAAACCAATTTTCGACTTTCAAAGTTGATGCCATCTGTCAATAATGAAATTGGCGGAAGCATTATTTTTTTGACAAGTGTATCTACAACCTCGTTAAAGGCGGCTCCAATAATAATGCCTATGGCTATGTCAACCATATTTCCTTTGACGGCAAACTCTTTAAACTCTTTTAAAAATCGCATAATAATTTGAGTTAATCGTCAAATAAACTGCCTTGTGCGTCTTTGAACTCTTCATTTTCATTTACATTGCTTTCTTCCTCCTCATTATCACTCGCTACAGCAATAGGTTCAAGAAGATTGAGTTGATTAACTGTATCTGTTGTCAATTGGTTGCCTTGAGCGGTAATACCTTTAATGGCTATAAATTCTTCCAACAAAATTTCGTCATTAGGCTTAGCAGCTTTACCACGAGGTTTGCGATATTCTATTTCTAACACAGGTTTGAGGTCAGTAGACACCAATTCGAGTTGTGAATCTGAATGATCGGTAATGATGACTTCCTCTTTGTCTTTGTTTTCAACTAAGAAGCGCTTCACGTAATAGCGTTCTTTCTCGCCTTCCCAATATACAGCCGTGATCGGTTTTTGAGGTATCCATTTTTCCATAATCACATATTCTTGATTAAAATGTGTAGTTAATTCAGGAACAATAGTGCTCAAATGCCCTTCTTGAGTGATTAATAAAATGCGGTCATCACCTTTAAATTCGCCTAAAAAGTCGCCGCGCTCATCGACATTAAGGCGGTTGACGGTAGTGTCAAACCAAATTTTTCGAGGCTTCAAGGTCGATACACCTTCTTCTTTTAAGTCGACGCGTTTAACAGGAAATTTACTAACAATATTTCCCTTTGCCCCACGACTTTTAATGGCCAAGTCTGCAAAATCGATATCGAATTTTAGTTTTTTGCGATTTCCTGTTTGACGTAAATAAACCGAAACCACTTCGGCTTCTCCATTAGGATTGGCTGAAAAATACAACACTTTGGTGCCGGGTTTACCTTGTCCAACGTTATATTCTCTATCACGTGTCATAGCCGTAACAGCAAAGCGTTTCATATAAGTGGCGCCCTTTTTCCCGTCTTTATACATCAAGTTATAGATGGTGCGTTTGTCTTTTTTCTTAAAGACGGCGGTGTGAATAATGTTTTTACCAACAAAAACTTTAGTGTCTATTTTGACCACCTTCATTGTGCCGTCATCAGTAAAGCAGATAATATCATCAATGTCACTGCAGTTACCCACTAATTCGTCTTTCTTTAAGGCGGTACCTATAAAACCTTCCTTGCGATTGACGTAAAATTTAGTGTTGCGAATCACCACTTTGGTAGCTACAATGTCTTCAAAAAGGCGAATTTCAGTTTTGCGGTCGCGGTCTTTACCGAATACTTCTTTTAAATTTTTGAAATAGTCTACGGCATAGTCAATGAGATGTGTTAATTTATAGTTAGTCGCTTCAATCTCATCTTCTAAGGCTTCTATTTTTTGTTGCGCTTTATCTAAGTCAAAACGCGAAATGCGCTTAATGCGAATTTCAGTTAGTTTAACGATATCCTCTTCAGTGACTGGACGTTTTAAGTGTGTGATGAAGGGTTGTAAGCCTTTGTCAATAGCTGCAATTACGCCCTCCCAAGTTTCTTCTTCCTCAATTTTGCGGTAAATTCTATTCTCTATAAAAATACGTTCTAAGGACGCAAAATGCCAACGCGATTCGAGTTCATCTAAATTAATTTCTAATTCGCGTTTTAATAAGTTTGTAGTGTGCTCTGTGCTGCGCTTCAAAATTTCAGAAACGCCTATAAATTCGGGTTTATCATCTGTAATAACACAGGCTAAAGGTGAAATAGACATTTCACAATTTGTGAAGGCATAAAGGGCATCAATGGTTTTATCGGGTGAAATATTAGGGGGAATATGGATTAATATTTCAACATTATTTGCCGTGTTATCTTCAATATGTTTAATCTTAATTTTTCCTTTGTCATTGGCTTTTAAAATAGAATCAATTAGTGAGGCCGTGGTGGTGCCAAAAGGAATTTCAGTAATGGCCAAAACGTTTTTGTCATGCGTTTCAATGCGGGCGCGCACTCTGACTTTGCCTCCTCTTAAGCCATCTTTATAATTGCTGACATCCATAATGCCCCCGGTTTGAAAATCAGGATACAGCTTAAATCGTTTTCCGCGAAGGTGTTTTATAGACGCATCAATGAGTTCATTAAAGTTATGAGGTAAAATTTTTGTACTCAGGCCTACGGCGATTCCCTCAACGCCTTGGGCTAAAAGTAAAGGAAATTTAACCGGTAAATCAATAGGTTCTTTTTTACGTCCATCATAAGACAATTGCCAGTCTGTAATTTTAGGATTAAACAAGACGTGAAGGGCAAATTTTGACAAACGCGCTTCAATATAACGCGGTGCTGCGGCTCTATCTCCTGTATAGATATTACCCCAGTTTCCCTGCATGTCAATCAAGAGTTCTTTTTGTCCTAATTGAACCATAGCATCGCCAATGCTGGCATCACCATGAGGGTGATATTGCATGGTGTGTCCGACAATATTGGCTACTTTATTATAGCGTCCATCGTCGAGTTCTTTCATGGCGTGCATGATGCGGCGCTGTACAGGTTTAAAACCGTCTTCAATTGAAGGGACGGCCCGTTCTAAAATAACATAAGAGGCGTAATCTAAAAACCAATCTTCATACATCCCTGATACTTTTTTTAAAGTTTCTTTAGGGCTGTTATTATCTGATGAGTAATTGTGGTTTAATTCGTCGTTTAAATTATTTTCGTCCATTGATTAAGTCGCAACTATTAATTAAGAAATACAAGAAGATTAATTTGAAAGGGATTCTGCAGATTGTTTAAGCTGATTCTTCTACTATAGTGTCAAGCTCGGTACGCAAATTATTGATAATAAATTTTTGGCGATCACTGGTGTTTTTGCCCATATAGAAGCTCAACATGGTTTCGATGCCCATCTCTTTGTCCAGCATCACGGGGTCTAAACGTATATCTTCACCTATAAAATAGCGAAATTCATCAGGTGAGATTTCTCCTAGTCCTTTAAATCGCGTAATCTCAGGCTTACCTCTAAGCTTATCTATAGCTTGTTTTTTTTCTTCTTCTGAGTAACAGTAAAAAGTTTCTTTTTTATTGCGCACTCTAAATAAAGGAGTCTGCAAGATATACAAGTGTCCTTCTTTGATTAATTCAGGAAAAAATTGCAAGAAGAAGGTGATGAGTAACAAGCGAATATGCATGCCGTCCACATCGGCATCTGTAGCAATAACAATGTTGTTATAGCGCAAATCTTCAATAGAATCTTCAATATTTAGAGCGGCTTGTAGCAAGTTAAATTCTTCATTTTCATACACAATCTTTTTGGTCAGTCCATAACTGTTGAGCGGCTTCCCTTTCAGACTGAATACGGCTTGAGTTTTGACATCACGTGATTTGGTAATACTACCACTTGCTGAATCACCCTCTGTAATAAACAAAGTGCTTTCCAGATTGCGTTCTTTTTTAATATCACCGAGATGTATGCGGCAATCGCGCAATTTTTTATTGTGTAAACTCGCTTTTTTAGCGCGTTTTCGAGCCAGTTTCCGAATCCCTGACAAGTCTTTACGTTCGCGTTCGGCGGTCAAAATCTTGCGTTGTAAAAGTTCAGCTACTTCTTCATGACGATGTAAATAATTGTCTAAATTTCGTTTTATAAAATCGACAATATAGGTGCGCACAGTAGGTAAGTCCCCGCCCATTTCAGTTGAACCTAATTTGGTTTTGGTCTGGCTTTCAAACACCGGTTCCATCACCTTTAAGCTTATAGCTGACACGATAGACTTACGGATGTCATTAGGATTGTAATTCTTGTCGTAAAATTCACGAATCGTTTTTACCAAAGCTTCTCTAAAAGCATTTTGATGCGTTCCGCCCTGCGTGGTGTGTTGCCCATTGACAAATGAATGATACTCTTCGCTATACTGGGTTTTATTATAAGTAATCGCTACTTCTATATCTTCACCTTTGAGATGAATAATAGGAAATAAACGATCTTCTTCGTTAATGTTTTCTGATAATAAATCTTTTAAACCCTCTTCAGAATAATATTTTTCACCATTAAATACAATCGTTAAGCCCGGATTGAGGTAAACGTAGTTTTTAAGAAGCTTTTCGACGTATTCATGACGGTATTTGTAATTTTTAAAAATCTCTTCATCAGGTACAAACGTCACTTTAGTACCACGGCGTCTTGAGGTTTCGTCTAGGCTTTCAGTGTTTGTTAATTCACCGCGTTCAAACTCCGCCGAAACAGATTTTCCATCACGAGTGGATTCGACTCTAAAATAACTGGACAGAGCATTAACGGCTTTAGTACCTACGCCGTTGAGTCCAACCGATTTTTTAAACGCCTTGGTGTCGTATTTTCCTCCGGTATTCATCTTAGAAACCACGTCAACGACTTTTCCCAATGGGATTCCTCGGCCATAATCACGTACAATTACACGTTGTCCTTGAATGGAAACTTCAATGGTTTTACCCACTCCCATAACATATTCATCAATGGAGTTATCCATAACTTCTTTAAGGAGAATATAAATACCATCATCAGCACTTGAGCCATCGCCAAGTTTACCAATATACATTCCGGGGCGCATGCGGATATGTTCTTTCCAATCTAGTGAGCGTATGTTTTCTTCTGTGTACTGTGTTGCCATAAATATTTAGTGATGAGCCCTAATATAAAACGATTCGTGCAAATATAAAAAGAGTTTTAAAGATTTAACCGTTTTATTTCAATTATAGCGGGGTTTAACAGCTAAACCGGAGGTTACTTTTTTCTTTACTTTTTTTATGGGTATTAAAATTCTGAGAAGTTTAGTAGTTTTGAATCGAAAACTAAAATACAAATGACATCTATCACTAAAAAAACAGCCTTTATCACCGGTGGATCTAAGGGATTAGGACGCGCTATTGCCTTTGCATTTATACAAGCTGGTATTCACGTGAGTATTACAGGCCGAGACAACAAGCGCTTGAAAACTTGTCTTGAAGAACTAAAACAAAACAATCCTCATGGTGTGAAAATTACTGGATTTCAGGCCGATGTAACCAGTTATAGTCAACTGCAGCAAGCCGTTGAAGATAGCCTCAAAGTACATGACAAAATTGATATTGTGATAGCTAATGCCGGATTTTGGCAATCGGCTTCAATTGATGAACTAACGGTTGATTTATGGAATAAAACCATTGCTACTAATCTGTCGGGCGTATTCTATACCCTTAAATCTACTTTGCCAGCCTTAAAAGTGAGTAAAGGCTACCTCTTCTCAATTTCTAGCCTACTAGGAGCCAATTTTGCACCAAACTGTAGCGCGCATGTGGCGGCAAAATTTGGGGTTACCGGATTTACCCAAGCAGCTATGCTTGATTTGCGCCAATACGGCATTAAAACCAGTACGATTATGCCCGGATCTATTGCTACACATTATACTTCAGAAACTCCTAAGGCGGATTATGAATGGAAAATTCAACCCGAGGATATTGCTAAAATTTTACTAAACCTAATCGCTATGCCGGCTCGAACACTACCGAGCAAAGTAGAAGTACGCCCTTCTTTCCCGCCACAGAAATAACAAATATTATGTTATTTTATACGGAAATGATTTTTAAAATAGACTAAATATTTTGTCGTTAAAATTTCAAAGGTCAAGGTAAAAAGCACAGGCATAGCCTTAGCTATGACGAGCATTTATAACGCAGAGATTTGTAATTTTAACAGGAAGATTGGTCCATTTTGAATGTCACTTCCGTATTAGAGCAGATTTAATCAAACTTTAATAGCAATATTACAGCAAAATAGTAATTTTGAATAAAATAGAATATATGGAAAATCTAACACATAAAACCGCCTTTATTACTGGTGGAACCAAAGGAATAGGCTATGGCATTGCCGAAGCGCTTTTAGCTCAAGGTGTCAACGTTGCCATTACAGGTAGAACTTTAGAAACGGTTGCAGCTGCAGCTGATGAACTGACTAAATCTAGTCAAACTGAAGCCAAAGCAATTGGCTTGCAAGCTGATGTACGTCAATATACTGATTTAGAAGCTGCGGTAACTAAAACAGTAGCTGCTTTTGGCGCTGTAGATATTGTTATTGCTAATGCCGGATTAGGCCACTTTGCCCCTATTGACGAACTGACTATTGAACAATGGCAAGAAACAATTGACACGAATTTAAGTGGTGTTTTTTATACGTTAAAAGCCAATATCAATCAACTCAAAGCACAAAAAGGCTATTTTATTTCTATTGCCAGCTTAGCCGGAACTAATTTCTTTGCTAATGGCAGTGCTTATAATGCCAGCAAATTTGGCGTTACCGGATTTACCCAAGCGGCTATGCTTGATATGCGTCAATACGGTATCAAAACCAGCACCATTATGCCGGGTTCTGTAGCGACTTATTTTAATGGAAATACGCCTGCCGAAAAAGATGCTTGGAAGATTCAAAAAGAAGATTTAGGGCAAATTGTCGTTGATTTATTACATATGAATCCGCGTACATTACCGAGTAAAATTGAAGTGCGTCCTTCATTTCCGCCTTCTAAATAGATCGAATCCACTTCAGTTAACTAAAGTTTCGGAGTTATTCTACTGCAATCTTTGTGGTTGAACTACTTCGTAGTTCTGTAAGATATGGTTAGCTCAATACCCCGAGTGCAACTCGGGGTTATTCATATTCAATCATTACATGGTTGGTTGTTATAAATAGACGTATTCATTAAAAGGTAGAAGACCTTTAATGTGATAAACCCTGTACAAACGAAGTGCAGGGTGGGGTAAGGTAGTAACCTTCTTGCTGAACCCCGAAGGGCGTTCAAGGTCAAATGGAATCCATATCTGATTATCAAACATATAATATCACATATCTAAATACACAATCTCTTAACTTCCCATTTATTACCGATACTGTCCCCAAAACTTGAGTAAACTAACAAAGGGACGATTGAAAAATTCAATCGTCCCTTTGTTAGTGATAAGGTACAGGTTTAAAACAAAGTAGTCGCTAACTGTACACGTGCAAAATTTTGAGAAGGATTCCAAAATGTACTAAACGAAACCGGGATATGTGTTTTAAACACCGGAATGTTTTTAGTTACTGTAAATCCTACATTGACAATATCAAAATTGTGTTGGCCATTACCGTATAAATAAGTCGCGCCTTCAGGTCCTGGATTAAATGCAAATCCACCACCTACAAAGGCGTTTAACGATATGTTTTGTCGGTCAATTACCGGGTAACTCGCTTCGACATACGTAGAATAGCGATTAGAATCATAATCGCCTGACTGATCTAATAGGACTTCACCGGCATTAGCGCCACCATACAGCATCACATCGGCCTCTAAACGGAGAGGGAAGCTATGTTGAAACTGATAAGACATGCGTAAGTCTATAATATGCGTGGTTCGTTTTTGTGAATAATCAAACACTTTATCCGAAGCCACCGCCGGATTAATGCCACGTGAATTAAACAAATCCCAGATTCCAATACTAAATCCGTTTTTAGCATATTGAATGTAGTAATCTATTTCTTTATAATAGGTATCATCACTATCATTAGAGATTGCAGCGGCTCCCCACACTCCTATTTGTAAGGTTTTAGATTTGTTTAAATCGTACCACACCTGACCGGCAATCATCGGTTTATCAGTAATGATTAATCCGCGCCAAATATGATTGGTTTGTACACTGGCAGAAAAGTGTAAATTGTCAAAGATTGGGTCATCTATAGATTGTTGGGTCGGCTCAGTAGTTTGAGCTTGCATTAAAAAAATGCAAGACAAAAATAAGAGCGAAAAAACTGTTTTTTTCATTATAAGTCAGTAAAAAGTTAGTGTAAAATTCCAAATAAAATAGCAGCAAAAACGGCACCTAGTAATGGTCCTAAAATAGGAACCCATGAATAGCTCCAATCGCTACCTCCCTTTCCTTTCATTGGTAAAATAGCATGCATAATACGCGGACCTAAGTCACGGCAAGGGTTGATTGCATATCCGGTAGTTCCACCTAGAGACAATCCAATTGACCAGATCAAAGTGGTAATAGCCCATTTGCTTAAGCTACCAATTTCTACAGCTGGACTCGTAAAGCTCAAAGCAACATATAGCAGTACGAATGTGGCTAAAAATTCAGAAAAGAAGTTTAAAGGAATGTTTCGTATAGACGGGGCTGTACAAAAACACGCACGTTGAATATCCGGTTGGTCACTTGTAGCATCAAAATGATCTTTATAGAGTAACCATACCAAAAAAGCCCCTAACATTGCGCCTGTAATTTCCCCACCGATATACGGCAACAAATCGGCAGTGGTATAAGTGCCGTGAATCCAGCCGCCTATAACTGTGGCGGGGTTGACTTCTCCATTACTGCCTAAGCTATTAGCCACTACTGCGGCAACAAACACAGCAAATCCCCAGCCGGCAGTAATTGAGATGATACCACCACCGTGGCCTCCGGTTTTTTTCAATAGCATATTGGCCACAACTCCATCTCCCAAAAGGATGAGAAACATCGTTCCCATCATTTCTGCAATAAAAATTTCCATAAGTTTAAAGTTGTGTTTTGATTAATTATCCCAGTTTTTGGCACGTCCAATAGCTTTTTGCCAGCCTTCAATTTTTTTAGCTACTTTTTCTCTAGGCATATCAGCTTCAAATTGACGGTCAGCCGCCCACTGCTCTTTGATCTCCTCAATGCTATCCCAATATCCAACGGCTAGGCCAGCTAAATAAGCAGCACCTAAAGCTGTGGTTTCTAAAGTTTTAGGGCGCAATATTTTAAAACCAAACAAATCAGCTTGGAATTGCATTAAAGGTTCTGAAGCACTTGCTCCACCATCAACACGCATTTCTGTTGACGCTTTTCCAGCATCTGCTTCCATAGCTTTTACGACGTCGTACACTTGATAAGCAATACCTTCAATGGTGGCACGAGCAATGTGCGCATCGGTTGTGCCGCGTGTAATACCGACAATGGCGCCTCGGGCATACTGATCCCAATAAGGAGCGCCTAAACCAGTGAGTGCTGGCACAAAATAAACGCCATCCGTGTCTTCAACTAGATTAGCTAAGTTGTTGACATCAGGAGAAGTACGAATAATTTTTAGACCATCACGCAACCATTGAATAGCAGCACCCCCAACAAATACAGAACCCTCTAAGGCATAGTTCACTTTGCCGTTAATTTTCCAGGCAACAGTAGTCAACAAATTGTTTTTAGATAAAATGGCCTTTTCACCAGTATTCATCAATAAGAAGCAACCCGTTCCGTAGGTTGTTTTGAGCATGCCGGGGTCAGTACACATTTGTCCAAACAAAGCAGCTTGTTGGTCACCGGCTATTCCGGCAATAGGGATTTTTGTAGAAAATAAGGTAGTTGCTGTTTTGCCATATACCTCGCTACTTTCTTTAACTTCCGGTAGCATATTACGTGGAATGTCAAATAACTCAAGTAATTCTTCATCCCATTCTAAGGTGTTGATATTGAATAATAAAGTACGTGATGCGTTAGTAACATCTGTGATAAACATGCGTCCTTGGGTGAGTTTCCAAATTAACCAGGTATCTACAGTACCAAAGCACAATTTACCTTGTTCTGCTTTTTCACGCGCCCCTTCAACATTATCCAAAATCCATTTTAATTTGGTTCCTGAAAAATAAGCGTCGAGTAAAAGTCCCGTTTTTGATTGGATTTTTTCAATTAACCCCGCGTCGCTTTTTAAACTATCACAATATTTAGCGGTACGACGATCTTGCCATACAATAGCTTTGTAAATAGGTTCAGAAGTTTCACGATCCCAAACAACGGTAGTTTCGCGTTGATTTGTAATCCCTATTCCAGCGATATTTGACCCATTAATACCAGCTTTAGCAATAACTTCTGCCGCCACTGCAATTTGTGAAGACCAAATTTCATTAGGGTCGTGTTCAACCCAACCTGGTTTGGGGAAATATTGCTGAAAGTTTTTTTGTGCTACAGCCGAACTTTGTCCGCTGTGATTAAATAAGATGGCTCGAGAGGAAGTCGTGCCTTGGTCAAACGTTAAGATGTATTGTTGATTTGACATAATTAATAATTGTATAAGTGATTTTTAGTTTTTTTAGAAAAATAAAGCTGTGAGAACTCCTGTCCACCTCTTTTAGAATCAAAAAAGGCAGATTAAAACTAGCTTTAACAAGTGATTATATTTAGAAGTTAGTCACTCAGTAGTCAACTAGAACGAGGTATATTCCTTTGGGCATTCGCTTAAGCATCTGTCTGAGGAATATCGGATAGTGGTTGAGCAGTATAAGGCACTAATAAATAGCCCTGAGCGAGTTTAGTAAACTCATTAACCTGATTTTCTATCCATTCAGATGAGTAGTTGAGTTCCTTGGCCATAAATTCAGCAACAGGTTTTGCTGAATCAATTGCAGCGCGAGCATCTGTAAACAGAAAGCGAATACGGCGCGCTAAAATATCTTCAACCGTTTGCGCCATCTCTTGTTGAATAGCCCAAATGACTTGCGCATAAGTAGCTGAATGGCGTGGATGAATTTTGACTGTATATTGAGGATTTAGATGCTCAAGCCGTTTTATATATTGAATATCAGAACCGTAAATATACAAGTCGTTTTTGCGATTAACTTGTTCTTTCGGCATATTGCCGTGAATTGGAAAGTTATGTGTCTGACTCGCAACAGCAGGTAAGGCGCCTACTGTCATGGCTTTATCAATGATATCTTCAGCCATTTGACGATAAGTGGTCCATTTGCCACCAATAATAGTTATTAATCCAGAATCGCCAACCATTATTTTATGACCACGAGATACTTCTTTGGTATTTTTATCGTGATCTTTAGGAGCTGCGAGAGGGCGCAAACCGGCATAAACAGCTAACACGTCATCACGGGTGAGTGTTTTAGCGAGGTATGTATTGGCGGTTTCTAAAATAAATTCAATTTCTTGGTCAAGCGCACGCGGTTCAAAACTTTCTTTTTCCATTAAGGTATCTGTAGTTCCAATGACTACCTTATTGTGCCAAGGCACAGCAAAGAGCACGCGACCGTCACTGGTTTTAGGAATCATGATGGCATCCTGACCCGGTAAAAAGGATTTATCGACTACCAAATGTACTCCTTGACTAGGCACTACGACTTCACGGTGATCAGGATTGTTCATATTGAGAATATCATCCGTAAAAACGCCTGTGGCATTGATGACTACTTTAGCTTTAACTTGACGTTTTTGTCCTGTAAATTCATCAGTAACTTCCACACCATTTAAAATTCCAGCTTCATCTTTAAGTAGGCCTGAAACCCCCATATAGTTGACTGCAACTCCGCCTTGCTCAACAATAGACTGCATGATATTAATGGCTAAACGCGAGTCGTCAAATTGGCCATCGTGATAAAGCACGCCATTTTTGAGTCCTTTTTGTTGAATAGTGGCCAATTTATCAACTACAGATGATTTTTTTAAGAATTCGGTTTTTCCAATGCTCAATTTCCCGGATAGCAAATCGTACATTTTAAGTCCGGTCAAATAATACAAACCCTTCCATACCGAATAATTAGGTAACACAAATTTTAAATCGTGCACTAAGTGGGCCGCATTTTTGGCCAATAATCCACGTTCGCGTAGAGCCTCTTTAACGAGACTTATATTACCTTGTGCTAAATAGCGAACTCCGCCATGCACTAGTTTAGTACTGCGACTTGAAGTTCCTTTTGCATAATCTTTTAGTTCAAATAAAACCGTCTTGTAGCCGCGCAAACTGGCATCTAAAGCCGCTCCTAGCCCACTTGCTCCTCCTCCTATTACGATTACATCCCAGTTATCTGTTTTGTCTAATTGCGCAATTTGTGCTTCTCGTGTATAATTTACATTTTCCATCTACAATGATTTTAACCTTTACTATAATCTTAAATGAAAGGTATTGTTCTAAAACGAAATATTTCGAATGTAAATGTATGATAAATTTTAATTATCGTAACATAATGAAACCATATTTAACATAATCAAAACCAATTAGAAACAAAACGTAAACAAATAATCGTTTTTAATATTTTAAATACAATCCTAACACATACATTCTTTTTAGTAAAATTAACCTTATTTACTTACTAATCCTAAAGTAATTAACTATTTTTAGAATATATATAAAATATAAATTAAAGGTACAAGAAAGAAGCAATGTTGGAAAATTTATGTGAGTTTTTCTATGACTTGATGTAATTTTACTTATACAATCACAATAATAACAGTGTAGAAATTAGTCTATTGTTCAATTAGGAGCTTTAATCGCTTTAATTTACACCTCTATCGTTTTTCAAAAATAGTTTTTAGCATTTTTGAATACTTATTACAGGTTGGGAAACAGTAAATTAAAAACAAAACTCATCTAGGAGATCAAAAAGTTATCGCTTATATTTAGATGTAAAGGTATTATAACTTAAATTTGCTGTAAATCTCGTCTTAAATTATAGCCCATGCACTCAATTACCGAACGTCACCGCATTATTCTTGAAAAACTAAACCTTGAAGAAAGTGTGCAAGTTGCTCAGCTTAGTGAGGAATTAGAAGTTTCATCTGTAACAATTCGAAAGGATTTGAAACTTTTGGAAGATAAAGGTTTATTGTTTCGATCTCATGGTGGGGCTACGCTTTCTAATCCTTATATTAATGAGCAACCGGTCAATGAAAAAAAATACATCCGAACAGATGAGAAAAGACGCATTGGTCAGGCAGCGGCTCAGCTTATCACTAATGATCGGGCGATTATTATTGCGTCAGGAACTTCTGTGTTGTCTATGTCGCAACACATTCAACCTATTGAGCATTTGATTACCATTACGTCTTCATTAAATGTAGCTCTAGAATTAAATCGACATAAAAAAATAGAAGTTTTTCAATTAGGTGGTTCTCTGCGGAAAAGTTCATATTCAGCTATTGGTCCTCATGCTGAAGAAATGCTCAAACATTTTTCGTGTAGTAAACTTTTTTTAGGGATAGATGGTTTAGATTTAGACTTTGGACTCACCACCACGAGTTCGCAAGAAGCGCACCTCAATCGCGAAATGATGAAAACCGCTCAACAAACTATAGTGCTGACAGATTCTTCTAAATTTGGTCGTCGCGGTTTTGGAAAAATTTGCGATCTCAAAGATATCGATCACATTATCACCGACAAAAATGCTTCACCTAGATATTTAGAAGCGTTTAAAGAATTGGGAATTGAAGTGACTTTAGTCTAACAGCAACATCGTTTTTCGGAAGCGTTTAAATTCCTAAATTCTTCCAGACATCAAGTGCGAGTTTGATAATAAATAGAAAACTCAAGATATAAACCGTCGTGGTGATGGTATGCCTTTCTTTTGAAAAGAATTTAAAGAAGGTAAATGACAAAATGCCAAACACAATGCCTTGCGCAATACTCGAGGTAAACGGCATAAACACAATAGTGATAAAGGCCGGTAAGCCATCAGAGAGTTTATTAAAATTGATCTCTCCTACCGAGCTGATCATAAACAAACCGACTACAACTAAAGCTGGTGCTGTCGCGGCGGCGGGAATGATTAAAAATACCGGACTTAAAAACAGGGCCAAACCGAATAGAGCCGCTACACTCACTGCTGTCAAACCGGTTTTACCTCCCGCAGCCACCCCGGAAGCACTTTCAACATACGATGTCACAGAGCTCGTGCCCAATAAAGATCCAAATGTAGTTCCTACGGCATCGGTGAGTAAAGCTTTTTTGATTTGAGGAATATCACCGTCGTCTTTTAGGATTCCGGTTTTGGTAACGACTCCTATTAATGTGCCTATCGTGTCAAATAAGTTGACGAATAAGAAGGTAAATACCACAACCAGCATATCTAACGAAAAAATTCGATGCCAACCTTCAGTAGAAAGCATGGGCTTGATGGCTTGTCCAAAAATGGGTTCAATAGATGGTGGTAAACTGATGATGCTATGTGGCAAGGCTACATCGCCTAGTGCAATACCTAACACGGAGGCGGTCAAAATTCCAATTAAAATGGCGCCATTGATGTTTCGGATTAAGCAAATTCCCATCACAATCAATCCTAAAAAGGCGATCCAAACCGAATGATCGGCCATATTTCCTAAGGCTAATAGCGTATTTTTATCGCTGATTACAATCCCAGCATTTTTTAATCCGATCAAGGTGATGAAAAAACCTATTCCCACCGGAATGGCTTGCTTTAAAACTTTAGGCGTGTTTTTTACAATGGCTTCACGCACGTTAAATAAACTCAATACAACAAAAATGAGTCCCTCAATAAATACAGCGGTCAATGCAAATTGCCAAGAATACCCCATACTCATAACTACTGTATAAGCAAAAAAAGTATTCAACCCCATTCCCGGAGCTTGAGCAATAGGCAGTTTAGCATAAAAGCCCATCATCAGCGTGGCAATCATTGTAGCCAAGGCAGTGGTGGTAAATAAGGCTTCTTTATCCATTCCAGCATCTCCCAGCACACTTGGATTGACCACCAAAATATACGACATGGTTAAAAAGGTAATTAAGCCCGCTAAAAACTCTTGCTTAATACTAGTGTTATACTTTTCTAGTTGAAAATAACGCGTAAAGAACTTAAACATGTGAAGAACACTTATTTTATAAAGACCGCAAAATTATACAAACAAAAACTAATCCCCTACCAACTAATTCATAATAAAACGCGTCGCTTCGTCTTTTTTGAAAACATATCTTTTAAATATATTTTTGGTTTATTTTGATTTTTAGTTATGATCAGGAAGAGTTCCGTATATTTGAATGTTGCGCAAAATTTACCACATAAATGAAAAGAAGCCCAATATATATTATACTCATCCTAATATTTCTTGTTTCCTGCAAAAATAAAAATGAGAATAGTAAAGCCGATAACATTACTCGAAATAGTTCATCTCTAAAAAATGATAGTATTAACAGAGATTCTATAGCCGAAAGAAATTCAAAAAAAGGACAATCAGACAAAAAATCATTCCAGAACTACTTTAAATCTGACTCTACAATTGACAAGAGTATTGTTAAGCACAGAATAGATATTTCAAATAAAGATGAAACAGTGAAACTTGCTGCATTTTGTAACTGCAATAAAAACGTAAAAAATAATACGATTAAAATACAACTTACAGCGGCAATACCAACAAGTTCTGAATTAAAACAAGGAATTACAGGCAGCAGACTATTTTCAGATATTGGTCCGGAAAACGATTTTAAGGGACAGCTTAAATTTCTAACTTTTTATCTTAAAGATAGCACAATCAATAAAATACAACTACTCTCAAAGTCTACGGATAAGGAATATAATGGTTCAGATTTTAAATACTCTGATATTGAAAAATTTAAGGTGACAATTTCCAAATTTGATTATTCCATCGCTTCTAATGTTTATGGAAAGTATAAAATTATTTTACCTGAACCTTTTGGCTACGTTGAAAATGATACCATTTTAGAAGGCACTTTCAAATGCAATAATTGGCGAATAAACGAATTTAATGACGTAAAGGAATCGGACTTAGAAAAATGGAATGAAGCTAAAAACAAGAGTTATGGTTTTCGAATAGTTGAATAAACTTTGCACAACAAGGCGTTTGGCAAGAGTGCAACTAATGTTTAAAACGGAAAATAGGCTTTTGCTTGGGTCTGCGCTAAACCGAAAATTTTCGGTTTATTTTCACTCCCCCCTCGCCAAGCAGCAAACCGTTCTCTGCAAGCTTAAAGAAAATATCACTTCGATTATAAAGCCTGCCGCGCAAGTGGCACAACTTGTCTCGTCTTTCGGGATCTGGTTTTTTCCTACGCAAAAGCTTACGCTATAAAAACCAAAAGCTCTATTTTAGCCAGTGTAGACTAAAAATGAATGCAGGAATTTAAACGGGGTTGTTGCAAAAAATGTTTGTGTAGAAATGGAAAAGAAATTACCCAATAGAAAATCCATTCGATTAAAAGGATACGATTATGCACAGGCAGGATTGTATTTTGTAACCATCTGCACACAACATCGTGCACATTTGTTTGGTAAAATAATCAATGGACAAATGATATTAAACGATTCGGGTAAAATGGTTGAAACCGAATGGTTACAATTAAAAAATCGTTTTAAAAATATACAATTACGCGAATACGTGGTAATGCCCAACCATTTCCACGCCATTTTGGAAATCGTAGGGGCGCCCCTTGTGGTCGCCCCTAACCCGAATAAAGGGCAACCACAAGGGATTGCCCCAACGTTGGGCGAAATAGTTGGGGCGTTTAAATCGATAACATCGGTAAAATATATCCGCGGGGTGAAATCCAAAAATTGGAAACATTTTGATGGTAAATTATGGCAGCGCAATTATTGGGAACACATCATTCGAAATGATAATGCCCATCAGCGCATTGCACAATATATCATCAATAATCCTGAAAAATGGGAAAGGGATAAATTAAATAATGGCGATGGAAACATCGTAATGGAACCCTTTTCAGATTATGGAACGGAAAATTGGAACAACATATTATGATCTGGTACAAGCCTATTCTCGTACCAAACGCATATTGAACGAACTAAAATCGCAAGGCAACATTGCTTGTTTTTTGCAGGCGGATTCAAATCAATACGCCAACAAGGCTTTGAGGGCAGTTTTAAAGCGCGATTTAGCCAAATATTGTTCTTCTAGATTTTTAGCAAAAGGAATAGGCGTACTCAAACTGGTGACACGACTTACAGGGGCGTCTAACTGTTCAAAGCAGTGTTCCATAATCAAAGCGGAAATATCGGAGGCTATGCCACCAAAGCTAGAGTCTTCTTGAAGGATAATCGCCTTCCCTGTTTTTTTAACGGAATTAAAAATGGCTTCAGTATCTAGTGGCGCTAAACTGCGCAAATCGATTAAATCTGCTGAAATTTGCATGTTTTCTACTACTTCTAATGCCCAATGCACGCCTGCTCCAAAGGTAATAATGCTGACTGTCTCGCCAGTTTTGAGATGCGCGGCTTTTCCAATGGGTAATGTGTAATACGAACTAGGTACTTCTTGACGAATGCTGCGATACAGTGCTTTGTGTTCAAAAAACAACACCGGATTTGGATCGTTAATAGCCGTTATCAGTAGCCCCTTGGCATCATAAGGAAATGCTGGATACACCACTTTTAAGCCCGGTGTTTTTGTAAACCAGGCTTCGCTGGTTTGACTGTGAAAAGGACCCGCGCCCACCCCCGCTCCGCAAGGCATGCGCACCACTACATCTGCTGGTTCTTGCCAGCGGTAATGGACTTTAGCTAAATAATTGACTATAGGATTAAATCCTGTAGAGGCAAAATCGCTAAATTGCATCTCCATGACGGCTTTCATCTTGTTAATCGACAACCCCATTGCGGCCGAAACCACTGCCGATTCACAAATTGGGGTATTGCGAACGCGTTCTTTTCCAAAAGCTTCAACAAATCCTTCTGTCACTTTAAACACACCGCCGTATTCCGCAACATCTTGTCCCATAATGATCAAATTGTCGTGTTGCTCCATAGCTTGGCGCAATCCGTCAGAAATGGCATCGATAAAACGTTTGGTTTCGGTTTGCTTTTGCGGTTGAATTGCTTTGTACTGCCAGGGCGCATACACATCGGCGAGTTCTTCTTCAACAGTCCAATTTACAGCGGGCTCATTTGCCACAGCGTGAAGCGCATCGGTCATCTGCTGCTTAAAATTATCTTTAAAAGCGGTATCTTCAGCAGCTGTCAAAATGCCTTCTTCATTTAAAAAGCTGTAAAAGTTAGTAATCGGATCGCGTTTTTCCCAATAGGTCATCAATGAATCCGGCACGTATTTCGTTCCGCTAGCTTCCTCGTGACCACGTCGTCTAAAGGTTTTAAATTCCAATAAAACAGGGCGTGGATTGACGCGCATATCATCAGCTAAGTCGCTGACTAGATTAAACACTTCAAGGATGTCATTGCCGTTAACCACATGAGCCTCCATGCCGTAAGCTTTGCCGCGGTCGGCTAAATTTTCAATATTAAATTGTTCGTTTGTAGGGGTTGACAGGCCATAGCCGTTGTTTTCTACGCAAAACAATACGGGCAATTGCCACACGGAAGCCAAGTTAAGGGCTTCGTGAAAATCGCCTTCACTGGTACCGCCTTCACCGGTAAATACGGCTGTAATTTTGTGTTCTTGTCTGAGTTTATACGCTAGTGCAATCCCATCAGCCACCCCCAATTGAGGACCGAGATGAGAAATCATGCCGATAAGGTGATAGTCTTGTGTACCAAAGTGAAAACTGCGGTCTCGTCCTTTGGTAAATCCACTGGCTTTGCCTTCCCATTGTGCAAAGAGGCGCTGCATCGGGAGGCCACGAGTGGTGAACACTCCTAAATTACGGTGCATGGGCAACACGTATTCGTCGTCGTGTAAGCTGGCAGTGACCCCTACTGAAATGGCTTCTTGGCCTATGCCGCTAAACCATTTTGAAATTTTGCCTTGACGTAATAATATCAACATTTTCTCCTCGATCAATCGCGGAGCTAATAGTTTAAAATACAAATCTTTAAGTTGCACATCGGTTAATGCGCCCCGTTTAAATTGTAAAACAGGTTTAAGTTCAGGTTGGTTGTTCATATTAAGTTTAAGTTATACCAAATTAGAGTTATTTTTTAATCCAATTTATAATATTTTCTATAGGTATAATACCGTGATTCACAAATCAGTAGTACAATTAGACAAGTCGAAATTGAACTATTTAATTTGTTCATACAGTATTACAGTCAAATGTAACTGTTTTTACCAAAACTTAATGATTTTGTTACTATTTCTTTAAAGGGAGCTGCTCTAGCCAATTCATTTTTTAGCAGGTGTGTAAAAGCGAACCCAATCAATAGCCATTTCTACCGGCAAATCTTCGGGATTGACTTGACCTACCCATGATCCACCTAATTGCATATCTAACAACAAATAAAATGGCGTGTCAGCATAAGGGAATTGTCCTTTTTTATCAGTTTTGATACGCGGATACGCAAATGTACGCTGGTCATTGACGTAAAACACAAGGCTGTCTTGATAACGTTCAACGGCATAGGTGTTAAATTCATTCATTTTAATCGTAGTAGTATCAGAATGCGGTGGGGTGTTGATTTTTAAGGTGTAAGTATAATGTGAATGTACAGTTTGGTAGACTTTTTGATCGTAGCTGAGGTGTTCCATAATGTCGATTTCACCGCCATTAGGCCAAGATTTCCCTTCTGGAAGCATCCAAAATGCCGGCCATGCCCCTTGTGCGTTTCCTAATTTAGCTCGAATTTCTAATCGTCCTAAATCAAAGGCTTTTTTGTTTTTGGTATACACCCCTCCTGTTAAAAAACGAGCAGTATCTCTTGTGCGATCAGTGTTGTAAATGCCACGCAAAATCAATTTCCCTTCGCGCAGCTCAAACAGCGTATCTAAACTGCTCATGTGCCGATTCCAATCGCTTCCACCACGCGGAATTTTGGACCACATACTTGTATCTAATGTAGATTGATTAAATTCTTCTGACCATTGTAAGTTCCAATTATTTTTATTCGATTGTGATGAGCAGCTCATCATTAAAGTACTAAGAGCTATTAGAGAAGTACGAAAAAGACGCATAAACAAGAGAGATTTAAAAATAATTTACTAAAAATAACATCTTTTTTGTGATTAACAAACTTTAAAGCGAAAATCTCACACCTACTAACACCTGAAAAGGACGTAAGCGGTATTGAGTTTGCTGTAAAGCGTAATTTGAGACCCGCACTTTTGTGTAATAAGCATTATTGAAAATATTACGGGCACTGATTTCAAAATCCATTTGCTTCCATACGTATTGGTAAGTGATATCCATAAAGGTATTTTCTGTACGACTAGAAATCAATTTGTTATTGACATACTCAGTGGTAATAATCAAATTGTGATTCTTAATCGGTTCAAAGTGCAATTCTAGTTGATGGGTTTGTAGCGATGAATGTTGTGACGCTGCGTGTTGCTCAAGCTGTTGTGCAGAACGCGAGAAATTGCCATCATAGGCCAAATCAAACCAACTTGTAAACTTAGTGTCTATGTGAAATCCGAGGCTCCAATTGTCTATTTTTGTGTCGTAATACACTGAATTAATGCGCTGTTGCAGGCTTTGTTGATTGTAATTAAACTGAAGTTTAAGATAAGTATTAAGACTTAACAAACGTTTCCACAACTCCCCCATCAGTATGTGTTGGTGGGCCGTGTTTTTATGAGCAATCGCTTCAAATTGAATTGATCCATCAGGTTGGATGTGAGTGGTCAACAGTGAATTTCGCGTGATTTCACCGTAGCTATAACTCAGGTTTCCTCCAAACATGCTCAACAAATTTTCATAGATGAGTTCACCAGACAAGCCATCAGTAGTACTTTTAGGAAGTGGGGCATCATAACGATTGATAGAGCGATAATTGCGCAAAATGTAACCGCTATAAAGTTGGCTGATATCGCCAAAGGACTGCGATCGTTTTGCATTGATCAAGGCTTTCCAATTTCGATTGAGGGTGTAGTTGATCGTCAACGAGGGTTCAACAACAAATTGAGTTGAATTTTGCTTTGTTTCTAGTAGAGCCTTTTTTTCTGTAAAGCTGTATAGGTGAAACGGTAATTTGAGATACATGCGCCATTTCCCTTTGATAAAACTCGTGTTAAAGCTAGCAAAGGCATCGGTTTTTAGCCAATTTAAATCGTTGTGAAAAGCTTTGCCCGGTTTTTCAATCCCATCGCGATTTAAGTGGGTAGTTAGCCTGTAGGTGTCGAGATTAAATCCCACTTTAGGACTAAGGGTAAAGTAACCTAAAGGCTTAGAAAAACCGACAGAATTACGCGTTTTAAAGTGCTTTAAATTTAGAACTTGACTCAATTCATTATACGCTAAATTGTTATTGACTAAGGCTGTAAACTGTCCCGGAGTAACCCTCAATTCCTGTGGCGTGTGCTGATATCCTACAATAGAAGTTATAGCTAAACGTGTGTCCTCTATAGGGAGAACCATATGAAAATGATTGTTCCACGTGCTAAAATCTTGTTGCACATTTTGGTTAACCATATCAGTAGCCTGCTGAATAGCTCCTCGCCCACTATTCCAGGCTCCTTTAAAACTAAATTGGTTTTTAAAATAATTAGTTGTCGTGTTTTTCTCTATATTGAGTTGTGCTTTTACAGCATTGCCAAACAACTTATTCTGCATACCCTCAAACAGAGCTATGGTATCAGTTGGTGTAAAATATTGCGTTTTAATTTCGCCATTGTGCTGCTTATAGGTATTTAAATACGACAAGTTAAGGCGTAAAAAATAATCGTTGCCTAAACTTTCAATGGCATTTACTGACAACAGGTGATCGGTATTGTCAAGCCAGCGTTTATCTGTAAAAATTACCGGATTCCCTAAGCCGACAAGGCCGAGCCATTCTTTTTCAGCTAAAGTACCATCACTGATAATTTTAAGCTTATCACTGGTGAGTTTTTGGTCTTGCTGACTCAAATCTTTTCCGACATTATTTGTTTGATAAGTGGCTAAAAATTGGCGGTTTTTGGTAAACAACATCGGTGTGAAATTGGCTTTCCATAGCGCCGGTGATGCGCCGAGGGCCACATTGCCTTGTCCGGTAAAAGTATAACTTTCTTTAAGCTCAATATTGATGGCGGCATTGCCCGAAAACAGTGCGCCTTCTAAAGCTTTTATAGGTTGATGATTTTCTAAAACCTGTACCGCTTCAACTTTGTCAAAGGGTAAGTTTTGTGTCGCCAAATTATAGCGTCCGTTGAGCAAATCGAGGTTGTTGATGTAAAATTTGTTGATAGGTTTACCCTGATATAAGATTTGACCATTTTCTTGTACAGAAATCCCCGGTAAGCGCTCTAAAACGTCTTCGATAACCCGATCCTGCTCTTGTGAAAAGGCCTTTACGTCATAAGAAATAGTATCATTTTTTCGAGTAATTGGCGCGTAATTTAGGGTAACTTCCTCTAGAGCAATCGCTTTAGGCTGCAAAACAAAATCTATTGTTTGCGACTCATTTTTTACAAACCTGCGCTCTGTTTCGTACCCAAAAGAGCGTACTATGAGCTGTAAATGCTGACTTGTTGTAGAAAACGATAACGCGTATTTTCCAGTTTGATCAGTAATTGCATAGCTCAATGTTTGTTGAGTTACCGTATCCTTAAGCACTACACTGACGCCAGAGAGCGGTGCTTTGCTTTCTTGTTTTACTTGCCCTTCAACATGAGTTTGCCCTATAGTGAATGTAGCATGTAACAGTAATAAAGCAAATAAAATAAATTTCATAAAAGCAACGGGGTAAAAGTATTCTTTAAGTCAAACTAAAATTGAAATAGAAATTTTCAGATGGCAATCTAAATTTCAACTTCAATCGGAAAATAAGGTAAAGGCGTACTGCTGTAACGTTGGTTAAAAGCACTAGGATTGTGATGAAAGCGCTTTTCTGTTTCAAAATAATCCGCTTGCTCAACAGTTTGTACGTAATTCATTTGTTTGTAAATAGGTTTAGCAGCTTGTTGAATGGCCGTGGCGCTAAAATGAAAATTATTAGCCCTGTCGTACACTTCTAAAATCAGCCCCGGTAGTTCACCAAATACATAAGGGCCTGCGGCAATTGCAATAGACGGATCGTACCACGCCACCCATGTTCTACCGCCGTATTGACCGGTAGCTTTATAGCAAATGTGTCCTAAAATGTTTTTTGTAGAATCGGATAATTTCCAATTAAATTCTGGAAATTCCATGGCGAATCGGTAGCCACGCAAGGTTTTTAAGTTTGCCAGGCAGGTCAGGCTATTTTCTGACAGGTTTTTGATAATGGTTTTATTAAATTTTTGTTGCTTTTCAGCTCGAAACAAAGCATTCACTTCCTTATTGTGAATGGCATTTAGATGGTGATAAAGTCGCTTTAAAGAATCTTTTTTATACCGAAAATAATCCGTAAACTGCGTATAAGAATTTCCTATGCGCAAAGCGGTCTGAGCTTTTAGCTTTTGAAAAGATTTAGGCGAAAACCTAAACTGATAATCGTAAAACACAATTTGTTGACTGGTATCTAAAACGCTAACTTGAAAATCAGGTGCTTCTGCTACAACCCTAGCTTTTATTTGTGCGCTTCCTTTAAAACAGATACAACTCAAACCTGTAAAAAGTAAAAGCCATTGCACTCGTGTTTTTAACTGCATACGTTCAAGTTTAAAGTGATAATTCTATAGGATTATACGGAAGTTTTCCGCTTAACTTAGAACCAAATTGCTCAGGATTGCTGTGATAAGCCCTTTGAAACTTAAAAAATTTCTGTTTAGAAATCTCAACAATATCATCTTCAATACGACGATAAATAGACGTTTTATGTTGCTCTAGAGCCGTAGCTGTAAAGTGAAAATTATTTTCTGTATCGTGAAGTTCTAGAATAAGACCAGGCAAGCCTCCAAAAATATAAGGTCCATAGGGCAAGGCAATTTCAGGAGTAAACCAAGCTATCCAGTCGCGGCCGGCATAGTGTGTGGTTGCTTTAACAACTTGATGACCGAGAAGCGTTTTTGTAGTTTGACTTATAGTCCATTTCAGTTTTGGTTGAGAAGTTGTATAACTATAGCGATTAGAATAGATTTTATCATAAACAATCACTTTATTCTGCTTGGGATTGATAAAAATTGTAGCGCTAAATTTCAACTGTTTAAAGATAGGCATCAGCTTATTGAGGTCAGTTGCTCGAACAACTTTCAACTGACTCATCTGTTTTTGTAGGGAGTCAAATTTAAACCTGTGATAATCACTAAATTTAATCCAATCTGCTCCAATTTGCAAACTAGCTATCGATTCCTCTTGACTATTTGGATTTGCTGCATCTTTTAAATGCACGTAGTTATAATACACTTCAAGTTGCGAATTATCTAAGGTTTTAGATTTGTATTTTGGAGCTGCAAAGCTAAAATTGCCACTGATGGTTTGCGCCGTGACCGGCAACATAGAAAAAAGTATAAAACAAATTGTTACGGTTTTTTTTAGCATAAGTTATAATAAGGTGTATAAAACTTAGGCTTTAGAGCCTCCTAAAGCCTATGTGATTCATTTTTAGTTACCACATAAGGTTTCGTCCATACCAGCAGCATCTACAAGGACTTGTAGACCATTATCATAGTCGTCAGCACATAGTTTAGCCGTTTTACCACACGAAGTTTCAATTTTAATCCAATGTGAACATCCGGCAGATACTACAGCTTGACTAGATACATTCGCAAAGCTAAAGTTTCCGAAAAAGAGGAGACCGCCCATTAGCGCTCCTGTGTAACTTACATTTTTTAAGCATAATTAAAAGTTTTAGTGAATTATTTAACTATAGCGAATATATATATATGATATTATGCAAATATTTTGTTTATTTTTTTAAAATAAAATAGTTAAAAATTCTTTATTGGCTAATACACGTCCATAGACCATTGACAATGTGTGGTTTCAAATCATCTATTCTTTTTAAAGTATTTCATTAAAAATGATAAGCTGCTTTGACTAATACCAATTATACATACAAAATAACCCAATATTTATGTCTAAATTTTAAATCTCTGCGTTAATCCCGCACGTGCGGGACGCCATAGCTAAGGCTATGTCTGCGTTTTTCGCCTTGACCTTTAAAATTTATCCTATAAATCTTTAGACTATTTAATAAATAAAATTGGTATAATATAGAAGAGATAAAACAAATACGCCGTTTTGTAATGTTAAAAAAATTTGTTTCCAATAAATTTTTTCTTCTGAATCCGCATAGTAGCCTAACGATTAATCCCTAACAAAAAGCCCCGGGATCAGAATGATCTCTGGGGCTTTACTGTAATTTAGCGTTTGATTAACTAATAAGCCAGTAGTTCGGTGATTTTCGTTTTTACTTTTTCAGCAGAAGGAATCATCGTAGCTTCTAAAACAGAGTTTAGCGGAATAGCCGGCATATCTTCACTACCGAGAAGCATCACCGGGGCGTCGAGTTGCTTAAAGCAAGTTTCTTGAATTTTTCCTACTAAAGCACCAGCAAAAGAATTGCCTGCTGGTTCTTCAGTAATGACTAAGCATTTGCCACATTTTTTTACGGACTTAGTGATAGTTTCCATATCGAGAGGTGTTAAGGTGCGTAAATCAACTACTTCAGCAATGTTTTGCATTCCTAATGCTTCTACAGCATTCATCGCCCAGTGCACGCCCATTCCATAAGTAACAATACTCAAGGTTTCTTCATCCTCCTGCTTCCAAATTTCATTGACTAGATTAGCTTTTCCTAGCGGCAACACATACTCTTTGCTCGGCTCAACACTGGTGGCGCGTTTAGTGCCAGGCACTTTGCTCCAATACAAACCTTTGTGCTCAAAGATAACTACCGGATTCGGATCGTGATAAGCCGCTTTTAAAAGTCCTTTTAAGTCGGCTCCGTTGCTTGGATAAACCACTTTTAAGCCTTTGATATTACACACCACACTTTCAGAAGATCCAGAGTGATAAGGCCCCCCACTGCCGTAAGCGCCAATAGGTACACGCAGCACCATGGACACCGGCCATTTTCCGTTTGAGAGGTAGTTACTCCGACTCACTTCGGTAAACAATTGGTTGAGTCCTGGCCAAATGTAATCGGCAAATTGAACTTCGACTATAGGTTTAAGATTAACAGATGACATTCCTACAGTAGAGCCAATTATAAATGCTTCTTGTATAGCTGTATTAAACACGCGATCCTTGCCAAATTTTTGTGCTAAGGTGGCTGCTTCGCGAAAAACACCCCCCAAGCGCCCGCCGACATCTTGGCCGTATAACAGGGCTTCGGGATGATCTTCTAGAATTTCTTCTATAGCGTGTAAAGCACAATCAACCATCACCACTTTTTCGCCATCAGCAGGTTGGCGATCACCTTGTTCTTCTGCAACTGGCGTCGGCGCAAAATCATGTGTAAATAAATCTTCCGGAGTGGGATCGGCTGTTTCCTTAGCCTCTTGATAGCCTTCTTTAACTGTAACTTGCGCAATTAGTTCAATGGCTTTTAACTCGTCTTCGGTAAATCTATTTTTTAACAACAATTGACGCATTTTCGGATACGGATCACGCGCTTTGTGTTCGTCTAAATCATCGCGATACCACTCCATGCGCACACCTGAGGTATGGTGATTGAGTAAAGGTACCTTGGCGTGTACCAAAAACGGACGGCGTTCTTTGCGAATAGTATCAATAACCTGCTGAATAGTTGAATATGATTCTTCAAAATCGGTTCCATCTATACTTACGGCTTCTAATCCTTTAAACCCTTTGGCATATTCATAAGCCGATTGCGCACGCACTTCATCATGGCTGGCGGAGATGTCCCAACCGTTGTCTTGTACTAAATAAAGAATCGGTAATTGTTTTAAAGCCGCCATTTGAAAAGCTTCAGCCACTTCGCCTTCTGTGACACAGGCATCGCCCAAAGAACAAATTACCACGGGGTGATTGCCACTTTTATCCAAGCCGGTTTTTTCTTTATACTGCATGCCCATGGCGGTTCCGGTAGCTGGAATAGCTTGCATGCCGGTGGCAGAACTTTGGTGTGGAATTTTAGGTTTATCCTCATCGCGCAAACTTGGATGTGCGTAATAGGTGCGTCCCCCGGAAAATGGATCGTCTTTTTTGGCGTGTAATTGCAACATCAAATCTTTGGCAGTCATGCCAATGGAGAGCAAGATAGAGTCGTCACGATAATAAGGAAAAACGTAATCGTAAGGGTGGAGTTGCATGCCTGCAGCAATCTGAATAACTTCGTGTCCACGTGAAGTGGCATGCACATATTTTGAAGCCTCTTTAAAATTCTGTTCGTATATTTCTGTCAATGCTTTTGCTGTTGCTAAATGAGAAAAAGCCGCTTTCAGTATGTTTTTATCTATTGTCATTGTGGTTGTAAGTCTGGTTATTGTTTTGTTTTTCAGGGCTTTAAATTTCTTTCTGAGGATTAAAATCTTCAAAATAATCAGCTACACGTCGCAAGAAGCTTCCTGCTAAATGGCCGCCGACAAAGCGGTGATCAAATGACAAACAGAGGTACATCATTTGACGAATTTCAATTTTATCGCCCTCTTCATACTCTATGACTTCAGCGCGTTTTTTGATAATCCCGGTAGCTAAAATTGCTGCTTCCGGCTGATTGATGATGGGAGTTCCCATCAAACTTCCAAAAGTACCCACATTAGATATCGTAAAGGTTCCGCCTTTGGTGTCATCGGCTTTGAGTTTGTTTTCGCGTGCTTTTACAGCTAATTCGTTGACATCATGCGCAAGTTCAGCCAAAGTTTTTTGATCGACATTTTTAACAACCGGAACAATTAAGTTGCCTGTAGGTAAAGCCGCAGCCATACCAATATTGATAGCCTCTTTGACAATGATATTTTTGCTGTCAAGAGATGAATTAATCATTGGAAAATCTTTGATAGCCTTCCCAACAGCTTGTAAAAACAAAGGTGTAAAGGTCAATTTTTGATTGTATTTTTCTTGAAAGGCTTTCTTGTTTGCTTGGCGCCAGTTGACCATAGCAGTCATATCAGCTTCAACATAAGCGGTGACATGAGGGGATGTGTTTTTAGAAAACACCATGTGGTCAGCAATCATCTGTGCCATACGGTCCATTTCGACAATTTTCCCGGTGCCTTTGTCAAATTTTAAATCAGGCATCGGAACGCCATTTTGCGGTGCTGCAGCAGGTACGGTCTGTACAAATTGAGCCGGGCGACCTGCTTCGAGGTAAGTAAAAATGTCACTCTTGCGCAAACGACCATCTTGCCCTGTTGCTGGAATACGCGCTAATTCTTCAAATGAAATGTGATGTTGAATAGCGATTTCTCTGACTAAAGGAGAAAAGAAATGATTGTCATTTCGACCAGGAAGAATGGTTGACGAATTT
Organism: uncultured Flavobacteriaceae bacterium; assembly: GCA_964451785.1. Lineage (GTDB taxonomy): Bacteria > Bacteroidota > Bacteroidia > Flavobacteriales > Flavobacteriaceae > JAJYSO01. The sequence continues at coordinate 64,262 of CAYVJG010000005.1, forward strand.
GTGGAGGGTGTAGGTTGAGGTTTAAGCTTAGGTTTTTGAGGAGCAGAAATAGAAGGTTTAGGATTTACATCAATTGATTGAGAAGCCATTTGAGCGGGTTCTACATCAGAGACAGCTATACGCCCGAGCACCTGCCCTATTTTTACGATTTCATCAGGACTAGCATTGATTGCTGTAATTTTTCCACTGCAAGGCGCTGGCACTTCGGAGTCGACTTTGTCAGTAGCCACTTCTAAAACCACCTGATCTTGCACCACTGTATCGCCTTCTTTTACCAGCCAGTTTAAAACCGTAGCCTCGGTAATACTTTCACCCAATTTAGGTAATACAATTTCGATTAGATCACCATTATTTTTAGTCATAAAGCGTATTTTGTAATTATCTGGAATTTCTCAAAAATAAGTGAAATTTAGGACTTATCCGCTCATTTTAAGAAGGTTTTACTCAAACTAACTAACGATAGTTAGTTAAATATTGGAAATGAGTGGGTTAAACGGTAGCCTTAAATCTATTATTTTGCATAAAATTAGATTTTAAAACTTAGCTGCTGGTTATATTATCTAAAACTAGTTCTGTAACAGGGGCTTTGTTCTATTTTTAATTTTCCCCTGATTTTAGTTGTACTAAATAAAACACCCTGTCTTCAACAGAAATATTTGAATTACCATTGGGTGTAGTGTTTTTTTTTAATAGCTAGTTGCTATTCTCCTTTTAAAATTTTTCTCTTCATTTTACTGAAAAACTGTGGGGTAATGCCTAAATAAGAAGCAATTTGTTTTTGTGGCAGTCGGTAAATAATATCTGGAAAGCGCTCACAAAATTTCTCATAACGCTCTTCTGCAGGAAGGCTTAAGTTATTCATTAACCGTTGTTGATTAGCTATAAGTGAACGTTCAATCAAGATGCGTTGAAAGCGTTCTATTTTAGGAATTTGATCAAATAATTTTAAGCGTTGCTCATAAGTTTGCGATAGTACTTCAGCTTCTTCGACAACTTCAATAAAACTCTGTCCGGGTTGTTGTGTCAAAAAGCTATACATGTCGGCTATCCACCAACCCGTTGAGGCAAAACTCAAGGTGTGTTCGGCTAAATCATAATTGATGCAATAGTTACGCAATATCCCCGATAACACAAATATGCTTTCCTTACTCACCTCTCCTTCTTTCAAAAGAAGCGTTTTAGCCGGATAGTGGTGTCGTGTAAATGAATTTAAAAAGAGTTCTTGCTCCTCTGGAGTCAAATTGACATGTTTGGCTACATTTTCTAAAAGTAAATTCACTGTTCAAAAGATTTATTAGGTTATAAAAATACAAAAAAATGGCGTTTTGTGGACTACTATGAGTAAACAATAAGACTAAAGGTAACTATTGCAGATAGGGTTATCTCTTTTGGAGACGTGAAGATCGCGGGAGAAGTTTGATTTTTTACAAATACTGGATTTCACTAAGTTCCAATTCCATTTTTAAAAAATCAATTGGGAGCTTATACCAATTAGAATTATCTTTTAGTCCGATTTATAATATTTTTTGTAGGTATAATGCCGTGGATAACAAATTAATAGTGCAATGAGACTGCTGTTGAAATTGGACTATATAATTTGTCCATACGGTATTACATACCAGATAAATTTGACAAGTTTATTTCCTAAAAGGCATTCAAACCTATCTGGTTTTTTACAAGTAGAACACCTCTGTCCTATTATCGATATTTACGCTTTATTGTGTTATATGACAAAAAATCGTAATTAAACTATGTATCCAAACGATATTAGCCTTGACAATCCATAATTTAAGTGATTTTAGGGTTTAGATGATTTGCAAATCTTCTAACTCACAGTCATTTTTTTCGCCTCTAAACTCATTTGGCACAACAAATTGTACTTTATCGGCATAAGCTTCTGTTTGTAACCACACATTAGGACTATCGTCTATGATAGAAATGTGCTCATAAGACTTTCCCCAGTCTGGTTGAAAATCTTTATAGAATTTCTCGTTTTTTGAAGAACAATCTGCCCGCGAGAGCAGGAGCTTTTCTTCAATGTTGAGCAAACGGCAGATTTCTTTAGCATAGTCTTTTTTGGCCGTGGTATAAACAATAATGTCGGTGAAATGAGTTTTTAATCTTCTGACAAAATCATCAACAAAAGGGCGCTTATAGACTTTTAAATACACACTATAAGTAAACAAGAGTTCTGTTTCTTCTGAAGGAGCATATGAACCGTAAATAAGGGTGTGATCAAGATCTAGTAAGCAAAGGGTTTTCATAAATTTAGGTTGTTTTATAGTTGATGAATGCTCAAAGAGATTTAATGTTGTCCGGTAAGTCTCAAAATTAACCAAAAGAGCTCTTTAAACCCGTACAAACAGAGCTTTATTTTTTATTGGCAGATGCTCAAACAATGTGCTCACAAACTCACAAGTTGAAGCTTTTATCAAACAGCGCTGTTTTTTACATATTTATTATCATTTTTATGACCTTTAATTTTTACCTTTGCAAAATCTTTACAGGCGATGGTTTTCAGACCGTCGCCTTTCATTTTTTAAAATTTAGGATTGCGCAAAAAGCAATTTTCAATTTCAGTTCAGTGTGTTGCTATGGAAAAATTAAAAAGACGCGGGTTAGTTATTTTTATTTTAGGTTTATTATCAGCTATTGGTCCTTTTTCAATAGACATGTATTTGCCGGGATTCAAAGATATAGCCAAGAGTTTACACACTGACATCGGACAAGTAGGGCTCAGTTTATCGGCTTTCTTTTTAGGTATTGCAGCAGGGCAGTTAATATATGGCCCACTTTTAGACCGATTTGGACGAAAAAAACCTTTATATATAGGTTTAGCAGTTTATTTTTTAACCTCCATAGGTTGCGCTTTTGTAGTTGATGTTGATCAGTTGATTGTGATGCGCTTTTTTCAAGCTTTAGGGAGTTGTGCAGGAATGGTTGCCAGCCGTGCTTTAGTGCGCGATTTATTTCCGGTGAGTGAAAATGCAAAGGTGTTTTCTTATTTAATGTTGGTTATTGCCATATCCCCTATTCTAGCCCCTACTGCTGGCGGTTATGTGACGGCACTTTTTGGTTGGGAAGCCATTTTTATTACACTAGCAGTCATTTCGTTTTTCACCTTACTCGCCGTTTATTTTATAGTGCCGGAAGGCAATGCGCCAGATAAAGATATGTCCCTAAAACCAGGCCCTATTTTAAAGAGCTTTGTAGCGGTGTCAAAGGTGCCTAAGTTCTACACTTACGCCTTAGTTTCGGCTATTTCATCATCAGGATTATACGCGTATATCGCGGGGAGCCCAAACTTATTTCTCAATGTGTTTGAAGTTTCTAAAAAACAATACGGCTGGATTTTTGCTACTATTGCCTTAGGCATGACAATCGCCAGTCAGGTCAATACAGTTTTATTGCGCAAATACAGCAGTGAACGCATTTCATTAATTGCCCTTTATCTTCAAGTAGCTACCGGATTAACTTTTGCGATTACAGCCTATATGGGCTGGCTAAACCTCTATACAACTATAGCTGTAATATGGATTTATATGGCCACGCAAGGTTCGGTATATCCAAATACTTCTGCTTTGAGTTTGGCGCCTTTTAGTCGATCAGCGGGAACTGCTTCGGCACTGATGGGCGCTGTTCAATTAGGTATTGGGGCTTTAACTACGGCTGTTGTTAATGCCTTAACCACAGAAAGCGCCCTTCCTATGGCGGTGACTATTTTGTTTTGTGCGACCACTTCATTGACTATTTTGTTGGTCTGCAGACGTAAAATTAGTGATGAATCAGAAGAATCAATTCTTGCACAAACCACTCATTAACTCAAATCGTGCTTTAAACGTGAGATCAATTCTTCGTGATTTTCATAGAAGGTAAAGGCGCCATTTTTGATATAGGAAGTTTTTCCGGTTTCTTCACTGACCACTAAAGCAATGGCATCAGTGCGTTCAGTAATACCTATGGCAGCGCGATGGCGCAACCCAAACCGCAGCGGAATATCACGACTGTTAGAAACGGGTAAGATAACGCGAGTGGCTGTAATTTCGTTATCTTCAATCACCATAGCGCCATCGTGAAGTGTACTGTTTTTATAAAAAATAGATTGTATTATGGGAGCATTGACTTTAATTTGCATTTGATCTCCTGAAGTTTTTATAAAGTCTAGACTTGTTTGACGACCGATGACAATTAAGGCACCTGTGTTAGTTTTTTCCATCTTTGAGCAGGCTTTGACAATTGCATTGACATCGGTTATGACATCTTCTCCGTCGTCTTTAGCATATTTCCACTGTCGCAAAAAGTGACTTTTACTCGTGATTTTTGTCGATCCAATTAAGAGTAAAAATTTTCTAATCTCTTGTTGAAAAACCACAATCAAGAGCACGACTCCTACTTTTACAAACTCACCTAATACCCCACTAATCATCTCGATTTCGAGAATGCGTGTGAGCTGCCAGAACAGATAAAAGATGACTATACCAATAAAAATATTAATTGCCGCTGTACCTTTTACTAGTTTGTAAATGTAATACAACAGAAAAGTCAATAGAAAAATATCTAATATATCGACAAAACGTAAGTCTAAGAAGCCCAATAGAATTAAAGGTTTTAGTTAGTTATGAAATTCAGCCTTGATAAGCCTTAATCAATTCAATGCATTCCCAAGCTTCACGCACATCGTGTACGCGCAAAATCTGAGCGCCATTAGCCAAAGATAAGGTATTTAATACACTTGTGCCATTAAGTGCTTGTGTTGGTTTTATAGCTAGGGTTTTACAAATACTTGATTTTCTGGAAAGTCCCATTAAAATTGGCAAATCAAATGTTTTAAACAAGTCTAAATTACGAATTAATTCAAAATTTTGAGGCACTGTTTTAGAAAAACCAAAACCCGGATCTATAATAATATCATTTAGCCCGAGACGATGTGCTTGATTGATACGTTCAGAAAAGTATAAGCATATTTCTTGAATCATATTATCATAATCCGTCATTGTTTGCATAGTTTGTGGGGTGCCACGCATATGCATCATGATGTAAGGCACTTGCAATTCAGCAACAGTAGAGAGCATGTTTTCGTCTAAATGTCCTGCTGAAATATCATTGATTAAGGCCGCGCCGGCTTCAACACTTTGGCGCGCCACCTGGCTGTAAAAGGTGTCTACAGAAATTAAAATATCTGGAAATTGTTTGATGAGTTCTTCAATTACAGGCAAAATGCGTTTGGCTTCCACATCGGCAGTTAGAAAATCAGAAGTTGGTCGCGTACTCTGTCCACCAATATCAATAAAAGTGGCGCCGTCATTGAGCATCTTTTCAACTTGTTTAAAAATCGCTTTATCATTGCTATAACTCCCGCCATCATAAAAAGAATCAGGAGTGAGGTTTAAAATACCCATGACTCTGGGTTGGTCAAGGTCAATTAGATTTCCAAGGCAATTAATGGTCATTACTTAAATCTTCGCTATTAAAGGTTGTATATTCCCGAAAAACTTCGAAATTTACGCAAATTTAAAATTTTTTAATAGCCGTGAGTTCTTCTAAAGCAAATACTTCTAAACAATTTGATGAGCAAATTGCCGTCTGTCGTCAATTATTTTCTAAAAAGATGACAGATTATGGCAGTGCGTGGCGCATTTTACGCCTTCCCTCATTAACCGATCAGATTTTTATTAAAGCACAACGTATCAGAGGTTTACAAGACAATGAAGTACACAAGGTTGATGAAGGAGAAGTTCCTGAGTTTATAGGTATCATTAATTATGCGGTGATGGCACTGATTCAACTTGAAAAGGGGGTAGCTACTCAGCCTGATTTAGAAGCCGATGAAGTGATGGCGCTTTACGATCAACAGGTTGCAATCACTAAGCAATTAATGGAAAACAAAAACCACGATTACGGTGAAGCTTGGCGCGATATGCGAGTGAGTTCACTGACAGATTTGATTCTTCAAAAATTATTACGCGTTAAAAAAATTGAGGATAATAAAGGAAAAACACTGGTTAGTGAAGGTATTGCAGCCAATTACCAAGATATGCTCAACTATGCCGTTTTTGCATTAATCCTTTTAGATGAACAAAAAGCTTGATATACAAGAGTAGGATTTTAATAAAATTTACGCTCTGTATTATATTTTTAATTATATTTAACACCAAATCAATACGTAGATTTCAATCAACTTTAATCTCTTTACTTCATGATGAAACTCCTTGTTAACCTCGCTCGAATTTTTGTCGGTCTTCTGTTTATTTTTAGTGGATTTGTCAAGATGGTTGACCCCATTGGGTTTTCATATAAACTTCAAGAATATTTTGGTCCTACGGTTTTTAAGTTAGAATTTTTAGTGCCTTATGCCCTCGTTATTGCTATTGCTTTGGTGATTGTTGAATTGTTATTAGGAGTCATGCTACTCATTGGGTATGCCCGTCAATTTACAAAGTGGGCATTACTGATTTTGATTGTATTTTTCACCTTTTTGACGTTCTATTCGGCCTATTTTAATAAGGTGACAGATTGTGGTTGTTTTGGCGATGCAATTCCTCTTACTCCATGGCAATCATTCTCAAAAGATGTCTTATTACTGGTATTAATTGTATTCATCTTTAAACAGATTAAACACATTAAACCTATCTTCAAGTTTAACACGAATAAATGGATTGTATTCGTCTGTTTTGTAGGCTGTTTGGGATTAACTTATCAGGTATTGGAGCACCTTCCTATCATTGATTTTAGACCGTATAAAATAGGCAATAACTTACAGGAAGAAATGATTTCTAAAGATGGTGAACTGCCGTCCATTCACGATTTTTATTTCTATATTGACGGTGAGATGAAAACCGATTCTATACTCAACCAAGACAAGTTGATGTTTATCACCAGTTACAACATTGATTACAGTGCTCCTGCCGGATGGGAAGCTGTTAAGAAAGCGGCAGAAAAAGCTGAGAAAAACGGTTATGATGTGATTTGTTTAACGGCTTCTGGTGATAAAAAAATAGCCGAGTTAAAAGAAAAATTCGACTTAAATTTTGATTTTGTGAGCATGGATGAAACAACGGTCAAAACTATCATACGTTCTAATCCGGGCTTGATGACCTTGCGCAAAGGCACAGTAACACAAAAAGTGCACTGGAACGATGCTGATGATTTAGAATTTAAAAAGTAAAGACCCCGTCGTTATAATCCTTAAATAAATACGCTTAGACAAATTCGTTGATTACATTTATTTTAAAAAAAATAGGCTATGCAGGTTTGACTATCTTTGGGGTAGCAACAGTTATATTTATGCTGTTTAATATTCTCCCTGGTGATCCCGCACAAATGATGTTGGGACAAAACCAAGATGCTGAACAATTGCAACAAGTACGCCATAAATATGGATTTGACAAGCCTTTATGGCAACAGTATTTATATTATATCAATGATTTGTCTCCGGTTTCAGTGCACAGCACTCACCCTGATGACTACACGGCTTTAACGCCCGGAAAATACAGTGCCGTTCCAATATTATCTATCGCTGAGACAACGATTGCTTTAAAGTGGCCATACTTACGAGAATCTTTTCAAAATCAAGGCAAATCTGTAGCTAGCATTATTCAAAATACCTTACCCAACACTTTAGTATTAGCCGTATCAGCTATAGTTATAGCACTGCTCATCGGCATATTACTCGGTATCTTTTCGGCTTTAAATCAAGATAACTGGCTGGACAAACTCATTCAAATTGTCAGTACATTAGGCATGAGCGTGCCTTCGTTCTTTAGTTCTATTATTTTTGCATGGCTTTTTGGATTTGTTTTGCACAACTACACACATCTAGATATGACAGGAAGTCTTTTTGAGCTCGACGATTTTGGGGAATCCTATAGTTTACAACTCAAAAATTTAATATTGCCGGCCTTAGTAATGGGCATACGCCCGGTAGCTGTCGTTACTCAATTAACACGAAACTCACTTTTGGAAGTTTTACAACAAGATTATATTCGCACCGCGCGCGCCAAAGGTTTATCGCAATTTGCGGTGGTTTATAAACACGCGCTTCGCAATGCCTTAAACCCTGTGGTAACCACTATTTCTGGGTGGTTTGCCTCCATGCTAGCCGGAGCTGTTTTTGTAGAATATATCTTTGGTTGGAATGGCCTAGGCAAAGAAATAGTCAATGCATTAAACAAACTCGATTTACCTGTTATTATGGGAGCGGTGTTAACGATAGCCATTATGTTCATTTTAATTAATATTTTTGTGGACATTATTTACGTTTGGCTAGATCCAAAAGTGAAAAATAAATAATCAAATCAATACCTTATTATACTATTATGAGAAAACAAATTGTTGCTGGAAACTGGAAAATGAATTGCAATGCTCAAGACACTAATGCTTTGCTCAACGCTATAAAAGCGCAATTAGATACCGCTTCAAGCGCTGTAAAAATTATGGTGGCTCCAACTTATGTCAACCTTTCGTCTGCTGTATCAACAGTTCAAGATACACCAGTAACCGTAGTGGCTCAAAACATGCATCAAGCAGAAAATGGCGCTTACACCGGTGAAATTTCGGCTGATATGTTAAACAGCATTGGTGTAAATATCGTTATTTTAGGCCACAGTGAACGCCGTAAATATTTTGGTGAAACTGAAGAATTGTTGGCTCAAAAAGTAAACACCGCTTTAAAACACAAAATTGAAATTATCTTTTGTTTAGGAGAAAGCCTAGAAGACCGCGAAGCTGAGAAACACTTTGATGTAGTTAAGCAACAAGTTAGCGAAAGCTTATTCCACTTAAACAAAGAAGATTGGAAAAATATCGTTTTGGCTTATGAGCCTGTCTGGGCTATTGGCACCGGAAAAACGGCTTCTGCTGATCAAGCACAAGAAATTCACGCGTATTTACGCAATTTAATTGCTGAGCACTACGATCAAGCAACTGCTGATGAAGTGAGCATTCTTTATGGTGGAAGTGTTAAACCTAATAATGCACAAGAAATTTTTGCCAAAGCTGATGTCGATGGTGGATTAATTGGTGGTGCAGCCCTTAAAGCAGATGACTTTTTACAAATTGTCAATGCCTTTAATGCCTAATCCATCACACTTAAATTAATTTTTTAAATCATGAGCCAAACTTATACCGAATATTGCTTTTCAGTCAGTCCCAAAGAACCGGGAACAGAGATTTTAATGGCTGAACTAGCCGACTGTGGCTTTGATAGTTTTGATGAAACTGACGCGGGTGTAAAGGCTTACATCCTTACTTCTCAAGATCATTCTGATTTATTGAACGACATTTATGTTTTAAACAGTGGTGAATTTACAATCACCTATCAAAAAACACTAATCGAACAACAAGATTGGAATGTCAAATGGGAAAGTGAATTTAAATCTATTGAAATCGATTCTACTTGTCGTATTCGTTCGCCATTTCATCCTGAAGACTCTTCATATACCTATGATATAGTGGTCAATCCTAAAATGGCTTTTGGCACAGGACATCATGAGACTACGCATTTGATGGCGCAGTTTTTGCTCAATGATGAGCTAACTGATTTACGTATTTTGGATATGGGTTGTGGCACCGGCGTTTTAGGTATTTTAGCCGCCATGCGTGGCGCTAAAACCGTAGATGCCATTGACATTGACCCGTGGAGTTATAAAAACACGCTTGAAAATTGTCGATTAAACCATATTTCGAACATCGAGGTTTATGAAGGCGATGCGCGTTTGTTGAGCGAGCAACGCTACGATCGCGTGTTAGCTAACATCAACCGCAATATCCTTTTAAATGATATTCCGCAATATGCTAAGGTTTTAGAAGAAGGTGGTTATTTGTATTTAAGTGGATTTTACGAATCTGATTTAGAATTAATTAAAAACTGCTGTGCACAGCAAAATTTAACCTATCAAACTCATTGTAAACGAGGTGATTGGATAGCAGTTAAATGCTTAAAAACAATGTAATTCGATATATTTTTTGTATATTTAAGTAGGAATTTGAAGGCGTTATGAGTACAAAAGAAAAAATATTAGAACAAAGCTTAACCGACACCTTGACGGCTGAGGATCACGAAAATGAGCTCATCGTTTTTAACGATGAAGTCAACACCTTTGACTATGTCATTCGGATGCTGATGGAAACTTGTGATCACGATTTCATCCAAGCTGAACAGTGCACATTGCTCATCCATTACAAAGGAAAATGCAGTGTAAAATCAGGACCTTATGACGATTTAGAGCCCCGTTGTTCTAAACTCTTAGAAGGCGGTCTTAGTGCTGAAATACAGTAAAATATTTGGCGCTTAACTAATTAACGGTAAATACCTCTATAAAAAAGTTCTGTAAGTTTAAATTTACAGAACTTTTTTATTAGTCCTCAGTTTTATTTAATTTAGTTAGCTGTAAACGAGCCTTCTATTTTATGGGAATTAACATACCAAATAAGCAAAAAAAATACTGGATTGGAGTTTATCTTATCTGCATTGTCTCCTTCATGGTGTTGCGATCACTTTTAGATAGTTCCTTCTTTGACGGCATCAAAGATTACCTTCCTTTGTTAAAAAAAGTCTTAAAAACCTTTACGCTTTTAGCGGTTATCTTATTGATTCGCGCTGTGTTAGAATTTTTTATTAATCGCTTAGACAAATCACGTGGTGAACGCTATAACCTCAAACGCGTTATTCGGCTAGTGGCCTGGCTGTGCATAGCCTACGTGATTATCACCACGCGTTTTGGAGGAACTTATACCTTTTTAACCGGATTAGGATTAGCTTCATTAGTATTAGGGTTCGCCCTCCAGTCCCCTATTTCTTCATTTATAGGTTGGCTGTACATTATCTTTCGCAGCCCTTATCAAGTAGGTGATCGCATTCAAATCAATAAACACCGAGGCGATGTAGTTGAAATAGGCTATTTTGACACAATTATTAGAGAATGTAACGGCGATTATTTAGGCAATGACCGCTTAAGCGGACGTCTTATTTATTTTCCAAACAGTTTGCTTTTTACTGATAGAGTTACCAACTCTACCGGTCAAGACAAGCCATTTATTTGGAATGAAACCGCCATACAAGTAGCCTATACCAGTGATTTAGATTTTGTTGAAAGCTGTCTTTTAAAAGCAACAGATGACGATTTTAAAGCGGCACATCCCTCGTATGCTTCTGAAGACGCGAACCGATGGAAAGCTGCGGTGTATTTCAGAAATAACGCTTATGCCTGGATGGAAGCTGTGGTCTCTTATCCTGTAGCTGTAACTGATACTACAGGGCGACGCAACCGCATATTGCGCGGAGCTTTACCACTTTTAAATGCACAACCTGACAAAGTGCAATTTCCTATGGGGATGACACGTTAAGTTTAAGATTATGTAAATCAGAAAGTTATACAATCCACATCATTAAGTCTATAGTCCAGCTGAAAGTTGTTAAATAAAACTTGTATTATTTTGCTTTTTAAGAGCAAAGTCTTTCTTAATGCTTACCTTTGCGCGATATTTTATTTTGTATGGAGAAATTTAAAGCATTAGGCCTAAATCCTGAACTGATCAAAGCCGTAGAAGATTTAGGGTTCGAAACCCCAAGTGAAGTACAAGAAAAAGCGATCCCGCTTTTATTAGAGGAAGAATCAGATTTTATCGGACTGGCACAAACTGGAACAGGAAAAACAGCTGCCTTTGGTTTACCTCTCTTACAAAACATTCTTGTCGATTCAAAACAAACACAAGGACTGATCCTCTCACCTACCCGTGAGTTGTGTTTGCAAATCTCAAAAGAGTTAGCCTTGTATGCTAAATACATGAAAGGCATCAACATTGTAGCCGTTTATGGTGGCGCTAGCATCACTGAGCAAGAACGCCAAATCAAACGAGGAGCACAAGTTATTGTGGCTACACCAGGACGTATGAAGGATATGTTAAGACGCAACATGATTGATATCAGCGCCATTAACTACTGTGTACTTGACGAGGCTGACGAGATGCTCAACATGGGTTTTTACGAAGATATTACTGATATCTTATCACATTCCCCACAAACTAAGAAAACTTGGTTGTTTAGTGCAACAATGCCTAAAGAGGTATCTACAATTGCCAAAGAGTTTATGAACGCTCCAATTGAAGTGACTGTAGGGTCTAAAAATGAAGGTTCAAAAAATGTATCACATGAGTATTATTTAGTCAATGCACGTGATCGTTACAAAGCTCTTAAACGTTTAGTTGACGCCAATCCAGGATTGTTTGCCGTTACCTTTTGCCGCACAAAACGCGACACCCAAAAAGTAGCAGAACGCTTAACAGAAGATGGCTACAATGCCGCAGCCCTGCACGGTGACCTCAGTCAGAGTCAACGTGATTTGGTAATGAATGGATTTAGAAACCGTCAAATCCAGATTTTAGTTGCTACCGATGTTGCAGCTCGCGGTATTGATGTTGATGATATTACTCATGTAATCAACTATCAACTTCCTGACGAAATTGAAGTGTACACACACCGCAGTGGCCGTACAGGTCGTGCCGGAAAAACAGGCGTTTCAATGGTGTTAGTCACTAAAGGTGAAAAACAAAAAATTAAGCGCATCGAAAAAATTATTAAGCAGAAATTTGAACAAAAAGAAATTCCTAGTGGAGAGGCTATTTGTCAAGTGCAGTTGCTGCATCATGCGCAAACTATCAAAAACACAGATACAAACCCTGGCATTGAGGAGTATATAGGTCGACTAGAAGAAGAATTTAAAGATCTTGATAAATCGGAGTTTATCAAAAAAGTATTTTCAGTTGAGTTTTCACGTTTCCACGATTACTATAAAAATGCCGAAGATTTAAACACTAAAGCACAACAAACTTATAGTGAAGCAGCAGATTCAGGCAACAGCATCCGCTACTTTATCAATGTTGGTGAACGCGATGGATTTACTTGGCAATCGTTAAAAGACTTTTTACGTGACGAATTAAAATTGGGTCGCGATGATGTGTCACATGTCGATGTTAAAAACAACTTCTCGTTCTTTAATACAGATATGAGTGCACAAGAAAAAGTCATGGCCTTTTTTGAAAATTTTTCTCATCAAGGAAGATCTGTCAATGTAGAAATAACTAAAAACAGTCACGGCAAAAAATCTAGAGGACGAAGATTTGACCGTTCATCAAGAGGTGGTGGCCGAAACAATCGCAGTGATCGCAGAGACAGATCTAGAGGAAACCGAGAATCTAGACGCTCTAAAGATTTTTCTCCTAAAAAGGGATCAAAAGGCGGCAGAAAAGCAAATATCAAAAGCTCTGTCAGTCGTCGTCGCGGCCGAAAAAAATAATAATTTTTAGCACACAGCTTTGCAGTTAATTCATTTTTACTATCTTCAAACCCATATATAAAAGTTAAAGTCAAGTCATTTGAATTATTTCAACAATCATTCTAAAACAGTTATATCATTAGTTGCCTTTTTCCTAATCAGCATAAGTAGTATTGCTCAAGAAATTACACTTGACACTATTCATGGAAAGGTACTCAATGCAGCTAATGATGTTCCTTTAAGCAATGCAAATATTATAAACCTCAGTAGTGTTGATGGCACAATAACAGCTGATGATGGAAGCTTTAAAATAGCAGCTTCTGTTAATGACACTTTATACTTTTCATATTTAGGGTTTGAACCTATTCAGGTTCAGGTTACAGAAGACTGGTTAAAATATGGCGATGTCAAAATTAAGATGACCGAAGTAGGTATAGCGCTTGAAGAAGTTGTTTTAAAGCCTATAAAACTTACCGGTTATCTTGAAATTGATGCTAAAAACATCCCTATATACAACAATTACCGCTATGAAATCCCTGGCTTAGACATGGGTTATGAAGCTGGAGCCTCTCAGCCAAGTGGATTTTCGCGGACATTGTCATCTCTTTTCAACCCTTTTGATTTTTTACATAATTTATTTGGCAATAAACCTCGCCAAATGCGCAAATTAAAGAAGATGAAAGATGACGATGAAATTCAACGTCTTTTAGCTCAAAAATTTGACCGTGAAACACTTTCGGTTTTATTACAAGTGAGTAAAGATGATATCAATAAAATTTTAGAGCATTGTAATTATTCTGAAACTTTTATCAAAACCGCTAATGACCTTCAAATTTTAGAAGCCATTAGTGATTGCTATCAAAATTACAAAGCCTTAAATAGAGATTAATCCTCGGTAAAAACATCGTCAAACCTGTATGAATGTTTGTGATTAAACTTTGCATTTAACGATATGTGATTGGATGAAGCTATGCCGTTAATGGCAAGCAATTACTAACGTAAAAAGTAGCTGATTTAGTTGTAATAGGCATTTCTTTACAGACATATCCTAGTCTAATCTATTGCACTACGCTTCTACTTTCCTTGTTTATTTTATAGATTCTCATCCGTAAATGTACCCTATGCTACCTAAACAAGTGATTTCAAAAAAAAGCGAGCCTTAGGGTTCCTGAATTTGCAGAAAATTTTATACTTTAGAGTCTTTAAAAAACGAATCATAATATGGCATTCCCTTCAATAAATCCTACAGAAACTCAAGCCTGGAAAAAACTACAAGCGCACTTTGAATCCATTAAATCAGAACAGATGCTCGATTGGTTTACTCAAGATAACAAGCGTGATCAAAAATTTCAAATCCAGTGGGATGAGTTTTTAGTTGATTATTCTAAAAATCGTATCACTGAAGAGACAGTGGCGTTATTACTCGAGTTGGCCAATGAATCTAAGCTTTCTGAGGCTATAGCTGCGCAATTTGAAGGAGAACACATTAATAAGACAGAAGATAGAGCCGTTTTACACACTGATCTTCGTGTTAAGAAAAACACGGGTGAAGTTTATAAAAGTCTGAAACAGATTAAAAACTTTTCGAACAGTATTATCAATGGAAAATGGACCGGATTTACAAAACGTGAAATTACAGATGTTGTCAATATAGGCATCGGAGGTAGCGATCTTGGTCCGCGAATGGTGGTAGATGCCTTAGCCTATTACCGCAACCATCTCAATATACATTTTGTATCAAATGTAGATGGTGATCAAAGTGCTGAATTACTCGATAAATTAGATCCTGAGACTACCCTTTTTATCATTGTATCAAAAAGTTTTTCTACTCAAGAAACTCTGACTAATGCACAAATTTTTAGAAATTGGTTTTTGCGTACCCAGCCTAAAAAGGCAATGAGTAAGCACTTTGTGGCGGTATCATCAAATATTGAAGCCGTAACGCGCTTTGGGATTGGCAAGAAAAATACCTTCCCGATGTGGGATTGGGTTGGCGGACGTTTTTCGTTGTGGAGTTCTGTAGGCTTATCAATTTCCCTAGCTGTTGGCTATAAAAATTTTGAAAAACTTTTAGAAGGTGCTCATGCTATGGATGAGCATTTTAAAACAGCCGAGTTTAATCATAATATTCCGGTAATCTTAGGCTTGCTTTCAGTGTGGTATAACAATTTCTTTAAAACCGAAACAGAAGCTATTATCCCTTATACACATTACCTCGAACGCTTGGTACCTTACTTGCAACAAGCAATCATGGAAAGTAATGGTAAATCGGTTGACCGCCAAGGACAGCCAATAACTTATCAAACGGGAAATATCGTATGGGGTTCTACAGGAACTAATGCGCAACACGCTTTCTTTCAACTCATCCACCAAGGCAGTAAACTCATTCCTTGTGATTTTATAGGATTCAACTCTTCTTTACATGGCGAAGTGAATAGTCATGATAAATTAATGGCTAACTTTTTTGCACAAACACAGGCTTTAATGACCGGAAAATCTGCAGAAAAGGTTAAAGTTGAACTGTCTAATTTACCTGAAGATAAACAAGAATTTTTATTGCCTTATAAAGTTTTTGAAGGCAATAAACCTACCACTACAATCTTAATTGATCAGCTAAGCCCTAAATCTCTAGGGAGTTTAATTGCCCTTTATGAGCATCGTATTTTTGTACAAGGTGTGATTTGGAATATTTTTAGTTATGACCAATGGGGAGTCGAATTAGGAAAACAATTAGCAAACCACATCTTAGAAGAATTTAATGATGATGACAATGAATTTTCTAATTTTGATGTATCCACAGCTTCTTTATTGCGTTATTATAAATTGAAAAATAAAAAGTAAGGCGGTTTAAAATCCACCATATCTTACAAAAGATCCCGCAATTAAAAGCGCCATTCCCAGTAAGGTTACACAAATGGCATGTACAGCCATTTCGGGTAGTTTTTTAGGACTGCGTTTCAATTTTGGTATGACACGAGTTTGTGCGCTAATAGCAAACATTACGGTGGTCAACAGTAAGATTAATTTGGTAGAAGTGACTTGTTCAATAGGTGTTGAAAACGAGAAACAATCACTCCACTGTATGCCAAATTGGCGCATCATCCACAACCCGGTGATGACTAATAAGGCTAGTGATGATAATCCTAAAGGCTCAAAACTCTTTTCAAAAGCTAAGAGTTTTTGAGCCTTTTTTGTTTTTAATACGCCTGGCAAAATACAACAACACAAATATAAATGCCCACCAACCCACACAGTGGCGCAAATGAGGTGGACAATGAGCAATACATGATGATTCATAACCTATTTTTGGACAAATGTAGGAAGTTAATTAAAGACAATAAAGTCTTTAATAGTTATTTTTAATGAAAAGACATTGTCGTATTACCGCTGATCTTTTTTAAACAGATCTTGTGCTAGCCAAATCATAAAAATCCCATAGGCAATTGTAGCTATAGTAACACCAATGCCGAGCAGTAAAAAACTTTGCATTTGGTTTATCAAACTATTTTGTAGTAAGAAAAAAGTGAATAATGCAATTAAGATGGTCCAGATTCCTGTGTAATAATCTAATTGTCTATCAAATATTTTTGCTAGAGGAAAAAAGTGCAGTCCTACAATTAAGGCGATTGTAGTCATAATATATTCAGATTGATTAAAAAGGTATAAAAGCAAGCAAGAAAGTCCTATTAATGCCCCCTCTAGACCAAATGTAATGCCATACCACTTTTTAATATAATCTGCTTTTTTCTTTGCTCGTCTATTACTTAAAAAAGGGAAATCACTTGATTTTTTCAGAATGTAAGTGCCATACATTACAAAACAACACCCAATACACAACATTACAATAATACATATCCAAAATGCATTACCGGTTAGTGCTGCACTAGCAACCCCCAACCACATAAACGTAAATATAGCCATTAGAATCACTCCTAACCCTAAACTTTTGATGACTATACGTGGCGCTTTTTTATGCGGCATAATTAAAACAATTAGCTATTATATCTTAAAAAGATTAGTTCATTTTAATAGAATATCACATAATCATTAACAAATTATCAGATTATATCAAATCATTTAAAATCAACCGGCATTTATTATATAACAAAGCTACAATAATATTTTAATATATTATTATGATAACTAAAAGTTTTATTAAAGAATGTCGTATTTTTTAATACTAAGGTCCGCTAAGGCCTTGTCTTAGTAGATAAAATCTGGAAAACAAACTGCTAATAACTGAGTGGGATTATAACCATCGTGTGATTTTATAAAAAAATGATAGAGTTATCAAGGCTAATCATCAGTGTAATGTCCCATCGCAGAAACGACAGTAACCACTACTTCGTGGCCGTCAATACTGTATAGCATACGATCTTTTTTATTGATACGCCTTGACCAGTATCCGGATAATTCGTGTTTAAGTTGCTCAGGCTAGCCTACTCCCTTGGTGGGATGATCACTCAATTCAATAAGAATTTTTTAAATTTTATTAATACTTTTATTATCCCCAGACTTTTGGTGCTTTTTAATGTCCTTGTTGGCTTCTTTAGCAATTATAACCCTAAACCTCCCCATACATCATTTGGATCTATAACGGTATAATCTCCCTTTTTGACCTGTTTTTCAGCTCGTCTTATCTTCTTTACAAAATCGGGGTTGTAGGGGCTTTCTGTTTTGGATTTAGACACGCCTTGCTCTTTGACTTCTACAAAAGGAAGAGCCTTTAGATATCTAAAAAACGCCTTGGCAGGCTTGGTGCGCATATCTATTTTTATCGTGATTTCCATAACATTAGCTGTTTTATGTTACAAAAATAATCAAAATTGAGTGAAAACATCAGCCGGTAATTAGTTCAAACTTTGTTACCCACTCACCGCTCACTAGGTCTCACAGATAATGAACTCATGGTAAACAAAAACCTCTAAAGTTGATTAGAACTTTAGAGGTTTTTGAGTTATAAAAGTGAGCCAGTTTTAGCGCATGGTTTCCCATAAGCTCATGACCTTAATTGTCTGTAATGGTTTTGTCAACTCAATGCGTTTAATTTCACCCGGCAAAAGATCAAAGAAGTTCTCACTATAATGTGTGTTCCCCATCAAATAAATAGCTTTAGCTAACACATCAGAAGAAATTTCTATGTGATGTGCATCAACGCGTTTTATAGTTATTTGCGGTTTAGGTAAGTATAAATCTTTGGGTTTTACAAAATAGTATAAATTTTCCGCTAGCTTCTCCCCTTTTTGGTCAGTAAGCTTCATTTTTAAGACCACGGAAGTCGAATCGACACCTTTTAAAATCTCTTGTAATGGCAATGATTTATCGTCTAATATAGTGGTTAAATCACGTTGATAATCAATAGTCCACTTTTTAAGAGATTTGCCTTTAAAGTTAATCAATTCCAGTTTCAATTTAGGAGCTTTAAATTGATCTAAACCATCATTAAGCGCATAAAAATTTAATTTATCGCCTTGTTGAAAAGCAAAAATAGCCTGGGTTGTAAAACTGCGTTGCGCTTGATAATGCATGGCTTTCCATTGTCCGGTATAGTCGATTCCAGACCATGAGGCCACAGGCCAGCAATCGTTAAGCTGCCAAATTAAAGTGCCCATATTATAAGGTTTGTTACGGCGATGTGCTTCAATAGCGATGCGCATACCGCGGGCTTGCAACAGTTGAGAAACGTAGTCATAAGCTACAAAATCTTCTGGCACCACATAATCGCGTGTCATGTATTTGCGAATCAATTTCCATCCGCGATCGTGTTTTTGATGGTATTGAATAACTGGGTTTTGTAAATCTAATACAGGTTTGCCGGAAAACATCGATTTGATAGCCGTAATACTCGGCATTCCTTGAAATCCGTATTCAGACATAAAGCGTCCTACTTTTTGGTTATAGACCTCAAAAGGTTGAGCGCCCCACCAAACGCCCCAGTAGTGTGAGTCGCCTTGTTCTAAACTCTCTTGGTGCCCCCAGCCAATTGACGGTGAAGATGGCCAATAAATCAGTTTGTCTTCAGGAACAATTTCAGCTAATTTTTCTGGAATTACTTCTTCAAAAAGCTTGTGATAATCTGCCCAAACTTTAAGTGAATCGGCTTTGCTATAATTAAATTTCTTTTGATATCCCCAGTTAACAATTGCTTCTTTAATTTCGTTATTGCCACACCATAAGGCAAGTGATGGATGGTTTTGTAAGCGCTCAACCTGGTATTTGATTTCGTGTTTTACATTGTCTAAGAATGCTGAATCAGTAGGATAAAAACTACCGATAAACATAAAATCTTGCCACACTAAAATACCGTTTTCATCACAGGCTTTATAAAAGGCTTCGTCTTCATAAATACCACCACCCCAAATGCGAATCATATTCATATTGGCTTGAGCTGCTGCTTCAATTAAAGTTTCATACTTTTCATCGCTAATACGCGGTGTAAAGCTATCGGCCGGAATCCAGTTGGTACCTTTTACATAAAGTGGATGGCCGTTAACCTTAAAGTAAAATGATTTGCCTATACTGTCTTTTTTCTGCACTAATTCAACAGTTCTGAATCCGTGACGCAGTTGACGTTGATCTAAGGTTTTACTTCCTTTAGCCAAGGTCAAATCAAAATTGTAGAGTTTAGCTTCGCCCCAACCATTAGGTTGCCAACGTTGTGGATTTTTTACTAGATAAGGAAGCGAGACCTTGTTAATGCCCTTGTGCAAACGCACTGTGGTAGACTTATCATTTAATGTGAAGGTATATTTACCAGCTTTATCAACGTTTAATCGAATGTTGAAGGCTAATTTTCCGATGGCATCACTCAACTGAGTTTGCTCAATTTGTACATTGGCTATTCTGGCCTTATTCCAAGATTCCAAATACACATCTTTCCAAATTCCTACGGTAACTAATCGCGGTCCCCAATCCCATCCAAATTGGTATTGTGCTTTACGAATAAAAGCACGTGGTGACTCGGGGGTTTCAAAAGGAACCTTTTTAGCCAGCTTTCTTCCTTTTGTCAAGTTAGATGTAAAATAGATTTTTAGCTCATTCTCCCCTATCTTCAATTTTTCTTTGACCGGAATGCGCCATTGTCTGAACATATTATTGGCGGTTTGTAGTAATTCGCCGTTCAAATAAATTTTAGCAAATGTATCTAAACCGTCAAACACTAAAGCGATTTGATCAGGTTTTAAATCGGCTTTTGTCACCTTAAATTTGGTTTTGTACACCCAATTTTCTTCTTCAATCCATTGCACCTTTTTTTCATTTTCATCTAAAAAAGGATTAGGGATTAAGCGATTAGCCATCAAATCGGTATGTACCGTTCCGGGTACTGTTGCGGGATACCATTGTGTTTTATCGGCGTTTTTAAATTGCCAATTAGCTGTGTTTAAGGAGTGCTGTTGGTATTGTGCCTGAGCACTTGTCCACAGAAAACACATTAATAAAGTAGATAAAAAATAGTTCATAAGGAATACATTACAAATTTAAATTAGTGCTTAGACTTAAAGACTCTTACATAGTCAAAGACAACACGGTCAGGGTAATTTCCCTTTTCAGGATTACCACCAAAGCCTGTCAATTCAGTTGATAAAATTAAGTATTCAGGGCGATGAGAAAGTGCTTTTGAAGTGCTCCAGGTTTTTTGGCCATCAACAAAAAAGGTATAGCCCGTTTTAGTCCACAACAGACCAAAAGTGTGAAAACCGGAACTTACATCGGGATAATCAATCATTGTGCCGACGCGATGATGCCCGGCGCCATAGCCATTCCAATGGATATTGTGATGAACTTTGTCAGGTGTTATGCGGTGGTATTCAAACACATCAATTTCACTGCCATCAACCGCAGGATTATTATTTTCTTTGTGGATATCAGGACTCTGCAACCAAAAAGCCACGTGAGGACCTTCAGAATGATTGACTTTAGCACGACATTCAAAATAGCCATAAGTAGTTTCAAAAAGCCCCTGCGTGCCCACTTGTCCTACCCAATATTGTCCGGTACTGTCTTTTACTACGCTGATACTTAAATGACCTTTCCCATCAAGGTTTATAGTTTGACGACTTACTTTGGCATACTGGCGTGTTGTCCCTTCGGCGCGGTAGTTCCACCTTGTGGTGTCTAAAGAATTTTCAGAAAACTCATCTTGCCAAACCAACTGAAATTGACTGGACAAACTATCGGATAAATCCGCAGCAATAGAATCAATATTAGGTTGAATAGCTTGGGACACATGAGCGGAAGATTTATTTTTCTTGCAAGAAATTAATACAATTGAGCCTAACAGAAGAAGTAAGTAATTGCGTATCAATGAATAGGTCTTTTATAGGGTTAAAATACAATCAGATCGACGTACTATGATCGTTCTGTAAAAACTGCGAGAGTAAAATACAAAATATAAGTGAGAGTGCAAAGATTAAATTTTAACATTGAGATCATTTAAAAAAATAAGTTCAATAAAGCTTTAAAGCTGTCAAAATGTGATTAAATTTGGAAACACCAATTTAAAAACAACACTACTTATGGCGCGAAAACTCCGCATTAACGGGCATTCTCATCTTTTGCCTTACCCTGAGGATATTCCTCAATTTATGAAAGATAAAGAGATTTTTTGGGTAGATGAGGATCGCAAATTTATGTTGCAAAAAAACTGGAAACGTCCTGTTACCGATTCGAGTTTCTTTCTAGATGAAAAACTGGAATGGATGGATAAATTCGATATAGATCACGCTGTGGTTTTAAATCTATCTCAATTATATGGCAATGGACTTCGCGTTGAAGAGCTCAAACAAGCATTGCGATTTCAAAATGATTTTAACGCCGCCATCCAACACGATCATCCTTCAAAATTCACCAGTGGCTTTGTAGTGCATCCAGGCTTTCTGCGCAGTGCACAATGGGAAATTGAGCGCTGTGTTGAAGAATTAGGAATGCGCGTGTTGTGTTTGCCAACGCATTATATGGATAGCATAGGCACTTGGCGATGTATTTTCAATAAAGACAATGAGCCTATTTTTGAAATGGCTAACCAATATAACTTAGCCTTAGAAATTCATCCTTACGACGGCGAAAAATTTATAAAATTAGAAAATAAAGCCTGGCGTTTTCATCTGATTTGGATGTTGGCACAATGTGCTGATGCTTATCACTTTTTAACTTTAAATGGGTATCCACAAAAGTATGAAAACATGCGGGTATGTTTTGCCCACGGTGGTCAATTGGCGCAGATTAACCTGGGCAGACGTATCCAAGGATTCGATGGACGCCCTGATTTATTTGACGGAATGACGCACCCACGCAAATCAGTTGGGCATAAAAATATTTTCTTTGACTCCTTAGTACACGATACAGGTTCTTTAAAATTACTAGTAGAAAACCAGAGTTCTCACCAAATCATTTCGGGCTTAGATGATCCTTACCCACTGGGAGAAATGGAAAGTGCTCCACAGTCATCATATCCTGGAAAATTATTAGATTTGGGCGTTGAACGCCATATCATTTCTGCTCAAGAACGCGATGACATTTGGGAAAAAAATACACTCAATTGGCTATTTGGCAAAGATGAGCAGGCAAAAGAAAAATTGGTTCACAAAATATTAAATCCATGATGCCAACAAACGAGGCGATTGAGGCCTATGCTGAAAAAATATCGCAGGACGAACCTGAAATTTTACGACGCTTATCACGTGAAACTTATCAAAAGGTATTAAAACCACGAATGCTAAGCGGGCATTTACAAGGTCGCTTACTCAGCATGCTTTCAAAACTTATTCAACCTCAAGTTATTTTAGAGGTAGGTACTTATACAGGCTATTCGGCCTTATCTCTAGCTGAAGGCTTAACAAAAGGTGGCGAGCTGCACACTTTAGATAAAAACGAAGAACTCTTTGACTTACAGCAAAAATACTTTTCACAATCGGAATACGCTGATCAAATTCACCAACATTTAGGAAATGCTATCGAGATTATTCCTGATTTAGACTTGACTTTTGATTTAGTGTTTTTAGATGCCGACAAAAAGAATTATATCAATTATTACAATTTGATTATGCCTAAACTGCGCTCTGGTGGTGTGTTAATCACCGATAATGTGTTGTGGTATGGCAAGGTGACGCAACCGACAAAAAAAGGTGATAAAGATACTGCTTTGTTAAAAGAGTTTAATCAGTTATTGCACGACGACCCACAAGTTGAAAATGTGTTATTGCCTATACGCGATGGTATTTTAATCACTCGTAAGTTGTAATATCCTATGGGTAAATTATATAGTCCAATTTCGACAATAGCCTCATTGTACTATTAATTTGTTACCCACGGTATAATACTTATACAAAATATTCTAGATTACTCAATAGCTCAGCTTTCAAGAGTTCTAGACTCAAAAGACACATTACTTTTACAACAATCAAAAAGCCACCTGCATAAGGTGGCTTTTTAATAATCATAATTAAATTTAGCTTAACTTAAAACATGTATTTAACAGACAGGTTATAAGTTGCGCCATTACCTAAATAGTAACCGTAGTTATCTTTTTGACTGATGTAATCGTGATCTAGAAGGTTATAGATATTACCGGCAATGACAAATCTGTTGCCATCAATATTTAAGCGGTAAGATGCCCCTAAATCAAATAGTGAATAAGAGTTTAATTTTTCAGGTTGATAAACATCACCTTCTAAAGTAGCAAAAGCCGCATCTTCAACATCTACAAATCCATAAAAATCAGTGTAGTAGTTCCAAGTGACATAAGCTTTTAATTTATGAGGAATGATATCATAGTCAAGGCCTAAGCCAGCAGTGGTTTGTGGAGCTTGTCCAACTTTAGTTTCTTTAAGGTTAGTTTCTAAAGTAGTAATCAAGGTTTGATTAGTATTATCGCGAATGCGAACTGGTGTTTTACCATCATATTCCCATTTGCCAACTGTTCCATAACCGTGAACAGTTAAATCAGCTGTTGGATGCCATTTAACTTCTAATTCTAAACCTTGGTGTACTTCAGCAATATTAGTAAACAAATAAGAGACCTGATCGTATAACGTTCCATCAGGAGCAGTATATTCACCACCGGCACTCAAGAAACGGTTTTCCCAAGTAGTGTAATAAGCGTTAAGGTTAACCTGTAGGTTTTTATTGAGTTCAAAGCGATATCCTGCCTCGAAGCCTACAATTTCTTCATTAGCCACATCATCCCCGGTGATTTCAGTTTCATCACTGTAATTAGTGAATAAATTATCTAAGAAAGGTTGGCGTGAATATTTACCGGCATTAACGTAAATGACGTGTTGGTCATTGATGGCCCATGAAGCCCCTCCTTTGATGTTATAACCGGTTTTATTGATGGTTTTTGATTCTTTTTCTTCGGCAAAATTACCACGGTCATAACGTTTGTAAGATTGGTTAGACAAGGAGCCTTGAACAAAAACTGAAAAGTCATCATTTGCCCATTCTACTTGTCCAAAACCACCTTGATAATTAATATCTTCAGAGTAGTCATAATTGACACGTTGATCTTCATCAGCAAAATTAAATAAACTCGCCCAAGGGTCTGGTCTAAAAGTTTCGGTAACGGTGTGATTTGGATTACCGCCAAATTCTTCAACACGTCCTTTTAACCCTAATAAATCAGTTAATTGTCTAAAGTGTGTTCCGGTATAAAAACGAATATCGGCACCAACATTAATGGTGATATTTTCAATTTTATCATACTCATAGTTGGTGACACCACCATACCATACATGGTTGTTGACAGAAGCGCGTAATAGCGTACCATCATATCCTGAGCTCATTCCGTTGGCTACATTTCCATTTTGTGCCACAACATAATCCCAGTCAATTAAACCATTTGAAGCTTTATAAGCGCCTTCTTGAAAAGCCTGATCGCCATTAGGATAATTGGTCATATGGTTTACCCCATTGCCATAAGTTCCTGTGCCGCCACCACGACCAAATGAAGCATAAATAACTGTTGACAAGTTTGAAAAGTCATTGATATCCCAGTCCCAGTTAAGGTTAAGTACAGGTTTGTGGTAATAATTGCGACGCATACTTAAATACTCACCATCGCGGAAACCGTAATTGTTGTTATATTTATTACCATAACGGTCATAATACTTCATTTCTTTAGAGAAGTTTTGATCATGCCATTGTGGAGCACCAGTAATCAAGAAGTTAAAGGTGTGGTTTTTAATTTTCTTTCCTACAGAGAAGAAATAGTTTTGACCTTCGCCTCGGGTTCCATTGGCATATTTACTAAAGGCATGCCAGTAATCAACTAAGAAAGAGAATCCCCAACCGTCATCGCTCATTCCGGTGTTATAGCCAACAGTACCTTTAAAGTAACTTCCATTACCTACTAAAAAGCGGGCAAAACCACCTTCTACTAAATCAGTGGTTTTTGTCACCATATTGATGGTACCACCTACTGATGAAATGGCTAATTTTGAAGAGCCTAATCCGCGTTGCACTTGTACTGCATTGACAATATCAGATAAGCCTGACCAGTTAGACCAGTACATTTTACCGTCTTCCATCCCATTAATTGGTTGTCCATTTAATAAGAAAGCCGTGTTAGATTGGTCAAAACCACGGACAAAAATTTGAGAATCTCCAAATCCACCTGACTCATTTGAAACATACACAGAAGGTGTATTTTTCACAATTTGTGGAAATTCAACATTACCTGCAGCACGCAATTGAATTTGCTCTCGTGTCACTGTAGACACTGCAATTGGCGTTTTGCGGTCAGCCTCTAAGTCAACAACTCCTTTTCCCACAATAACCACTTGATCTAAGGCGTTATCATCAGGGCGAAGTTGCAAATCTCCTAATTCAACAGTAGACGAATTAGCAAAGTTAAACGGAACTGTTAAGGTTTGAAATCCAACATAAGTAATTTGAATTTTACCAGATGTTTGATCTGTAGTAATTGTAAAATTACCATCAAAATCTGTAGTTGCACCAGTAGTTGTACCCACTACAACCACGTTAGCTCCAGGTAATGGCAAAGGGGTATTATCTAAGACAGTTCCCTTTATCACATTCTGAGCTAAAGCTACGTTGGTCAATAACACCAACACTAAAAAAGTCAAGCTTTTCATTGCGAGAAATTTAATTAAAATTAAGTTTGTTTTTGCGTGCAAAGAACGGGCATTTAACACGCTTTTTGAAATATCTAGGTATTATGAAATTGTTAAGTCTAAAGAATTTCTTAATATATATCAACATTTCATTAACAAATATAGATAATAAAACGTGAAAAACAAACTGCGAAAAACATAATTTCTTTATCTAAAATTAAAAATTTAACATATAATAAGCAACTACTATTTTTATAATTTACAAAAATCACCTCTATTATTATTCGTTATTTATTGTAAATCAGCGATTTAAAAAACAACTACACTTTACTACCTCTTAGGTATTTACAAAAATTAAAGATTTAATCAAACAATCGTGTTTCCTAAGGAATAAACACGGTGAACATCCCTCTAAAATGAGTTAAACGATTACTAAGTGGTCAGTTCTTCTCTATAGAAATTCAGAAGTCAATGGCTAAAAATTGAGGCACATCACCTAAAGATTAAGATTTCAGAAAAACTATTCTCTCTTTCCTACAATTATATCTATAAAGTGCTTGCGCTTGATTAATTACAAAATTTCATCTGCATAAATAGGTTTTTCTATACGCCGAAATTTTGCAAATAACTTAATGTTCATCTTCTATTTTTTAATTATGATCTATATAATATCTATATTTTTAGATTTATTTTTATAATAAACTACCTAAATTAATAAATTATTTTCTTTTAAAAATTTCTGCTTTTACAGTTTTCATTAACTTGCGCGCCACCTTATTTTTTAGGAGAAGTTAGTTAAGAATAGCATTAAAGTTGGGGTCATGAAAAAAGATGAGAAAAAAATTATTATCACTATAGGGTTTGCATTATTTGCAATATTTTTTGGAGCAGGAAATTTAATTTTACCCCCTTACATTGGATTACACTCTGCATCTGATTGGGCTTGGGCTATTTTAGGCTTCACCTTAACTGGTATCATAGCGCCTTTTTTAGGAATTTTGGCTATTGCAAAAGTGGGTGATAATGTAACTAATCTAAGAAGTAGAATACATCCGCTACTTATTACATTACTTATCACCATAACGTTATGGCTTATAGGACCGCTCATCGCCATTCCTCGCACTGGAGCTACTGTTTTTGAAATGGGCATTCACCCCATATTTCCAAGTATTTCCCCTGTAATCGGTTCTGTTTTATTTTTTGGAATAACGGGTTTACTAGCAGCCTCTCCCAGTAAAATAATTGACATTATTGGTAAATACCTTACCCCTATTCTTCTTGTTTTACTACTATCGTTGGTAGGTATTGGTTTTTTCTCTCCTACAGCTTTACCTGTTGCATCAACACAGCCAGCTTCTAAAAGTTTTATCTTTGGCTTTTTAGAGGGCTATCAAACTATGGATATGCTGGCTTCAGTTGTGTTTGCCGGCATTATCATTTTAGCTGTAAAAGCAAAGGGTTATAGCAAGACTAAAGAGAAAATGAAAATTACACTTTCTGCAGGCTTACTATCTATGTTTTTTCTCTTTATAGTCTATGGTGGCTTGATTTATCTAGGAGCAACTTCAGGAATAGTTGTCGATCAGGGTTTATCTCGAACAGCACTCTTGTTGTCTATTTCTGACACTATTCTGGGAGATTATGGCGTTTATTTACTTTCAGCGGCCATTTCTCTAGCCTGCCTTACAACGGCTATTGCTCTTACAACGGCTTTTGCTAAATTTATGGAAGAGCTCACTAAAGGTAAATTAGGTTATAAATGGAATGTGCTTATCTGTTGCAGTATTTCTACATTTTTAGCTACTAATGGCGTTGACCAAATTATAGAGTATGCTGGTTCATTATTAGGTTTTGTTTATCCAATGGTTTTTGTGATTGTCATCAGTATTGTATTTCTAAACAAAACGGTACGTGCCCCTGAACCTTATATCATCACGGTACTCATCACCGGATTGTTCTCTATACTGCCTGTACTTGGTGGATATGGAATCGCTACTGATGCTATTAAAGGTTTTAGAACAAGCTTACCTCTTGTTGAGCACAATTTAGAGTGGGCCTTACCGGCAATTATTGTATTTACTATATGCAGTTTTATTTTTAAGTCTAAAGAAAAAACAGTGCAAAAAGCATCGCACTAGACAACGGCTAAGACAAAAAAACAAAGTCGTTTAAATGACTCAAAACGAGTAGTTAAACGACTTTTACTATAGGTTTATAGCATAGTTATAAAAAGTATTTACGCTCTAGTTTTCATCAGGGCCATAGACTAAGTTTATAAATTCGTCGTGATCAATCTTTCCAAAATAAGGATAAAGATCAACGTCCTTTAAAGCGGCGATGATATCAGCTTTTTCATAGCGTACACCTTCGAGTTTATTTTCGATATCTTCAACAGGGTCTTTGCCAAAAAAGTCGCCATATATTTTGACATACTCAATGTCCCCTCCTTTTTTAACCTTAATGCGTAAATCTATAATTCCTGAAGCAAATTTTTTAGTGCGTTGGATGTCAAATTTAGGAGAGCGGCCATAATTCCAATCCCAACTATTGTATTTTTCATCGTGCAGTTTATGAATGCCTTCCCAATCTGCTTTGGTCAATTTATAGGTTTCAAAATTTGGGTTATCAGCATATATACTTTTTAAAATTCGAGCTTTAAACTCTTCAGTAGAAATCACTTCATCCATAAACTCCGAAATATTAGCCACTCTGGCACGTGCCGATTTATGAGCCTTTGATTTAATCTTAATCATTTTTACGGTCAAGGCTTTTCCGACTTCGTCTAAATCACAATTTAATAAAAGCGTACCGTGATTAAACATGCGCTTTACAGATGAAAACTGTGCATTTCCGGATATTTTTTTGTCGTGAACCACAATGTCATTACGGCCTTTAAGTTCTGCGGGCACGCCCATTTGATTGAGTACATTGACAATGGGCTGTGTAAACTGAACAAAGTTATTCAACTTATTAAAAGCATAATCCGTCATAAAGCTAAAGTTCAGATTACCTAAATCGTGATAAACTGCCCCTCCACCAGAAATTCGACGGACAACATGAATATTATGGGCTTCCACATACTCTTTATCTATTTCTTCTAAAGTGTTTTGATTACGGCCTATAATAATTGAAGGCTCATTGATGTAAAACAAAAGATAATCACTGCCATTAGGTAAATTTCGAATGCAATATTCTTCTATGGCTAAGTTTAATTTTGGATTAGTAATTCCTTCATTATCTATATAAATCATGATCTTTGAGTTTTAATCAAAAATAGTAATTTTAGGACTTAAACCCTCTTAAAAAATGGTATTTCCTACTTTGTTATTCCGGATATTCCACCCGTAAATGATAAATGTTATTCAACTTGCGCTTGAGTACTTTTTTGACACTTTGAATTTCTTTAAAGGTAATGCTCGCATTTAAAAACTGACCATCTTTGAGTTGCTTGTCAATAATTTTTTCAACAAACTCGTCTATTTTTTGAGCCGTAGGATTTTTAAGACTTTTACTAGCCGCCTCAACACTATCACTCATCATCAATATAGCCGTTTCTTTACTGAATGGACGTGGCCCGGGATATTGAAATTTTTTGATATTTACAGGTATGCCTGAATCTTTAGCGGCATCAACAGCTTTTTTATAAAAATAATACACTGTAGTCATGCCGTGATGCGTGCGAATAAAATCTATAATGCGATCTGGTAAGTTGTTATTCTTAGCCATTTCTATGCCGTAAATCACATGGTTAATAATAATACGAGCACTTTCTTCAGGTGGTAAATCATCGTGAGGATTAACCGTACTGATTTGATTTTCGGTAAAAAATGTAGGATTAATCATCTTCCCTATATCGTGATGAAGTGCTCCTACACGTACCAACATGGCATTAGCACCTATCTCGTTGGCCGCAGCTTCAGCTAAGTTGGCCACGTTTAAGCTGTGGTGAAAAGTGCCGGGAGCCTTATTAGAGAGTTCTTTTAATAATTTAGAATTCGTATTTGACAACTCGAGCAAAGACATATCTGAAATTAAACCAAAAATCTTTTCATAAGCATATATCAATGGCTGTACAAAAAGTGTTAGCCCACCACTGATAATAAACATCAATACCGTGAGCCCGTTAAGATTGCTAAAACTCCCTTCTTGAATGGCCGTAAACGCAAAATAAGCTACAATGTATACCAATGTAATTTTACCGACTGAAATAAACAAATTAGCGCGTTTATACAACTCTGTAAAGCTGATAATAGTCACTATACCCGCCATGATTTGCAAAAACATATACTCATAACTGTTAGGCACGATAAAACCTAATATCAATACAGTTATAATATGGACAAAAAGCCCCAAACGCGTATCAAAGAAGGCCTTTAGGGTAATCGGCAAGATACAAATGGGAACGGCGTATATATAATCCGGATTCATCTTCAGCACGCCTACCGTCATGGCAACTACCAAAAGAACATTTGAGAATACAAAGGTTACGCTTTTATTGTTTTCAAAAATATCGGGACAATATTTTTGAATAAATAAAAACAACATAAACAACGCCAACGCCACCAGCAAAGCATAACCCGAAATGATAACATAATAGTTTGTCGCATTCCAAACACTAGACTGGTATTCTTTTTTGAGTGAATTTAAAACCTGCAATTTAGCATCATCAACTACTTCTCCCTTGCTGATAATCCGACTTCCCTGAACGATGAGCCCCTTGGTATAAGACAACTGACTCAATCGCGCTTGTAAATCTTTTTGAGTAAGCTCATGATCTAAGCTCACATTGGGTTCTACCAGTTCAAAAAATAACTCTCGCAATTCTGAGGTGTATTTTGTGAGTCGTGCCGTTTTTATACGCTCTGTTATAAAATCATTCAGATTATCAATTTTAAGCAAGTTTTTATATACAATTTCCTTAGCCTGATGATTGCGTTTTAAATACACAATTTGACTATTATCTATAGAGGTTTGTGGCTTAATTACCCCCTTATCATAAATAGCATCTAAAGTGCTTTTGGCAAATTTTACCAATTTAACACCGTCAGATTCTAAAATACTATCTGTAAATATAGATTCAAGTTTTTGATCTAAATGTGCCTTAACAGTATCAGCAATGCTAATACTATAATCAAAATATAAAGAATGATTTTCTTCTATTTCAGTGCGTTCATGACTTAACTCCTTATCTGTTTTCTGAATAGCAAAATCAAAAGGAGCATATAAGGTTTCATATTGCCAGGGTTTACCTTTTGTAAATTCATATTTAAACTGACTCCCTTTGGGGAAGAGATAAACCACCAGCACTGATACCAATAAAAATAGAAAGACCTTAAAAATTAGGCTCTGTTTTTTATATAACGTATTAATCAATTTGCTCATATTCCTGTATTGACCTTCAAAAATACTAAAAATATGAAGGTAAGCATCAATTTTTTTTTAAGTCCTTAATATTTCATTAAATTGCAAGACACAAAAAAACAAAACTTATGAATAAAGAAGTGGTCATTGTTAGTGCCGCGCGCACACCAATTGGAAGCTTTATGGGCAGCTTATCTAGTATTCCTGCCCCCAAATTAGGCAGCATTGCTATTAAAGGCGCCTTAGATAAAATAAACCTAAGCCCTGACGAAGTTCAAGAAGTCTTTATGGGAAACGTCGTACAAGCTGGCGAAGGACAAGCTCCTGCCCGACAGGCAGCGCTTGGTGCCGGTATCCCCAATAGTATTCCTTGCACTACGGTCAATAAAGTATGTGCTAGCGGCATGAAAGCTATGATGCTAGCCGCACAGTCTATTGCCCTTGGTGATCAAGAAGTTATTGTTGCCGGTGGCATGGAGAATATGAGTCAAATTCCACATTATTTACATTCGCGTATAGGTAAAAAACTGGGCGATAACACCCTACAAGACGGCATGCTTCGCGATGGCTTAATCGATGCTTATGACAATCAACACATGGGCACTTGTGCCGATTTATGCGCGCAAGAATACAGTTTCTCTCGTCAAGATGTCGATCAATTTGCAGAACAATCCTATCAACGCTCTAAACAAGCTTGGGAGGCTGGAAAATTTGCCGAAGAAGTTGTCCCTGTTGAAGTTCCTCAACGCCGTGGAGAACCTGTTGTAGTTGCTGAAGACGAAGAGTACAAAAATATCAAACTTGACAAAGTCCCTAAATTGCGTGCCGTTTTTACCAAAGAAGGCACCACTACTGCGGCCAATGCCTCAACTATCAATGACGGGGCGGCTGCCGTGGTGATGATGAGTCGTGAAAAAGCGGATGCCCTTGGCCTCAAACCTCTAGCGGTTATCAAAAGCTATGCTGATGCTGCTCAAGAACCTAAATGGTTTACCACAACTCCAGCTAAAGCTGTTGAAAATGCCCTAAAAAAAGCTAATTTAACCAAAGATGCCATTGACTATTTTGAGCTCAATGAAGCTTTTTCTATCGTTGGCTTAGCTAACATTAAACTGCTGGGCATTGACGGCAATAAAGTAAATGTCAATGGTGGTGCCGTATCTCTAGGTCACCCACTAGGCTGCTCTGGAGCTCGCATTATGATTACCCTACTCAATGTTTTAAAACAAAACAAAGCACAGCTCGGTGCGGCTGGAATTTGTAATGGTGGTGGCGGAGCTTCTGCTATGATTATAGAGAACATAGGTTAAGTTAATTAAAGTTTTACTTAAAGTGAATATTGAATTGCTAATTTTAGAATAAGTTGTATACTCGTTCTAATGTTAGCAATTCTTTTTAGTAAGATTTAGAAAAAATTAGGCTAATTTAGAGGATTCAATTACATTTGACAGACTTATAGATTAACCCCTATTAAAACGCTTCATATGCATTACGGCATTTGTCATCTCAACTGTGTCCCTGTTCGTAAAGAAAATTCTGATACCAGTGAAATGGTGACTCAACTCTTATTTGGCGATCACTTTAAAGTCTTAGAAAAACAGAAAAACTGGACGCGTATCTGTATAACTTTTGACAATTATGAAGGCTGGATTGACACCAAACAATATACGCCACTTTCAGAACAAGATTACACAGCTTATCACAAATTAAGCGATCGTTACCTCATTGATTTAGTCGATTTTGCATACACTCAAAATCAAGAACTTACAGCTTTGAGTATGGGCGCCAATTTAAAAGCTTCTCCCCTTTTTCAACTACAATGTGACGGACAAGTTGCCTCACAAAAAATGCCGCGAAAAGCCTTAATAGACATAGCCTTAAATTACATCAACACGCCTTATTTATGGGGCGGAAAAACGCCCTTCGGCATAGATTGTAGTGGCTTTACACAGACGATTTATAAAGTAGCCGGCTATCAATTATTGCGCGATGCTTCTCAACAAGCTAATCAAGGTGAACCTTTAAGTTTTATAGAAGAGAGTCAACCCGGTGATTTGGCCTTTTTTGACAATGCTGAAGGACAAATTACTCACGTAGGGCTTATTATACCTGATAGCTTTATTATCCATGCCCATGGAAAAGTACGCATAGATCGCTTAGATCACACCGGCATTTTTAATACGGATACCAAACGCTATTCTCACAAATTACGTGTCATCAAAAAAATAATTAATGACTAAAGTTTTAGAGAAGGTAACAAATGGGAAGTTAGGAAATTATGTATTGAGGTATATGACAGTATATTATTTACTTAATAATCAATCACATACATCCATTTACAACTAATAATAATTCATACACTTCCTTTATTGTTGAACACCCTTTGGGGTTCGATAAGAGGAAGGTCTCCTTACCCCGCACTGCACTTCGCTTGTACAGGATTTACCACATTAAAGACCTTCGGTCTTTTAAAGCATACTTTTGTCA
This sequence comes from uncultured Flavobacteriaceae bacterium, assembly GCA_964451785.1. Taxonomy (GTDB): domain Bacteria; phylum Bacteroidota; class Bacteroidia; order Flavobacteriales; family Flavobacteriaceae; genus JAJYSO01. The sequence continues at coordinate 98,451 of CAYVJG010000005.1, forward strand.
ATATCTACAACCATGTAATGGTTGAATTTGATTAACCCCGAGTGCAACTCGAGGCACTAAGATTATCCTATCCTACAGAACTACGAAGTAGTTCAACACTAAATATCATAGTAGAATAACTCCAAAACTTGAGTTGATGATTAAACTAACGGTTTAACACTTCTAGTATTTCTTCCTCTAAATGAGCATCCGTCAGCCTGATTTTTCCATTGATTATTTGACCGTCTGTATTTACAAGAAATAAACGATTGAGGTAATTGGTATAAAAATCAGCTAGCTCCGGAGGACAAACGAGCTGATATTCATCTCGATTGTGATTGTAATCAAAATAGACTAAACTACTCTTCCACAAATTCTTATCTTCATTATCAATATTAATGCCTATAAAATTCACCTCTGGATAACGCAACCGCAGTCTAGCAATTTCGTTATGGCTATTTATGTGTAAGCTTTTATAATAAATTGACCAATAGTAAATCAGTGTAGGTTTAGTCAATACCTTCATGATATTAAGGCGTTTCCCCTCTGGCGTTTCTAAATTTAAATTAGAGATATTACTGATAAATTGACGTTTTTGAACACTGGCAAGTCTTTGTAATTGGCGATTAGAAAGCCCTTCAAATGTGATGGAATCTAAAAATCTTGTCACTTCATCAACTTCGGCTTCAGTTTGAGATTCCATGATTAATTCTGAACCGAATTGTGTTAAAAAGCGTGTGCGCAAACTTTTTAAATGGAAAAGTGAATCGGCTAATTTTATACGAGCTATTAAATTAGCACGTGAATTTAAATCATAACAGTCGGCTCCTTTCCTTATTTTTTCACACTTTAAAACGGATTCATTTTTTAAGTAGTCACGGATGAAATACTGATATAAATAGTAGGTCTGTAATGATTTTAAATTGTAATCAGCTTGTTTTCTATAGGCCAAAAAATCAGAGGGTAAATCCACTTTTAGATGAGGTAAATACTTGCTGATTAAAAAATAATAACGCTCACGCCAATCATAGTTTGTATAGGCTATAACTTGTTTACCTAGCTCATAAAAGCCTTCAGATACCGCATCCGATTTATAAAGCGAATCTAACTCCGTTACTCGCCTGTGGTGAATAGAATCTATTTTATGGACGAATTGTTGTGGTGTTAATCTATAATAATGTGATAAGACTAATTTATTTTCATTTCTAAACTCCAAAAACAAATGCGTCAAAAAATTATTAGCCTCAGCTTGAGTTCCTGAATACATTATAGAGTTATCAAAATCTCGCGTGTTAAGACGCAGGCGAACAGCATCACCGGGCTCCATATAAAACATCTGCGTCTCATCATAGTCACCATAATTGTGAGCTATTTTAAACAAGCCCGACGGCAATTTATCATCAAACTGGTAAAAAAAATGATTATTTCCATCGAGCAGCACCGTATCAAGTGTTTTATCATGGTGCAATAGCACTAGATATGAACTCTGAGGATTAGCAATTTCGCCAGAAACACTTGTCATTTTATCCTGAGCTTTATTTTGGTTTTGGCAAGCGCCACAAACACAAGCTATACAGCACATCAAGAAAAACAAACTTTGTTTCATCATTCAGTTTAAAGGATCTAAGAAATAATTGTAATCACACTATTCAATCGGCTCAAATGTAAGCTAAATACAAAAATCGGCTTGTTAATCGCCCGTTAAATTCAACTAAATCGATAAAAATAGCGCTAATATTTTAAAGTTTTTTCATTCTTTTTTAAATCGATAAATACGTTTTAATTTAAACCTTATAAAAGCCTAGCTAATCTCCGCTTTTATCTCGTGAAATTGGCTATTTTTGCAAAAAAATAATTCAAGGTTATGTTATCAGTTTCTAACTTATCAGTACAGTTTGGTAAGCGTATTTTATTTGATGAAGTGAATACTTCGTTTACGCAAGGCAATTGCTATGGGATTATCGGTGCCAACGGAGCAGGAAAATCTACTTTTTTAAAAATCTTATCAGGTAAACAAGACCCTACTTCGGGTCACGTGATTTTGGAGCCCGGAAAACGCATGTCAGTACTTGAACAAGAACACAACCTCTACGATGACTATCCGGTTTTAGAAACTGTTTTGCGCGGTAACAAACCTTTATTTAAGGTCAAAACTGAAATCGATGCCCTCTATGCAGATTATTCTGATGAAAATGCTGAACGTATAGGTGAGCTACAAACCACCTTTGAAGAAATGGACGGTTGGAATGCTGAAAGTAGCGCCGCTGCCCTACTCTCAAACCTCGGCATTAAAGAAGACTTGCATTACGGCTTGATGAAGGATCTTGATGGAAAGCAAAAAGTTCGCGTGCTCTTAGCACAAGCACTTTTTGGAAATCCAGATGTGCTCATTATGGATGAGCCTACCAATGACCTGGATTACGAAACCATCACCTGGCTTGAAAATTTCTTAGCAGATTATAAAAACACAGTCATTGTTGTCTCTCACGACCGTCACTTTTTAGACTCCGTTTGTACACATATTTCTGACATTGATTTTGGAAAAATTACTCACTATAGTGGTAACTATACATTCTGGTATGAATCTTCTCAACTTGCAGCTCGTCAACGTGCTCAACAAAACAAAAAGGCTGAAGAGAAAAAGAAAGAACTCGAAGCCTTTATTCAACGTTTTAGCGCAAATGTTGCAAAATCAAAACAAGCTACCTCTCGTAAAAAGATGATTGAAAAGCTCAATGTCAATGACATCAAGCCATCTAGCCGCCGTTATCCGGCTATCATCTTTGAACGTGAACGCGAAGCTGGTGACCAAATTCTCAATATTGATGATATGTCAGCCTCCTCTATTGAAGGTGATACACTTTTTCAAAAATTGAATCTCAATTTGAAAAAAGACGATAAAGTCGTTGTCTTTTCTAAAGACTCACGTGCGACAACCGCTTTTTACGAAATTATCAACGGTAACATGCAGCCAGATAGTGGTAAATTTGAATGGGGCGTAACCACCTCTCAATCTTACCTCCCTGTTGACAACTCTGAATTTTTCCAAGATGGGGATTTAAATCTAGTCGATTGGCTCCGACAATATGCACAAACCCAAGAAGAACGTGAAGAAGTGTTTATTCGTGGATTTTTAGGCAAAATGCTCTTTAGAGGTGAAGAAGCCCTAAAGTCATCAAAAGTATTGTCAGGAGGTGAAAAAGTACGTTGTATGCTTAGCCGTATGATGATGCAACGCGCTAACATCTTGATGCTTGACGAACCGACTAACCATTTAGATTTGGAATCTATTACCGCTTTTAATAACTCATTAAAAAACTTTAAAGGAGCCATCTTGCTCACCTCTCATGACCACGAATTTGTTCAGAGTTTGGCCAATCGTGTTGTAGAGTTAACGCCGAATGGCATCATTGATCGCTATCTTACTTTTGAAGAATATATGGACGATCCAAAAATTAAAAAACAACGCGCTGAATTATACGGAAAAGCTTAAATGTAGTCGTTATAACAAATTAGTATACAGTAAAGCCGATAAGAAAACTTATCGGCTTTTTACTTTTATTGATTCGACTGTTAACCAATAAAAGTGTTCATTAAAAATGTCAGTCCGCTGTGGATGGAATGATAATGGAAATGCAAAATTCTTATTGTTGAAACCTAAAGAAAAAAATGCTAAAATTATGGCCTTCAAAACCAGATTCTTCAGAAACAATTAGAAACGATAGCAGACTGACATTTAGGGTTATACCATAATGATTAAATTTTTAGGTGACTATTCAGCTGTTTTGAAAAACGAATATTGAACCCACTTCGGGGTTCGCGCGTTGTTTGCATCTAGCCCATAGCTACACTAGGTTTGCTATGGGTTAATCACATTAAACTCCTACGGAGTTTCCTCAAATCCATCTTGAAATCGTAAACTCTTTTTAGAGGAAATATTGCATTTTGGGAGGTACCTTATCTTTACCCCCGTAGCATTAAACTCTCAATTGATTTTTCAAAAATGAAATCAGAACTCATTGAAATCCAATATTTGTAAAAAATCAAACCTTTCTAGCGCTCTTCACGTCTCCAAAAGAGATAACCTCTCCTGCTGAATAGTTACATTTTTAGTCTAATTTGTATTATTTTGTATC
>CAYVJG010000006.1:0-102488 GCA_964451785.1 uncultured Flavobacteriaceae bacterium
GTTTCAAAAACCTTGGAGGTTTAAGAGGTTTCCTTTTTCTTTTGCGTGAGGGATTGAGGCTTTGTTGGAGCTCTTTGGCGGCTGTTTTTAAAACGGAATTTTCCTAAAGCAACGCACGGCCGTGCAGCGCTACTGTTGCAGGTCAACCCCAAACCTCAGCCGCCAAAAGCGACTGCCGAAAGCCCGACCCGGCGCGGTGGCTGGTCATCTTGTTGTGGTGATTGAGAAAAGTCTTGTTCAGGTTTGCCGGTACCTTTACCGCTGGCGCGCCGGGGCACGCCCAAAAAAACAACAGATATTCAACCTTCTAATAAACATCTTAAAATTAACAACTCAATATAGAGCATAAAAAAAAGCTTCCACCGTTATGATGGAAGCTTTAAAACTTAAAATATGAAAAACCGCAAATGGGTTATGCTTTATTCTTTTTGAATTTAGCGTATTTGTTTTTAAATTTATCGATACGACCTGCAGAGTCCACCAATTTGTGTTTACCTGTGTAAAATGGGTGAGATGTACGTGAGATCTCAATTTTAACCAAGGGATATTCAACACCATCAACCTCGATTGTTTCTTTAGTTTCTGCAGCTGATTTAGTTAAAAAGACTTCTTCATTAGATAAGTCTTTAAAAGCAACCATTCTATAATTTTCCGGGTGGATTCCTTTTTTCATTGTTTGTCAAATTTAAAAATCGCTCATTTCAGAGGTGCAAATTTAAGTAATTCATATAAAACAACAAGGGATTTATACAAATTTATTTTACTTAGAAAGAAAGTGATCCGTTTTCTTTTTCGTACTACTAATCAGCCTCTTAACTGCGAATAGGTTTAATTGTCATTAAAAATCGGTTGCAAAGTTACGGCGATAAAGTGTTGTTTTGCAAGTTTTAAAGCTAAAAAACTAGATTTCTTTTTAAGATGCGTCGTTAAAAGGTATGATTTATTGTAGCTATATGGGTTAGGTGTTGTATATTTATTTTTCAAAAAGCATCTGAGCTGGAGTTGTATTCTTTATATTTGTGGCTTTGGAAAATGTGATATTATGCCGAATTTACATAAAAGTGTCAAGAAGGTGGCGCAAAAAGGTGGACTTATCCTCGGGGCAGGGTTAATAGCAATCACAGTGATTGCTTATGCTATCAACTGGGATGTTTTTTTAAGTCCATGGCTTCAAATAGGAAAGTTTGCGTTGACGTTATCTATAGCGGTGTGGGCGGTTATCAAATCGCGTCAGCTTTGTGAAGGGGAGTTTAGTTTTCGCGATGGGTTTTCGAGTTTTTTTATCAGCATAGCTATAGGATTACTCCTAACTTCTATAGCGAACTGGTTATTGTTTAATTTAATCGACGCACAGGCTGGTCATTATATTAATGACACTTCCATTGCATTGCGCCAACACCAGTTGGAGGAAATGGGCAAAGATCCGGAGTTTATAAAAATGGCAATTACACAACTTAAATCCTCTTATCAATTCACCTTAATCAATCAACTTAAAGGCTACATCACTAACATTGTTTTGTATTGTATTCCTGCTATAATTGTAGCATTGATTGTAAAGACTAAAAAACCAATCGTTCGCTAATGCAAATTTCAGTTGTCATCCCTTTATTAAATGAGGAAGAGTCTTTGCCAGAGTTATACAACTGGCTTACACGCGTATTAACTAAGCATCAATACAGTTATGAAATTTTATTTATAGATGATGGTAGTAAAGATAATTCATGGCAACAAATAGCAAATTTTTCTCAGAAAGATTCACATGTTAGTGGGATTCGATTTCGTCAAAATTATGGGAAATCACAAGCCTTGCATGCTGGATTTGCTGTAGCTAAGGGCGATGTGGTTATTACTATGGATGCGGATTTGCAAGATAATCCGGATGAGATTCCTGAGTTATATGATTTAATCATTAAAAAGGGCTATGACTTGATATCAGGTTGGAAAAAGAAACGCTATGACTCCTACCTCAGCAAGAATTTACCTTCAAAATTATTTAATGCTGCAGCGCGAAAAACGTCGGGATTGAAATTACACGATTTCAATTGTGGGTTAAAGGCGTATCGTAAAGATGTGATAAAGAGCATTGATGTGTATGGCGAGATGCATCGTTATATACCGGTATTAGCTAAAAATGCGGGATTTACTAAGATAGATGAGAAGGTAGTTTTGCATCAGGCTAGGAAGTACGGCACCACCAAGTTTGGAGCGGATCGTTTTGTACATGGGTTTTTAGATCTTATTTCGATTTGGTTTTTATCGCGTTTTGCAAAGCGTCCGATGCACTTGTTTGGGGCCTGGGGAGCACTGATGTTTATTATCGGTTTTATCTCAGCATTGTGGATAGGCATTTCTAAGCTTTACAAGCTCGCTAATGGCTTACCAAATATTCTGATAGCCTTGAATCCGTGGTTTTATATAGCTTTAACGGTTATGATTTTGGGAACGTTATTATTTATAGCTGGATTTTTAGGCGAGTTGATTTTGCGTTCACAGCGCGATACGGCACGTTATACAATCAGTGAAGAGATTCTCTCCAAAGAAAATTAAACACATTTACAATAGAAAAAATTACAGACGATTTGGTTTTCATCAAATCGCCTGTTTATATTTAGGAAGCGTTGTATTATTGAATAATCAGCTTTTTGACTACAGATTGATTTCCCGATTCTAGACGAATCATATATACGCCGGGCGCCATTTGGTCAGTAGAAAGTTGAGTTTGCAATCCTTTTTGATGGGTTTTGCGTACAACTTTTCCCGTAAGATTATAAATTGTAATTGTGGCATTTTTTTGTTCAACAAATTGAATAGTAACATCGCCATAACTAATAGGGTTGGGATAAATTGAAACTTCCATAGGTTTAGGCGCAGGGGTACTCATGGTTTCCGTTCCGATTAGCTTAACGTTATCGAGTGTCCAACGTGTGGCCGCCTGTCCGGTAGAATTATCGTATTTAAAGGCCAAGTAAACCGTTGGGCCAACAATAGAAGAAAGATCAATGTCAGTATAAGTAGAGTCCACTACTCCACTGGCTGTTGAAGGATAGAGCGGAATTTGCAGGTTAGGTACGGCTTGCCAAGTAAAATTAGAAGGAGAATTACTACCGTCGTAATCTGTTGAATACAATACTTGCAATGGCGTATTTCCAAAGGTTGCAGCGAGGTAGAAGCTCAACTTTTCAGCTGTAAAATCGTCAAAATTTATTGGATCAGCCGAAATTAGCCAATCAATACTAGGCACCTGATTTCCATTGACAAAGGCATTCATTTGCATGGCTCCAGAGTTATTTTGCCCATACTGGTTTATACACTCCCAGTTTACAGCACTGAGTTCACTAATTGCGACAAAGTGAGTAGCTATGGAAGTACAATCATTAAAATTTTCACTTAATAAGACATCGGTTGCATCAGGAGGAGTTGTTGCATTTCCCCAAATCAAATTGACGTATTCAGGATGATCGACAAAGGGATTTCTGTTGCCTTGAAAAGCATAAGCGGCATTATTGCGATCTATTTCACGTTGAGAAACTGGATCTTCGGCATCCCATTGCAACAAAAGCGCTAAAGTCCAATCTGTGAATACTTGATCAGAAGTGCCATTAAGAACTTGTTGACTAGTAGCTGACTCATTAGCCCACGAAGCAATTTGACTTTCATAGCGTGTAGCCATATAAAAATAAGCACGCGCAATATCGCCTTTAAATTCATCAATAGGTTCAAAAACTTCACCCGTATAAGCCGTTGGATAACTGAATGCATTAGGGCCTTTTAGGGATCCGTTATCAGAAGTGTAATCAGGATTAGTAACTTCACCAAAAGGAAGATTTCCACGACGGCCATTAACATAACCATCCGTAGGGAAAATATGATGTATATCAGCCTTCATCGGATAAGCTTTATTAAACCAACTTTGCGGCACTAAATGTTCGCGATTATAGCAATCACCTTCACCGCTATAATTACCGCACTGTTCCTGTCCTAGTATAAATTCGTAAGGATCGGTTCCTACCGGCTTTTCAGAATACACATCGAGTATAGTGCCGTCATTTTCATAATAACTGTCAATATCTGTGGTATAAAAAGCTGTCCATAAATCGCCATAGGTATGCGAAATATAGCCCTGCCCGGTAATGGCAGACAGTTCTGTTTTCAAAGCATAGCCTGACAAGCCTTGTGCGCTATCATAATACCCGGCTGGTGGTTGTGCCAGCAATGAAAAGCTGACTAGAAAAACAAAAACTTGAAGAAATAGTTTAATCATAATTTCGCCTTTAAAAAAGGAGGCTTGTCACAGAGACAGACAAGATTCCTATAAATTAACTTTTAAGTCTCATTAGCTGTAAAATTACACAATTAAAAAGAGTAAATCTCACTTTTAATTAAACGTTTTGTTAAATATATTTACTTCTAACCAAATTTAATTCACAGCGGGTTCTTCTTTTTAATTCATTCTAATGCGCCATTCTACAGCTTACCCCCGCAACTGTACTATTATTACTGCATTAAATCATAACCGTAAAATTTACAGTGTAATTGGTACAACTTTTGATATATTTTATTTTTAAGTTAAATTTAAAAGTTACATCTTATATAAAATTCATTATTTCGTGAAGCCTTTTCTCAGTTTACTACTCATTTGTATTATGATGACTAGTTGTGTAAATATCTCAAAACAAAAGTCATTTCCAACTACGTTCAGCAGTGTCAAAATTACACCTGTTTTACAAACAGATTACAGCATTAGAGCCTTATATGTAGATCAACAAATTTTATTTTTTAGTGGATCAAAGGGGAAATTTGGTTACCTCAACACAGCAGATAACTCAGTAGCTCATATAGGCACAGTTAGTACATCAAAGGGTACATCTCTTGATTTTAGGGCATTAGCACACACCCCTACTGCTAATTACATTTTAAGTGCAGGCAATCCTGCTTTGCTATACAGGGTAAATAATTTTGGAAAGCGCAAGCTACTTTTCAAGCAAGATACCACTGGAACCTTTTATGATGCAATGGCTTTTTGGAACTCTGAAGAGGGACTAATGGTAGGCGATCCTATAGAAGGCTGCATACAAATCAAAATTACACGAGATGGTGGAAAAACATGGCAAGCTGTAGATTGCTCACAACTTGTTCCGGCTTTCTCTGGTGAAGCTGCCTTTGCTGCCAGTAATACCAACATAGCAATTAAAGACGATAAGACTTGGGTAGTTACAGGGGGACAAAAAACTCGTGTGTATTATTCGCCTGACAAAGGGGAATCATGGCAAATTTACAACACGCCAATTATCGGCGGAAAAAATACAACGGGTGGATATTCTATAGATTTTTACAACGATAAATTAGGAGTTATTTTTGGGGGCGATTACACAAATCCTAAGGGCAATCACGCCAATAAGGCCATTACCAAAAACGGTGGAAAAACCTGGCAGCTTATTGCTGATAACAAAGCGCCCGGTTATAAAAGTTGCGTAAAATTTATACCTGGCAGTAATGGCCAAGAGCTAGTGGCCGTTGGGATAACCGGTATCAGCTATTCATCAGACAGTGGTAAAAGTTGGGTAAAACTATCTGATGAACCTTTTTATACGTTTAGATTTCTCAACTCCTTCACCGCTTATGCAGCTGGCAAGGGGCGAATTGTCAAATTAAACTTTATTGAAAACATTCCTAATCAAGCTCATCTAGTTGATTAGGATCCACTGACATCAAGGCGTTGTCCTATTGAGATGACATTATTGCGCAAATTATTTTTTTGCTTAAGGCGATCAACTGTCAAGTCGAATCGCTGTGAAATACTGTATAAGGTATCTCCTTTTTTTACAGTATAATAGCGATTAGCTGTATTTGTTTTTGAATCAGAAGCTTGTTTTTGAGTGTGTGCATAGCCGGTGGTAGTATTTAGTTTAGCTATCACTTGACGGTCGTATTTATACAATTCATAACGTTCTATGATTCCAATTAATTTACGTGGATAAGCAGGGTCAGTAGCATAACCAGCTTTTTTCAAACCCCTAGCCCAGCCTTTATAATCATCTAAATCCAATTCAAAAAGAGGGTTATAACGACTGCGACCTGTTAAGAATAGTGAATGATCGCGAAAGGAATAATTAGGATTTTTATATTTTCTAAAACACTCATTGCGGCGGTCGTCATCGTGATAAACTTTTTGGCCATCCCATCCGTGACATTTTATACCAAAGTGATTATTGGATTTACGAGTCAATTCAGAATCGCCTGCGCTTGATTCGAGAATTCCTTGAGCCAAAGTGATACTTGCCGGAATACCATAAGTTCCCATTTCTTCCATAGCAACGGCTTTATATTGATAAATATATTTAGCGACATCACTTGTAAAATGTGGTGTTTTTTGTTCAAGAGGATTAGGTAATTCTTCTAGTTTAGGGAAGTTTTTATTGGTGTATGGCGAGTTGTTTTGAGCGGTGTGTTGTTGGTGACGACTCGCTTTTTTACTTCCTCCACAAGAGGTTAAAACAAGGGCTAAGCCTACAATAATACAGTATTTTAATTTCATAATTAATTAGTCTTTAATCAAGGGTAATCGTTTTTTAGCGAGTTTGAGGTTCATGCCAGCAACACTTTGTAATCCTCCTGTATGCACGGCCAAAATACGTGTTTTTGGCTTAAAAAATCTAGTTTCAATTTTCAGTTTTAAACTAAACATCATTTTAGCGGTATAAATAGGGTCTAATAAAATACCGTGTTGTGCTTTAAATTCATTTATAAAACTGATTAATTCTGAATTTATTTTAGCAAAACCTCCAAAATAATCCTCTTTAAAAAGTTGCCAGTTATCTTGATAAACATAAGGTTTTACAGCTTCAGATAAATCTGCATTTAAGGCAGAAAAACCATAAACTTTTTGATTAACCCGTGATGAATTAATCAATCCACTTAAGGTTCCTCCAGTTCCAACAGGGCAAGTGATGATATCAAAAGCTTTGTCTTCATCGGTTAATATTTGTTCGCAGCCTTTTACAGCTAAAGCATTAGTACCTCCTTCGGGCAAAATATACACTTCGCCATAGCGTTTTTGGAGTTCTTTTCTAAACGTCAACGTATGTTTTTCTCTATAAGCAGAACGCGAGATAAAGTCAAATAACATTCCATTTTCTTTGGCAGTAGTCAAAGTAGGATTGTTAGCTAGCGTTTTTTCTATATCTTGTCCGAGCTCTTCACCTCGAATAACTCCAATGGTTGTAAATTGTTCTGATTGACCAAGAGCAGCTACAGCCGCAATATGATTAGAAAATGCGCCACCAAAGGTTAAAATCTTAGTATAGCCTAAACGTCGGGCTTCAGTAAAATTATAGGTAAGTTTATAGGCTTTATTCCCTATTGATTGCGGAAATTGAAGATCTAATCGTTTTAACCACACTTCTATTCCTGACTCCTTATCAAAATATATTTGACTATTTTTAGCGACAGATTGCCCTAACATAAACTGCTAATTTTGGGAAATATATTAAAAATATTCAGTTTATAAAAATATTGAAAAATTCATAAATCAACTGACTGTTTAAAGTACGCCAAATATAAAACGGGTTCAAGTTTGCCTTCAAGTCTTTTTTCAATTATTTTTGTTGGCAGACTTGTGTTCTAAAATTGCAAGACACTACAAACATGCAACACATTTATGATTATTAAACCTACATTAATAGCAGATTGCTATGTACTGCAACCCAAAGTTTACCAAGATGAACGCGGTTATTTTTTTGAACGATTTAACAAGCAAAAACTGGAAGAGCTACTTAAAAAAGAGGTTCATTTTGTTCAAGATAATGAATCCTTATCTACTTATGGTGTGATTAGAGGTTTACACGCGCAAAAAGGAAACTCGGCACAGGCAAAACTCGTCAGTGTATCAGAGGGTAAAGTTTTAGATGTTGCCGTTGACACACGTCCGGATTCGCCTACTTATAAACGCGTTTTTAGTATCGAATTAAGTGCAGATAACAAAACGCAATTATACATTCCTAAAGGCGTATTGCACGGATTTGCAGTTTTGAGTCCTAGGGCACAATTCATTTATAAATGTGATGCTTATTATGACAAATCATCTGAAATCGGAGTACGGTATGACGATCCGGAATTAAATATCGATTGGAAGATTAGTGCTGAAGATAGAATCATTTCCTCTAAAGATTTAGCGCTTCCATTTTTAAAAGATTTAAACTTATAAGCTATGAAGATTGCTGTTTTGGGCGCCAGTGGGCAGCTAGGTTTGAGTTTACAAGATTATGTCAATGAGTCATCCACTCCTGATCAATGGGATTTTTTTTCTTCTAAAGACCTCGACATTACATCAAATGAAGCCTTACAACACTTATTTTTAGCTACTCATCACTATGATTATGTAATCAATTGTGCGGCCTATACAGCTGTTGATCAAGCAGAATCAAACTCGACCAAAGCTTATCAAGTAAATGCGGAAGCCCCTAAGGAACTAGCTCAGCTTTGCGAAGCGCATCACACAATTTTCATTCATATTTCAACTGATTTTGTGTTTGAAGGATTAAAGTCAACGCCCTGGTTAGAAACAGACCCTACAAATCCTATAAACATTTATGGACAATCAAAATGTGCCGGAGAAAACAATATTGCAGCAGCTACAGATTCGTATTTTATTTTACGTACAGGGTGGCTGTACTCTAAGTATCGTCATAATTTCCTAAATTCGATGCTTAATTTATTCAATAAAAAAGAGCAATTAGGTATTGTCTATGATCAAATCGGCACGCCGACACACACCAACGTTTTATGTGAAGCTATATATCACCTTATAAAAACACAATCTAAGGCATTTGGCATTTATCACATTGCAAATGAAGGGGTTGCTTCATGGTATGATTTTGCTTTTGAAATTGCTCTACTGGTCAATACCAAGTGCCAGTTAAAACCTATTCTAACTGAGGACTATCCTACCCCCGCAAAGCGACCTGCCTATTCTGTTTTAAATAAAGCTAAAGCAAGAAATACTTTAGGGCTAAATTTTCTACATTGGAAAGAAAGCTTAAGGCATTGCTTAAGTGCAATGTAACCCTCTTTTCTGTTCTACACTATTCCTCAACACCCTAAAAAAGTGTAGAATTTTCCAAAACAACCATGTTTGTTCGGAACAAACCGAAGCAATACAGAATTATTTCTTTACTTCTAAACGAATCACAGATAGCTAATTACCAAGTAAATACCAACTAAACACCTATAAATATAAGTCTAATTTTACATCTCTTATACTTTTTTGGCATTCTTATTGTATTTTACAAGTTATAACTGTGAATATCTAAATGACTATATCATTAAAATAGGCAAGAGGTGTTTTCAGAACAACTAAATCATATTATCATGAAGAAGTCAAAATTTATACAAAAGAAAATGGCACTATTTTTTAGTGTTCTTTTCATCGCTTTTTTACTTGTCCCTAAAACCTCTACAGCTCAAGTAAACGTGAATGTCAACATTGGAATTAACGATTTTTATCAAGAGCTTTCACCTTATGGACAATGGGTTCAAAATCCAGAATACGGAACCGTATGGGTGCCACGCGTTGACAACCAATTCAGACCCTATTACACGAATGGTTATTGGGTAAATACAGAATACGGTAACACCTGGGTATCTAACTACCGTTGGGGTTGGGCTACCTTCCATTACGGTCGTTGGGGCTACAGCCAATATTACGGTTGGTTTTGGGTCCCTGGTTCAGAATGGGGACCAGCTTGGGTCACCTGGCGTCAAGGTGGTGGCTATTATGGCTGGGCACCAATAAGACCTGGTGTATCCATTAATATTGCTTTAGGAAATAGTTATCATGTGCCTAATAATTACTGGAGTTTTATTCCATACAACAATCTGTATGCTCATAATTTATATCACCATCACCACAGCTATAACACCACTATTTTTAATAACACCACTATTATTCAAAACACTTATGCCAACAACAACAGACGTTATGTAGCGGGCCCCAGCCGACGTGATTATAAACGTCATACAGGAAGACGTGTCAGAACTTATGAAGTCAATTCTAGTTCACGTCCCGGTCGTAGTCAGGTGAGTAAAGACAGAGTGTCTATTTACAGGCCTTCTACTAATCGTCGTGCATCGAGTCGTCGCGACATTAAGGCTACAACTCCGCGTAATCGTGTGAATACTTCTCGTCAGCAATCTATTAGAAAACAACCTAATATTCACCCAAGACGTACGGTTACTCCTCAACGCAACACTACTAAAACTCGCGTCAGACGTACAGCTACAAAGGCAAAAGCTTCACGTAATGCTGCTCAAAACCGACGTCCTGCTGTAAGCCCTCGTCGTCAAAACACAAAGTCTCGTTCTAATGCTGTTCGTCGTGCAACTCCTCGAGCTACTCCTCAGCCAAAGGTAAAGAGAGCTACACATAACGTACGTTCAACACCAAAACGCACTCAAGTGAAACGTTCTAACTCACAGACTACGCGTCACTCAAATTCTACTTCAAATAGAGGATCACGTAGACGCTAATCATCAAAAGCCACCTTGAAAGAGGTGGCTTTTTTATACGGAAATGATTTTTAAAATAGACTAAATATTTTGTCGTTAAAATTTCAAAGGTCAAGGCAAAAAGCACAGGCATAGCCATAGCTATGACGAGCATTTATAACGCAGAGATTTGTAATTTTAACAGGAAGATTGGTCCATTTTGAATGTCACTTCCGTATTATATTGACCCGTCCTGAAAAAAGCTTACGATTTCAAGGTGGATCTGAGGAAACTCCGTAGGAGTTTAATATGATTAACCCATAGCTACACTACGTTTGCTATGGGCTAGATGCAAACAACGCATGAACCCCGGAGTGGGTTCAATATCAGTTTTTTCAAAACAGCTGAATAGTTACAATCACAACAAATACCGATCAATAGATTTTTGTAGAATATCGCGAACGTTTTTAGATAAATTTTGATGTCTAAATCCGCCGTAAAGTGTGTCAAAGGTTAAATCTGATAAGCGTGCCTTTAAGCGTTGAACTTCAGCTATAGGCAAAGGGATATTATTGGGATAGCTGTACATCATCGCAATAAATTTCTTACTCATTCCTATCTGTAAAATATCGCTACACAACATAACGCCTTCAATACTCATCCACGGAATGTACAACACACTTCCTCCGTCAAAATGCCCTCCCAAATTAATAAGTTTTAAATTGTCCCAGAGACCTAATTCTTGGCTTTCCCACAATTGAATCGCATCAGAATGATACACAATATAGTCTTGGTCTTTCTGGTGAATGTAGATAGGACAATCAAAAACATCTGCCCAGTAATTCATATTGCTATAATAATGAGGATGTGAAATAGCAATAGCTTTTAGTCCGCCCTTCTCTTTTATAAAGTCGATTGTATCGTCATCTAATAGCGGGATACAATCCCACAAAATATTGCCTTGTTCAGACTCTACAAAGAAGGCGCGCTGTCCAATCGCTAAGCTGGGTGTTACAAATAATTCATACAGATGATCACGCAGTTGAATAATTTTAGTAGAATGTGTCTTTAAGAGTACTTCGTGAGTGGTCCACAATTGGCCTTCTTCAGGAATATATTGCCGTTCATCATGACATATCGCGCAGATATCATCATCGTTATATTCGGGATACTCGGTGCCACAGGTTAAGCATATTCTAGTATCTGTCATTGTAAATAAGTATCAGTTGTAAGGTTAATAAGTATGAAATTTACAACTTTTATCAGTTAATCAATTCATTTACAGCCAAAAAAACAGTACCTCCTACCAAAATGAGTTTAAACTCTTGCTTCTGCTTCAGAATAATCACGCAGTAAAATTCTGTAATTTTTTAGAATTGCTGAACGGCTTACAAAGGTTTGAAAGCGTTGTTCTTGGTCAAGTAGCGGCAATTGCCACACATCAGCTTCATCAAACATTTTAATAATCTCCATAACAGAATTATCTTTAGCAATAATAAATGGAGAATTGGTCATCAATTTACTCACTTCTACTCCATCTACAGATATCTTATTAAGTAAAAGAGGCCGTAATCGCTCTCGACTGAGTAAGCCTAAGAATTTATTCTGCTTATCAACCACTGCAATTGTATTTTGATTACTGTTGCGCACCTGCTCTAAAATACGTGGTAAACTATCTGTTACTTTTACACTCAGTGGGGTTTTATTTAAACATTTATACAAAGGAATATGTGCCAAAATATTTTGATCTTGACGCGTTGTAAAAATTTCACCTTTATCAGCCAATTTTTTATAGCTCGGATTTATAGGCGAAAAGAAACGATTAATCAAATAGGCTGTAACAGCCACTAGCATTAAAGGAATAAATAAATCATAGCCACTGCTGACTTCTGCAATTAAGAAAATACCGGTCAAAGGCGCATATAAAGCTCCGGCCATCACGCCTGCCATACCAACTAACATCAAATTAGTAGTGGGCACACCTGTCACGCCAATAGTTTCTAGTACAAATCCAAAAAAATACCCTAGCATCCCGCCAGCTATGAGCGACGGCGCAAAATTTCCTCCATTACCTCCTGAGCTCAGTGTGATACTGGTTGCAAAGGCTTTCATTAAAATAGCCAGTCCTAAAAATGCTATTATAATTAAAGGCGAGTTGCCCAAAGATCTAAATAAACTATCGTGAATAAGTTGTTCTACATTACCGTCATGTAAAATATTAATATTAAAGTAACCATCACCAAACAAAGGCGGAAACAACATACAAAGTAAAGATAGCGCTACACCTCCAATCAGTGCACGTGTAAGTTTGCGTTGTTTAAACCGTTGAAAAAAGCGATCTACCCACTTCCCTACTACTAAAAAATAACGTGCATAAAAACCTGTCAGCACTCCTAAAACGACATAATACAATAAATTGCCATAATAAAAATCTTCTCGTGTTGGAAAGTGAAACAGGATGTCTTCATTTAAAATCACCGTAGAGACTAAACTACCACATATAGCAGCGATAACCAACGGAATAAAATCAGTAAATACGAGTCCGGTTAACAATATTTCAAAAGCAAACATCACTCCAGCTATAGGCGCATCAAAGGCCGAAGCAATACCGGCTGCAGCTCCTGACGCCAGTAATAATGTACGTTCTTTAAATCCTAATCGATAGCGCTGCCCATAATTTGACCCTATAGCAGAACCTGTAACGGCAATCGGTGTTTCAAGTCCTACAGACCCTCCAAATCCTATTGTCAAGGCGCTTTGAATGATTTGCGAATACATTTTACTGCCTCTTATTTTACTGCGATTAACTGAAATATCACGCAACACATAAGAGAGCTCTTTATCTTCCTTGCCTTTAAAAAACCACTTTACAACTAAAGTTGTCAACACAATTCCCACAAGTGGAAAAATGGCAAATACATAAATGCGCTCCTCAAAAGGGACATCATTGTTGATAAAATGCTGGATTTTGTGAACTAACACCTTAGCTACCACTCCGCCAACGCCTGCCGTTAATCCAACTAATACCCCTGATAAAATCAAAAATTGAGAACGCGATAAATGCTCACGTATCCAGAATAAAAAGACTTCAACAAAATTAAATTTTCGAAATGAATACTTCGTAAAGGCTTCTTTAAACTTGACAAAGCTCTTTATTAATTTTCGTAATTTATAAATCATCAGGAGTTCAAATTAAAAGCGGTGCAAGTTATTTGATTTTTTTTAGAAAACCGATGACTGCCTAAAAAAGCACTATCTATTTTAACACTTCACAGCATCCAGATGTGCTAAAATCCAAATTCCATTATCGTTTTTTGACGAATAGCAGGCCATTGTTTTACGGGCTTATACAGATTAAGCAAGTTTTGTTTATTATAGTTATCAGCATTGCCATCTATAAAAATCCAGCCTTTAAAATAACGCGGTTTCATTTGAGCTACTTTTGTTTTTACCGAATCGATAATTGGCATGACTGTCGCTAAATGACTTACGGCATAGCGTTCAATAGCCTCACCAAACTGCTGTGTATATAGCTGCACCGTCTTTTGAGCATAAGGCTGCATAACAGTTTCACTTAGTTGAGCATCACAAAGCGCATTTAATTTAGCGATATAATACCAGTACAACGCTTCTTGTTTTTGTCCATTTTTATACAAAACATTGGCAGTCGCAAAAAGAATTGGCGGAATAAACTGTTCAGAAGTTTGCAATACACTATCTGCAAGCTCGAGTTGTGTGGTGTTATCAGCATGCGTAAGTTGCTGAAAGAGTTTATTGTTTG
The DNA here is from genome assembly GCA_964451785.1 of uncultured Flavobacteriaceae bacterium. Taxonomy (GTDB): domain Bacteria; phylum Bacteroidota; class Bacteroidia; order Flavobacteriales; family Flavobacteriaceae; genus JAJYSO01. The sequence continues at coordinate 14,264 of CAYVJG010000006.1, forward strand.
CAGCAATTACCTGTTCAACGCGAGAATCATCGTGTTTTTCCTGAGCCTTCAATACTGGCGTCATGCCTACAAAAAGCACCAGAAAGCAAATATAGCTATGTATTAAATCAGTTCGCATTCAACGTTTATAATCGGCCTTGTTTTTTTAATTTCCAATAGCGCAATAATCCAGCTACTGACATATAAGCCGGATTTCCTTTATCATAGCGATCGAGGTCATCTTTATCCATTCCTGAAGCTTTTAATTGCTGATGTGTATAAGCAACAAATTCAGGGATAAGATCATCAGGAGGCACTTGAGCGTCAAAGTTAGGTTTCATCCAGTTTTTCCAATCATCCAGCATAATCTCTAAATCAGAAAGATGTTTTATGGGATCATTAATTTCGCCAAAGTGAGCTAGGTATAAGGTTTTCGGCTGTAAATTGCGAAGTTTTTGAATAGATTTTTTCCAAGCTTCAATGTCTATATCCGGAGGAGGACAAGGCGGAACAACAGGGCCATTATGAATGCGTACACCTGCCACATCTCCTGTAAATATAACATCTTCTAGCATGTAAGCATTGTGATGTACAGCGTGACCCGGTGTATAAATAGCCTTAATTTCTAAACCGCCAATACGTAATATTTTACGATCATCAACCGGAATTAATTGTGACTGAGCTATGGGCTGCATAGAACCCCAAAGCCGTTCCATATCATCTTTATAGATGCGTTTTGCCGAGTTCCACAAGCGTTCAGGATTATTGAGGTGAGGCAGTCCTATAGGGTGTACATATATCTTAGCGCCTTGATCAGCAAATTTCCACGCCGCCCCAGCATGATCAAAATGAATATGAGTTAGTAAAACGTGCTTTACCTCCTTCCAATCATATCCCTTTTCGGCTATTGCTGCTTTCAGATGTTCAAAAGTGGTCTCAGGCCCTGTCTCAATAAGAATCAATCCATCGTCAGAAGGTATTAAATAATTAGCTATCACTGAAGATTGTCCTAAGAAGTGAACATCTAATAGTTCTATTTTTGGTAAAAAACTCATCTGTTAAATTTTGAATCTAATTTACTAAAGAAATTTGAAGATAAGCCTACAAAACTCACTAAATAATACATAATTAAAAGAAGTTAATACTCATTCAAATAACACCTCAAAAAGCAATATGTTAAATTTAAACACATTAATCCAATATATTTTCATTAATTTATTAAATTAGCAAAAGGAAGTTAAGTTTCATTATTTTAGTTATCAGTAGTATGGTTCAGCATTTTTCACAAGGGATTCGGATTACGGTCAAAACCCGTTTTAGAGGCACTTTTCATCGTAATTCACAACCGCGCTTTGCGTTTAGGTATCAAATTGTAATAGAAAATGAAAGCAATGACGCGGTGCAACTCAACTCGCGATGGTGGCGCATTCGTGAAATTTTAAAAGAACGCGATACTATTTTTGATCAAACTTTATCTGGAAAAAAACGTGTTTTACAACCTGGTGAAACTTATACCTATTCTAGTGGTTGCCTACTTTCATCGCCTTTTGGGTTTATCAATGGCCACTTTGATATGATCAACTTTACATCTACGCGTAAATTTAAAGTCTCTATTCCTAAATTTAAATTAAGTGCGCCCTATGCCTTAAACTAACTATTCTGTAAAAGATGACTATATAAACTTCTAAACATTAGCTGCAAGAAGAAAAGGTGAACCCAACACAAAATAGAAAATCCACTTTACAAATTTGCAAAGTGGATTTCTTCTATAAAATAATTTCAACTTTCAATAAGTCCTGTGACTTACATGCGTTCAGGCACTTGAATACCAAGTAAAGAAAACGCTGATTTCACAACTTTAGCAACTGTTTCAGCCAATTGTATTCTAAAGACTTTAGCCATTTGATCATCAGTACCTAAAATACTGACATTTTGGTAAAACGAATTAAATTCCTTTACCAAGTCATAGGTATAATTAGCCACCAATGCCGGGCTGCGCTGTGCTGCCGCCTGCTGAATAAGGGCAGGATATGCCTGTAATTGTTTTAAAACTGATTTTTCTTTTTCGTGTAGATTATAACCTACAACCTCAGATGAATAATCAACATCTACTTTGCGCAATATAGATTGAATACGCGCATAAGTATACTGGATAAAAGGCCCGGTATTACCTTGAAAATCTACAGACTCTTCAGGATTAAACAACATACCTTTACGCGGATCTACTTTTAAAATAAAATATTTTAAAGCAGCCATACCTATCACACGATAAAGTTCTTGTTTTTCAGCAGCTGAATAGCCGTCAAGCTTACCCATTTCTTCTGAAATTTTTCCGGCTGTTTCAATCATTTCGGCCATTAAATCATCTGCATCTACAACGGTTCCCTCACGGCTTTTCATTTTACCGTTAGGCAATTCAACCATACCGTAGCTCAAGTGGTATAAATTGTCAGCCCATTTATAGCCTAATTTCTTAAGAATCAAAAACAGTACCTTAAAGTGATAATCTTGTTCGTTTCCTACGGTATAAACCAAACCGTCAATATCAAAATCTTTTACACGTTGAATAGCCGTTCCTATATCTTGTGTCATGTAAACAGCTGTTCCATCAGCACGTAACACGAGTTTTTCATCTAGACCTTCATCAGTTAAGTCAATCCACACGCTACCGTCTTCACGTTTGTAAAACACGTCTTTTTTAAGGCCGTCTTCCACAACTTCTTTTCCGAGTAAGTAAGTGTTGCTCTCGTAATAATTTTTATCAAAATCAACTCCTAAGTTTTTATAGGTTATAGCAAAACCGTCATACACCCATTGATTCATCGTTTTCCATAAAGCAATTACAGCTTCATCGCCACTCTCCCATTTTTTGAGCATGGTTTTAGCTTCTTGCATTAAAGGAGCTGCTTGCTTAGCTTCTTTTTCAGGCATGCCCTCAGCCATAAGCTCAGCAATTTGTTTTTTGTATTCTACATCAAATTTGACGTAGTATTTACCCACAAATTTATCGCCTTTTAAGCCAGATGTTTCCGGAGTTTCAGGCTGTCCTTCTGGGGTGAGGTCTGCAAATTTTTGCCAAGCCAACATACTTTTACAGATATGAATGCCGCGGTCATTGACAATTTGTGTTTTATAAACAGTTTTTCCTGAAGCTTTTAAAATTTCAGCTACAGAAAACCCTAACAAGTTATTGCGCACATGACCGAGGTGCAAAGGTTTATTGGTGTTTGGCGAAGAATATTCAACCATGATGGTTTCAGAATTTTCATCTGCTGTTACCAATCCAAAGTTAGGTGTAGTATAAATAGTTCTAAAATCACTTAAGAAATAAGCATCTGAAAAGCTCAAATTCAAAAATCCTTTAACCACATTGAAGTCTTGAATGGCTTCTACATTTTCTTTTAAATAATTACCTACTTCTTCTCCAAGCTTTACAGGGTTAGTTTTAATATGCCGTAATAATGGAAAAACTACCAAAGTTATATCCCCTTCAAAATCTTTGCGAGTCGGTTGGAGTTCTATTGTTTCAACATCAACATCATGATTTATTTTAAGCGCTTTTATGGCTTGAGATGTAATTATTTTTTGAATATCCATAGGTTGAAAATTTGAGTGACAAAGATAGCTCAAAAATTAAAGTTGACTGATAATATATGTATCTTTCACAAAAAATGATATGATAATCAATTTATCAAAGCAAACCCCCGAAATTAAAGATAAAATCACTGCTGAAGTAGGTTCTCCTTTCTCGCTTTTAGAACGCCAACAACTCAAGGGTTGCACCTCAGGAAAACTAGAAATTACGGGGCAAAGTATTGATATTCATAATTTAATTATCTTTAGCCAAGGCCCTAATCTGTGTACGCTTGAATTAAGACCAGATGGCATAATTGTCAGAATACAAGTTGGACTTGAAATCTACGGGCTGCTCATGCCGTATTACAAATTAAAAATCTATAAGGGCAGTGCAGAAGAATACGCTTTACATCGCGATCATTACTATGTCAAATTAAAGGCTGATACGTCTCAAAAACACGCTTTTATTAAAAAGATTAGACAACAAAAATTAGAGCATTGGTCAACTGAAGGGTTGTGGCCATAATACCGTATGGATAAATTATATAGTCCAATTTCGACAATAGTCTCATTGTAGTATTAATTTGTTACCCATGGCATTATAACTATACAAAATAATGGCGGATTCAAGACTAATTACACTTTACGAAAGTGCAAAAAAAATTCCATCTACTTAATCAAGCGATGGAATTTTTAATGCTATAAGAACTATTTTAAGCCTAAGCCTGTCCTGTAGGGCCAAAATTAAGCGGAATAGATTGTTTACCGTAATCTTGAATTTCTCCAAATTGACTTTCAAATCTACTAATATTATCGCCTAAAGCTTTTAAAAGGCGTTTAGCGTGCTGTGGGGTTAGTATAATTCGCGATTGCACTCTACTTTTAGGGGCTCCAGGCATAATATTGACAAAGTCAACTACAAACTCCGACGGGGAGTGATTGACTATGGCTAAGTTACTGTATTGTCCTTGTGCAGTTTGCTCATCAAGTTCTATATTTAATTTTTTTTCTTGTGGGTTATCATTTTGATTATCATTACTCATAATACTGGTCTTAAGGCAAATTGTTAATAAAAAACGAAAAGTAAAAAAAAGTCCTTGAATACACAAGGACTTTTATAGGTTAAAACAAATTTAAATTGATTAATTCAAATTAGCTTCTTGTTTTTCTTCCATCATTTCTTCAAACTCTTCTTTAGAGCCAACGATAATGTTTTCATATTCACGCATACCAGTACCGGCAGGAATTCTATGACCAACAATAACGTTTTCTTTAAGCCCTTCAAGACCATCAACTTTACCGCTAACAGCTGCTTCATTAAGCACTTTAGTAGTCTCTTGGAAAGAGGCTGCAGAGATAAATGATTTTGTTTGAAGTGAAGCACGGGTTATACCTTGCAAGATAGGCTTAGCCGTTGCAGGCTCTGCATCACGTGCTAAAACTAGCTTTTTATCAGCGCGTCTTAGCAATGAATTTTCGTCTCTCAACTCACGAGCAGAAACGATTTGACCTGGTTTAAGCGTTTCGCTATCTCCGGCATCTTCAACCACTTTTTTACCGTAGATGTTATCGTTTTCTTCGATAAAATCATTGCGGTGAATCAATTGATTTTCTAAGAATAAGGTGTCACCTGAATCTTGAATTCTAACTTTCTGCATCATTTGACGCACGACAACCTCAAAGTGTTTATCGTTGATTTTTACACCTTGTAATCGATAAACCTCTTGTACTTCGTTAACCAAATATTGCTGAACAGCGCTAGGGCCTTTAATATTCAAGATATCTTCAGGAGTAATTGCTCCATCAGAAAGCGGCATTCCGGCACGTACGTAATCGTTTTCTTGAACCAAAATTTGATTTGATAATTTAATCAAGTATTTCTTGACATCACCAAATTTAGATTCAACAATAATCTCACGGTTACCACGCTTGATTTTTCCGAATGATACTACCCCGTCAATTTCGCTAACTACAGCTGGGTTAGATGGGTTACGGGCTTCAAACAATTCTGTTACACGAGGTAAACCACCAGTAATATCACCTGCTTTAGATGAGCTACGAGGAATTTTTACTAAAATTTTACCTGTGTGAATATCCTCTTTATCATCAACCATTAAGTGAGCACCTACTGGCAAACTATATGAGCGCAAGACTTCATCAGAAGCATCTACAATGTGTAGTGTAGGTACTTTGCGTTTGCGTTTTTGTTTAGAGTCAACAACCACTTTTTCTTGGAATCCGGTTTGCTCATCAGTTTCAACTTGATAAGTTTCTCCTTTTTTCAAGTTTTCAAACTTCACTTTACCACCGAATTCAGAAATAATCACACCGTTATATGGGTCCCATTGACAAATGACATCTCCTTTTTTAACCGATTGTCCCGGTTTAATAAAGAGTTGAGCACCATAAGGGATTACGGATTGACTTTTGGTTAATCCTGATCTTTCGTCTACAATTTTAACTTCTGAGGTACGTGAAATCACTACATCAGCTGGTTTACCTTCTTCGTTTTCACCTTCAACAACTTTGAGGTCTTCGATTTCAGCAATACCATCATACTTAGCTACCACTTGGTGATCTTCAGAAATGTTACCTGCAATACCACCTACGTGGAATGTACGCAAAGTTAACTGGGTTCCTGGTTCACCAATAGATTGTGCGGCTACAACACCAACGGCTTCACCGCGTTGAACGGCTTTTCCTGTGGCTAAGTTACGACCGTAACATTTAGCACAAATACCGTGTTTAGCTTCACATGTTAATGGCGAACGTACTTCAACCATTTCAATTGAAGAGTTTTCGATTTTATCAACTACAGCTTCATTAAGATTTTGACCGGCAACAGCTAGGGTTTCGCCACTTACTGGATCTACAACATCATTTAAGGCTGTACGTCCAAGAATGCGTTCACCGAGTGATTGTACCTCTTCGTCATTTTTCTTTAAGGCTGTAACTTCAAGTCCACGTAAAGTACCACAATCTTCTTCAAGGATAATGACATCTTGAGATACATCAACCAAACGACGCGTTAAGTAACCCGCATCAGCAGTTTTCAAAGCGGTATCAGCCAAACCTTTACGTGCCCCGTGAGTAGAGATAAAGTATTCCAAAATTGACAAACCTTCTTTAAAGTTAGCCAAAATCGGGTTTTCAATAATATCACCACCACCAGAGTTTGATTTTTTAGGTTTTGCCATCAAACCACGCATACCGGTCAACTGACGAATTTGCTCTTTTGAACCACGTGCTCCAGAATCCAACATCATAAATACAGAGTTAAATCCGTTTTTGTCAGAGCTAATACGGTTCATAGCCAAATCAGTCAACTCAGCATTAGTAGCTGTCCAGACGTCAATAACTTGGTTATAGCGTTCGTTATTGGTAATCAGACCCATGTTGTAGTTTCCGATAATACCATCAACTTGTTGGTTAGCTTTATCAATAAGTTTTCCTTTGTCATCAGGGATAATAATATCACCCAAAGAGAAAGATAAGCCACCTTTAAATGCCATGGTGTAACCTAAGTTTTTGATATCGTTCAAAAACTCACCTGCACGAGGAATATCAGTTGCTTTAATCACTGTATTGATAAGTCCACGCAAAGCTTTTTTGGTCATTACATCATTGATATAACCAATTTCTTGTGGCATATATTCATTAAAGAGCACACGACCCACAGAGGTATCGACGATTTTTTGAACCGGTTGCCCGTTTTCATCTAAATCTCTTACTCTAACTTTAATAGCGCTATTTAAGTCTACTTTTTTCTCATTATAAGCAATATTTACTTCTTCAGCTGAATAAAAAGTAGAGCCTTCACCTTTCATTTTCAATTCAGGAGTTGAAGGGCGAATTTTAGTCATATAGTACAACCCTAATACCATATCCTGAGACGGTACAGTAATCGGTGAACCATTGGCTGGGTTTAAGATATTATGAGAAGCCAACATCAATAATTGAGCTTCTAAAACAGCTTCAGGGCCTAGAGGTAAGTGAACAGCCATTTGGTCACCATCAAAGTCAGCGTTAAATGCTGTACACGCTAATGGATGTAAACGAATAGCTTTACCCTCAATCATTTTAGGTTGGAAAGCCTGAATACCCAAACGGTGCAAGGTAGGCGCACGGTTAAGTAAAACAGGATGTCCCTTAATGACGTTTTCAAGAATATCCCAAACGACAGGTTCTTTTTTATCGATAATCTTTTTAGCTGATTTTACGGTTTTTACGATACCGCGTTCAATCAGTTTGCGAATAACGAAAGGTTTATAAAGCTCAGCTGCCATTTTTTTAGGCAATCCACACTCGTGCATTTTGAGCTCAGGACCAACAACGATAACTGAACGACCAGAATAATCAACACGTTTACCGAGCAAGTTTTGACGGAAACGTCCTTGTTTTCCTTTTAGGGAATCAGAGAGTGATTTTAATGGGCGGTTACTATCAGTACGTACAGCCGAAGATTTACGGGTGTTGTCAAAGAGTGAATCTACAGATTCTTGCAACATACGTTTTTCATTACGCAAGATCACCTCAGGCGCTTTGATTTCCATTAAGCGTTTCAAACGGTTATTACGGATAATAACGCGTCTGTAAAGGTCATTGAGGTCAGAAGTTGCAAAACGTCCGCCATCGAGTGGCACTAATGGGCGTAATTCAGGTGGAATAACCGGAATGGCTTTAAGAATCATCCATTCTGGTCTATTTTCTCTTAATTTATTAGAATCGCGGAAAGCTTCAACAACCTGTAAGCGTTTTAAGGCTTCAGTTTTACGTTGTTTAGAGGTTTCTGTATTAGCTTTATGACGCAATTCATAAGAAAGTTCATTTAAGTCTAAACGGTGTAAGAGATCAATTAAGCACTCTGCACCCATTTTAGCGATAAACTTATTAGGGTCATTATCGTCTAAATAATTATTTTCTTGTGGTAAGGTATCAAGAATATCGAGGTATTCTTCTTCCGTCAAGAAAGTCATTTTTTGGATAGGTTCACCCTCAGCATCTTTAGCGATACCTGGTTGAATAACCACATAGCGCTCATAATAGATGATCATGTCTAATTTTTTAGAAGGGATACCTAAAAGGTAACCAATCTTATTAGGCAATGAGCGGAAATACCAAATATGTGCAACAGGAACAACAAGATTAATGTGTCCTACGCGTTCACGACGTACTTTTTTCTCAGTAACTTCAACACCACAGCGATCACAAACGATACCTTTATAGCGGATGCGTTTATACTTTCCACAAGCACATTCATAATCTTTTACAGGGCCAAAGATACGTTCGCAAAACAAGCCATCACGTTCAGGCTTATGCGTACGATAATTAATTGTTTCAGGTTTAAGAACTTCACCTCTAGAAGCTGCTAAAATAGATTCAGGAGAGGCTAGTCCTATAGAAATTTTATTAAATTTCTTATGTTTATGCTTATCATGAGTCTTTGTCATAATAATTTGTGCTAAAGAATTTCAATTATTTACCATTATTTATCGGTCCGGAGGTAAATATTTTCCGGTAAAAGAAGAGTGGGAAAATCCCCTACTCTTCTAAACGTACATCTAAGGCCAAGCCTTTAAGCTCGTGCATTAATACATTAAATGATTCAGGTAATCCTGGTTCAGGCATTGGTTCACCTTTTACGATAGCCTCGTAAGTTTTGGCACGACCAATAACATCATCAGATTTAACGGTGAGCATTTCGCGTAAGATGCTTGAAGCACCATAGCCCTCAAGAGCCCAAACCTCCATCTCACCAAGACGTTGACCACCAAATTGTGCTTTACCACCGAGTGGTTGTTGAGTGATTAATGAGTAAGGACCAATTGAACGTGCGTGAAGTTTATCATCAATCAAGTGACCGAGTTTAAGCATATAAATAACCCCTACAGTTGCAGGTTGGTCAAAACGCTCTCCTGTGCCACCGTCATAAAGGTAAGTATGTCCATAACGTGGAATACCAGCTTCATCAGTTAAGGCATTGATTTCTTCAAGTTCTGCCCCATCAAAAATTGGGGTAGCATATTTTCTACCTAATTTCTTACCGGCCCAACCTAAAACGGTTTCGTAAATCTGACCGATGTTCATACGTGATGGTACCCCTAGTGGGTTTAACACGATATCAACAGGTGTTCCATCTTCGAGGAATGGCATGTCTTCTTGTCTAACAATACGCGCCACAATACCTTTGTTACCGTGACGACCTGCCATTTTATCACCAACTTTAAGTTTTCGTTTTTTAGCAACGTAAACTTTAGCTAGTTTTAAAATTCCAGAAGGTAATTCATCACCTACAGAAATGGTAAATTTCTCACGGCGCAAGTTTCCTTGCAACTCGTTTTCTTTAATTTTATAATTGTGAACCAGGTCAGCAATCAATTCGTTAAGGTCTTCATCAGTGGTCCATTTACCTTTAGTTAAATGCGTATAGTCCTCAACAGAATTTAACATTTTAAGGGTAAATTTCTTTCCTTTAGGAAGGACATCTTCACCTAAATCATTCTTAACGCCCTGAGCTGTTTTGCCACCAACAAGTCCAAATAATTTTTCGACTAGTAAGTCTTTAAGTTCTTTAAACTTCTTGCTGTATTCGCGTTCTAATTCAGCGATTTTTTCTTTATCCTTAGCGCGTTCACGTTTATTTTTAACCGCGCGTGAGAACAATTTTTTATTAATCACAACCCCGTGTAATGAAGGAGAAGCTTTAAGTGAAGCATCTTTTACATCACCAGCTTTGTCACCAAATATTGCGCGCAATAATTTTTCTTCAGGAGTTGGATCACTTTCACCCTTAGGTGTAATCTTACCAATAAGGATATCGCCTGGATTAACTTCAGCTCCAATGCGAATCATTCCGTTTTCATCAAGATTTTTAGTAGCGTCTTCTGAAACGTTAGGAATGTCATTAGTCAACTCTTCATTACCGAGTTTAGTGTCGCGTACTTGTAATGAATATTCATCAATATGAATAGATGTAAACAAGTCATCGCGTACAACTTTTTCTGAAATTACAATCGCATCCTCATAGTTATACCCTTTCCAAGGCATAAAGGCCACTTGCATATTTCGTCCTAGAGCCAATTCACCTTTTTGAGTAGCATAACCTTCGCAAAGCACTTGATTTTTAACCACACGGTCACCAACTTTTACAATTGGTTTAAGGTTAACACAAGTACCTTGGTTAGTTTTTCTAAACTTAATGAGGTTGTAGCTTGTATCTTCAGGTTCAAAACTGACTAGTTTTTCTTCTTCAGAACGATCGTATCTAATAACGATTTTTTTAGCATCAACATAAACCACTTCGCCTTCGCGCTCTGCGTTCATCAATACGCGAGAATCTGAAGCTACGCGTTGTTCAAGACCAGTACCAACGATAGGTGAATCAACACGTAACAATGGTACAGCTTGACGCATCATGTTTGATCCCATCAAGGCACGGTTAGCATCATTGTGTTCCAAGAATGGAATTAGTGATGCTGAAATTGAGGCAATTTGATTAGGTGCAACGTCAATATAGTTGAGCTCATCCGGAGTTACTACCGGGAAGTCACCTTCCATACGCGCTACCAAGCGATCGCCTTCAATTTGACCTTCATCATTCATAGGAAGGTTAGCTTGCCCAATGAGCATGTCTTCCTCTTCCTCTGCTGTAAGGTATAGTGCAGGAACAGACTTATCAACTTTACCATCTTCTACTTTGTGGTATGGTGTCTCGATAAAGCCCATACTGTTGACTTTAGCATAAACAGAAAGCGATGAAATCAAACCAATGTTCGGTCCCTCAGGAGTTTCAATAGGGCAAAGACGACCATAATGTGTATAGTGTACATCTCGCACCTCAAACCCAGCACGCTCACGTGATAAACCGCCTGGTCCTAATGCCGATAAACGGCGTTTGTTAGTAATCTCACTCAATGGATTGGTTTGATCCATAAATTGAGATAACTGGTTAGTACCGAAGAAGGAGTTAATGACGGATGACAATGTTTTGGCATTAATCAAGTCAATAGGTGTAAACACCTCATTATCACGCACGTTCATACGTTCACGAATAGTACGCGCCATACGTGCCAAACCAACGCCAAATTGTTGAGACAATTGTTCACCAACTGTTTTAACACGACGGTTTGATAAGTGGTCAATATCATCAACTTCAGCCTTAGAGTTAATCAACTCAATAAGGTATTTAATGATCGTAATGATATCGAGTTTAGTTAAAACTTGCTCATCCATAGCGAGGTCAAGTCCTAACTTTTTATTCATTCTGTAACGTCCTACTTCACCGAGGCTATAGCGTTGTTCAGAGAAGAACAATTTATCAATAATACCGCGAGCAGTCTCTGCATCAGGCGGTTCAGCATTACGCAACTGGCGATAGATATGCTCAACGGCTTCTTTTTCAGAGTTAGTAGGGTCTTTTTGTAATGTATTGTAGATAATAGCATAATCGCTATTAGAACTATCTTCTTTGTGGAGGAGAATGGTTTTAGAGCCTGATTCAAGGATTTCATCAATATGCTCTTTTTCCAATTCTGTATCACGGTCTAAGACGATTTCGTTACGTTCAATTGAGACTACCTCACCGGTATCTTCATCAACGAAATCTTCATACCATGTATTTAAAACACGAGCAGCCAATTTACGACCAAGAACGCGTTTAAGACCGGTTTTAGAAACTTTAACTTCTTCTGCAAGGTTAAAGATTTCAAGAATATCTTTATCTCTTTCATAACCAATAGCACGGAAGAGGGTAGTAACCGGTAATTTCTTTTTACGATCAATATACGCATACATCACGCTATTGATATCTGTAGCAAATTCAATCCAAGAACCTTTAAATGGAATTACACGTGCAGAATAGAGTTTGGTTCCATTAGCGTGGAAAGACTGACCAAAGAAAACCCCTGGTGAACGATGTAATTGCGATACAACTACACGCTCAGCACCATTAACAATAAAGGTGCCACTCGGTGTCATATAAGGAATAGTTCCTAAATATACATCTTGAACAATAGTTTCAAAGTCTTCGTGTTCAGGATCCGTACAGTATAACTTTAAACGTGCTTTAAGCGGGACGTTATAAGTCAATCCACGTTCAATACATTCTTCGATAGAATAGCGTGGAGGATCGATAAAGTAGTCTAAGAATTCAAGGACGAATTGATTACGGGCATCTGTAATCGGGAAATTTTCCATGAAGGTATTATAGAGGCCTTCATTTTCTCGTTTTTCTGATTTAGTATCCAGTTGAAAAAAGTCTTGAAAAGATTTCACCTGAATGTCCAAAAAGTCCGGATACGCCGGACGATTTTTAACAGAAGAGAAACTAATTCTTTGGGCTTTCTGCATTTCTGACATCGATGTAAAGGGTTTAAATTTTACGCAGTGAAAAACCAAAATCACTAGGTAAAAGTTTTTGTATAAAAATTACAAATATCGACAATTAAAAGGTTATTGATGAGTTATCAATTCAGCAGACATTTAGTGCACTATAGTCATACTGACATTAAAAAGGTCGATTAAAAAAGTATCACAAGTATTTCGCGATGAAATACAAATATACATAAAAAGGTTTAGACCTCCAGGATGTTGTCCTGAGGTCTAAACCCAAGTTTATCAGCTTTATTAAGCTTATTTAAGCTCAACTTCAGCTCCAGCTTCTTCCAATTGTTTTTTAAGAGACTCAGCTTCGTCTTTAGCAACACCTTCTTTAAGAGTTTCAGGAGCGCCATCAACCATAGCTTTAGCATCTTTCAAGCCAAGACCAGTTAATTCTTTAACCAATTTTACGACTTTCAATTTAGAAGCACCAGCAGCTTTAAGAACTACGTCAAATTCAGTTTTTTCTTCAGCAGCTTCAGCACCACCAGCAGCAGGGCCAGCAACAGCAACTGCAGCAGCAGCTGGTTCAATTCCGTATTCTTCTTTAAGAATATCAGCTAATTCGTTTACTTCTTTTACGGTTAAGTTAACCAATTGTTCTGCAAAATCTTTCAAATCTGCCATTTTCTATCGTTTTTAAATGTAATTAGTATTAAATATAAATATTAAAAAGTGCGTACTATCACTAAGCTTCCTTTTCAGAAAGTGTTTTAAGGATTCCGGCCAATTTACCACCACCATTTTTAAGGGCAGAGATAACGTTTTTAGCAGGAGATTGTAGAGCGCTGATAACATCGCCAACCAATTCTTCTTTAGATTTGATGTTAGCAAGCGTTTCTAAGTTTTCATCACCTACATATACTGACTCATCAATATACGCTCCTTTAAGGATAGGGCGATCGTTCTTTTTTCTAAATTCCTTAATGATTTTAGCTGGGGCATTGCCTTTTTCAGCAATCATAATAGAAGTGTTGCCTTTAAGAACCGTGTGAAGATCACCAAAGTCCTTTTCGCTAGCTTCCATTGCTTTAGCCAACAACGTGTTTTTTACCACCGTCAACTTAACGTCTGCTTTAAAGCAAGCGCGACGAAGTTTAGTTGTATCTGCAGCATTTAACCCAGAAATGTCAGCCAAATAAACAGTACCGGTTTCTTGCAACCTTCCTGTCAAATCTTGAATTACTTGTCCTTTTTCTTCTCTTGTCATAATGCTTGTTATTGCTCGGTGTAACGTTTAGTATCAATTTCAACACTAGGGCTCATACTGCTAGACATATAGATGCTTTTAATATAAACACCTTTAACTGTTTGTGGTTTTAATTTAACCAAGGTAGTTAATAATTCGCGGGCATTACCAGCGATTTTGTCTGCACTAAATGAAGCTTTTCCTACAGCGGCGTGAACAATACCGTTTTTCTCTACTTTAAAATCAATTTTACCAGCTTTTACATCAGATACAGCTTTAGCAATATCCATAGTTACAGTACCGGTTTTAGGGTTAGGCATCAAGCCACGTGGACCTAAAATACGTCCTAACGGTCCTAATTTACCCATAACGCTAGGCATAGTGACAATAACGTCAACATCTGTCCAGCCTCCTTTGATTTTAGCTAAATATTCATCAAGACCAACATAGTCAGCGCCTGCTGCTTTCGCATCAGCTTCTTTATCTGGTGTCACCAAAGCAAGGACTTTTACGTCTTTACCGGTTCCGTGCGGTAAACTTACCACACCTCTCACCATTTGATTAGCTTTACGAGGATCAACATTCAAGCGAATAGCTAAATCTATGGATGGATCGAAATTAACATTCGAAATGCTCTTGACGATTTCAGAAGCTTCAGCTAAAGTATAAGCTTTAGACGCATCATACTTGCTTTTGTTCTCCTTTTGTTTTTTAGTTAATTTTGCCATGTCTTATATTTTAAAGATTAAAATGGCGCATCGCCTTTAACATTGATACCCATAGAGCGCGCTGTTCCTGCGATTAGTTTCATTGCTGATTCAATAGTAAATGCATTTAAATCTTGCATTTTATCTTCAGCAATTACTTTTACTTGATCCCAAGTCACACTTCCAACTTTTTTTGAATTTGGTTCACCAGAACCTTTTTTCAATTTAGCCGCTTGTAAAAGCTGTACCGCCGCAGGTGGAGTTTTAATTACAAAACTAAATGATTTGTCTTTAAAAACTGTGATTACTGCAGGTAATACTTGTCCGGCTTTATCTTGAGTTCGCGCATTAAATTGCTTACAAAACTCCATGATATTCACCCCGGCAGCACCTAATGCAGGACCTACTGGCGGTGAAGGATTGGCAGCACCTCCGCGAACTTGTAATTTAATTACCTTACTTACTTCTTTTGCCATTACTTAAAATTTAAATCGAATTATCGCCAATCGGAAGCATCAGTGACAACTCTAAAATATAAATGTAACATTTAAACTTTCTCTACTTGCATATAACTCAATTCCAACGGTGTTTTTCTTCCAAAAATCTTCACCATTACTTCGAGCTTACGTTTTTCTTCATTAACGCGTTCAATTGTACCATTAAACCCATTAAAAGGTCCGTCAATCACTTTAATAGTTTCTCCTATTGTATAAGGAATTGCTACTTGTGTTTCTTGAACATTAAGCTCATCAACCTTACCTAGCATGCGTTTAACTTCTGAACGTCTCAATGGCACCGGATCTCCGCCTTTAGTTTCACCTAAGAAACCAATTACACCATTAACACCTTTAATTACATGTGGCACTTCACCAACCAAGTTGGCTTGTATCATAATATAGCCAGGAAAATAAACACGTTCTTTATTAATTTTCTTACCTTGACGTACCTGAACAACTTTCTCAGTTGGCACTAATATTTGGCCAACATAATCTTCTAAACCTTCGTAAGAAATTTCTTTTTCAATATGGTCTTTAATTTTGTGTTCTGATCCACTAACAGATCTTACCACATACCATTTCATATTTTCATCAGCCATAAATCTTAACCTTTAACCCATTTAAAGTATTGTTCAATAACTGAACTAAACACTGTATCTACACCCCAAATCGCCAATGCCATTATTACAGAAAACAAAAGCACTACTACTGTAAGCTTTTGCGCTTCTGCATAAGAAGGCCAAGTTACATGATTCATTAACTCATCATAAGATTCGGTGATATATT
The DNA here is from genome assembly GCA_964451785.1 of uncultured Flavobacteriaceae bacterium. Classification (GTDB taxonomy): domain Bacteria; phylum Bacteroidota; class Bacteroidia; order Flavobacteriales; family Flavobacteriaceae; genus JAJYSO01. The sequence continues at coordinate 30,376 of CAYVJG010000006.1, forward strand.
TTTTAAATCCAGCCATAGTTTAGTGATATAAAGTTGTTCAAATTTCAACAAATCTGTCAAAACAGGATGCAAAAATACTTTAATAAACTATCATTTCAAAATGAAATAAAAAAAATATTCCCTTAAAATAGCTTTATTTTAATAAAAACACCCTTTATAGAAGAGAAGCTCGCAAAGTGAGCCTATTGTGTGACACTAAATATTTTATAGTTCAGCTATAATGCACTATAAAAAACATCGTATTTATAGATACAAGAATGAGAAGCCGATAAGTCAACTTCTCATTTACAGCACGGGTTGAGAGGCTCGAACTCCCGACACCTGGTTTTGGAGACCAGTGCTCTACCAACTGAGCTAAACCCGTTTATAAAACGAGGCACTAACAGCATTAATGCCTCGTTTATGAAATACTAATATAAATATTAGTCAAGAATTTCAGTTACCTGACCAGCACCTACAGTACGTCCACCTTCACGAATTGCGAAACGAAGACCTTTACTCAAGGCGATTGGAGACAACAACTCAACGTTGATAGTTAAGTTATCACCAGGCATTACCATTTCAACTCCTTCTGGCAAAGTAATAGTACCAGTTACGTCAGTTGTACGAACGTAGAATTGAGGACGGTAGTTATTGTGGAATGGAGTGTGACGTCCACCTTCTTCTTTTTTCAAGATATAAACCTCAGCTTTAAATTTGCTATGTGGAGTTACAGTACCTGGTTTACAGATTACCATACCACGAGAGATTTGTTTTTTATCGATACCGCGAAGTAAGATACCTACGTTATCACCAGCTTCACCACGGTCCAAAATTTTACGGAACATTTCAACACCAGTAATTGTAGATTTCAATGAAGCTCCCATACCAAGAATTTCAACTTCATCACCTGTGTTAGCAACACCAGTTTCAATACGACCAGTTGCTACAGTACCACGACCAGTAATAGAGAATACATCTTCAACTGGTAACAAGAATGGTTTATCAACATCGCGTTCTGGCAATTCGATATAGTTATCAACAGCTTCCATCAATTCAAGAATTTTAGCCACGTAATTTTCATCACCGTCTAAAGCTCCTAAAGCAGAACCAGAAACTACAGGAGCATCGTCACCATCATAGTCATAGAATGACAACAATTCACGAACTTCCATATCAACCAATTCTAACAACTCTTCATCATCAACAAGGTCAACTTTGTTTAAGAAAACAACAATTTTAGGAATACCTACTTGACGACCAAGCAATAAGTGCTCGCGAGTTTGAGGCATTGGACCATCAGTAGCCGCAACAACCAAGATAGCACCGTCCATTTGAGCAGCACCAGTTACCATGTTTTTCACATAGTCAGCGTGACCTGGACAGTCAACGTGAGCATAGTGACGGTTAGCAGTAGCATACTCTACGTGTGAAGAGTTAATAGTAATACCGCGTTCTTTTTCTTCTGGTGCATTATCGATTTGATCATATGCACTAGCTTCTGAAAAACCTTGATCAGCCAATACTTTAGTAATAGCAGCAGTCAAGGTAGTTTTTCCGTGGTCAACGTGTCCAAGTGTACCAATATTAAGGTGCGGTTTGGAACGATCGTAAGTTTCCTTTGCCATAATTTCTACTTATTTAATCTTAGTTATATATTAGTGTTAATCTTTATACCACAAACTAAACAACTTCCCCATAACACAGGTCAGTTGTTATAAAATTGAAACTTTAGATAGAGCCAACGACGAGAATTGAACTCGTGACCTCTTCCTTACCAAGGAAGCGCTCTACCTCTGAGCTACGTCGGCTTAGTGTCAATTGACAAGGCCGGTTGCCCTAGCCCTCTAAGAAAGATCAACTTCAGAGATCCCTTTTAGATTAGAGCGGAAGACCGGGTTCGAACCGGCGACATTCAGCTTGGAAGGCTGACGCTCTACCAACTGAGCTACTTCCGCATTCTGCTTTAAAGGTGCACAAAAATAATCATTCTTATTCAATACACAAACTTTTCTTTGGTATAAAAAGTTGTGGGAGGAGCAGGATTCGAACCTGCGAAGTTAAAAACAGCAGATTTACAGTCTGCCCTCGTTGGCCGCTTGAGTATCCTCCCAATAACATTCTAGTCTTATTTTACTTCTTACTAAAAAAGAAGAGCCGATAGAGGGACTCGAACCCACGACCTGCTGATTACAAATCAGCTGCTCTAGCCAGCTGAGCTATATCGGCTTATTTCATAATTTCAAATAACTCATTCGTTATTCTCAACGGGATGCAAATATATAACAGTCTTAGATTCCCACCAAACTTTTTTTTAAAAAAAATACTGTTTTTTTTCACCTATAAACCTACCATAATCTAAATCAATATATTAGCTCTAAAAAAAATTATTCTTTTTTTTGTTCTCTAGGGTGTGCCTTGTGATAAACCTGCTTTAATCGCGCCATATCGTTATGCGTATAAATTTGTGTTGACGACAAACTCGCATGCCCTAACAGGTCTTTTACTGCATTTATATCCGCTCCGGCATTCAATAAGTGCGTGGCAAATGTATGCCGCAAAACATGTGGACTTGTTTTTTGTTTTGTAGAAACCTGTTTAAAATACTGCTCCACTATTCTATACACCAATGTCGGATATAGTTTTTTCCCCCTTGCCGTCAATAAGATATAGTCTTCATCTATACAACTGGTCAATTGTGAACGTTCCTCTAAATATAAAGCTAAACTCTTACGTACAGAATTAGACACGGGTATCAACCGATCTTTATCTCCCTTCCCTCGCACCTTAATAACGGTGCTTGTCTCTGTCAGATCAGCTAACTTTAATTTAATGAGTTCTGAACGACGCATACCTGTAGCGTATAACAGTTCTATGATTAAATGATCACGCCTTCCTTTAAAGTTATCCGTTATCGGCGCATCGAGAACCGCTCGCATTTCGGTTTGTGAAAAAGGAACTTGTACCTTTTGAGCCGTCTTCAAAGATTTGTGTTTTGCTAAGGGAGAGACTTCTATTTGTTCTATTTTTAATAAAAATAGATAATAGCTACGCAAAGAAGATACTTTTCGGTTTATAGTGCGTTTTGCTATTCCTTTCTCCATTAAACTAACTATCCAGCTGCGAATCATAGCGTAGTTCACGTCTTCTAAAGTTACCTCATCGCCATAAGTCGCGTTAATATACTGCTTAAATTTATGGATATCTGTACGATAGGCCGTTATCGTATGAACAGAATAATTCTTCTCTAATAATAAGTAATCCGCAAAGGCTTGTTCAGTCATAATATAGCTTCCCTAGTCCCGTCAAAGGTAATTATTAAAGCTGTTTTTTATTGGATTAGCATCAAAAGAATATTCCACAACTTCTACTTGATACAGATTAAAACGTCTATTTTAGTCTATTCATAGCTTTATGCTAACCAGAATTGTTTTTGTTTAGTGAAGCGCTTACATTTGAAAGATGAGAAAAAGATTACCAACCATTTTAGCTTGCCTTTTACCTGTTCAATATATATTGATAGCTATCCTCAGCAGATTTCCTCAGTTTATTGAGTTCTCTTATAGCCGAACTATTTTTCCTATCATCACACAAGTAGAACATTTTCTTTTAGGATGGATTCCTTTTTCTATAGGTGATATACTTTACCTCTTAGGCATTGTGCTACTCATTCGCTGGCTGTACAAACGTATTAAAACCAAATTTAAATCTCCTAAACAGTGGAGCATTAACGCTATAGCTACATTATCGGTTATTTATTTTTGCTTCCACCTTTTTTGGGGACTCAATTATTACCGGTTACCGCTACACAAAAATCTTCATATTCAAGCCGATTATACCCATCACGAACTCGTTCTGCTCACTGAGCAACTTATACAAAAAGCTAACTTTTATCAAGAACAACTTACACCTACCGATTCAACTAAAGTAAGCATTCCTTATTCAAGAGAAGAAGTTAATCAACTAGCCATTTCCGGATATCAACATTTAGCTCAACACTACCCTACTCTGAATTACCAAACACAGAGTATCAAATCTTCACTATTTAGCACAGTACTAACTTATATGGGCTTTAGTGGTTACATCAATCCTTGGACTAATGAAGCGCAAATCAACGCTAAAATCCCCAGCTTTAAATGGCCTAGTGTCACCGCACACGAAATGGGTCACCAATTAGGCTATGCCAAAGAAAATGAAGCCAACTTTATGGCGTGTCTAAATACCATCAGCCACACTAATCCTTATTTTAAATATGCCGGTTATACTTTCGCTCTTCAATACTGCCTTAACGAAGTGTATTTAGAAGATAAAGACAAAGGAAAAAAACTTTTAGCCACGCTTAATCCCGGCGTGCGAAAAAATTATGCCGAAGTACAACAATTTTGGGAAGCGCATCAAAATCCTTTTGAACCTATTTTTAAATACGTTTACGGCAAGTACCTAAAAGTGAATAATCAACCTGAAGGCATGCAAAGCTATAGCTATGTGGTGGCTTTATTGGTCAATTATTATCAAGAACACGCACTTTAAAATCATTATTCCTACTCAAAACAGCTCTTCTATCTGATAAAATTTAGTACTTTTCGCCCAAATTTCAGGTTATGCACAAATCGATTTCTAGTACACAAAACAAAACTATCAAACACCTTTTGCACTTACAAGACAAGTCGCGTAATCGTCGTAAAGAAGGCCTTTTCGTAGCTGAAGGCTTACGTGAAATCGAATTAGCTATACGATCCGGATACCAATTTACAGAATTGTATTACTGCCCTGAACTAATTGATGACAACAGCTTAGCGAGCTTATTTAACCAGGTAGAAGATCAAATTGAAGTGCCGCTAGCAGTATATCAAAAAATTGCTTACCGCAGCAGTACCGAAGGCGTTTTAGCCATTGGAAAAGTAAAACCTCATCGCCTAGAAGATTTAAAATTCACCTCAAAAAACCCATTCGTTTTAGTAGCTGAAGCACCTGAAAAACCAGGAAATATCGGCGCTCTATTGCGCACTGCCGACGCTGCAAATGTCGATGCGGTGTTGATTGCCAATCCGCGTACCGACTTGTACAATCCTAATATTATTCGGTCAAGCGTAGGCTGCGTGTTTACCCATCAAGTAGCCACAGGGAGCACTGCAGAGATTATAGCTTTTCTCAAAGCGCAGCACATTTCTATCTATTGTGCCACCTTACAAGCATCTGTAAATTATACGACCTGCAATTACACTAATGCTACAGCCATTGTAGTTGGTACTGAAGCTGACGGACTCAGTCAAGAATGGCGCGATGCAGCTACCAAAAACATTATTATTCCTATGCAAGGCAAAATTGATTCTATGAATGTTTCTGTTTCTGCCGGGATTTTAGTTTTTGAAGTGGTACGTCAACGCCAATTTGCACACTAATGTTTACCAAGATCCTTTGTGCTCAACAATGCGACTAATCACCGGTAGAGCGGCTATAAAAATAAGCGCTACCGCTAAGTAAAATCCGGCTTGTGCTGCACTAGCTATCCGGGCATCAGCAATGACAGCTGTAGCTATGGCAATAGTAATAATTCCACCAAACTGAATGCCCATAGAGCGCAAGGCGGCAATAGTTGATGACTGCTGAGGCGCTAGCTGTAAACCTGCATTTCGACAAGAGGGATTAATAGTGCCAATTCCTATACCTATTAAGCCCGTAGTTATGGCCAACCAAAGATAGGGCGTCAACCCTAACATCGGCGGAGTTGAAATCAAAAAAGCACCGATAATCAAAAACACACAACCCACATACAGCGGAGGTCTATAACCTGTGCGACGCAACAGCATGGTCATTACTGTTGACATCACTACCGATGCCATTCCTTCTGCCACTAACAACATGCCTGCATCGAGCTCATTGATACCATAACGATTGCCCGCATAAACCGGTATTAATGAAATCACCCCAATGGCCACTCCGCCATACAAGACATTAATAAAATTAACTGCTCCAAAACCATGTCCGTAAATCAATCGGGGTTCTATCAAAGGATTTTTAATCTGCTTTATATGACGAATAAACCCTATAAAACCTATCATCGACAAGATGATTAAGCCGATAAAACTTAGCGAAAATACGGATGTGTGCTCTTCACCAATATAACTTGCGGCAAACATACCAGCTAAAACCCCCATTCCTAGTAGCAGTACACCTATAAAATCCATTTTTTTACGCTGGGCTGCTTTTTTTACCAGATCTTTAGGTACATAGGTATAACCGAGAATAACCACCGCTATACCTATAGGAATATTGACAAAAAATATCCATCGCCAAGTAAAATAAGTCACAAATAATCCTCCAAAAATAGGACCCAGCATAGCGCCTACCGGAAAGATACTGCCAAATAAACTCACTGCTCTATCACGTGAACTGCCAAAATGGTCAACGATAATTCCCGTAACCGATGGCGTGATACCTGCCCCGCCTACAGCTTGAATAACACGTAAAACAATTAATATATAAATATTACTGGTCAACCCACAACACAATGAAGCTAGTGTAAATAAGGAAATTGAGCTCAAAAATACACTCCTATGTCCATATTTAACGCTGAGTTTACCACTGATAGGCAACATCAATACAAACCCAAAGGCGTAAGCTGTCAAAATCCAACCGGCCCAATTTAATGAGGTTTGTAATTCTATTTGCATGGTGTGTAAGGCCGTCGCAACAATAGTTGAATCTATGGTAGACATTAACAGAGCTAAAGCAACAATACAAAACACTAATACTTTACGTATAGGCTGCGTGGGTTGATTTTTAGAAATTGAAGAAGTAGATTGATTAACTGAATCAGATGGTGCAGGCATATAAAATCTATTTTACACGGCTAGTTAACCCTTTTCCAAAACAAGTGCAAATCACTGCTTGTTATCAGTATTAAATAGCTATACAAAGTTAGGGAGAAAAGTATAGTTAACGCTTCAATACCCGAAAAACCTCCACAGAACTTCATCTAAATTAACCTCAACTAAGCCTCTTCACTGTCATTAGCCTTGAGTTCGTCTAAAATGGCTTTTACATCTTCTTCGGTAGTCGTCAATTTCGTTTTGCAAAAACTGATTAATTGTGAAGCGCGTTTTACTTTTTTTGATAATTCATCTACTGAAATTTCGCCGCGTTCAATATCGGCTACAATAGCTTGTAGCTCTTCAAAAGCTTCGGTATAGTTTAATTTTTCACTCATCGTCTTGTGATTTAATTGTTTGTTTTACCACACTATTTATTTGGCCGTCATACAGCACAGTTTCCACCTCATCTCCGGCTTTAACAACATCTATTTCCGTCAGAGCCTTTCCCTTGTGCAAAGTGATGCTATAACCGCGCTTCAATACATTTTTAGGATCCATTATTTTTATAAAATGCTCAATATTTTCTAATTTGAAATTAGCTTTCTCTATAGGCTGTTGTGCCAATCGATTCAATTGATCACTTTCAAAATCTAGTAAAAATCGAGCTTGCTGCAAGTGTTGCTCTGTACTGCTTTTAATCTGTTGAGCTTTGTAATCCAATTGGCGATTATGCGCCTGGCATAAATTTTTAGTCTGCCGATGCAAGTTGACTTGAAGCTGGCTCAATCGATCAGTTTGATACTGTAACGCGTAGTTACTTTGCTGATTAATGTGCTGCCCAACAGAATCTAAATACGTGCGATGTTTTAAAATATGTTGCTGTGTGCCATAGCGAAATAAGCGCCACAGTTGCTTTAAATTTTGTTGTTCTTGCAGCAATTGACGCTTAGCAGTTTCCACAATACGTTCTTCAGCTTTTACCAAAGGTCCAGCAAACTCGTGACAACGCTGCACAAAAATCTCTGCCAGCTTCGTCGGAGTGATTGTATTTTTATACGCTACCATTTCGGTGACGGTTTCATTAGTAGAATGCCCTATTCCTGTCAACACCGGAATGGGAAATGTAGCCACTTCACGCGCTAAAACATAATGGTTGTAACACGACAATCCTATATCACCTCCACCCCCGCGTACAATAACCACCACATCAAAATGATGCGCCACCTGACGAATGCGCCGCAATTGCTGCGTCATCGATTTCACAGCATTATCCCCTTGTAACAATGACGGAAATAGCATCTGAAAAAAAGCATACCCATAGGTGCCATGCGCTTCATCTAATACGTTTAAAAAATCAGCATAACCTTTACTAGTTTCTACCGATACCACTGCAATTCGCTTGGGCAACAAAGGCATTTTCAGAGTTTTATTTTGATTAAATATGCCCTCTGTTCTCAAGCGTTTAAGCGCATCTTGCTTTTCTTTTTCTAAATCGCCTAGTGTAAAACTAGGATCAATTTCTTGAATATGCAACGACAATCCGTAATGGGGATGATAATCTATTTTTGCCGCAAACAATATCTTGATACCATCTTTTAAAGGCTCATTGAGCAAAGCCTTAAAACTCGTATTGATACGTTGATAATCATCGCGCCACAACACCGCACGCAATTGAGTCACCACCTTTCCATTGCGCTTTTCGACTAGCTCCGGATAGCAATGCCCCGAATGCTCGTAATAATTTAATTTATTGAGCTCGGCCTTTATCCAATACGACTGATGATAACGCTTAGCCAGAGTTTTCTGTATGCTACGCGTCACCTCGTAAAGTGAAAAAACTTGTCTGTTGTCAATTTGTTCTGACATAAAATAGAGTTATAAGCCGATTAGGGGACAAAGTTCAACCGATTCTATAAATATACAATATTTTTAGTTGTAAATACAGAGCCATTGTTTTGTTTAGAGTTTGTCTCTCTTAGATTCAAGTAGTAAATGCAACAAAAATAGCTCTAATCAAATTGACGGAGACTTCTAAACCTTTCTTTTTTATGTAAACAAATGCCTTTATTTAACTTACTTGCTTAAAGCTGATTTACCAAAATCATCACACGTAGATCAGTCGTTTCAATATCAATTAATTGCTAGCATAGAACTTGTTCTTAACATTTCAATAGGCTTATTATCTTTCGCTCAACCTACTACATAACCCTATTTTTTGTAGTTTCGTAGTTCTAACCTGTTAGTCTTCTTGTTTATATGAAATTGAAAACTTTTTTTCTACTGAGTATATTGTTATGTCTGGTTTCGGCCTGTTCGTCACAAGATGATTCCGGATTAGCGATTCCTAAAGAAACCGCTATAAATTACTTGCCTTTGACTATTGGCAACCAGTGGACCTACATCAGTCAGGTAACTTTAGACAGTGTAGTTGAGTCAGATACTACAGAAGTTATCTCAGTCTCCGGTGTTACCGAAGATAATGAGACGCCGGGTTATCTATTTTCCTCTTCTGTAGCTGGCGATAAACAAGGACTCACCGCAATGTTATGGACCTCTGGAATGCTAAATAAAGTGGAAGGTCGTATCATCTATAATGGAAATTTTATATTTAAACTCCCCTTTTCTGGCGATTCACTTGTCATTCCTTTACACAATTTAATCTATGTCAACCAAAATGCTGACAACAACCAAGAGCTTTCCTCATTTTCAGGAAACTTACAAGACAGCATTAGCCTTGACTCTACCCAATATCCTATTCATTATCGCTATCAATTAACTTCTATTGAAAATCAAGCTTATACCAGTTACTCTAACGGACTAAATACTTATGAAGATTTAATTTCTTCTAGCCTTAACCTTGAGCTATCAGCTTCTATCACACTTCCCAATGGAAATGAAGTTGAGCTTATCTCAAACCAAGACGTCTTAAAAACCACCAACTTTTACGCAAGAGAAATAGGTATGGTGCATAGCCTTACAGATATCAAAATTATTTTTGAAGATTTAAGTGCGTATGACTTACCTGCCCTCCCGACTTCAAGAGGAACGGCTACTGAAACATTAACAACTTACGAAATTAATTGATAAGCGCTTGTTTTAACACCGTTACAGGATGTAAAGCTTGGCGACCTGCTCCGTCTTCAATTTGATGACGACAACTGGTACCGTTGGCAGTAATAATCACCTCATCAGCAGCTTTGCGCACAGCCGGCAAGAGGGTTTGTTCGCCTATTTGCATGCTCACCGCGTAATGCTCCTTTTCATAGCCAAAACTACCTGCCATTCCACAGCAACCCGATGGAATGATAATTACTGTATAATTTTTAGGTAAATTGAGTATATCAAAAGTGTGTTTGATATTTGACAAGGACTTTTGATGACAATGTCCATGGATTTTGATCGTTTTAGCTTTGTCTGTAAATTGTTCTGCTGTGATGTGACCTGCTTCAATTTCAGCTGCCAAAAACTCATCTATCAGCAAAGTATTTTTAGCTAATTTTCCTGCTTCTTCTCGCTTATTGGCTAAGCGCAAATATTCATCCCTAAAAGTCAATATTGCGGATGGCTCTATACCGATTAGCGGAGTTTCAGCCGAAATTATATCTTTAAATATAGCAATGTTAGCATTGGATAACACCTTAGCTTCTTCTAAAAATCCTTTCGACACATGACTGCGTCCGCTTTCTTCGTGCTCGACAATGCGTACTTCATAGCCCAAATGTACGAGCAATTCAATGGCATCCACACCTATAGTCGTATCGAGGTAATCGGTAAATTCATCTACAAAAAGATAAATCGATTTGATAGGTTTAGTACTAGGTCTTAATTGCAATTCTCCTGATTGAATCCATTTGCGCAAACTGCGTTTTGAAAGTAATGGCAATGAGCGCTCTGCTGCTACACCTAATACCGATTTTATAAACCGACTTGTTAACGGATTTTTGAATACAGCATTAGTCAACCCGGGCCAAATGGAGCCCAGTTTGTTGAATTTATTATTTTCAGCAAATACCTTACTGCGCAAAGATTGGCCGTGTAATTTTTGATATTGATAGGTAAACTCCGCTTTATAGGCCGCCATATCTACATTAGAAGGGCATTCACTTTTACAGCCTTTACAACTGATACACAAATCTAACACCTCTTTTAAAGCCTCGCTGTCAAATTTATTAGGCGCTGAATTATGGGTTAAAAAATCGCGTAAGGCGTTAGCGCGAGCACGTGTAGAATCTTTTTCATTTTTGGTAGCGCGATAGCTTGGGCACATGGTTCCTCCGGCTTCAACACTTTTACGACATTCACCTGTACCATTACATTTTTCAGCCGCTCGTAAGAGTCCGCCATCGTCTGAAAAATTGAGTAAGGTATCAAATTCCGGTTCTTGACGATCTGGTTCATACCTAAAACTCGTGTCCATTTTTACAGGACGTACAATTTTTCCGGGGTTAAAAATATTGTGAGGGTCGAATAGATCTTTTATTTCTTCAAATAATTTCAAATTCTTTTCGCCTACAACTTCGCCAATAAACTCTGCTCGCACTCGCCCATCGCCGTGCTCGCCGCTAAACGAGCCATTGTATTTTTTGACCAACTTGGCAATGTCATCCGTAATACGTCTAAAGTTTTTAACATCTGATGATTTTTTCAAATTCAACATCGGTCGCAAGTGCAATTCGCCCGCGCCAGCATGGGCGTAATACACCAATTCTTGGTCATAAGCTTTGGTGATAGCCGTAAACTCCATAATGTAATCTGCCAGATCTTCAATAGCTACCGCTGTATCTTCAATACAAGCTACGGCTTTGCGATCGCTTTGAATATTACCGAGCAAGCCCAATCCGGCTTTGCGCAACTCAATAGCCATGGCTGGTTCTTCACCGCGCAAAACAGGTTGCGCATAACTTTTAGTTTGGGATTCGACTACCTTTAATAGTGTTTCGATTTGACCTTGTAATTTCTCTTCTGTATCAGCGCGCAATTCGAGTAATAATATCGCCTGTGGATCATCGTGAATAAAAAAGCGATAAGAGTTGTATTTTAAACTGCTTTTGGTGCAGTCTAAAATCGTTTTATCCATCATCTCACAGGTGAACAAGCTTTGAGTCATCACAGGAGCCACTGCACGCAAGCAATCTTCAACACTAGTAAAATGTGCCGCAATCAAAGCTGATTTCGTAGGAGGCAATGAATCTAAAGCCACGGTTACTTCAGTAGTAAAGGCCAAGGTACCTTCACTACCCGTCAGCAGCTTACACATATTAAACTGATTAGGCAGTGTTGAAAACAGCTCATTTTTCAACAACTCATCAACAGCATAGCCGGTGTTGCGCCGATGAATACTGTCTTTAGGTAAGTTTTTGATCAGCTCGTCCTTAATTTCGTCATCAGTCAACCGGCTGTAAATACCGCGATAAATTTCACCTTCTAACGTTTCCAACTTCATTTTATCGAGAAATTCCGCTTTTGACAATTCTCCAAATTCAACTAAACTTCCATCAGAAAGCACACATTCTAATCGCAGCACCTTATCGCGCGTTACTCCGTATTTTATTGAAGTTGTTCCACTAGAATTATTGCCAATCATTCCACCTAACATACAGCGATTGGAAGTAGACGTGTTAGGAGCAAAAAACAATCCGTAAGGCTGTAAAGTTCTGTTTAAATCATCGCGAATAATACCCGGTTGTAGTCTAGCCGTTTTTCGGTCAGCATCAATAGTTACCAACCTCGTCATGTAACGCGAAGTATCAACCACAATTCCATTGCCCACACATTGTCCTGCCAGCGAAGTTCCTGCTGCCCGAGGAATTAATGATGTATTATACCGCTGTGAAAAGGTGACTAAATTTTGAATATCCTTAACCGATTTAGGAAAAGCTACAGCTATAGGTTTTTCACGATATACCGAAGCATCAACCGCATAAATCGCTTTGTGTAAGTCATCTGTTTTTAGTTCTCCTTCTAATTGTCTATCTAACTGTGATAAATCGATTTCCACACTACATTAATTTTAAAGTTTCAAGTTACATATAAGTTATGAAATAGAATAAAGATAATTTTTGTTAAGTCAATATTAACTATATAAGAATTTATATTTTATACCTTTGCCTATTACTAACAACAACCATTTAATTATAACGAATTATGAAAAAGTTATTTTTAGCTTTGGCCTGTATTACTTTTTTTAGTTTTTCAGGACAAGCACAAGTTGCTTCTCCACATGCATTGGGACTGCGTTTTGGAGGAGGTAATGGATTTGGCGCTGAATTTTCATATCAGCACGGTTTATCTTCTAGCAATCGTTTAGAATTCGATTTAGGTTTTAGAAGTGAACACGATTACAACGCGTTCAAAATCACCGGACTTTACCAATGGGTTTGGAATATTGACGGTGGTTTTAACTGGTATGCGGGTGTAGGAGCCGGTATTGGTAATGTAAATATTAAGAACCACCATTATCATGACGATGGCTTTTTTGCGCTTATTGCCGGTAATATTGGGGTGGAATACAACTTTAATGTGCCACTACAATTATTCCTTGATTTTAGACCAGAGTTTGTGCTAGCCAACTATGATGTGTATGACAATTTTGGTCCTGATTTTGCCATCGGTATCCGCTATAGATTTTAACTGACATTTTCTGTTATAAAAATGCAGCCACTTTTCATTTGAGAGAAGTGGCTGTTTTTTTTGTCTATCGGTTGGCTTACTTATACATCAAAGCCAGCAATGGCAAAACTTATCACGAATTGAATAAAGCTTCTTCATAAACATCTTCGTAATAAGGAACGATTTTATCGATATCAAATTTTGCGGCGACAGATTTAGCACCGGCTTTAAAGGTTTTTAAACGCTCTTCATCACTCAAAAGATAAATGGCGTTTTTAGCCATACTTTCCACATCGCCTACAGGACTTAAGAATCCGGAAACACCTTCTTCATTGACTTCAGGTAAACCACCAGTATTTGACGATATAACAGGTACGCCGTTGACCATAGCTTCAAGTGCCGCTAATCCAAAACTCTCTGTCTCTGAAGGCAACAAGAATAAATCAGATAGACACAAAATTTTGTTGACTTCATTACTGGCGCCCATAAATAATATTTTATGGCGAATGCCCAATGCTTCAGCCATCTCTTTGGCGGGTTGCACTTCAGGGCCCTCGCCTACCATTAACAACTTAGCTTTCACCTGTTGTTGCACCTTGTAAAATACGCGAATAACATCGTCAATGCGCTTTACCTTTCTAAAATTACTGATATGCGAAATCAATTTTTCATCTTTATCGGCAATGGTATCGCGCTCGCAGTCAACTACCACATCTTCACGTTTAGCAATATTGATAAAATTTGGAATAACTTTTATTTCTTTTTTAATATCGAACAAACGCAAAGTATCCTTTTTCAAACTCTCTGAAACCGAAGTTACCACATCACTTTGATTGATACTAAAGTTAACGGCTGGTTTATAAAAAGGATGGTTGCCCACCAATGTGATGTCTGTGCCGTGCAAGGTGGTAACTATAGGGATGTAAATGCCTTCTTCACGTAGCATCATTTTAGCCATGTAGCCCGCATAAGCATGCGGAATGGCATAGTGAACGTGTAAAATTTCAATCTGGTGTTCCTTAACCATATTAACCAGCTTACTCGACAAGGCTAATTCGTATGGTTGATAATGAAACAGTGGATATTCAGGCACATTCACTTCGTGAAAATGAATATGTGCCGACAATTGTGCCAAGCGCACAGGTTGCTTATAAGTAATAAAATGCACATCGTGTCCGCGACGTGATAATTCCATTCCTAATTCAGTGGCTACCACTCCACTTCCGCCAAAAGTTGGGTAACAGACAATTCCTATTTTCATAAAATCCCTTTCTAAAATACCTTACAAAAGTACGGTTTTTAAGAATGGTTCTAAAAAAGTAGGTTTATTATTTGTAATCGCCGTCTATAATTGCCTCGTAAATAGCAGCTTCTATCTTGGTACGAATATCTTCTGAAATAAATCTGTGATTAGAACGCTCCGGAAAAATACGATTAGACAAGCAGACGTAAACCAAGTCTTCTTTAGGGTCAACCCAGCCTATAGTTCCGGTAAAACCGGTGTGTCCAAAACTTTCAGCCGAAGCGTAATCACAAGCCGGTCCGGGGCCATCGAGTTGTGGTTTGTCAAACCCTAAACCGCGTCTGACCTCTTCATCAGCATAATAGCGCGTATTGAAGCGATCAATTGTTTCGGCTTTAAGATAACGCTTGCCGCCATAAATACCGCCATTGAGAAACATTTGCAACAGTTTGGCTACCGCATTAGCATTGCTGAATAAACCGGCATTTCCGGCTATTCCGCCAAACATGGCGGCACCTTCGTCATCTACAGTACCCCAAATGGTTTGATGACGATAAAAATCATCGACCTCTGCCGGAATAATTTGTTGTTTATCAAAGCGCTGTAAAGGTAAAAATCCTAAGCGATAAGCTCCTAGTGATTTATAAAATCGGTTTTGTGTTAACTGATTTAAATCTTCGTGATAGTATTCCTCCAAAAAGCGTTTAAACAAATAAAAAGGCAAGCCACTGTATTTGTATTCTTCCTGTCTCAACAAATCACTATCGACAATAACTTGATAAATCGAATCTTGGTAATCTTTGCGCATGTATAAATCATCAGCTACCTTTACGGTAAAATTCCCTTCAGCTTGTGTGCGGTAATATTTAGGCGAAGGTTTTCCATTTTCATCTAGAGTTTTGCGGTAAAAAGGAATCCACGGTTTAAACCCGGCATAGTGACTCAAGGTGCGGCGCAAACTGAGGTTGGCTTTATTAGATCCTCTTAGGTAAGGCATCATTTTTTTGAGGGGAGCATCCAATTTTAAAATCCCCACTTCTTGCAACTCCATCAACAGAGGCAGCGTAGCAACCACCTTAGTCATCGACGCGATATCATAAATATCTGTGTTTTTGACCTTGTGCTCTTTAGCATAAGTGTGATAGCCGTAGCTCTTTTGAAAAATTACTTTCCCTTTACGCGCCACGAGCACTTGCATACCCGGAGTCATTCTTTTGGCAACAGCATCATTAGCAATCGAATCTATCTTTGTCAATGCCTCTGAACTCACGCCTACACTTTCAGGAATACCATAAGACAGGCGCTGAATAGCTTTGGTCTTGTACTGCGTGCCTTCAGGAAAGTTTTTGCCAACACTAACCGGCAATTTTCCTTTGGCTGGCAAGGCTCCAAAAATAACTTGAGCTGTTTTTTCTTGACCTATTTTACTGTTTTGATACCCGATAACAACGCCCTCTAAATTGGCCGTCGAACGCATATCGAGTAGTGCATATGGACTGGCAAACACGCTGAGAATTGTGCGATGATTTAAAGCGATTTGATGTAACCACACTAACTCTTGATCTGTAAATTTATAGGACTTCCAAGGATTAGCATTTGATTTATGCAAGCCGACAATCACTAAGTTATAGTGCTTCAAGCGCTCTAACAAATCACCTATATGGCTAGCTTCAACTTTATCAACATCGGCATATTTGCGCAGCATCTTGTAAAAATCATCACCTGAGTCATTGCCAAAATGTACATAAGCTATTTTCTGCTGATCTAAATTCTTTATAGGTAAAATGGCTTTGTCATTTTTAATCACCGTAATGGCATTTTCTAGCAAAGTAGCATACAACAAATCATTCCCCCGTGTATTAAGATCGTCAACCAAACCCTCAATTTCAACCGGTTTATAATGATTTAATCCGGCTTTGTACTTAGCCATCAAAATCTTTTTGACAGAATGTGCCAATCGCGTTTCTGTCACCACTCCTTTTTCATAAGCTTTGACAATACGAGCAACGCCTTTAGGCACACTGCGCGGAATCAACAACATGTCATTTCCGGCCAGCAACGCATCTAAACTCGTCTTTCCGGGCTCGTCATAATTTGCCACCCCACGCATGTTTAGCGCGTCGGTAAAAATAAGGCCTTTATAGCCGAGGCGTTCTTTTAAAATTCCGGTAATAATAGGTTTGGACAATGAAGCCGGATGCCCCTTGCGACTATCCCAAGCAGGAATTTCTAAATGACCAATCATCACACTTGAAATGCCCGCTTGTGTAATTTTTTTAAACGGATACAATTCGATACTATCTAATCGTTCTGCACTAAAGTTGAGTATAGGTAAAGCTTTATGCGAGTCGACTTCTGTATCGCCATGTCCCGGAAAATGTTTAGCACTGGCTAAAACGCCCACACTTTCCATCCCCTTGGCAAAAGCAATTCCCTTTTGAGCCACATTTTCGCGATTTTCACCAAAAGAACGGTTGCCAATAATCGGATTATCCGGATTGGTATTGATATCAATATCAGGAGCAAAATTGATATTGACTCCTAAGCGTTTTGCATGACGCCCTATTTGACGGCCTGTAATTTCAATCAACTTATTGTTTTCTATAGCGCCCAAGGTCATATTCCACGGAAAAGCATAGGTAGAATCCAAGCGCATGGCCAAGCCCCACTCTGCATCTTGCCCTATCATCAACGGTACTCGTGAAGCTGCTTGATATGCATTGGTCAAGCGCGCCTGTTGCACCGGTCCTCCTTTTGAAAAAATCACGCCTCCGATGTGATACTCTTCTATCAAATGCTTTATGTAGTCCGTTGCTCTTTTAGGTTTACTCGAAAAAATATCGACCATAAACAGCTGTCCTACTTTTTCTTGCAATGACATACTGTTATAAATACTATCTACCCACTGACGTTGTGCAATTGAATCAGCAGTAACTAAAGGATAAACAGGAGTTGAAGGTGTTTTTTCTTGAGCAAAAATGGTTGAGCATATGCATAAACAGACTAGGATCCAGAAGGATTTCTTCATAAGTGAAAAGCGATTTTTTAACAGTAATAATCCGAGTGCCTAAAGGTAATAGCTTAGCCTTAGACCTCAAAGCGATTTACTGAAAACGTCTTGTTAAAAACCGCTGTTTACTTAAAACTTTTGCGACTGCATCTACCCCTTTATAGGTTTTTAAAATCGTATCCACCGTAACGACTTTGGCAGGTGTGCCTTTACGGGTTTTCCAATCGGCGAACTCCTGGAACTTTCCCACCAAATCCCCAACGCTTTCCCCATCGGTAGTTTGATTGTTGGTGATGATGACATAAGGCACTTTACTGCCCCATTTGGATGGCAGATGGGATGGGGTAAATTGACCGTCAAAAATGCTGTCAGCAGGATTGTCGGGATTTTCCGTACTCATTGGAGCTATTGCCATATAATATTGAAGAAATTTTTGGGGATTGTCCACGGTTCTTTGCATTTGGGCGAAGGCTTGTTGATCGGTATGATCGTTCCCCCTTAACGAGGTGATATGATCGACTTCACTGGCTTCTGTGCTTATGGAAACTGTAAGATTTGTGTATAAATTGAGCTTTCCCGTTTGCTGGTTATAGGAAAAGGGAATGAAACTGACGATGACATAACCGTATCCCCGGTATTGAAAGTTCTCATAATTCACCAAAGGATCGGTAGGATAATCCCCCGAATAATAATTTTGACAGGAAACATGCGCCCCTTTTTTAATGCCGTTCATAAACTCCGGTTCGGGAACGGGCGCCAAATTATAGGTGCCGGGAAGCGTGGTCTGTTGAGTGGCCATTACGGTGATCGAGCTTGCCTTTTGTCCTTGGGGCAAGGCGAGCTTGACACTGACCACAGGCAACTGTGGATCGCCTACATATTCTTCGCCATATAAAAGGGATGCCTTTTTAAGATAAACAACATCCATATTGCTTTGTGTGGTAGTGGTTATTTCTGTGGTTGAGAAGCTAAAATCTTGGGTGGTTTGGGCTTGGCCCATCATTGTAAAACATCCCAATAAAACAGAAAGGACATAAGGAAAATATTTCATTGCTTGATGATTTTAAAGGTTTTAGAAGTGTTTTGAAGAGTGACCTGAAGAAAATAGATACCCGGTTCCAAATTTGATAAATCGAAAGATGTCATTTTTGTTTTAAATTTTTCAAAACGGACTTTTCTCCCTTGCAAATCATAAAGACTTAGTTTTGACCTATCTGTAAGATTGCTGATATATAATTTATTTTTAACCGGGTTAGGATAAATGTTTATATTTTGGAAAACATAGTCGCCAACACTTAAGGCATCACATTCTGCTTCGGTTTCTACCCAGTAAGCGGTAGAATCTTTATACCAATAAGGAGCGTTTTCAGCATATGTTTCATCATCCACATAAATACAAGTTAAATCGGGGTTACCTGTCGCATTGACACCTATCGTATTTCCACCATTTCTTAAATCTAAGTAAGTCAATTGATTAAGAACACAATCTATAAAATTTAAATTTGGAGCATTGCTCAAATCCAAACTATCAATTTCATTTTGATCGCAACCCAGTTCAATTAACCCGGTCAGTTGGGTAACATCCAAGCTTTGGATATTGTTTTCGGTACAAAGCAGTAATTTCAAATGCGGATTATTTCCTAATTGCAAAGTTGTCAGTTGGTTATATTCTGCATATAAAGTGTCTAACATTACATTGTTACTTAAATCCAAAGTGGTCAAGTTATTATAGCGTACATTTAAATACTGAAGATTCGTAAAAGCTTCAATCCCGGTCAGGTCATTTATAGGGCCAAATTCAACCGGGTTGTTGTTTTGGGAAGTGTTGGTGTAATTTGGTGCGTTAAGCCCGTTCAGTACAGAGGGATCCAAATATAAATGGGTGACCGCTGCGGCTTCGCTGTATTCGATTTCGCCATCGCCGTTGGTGTCAATAATGCCGTACCCATTAAAATCGGGAGTCAACAAGGCCCATTTAAAATGCCCATCGGGGATATAAACCATGTCGGTAGGGGCTTGGGCAAAGCTGAGAAAAGGCAGGAGCGTGAACAGGAAAAGTAGTGTTGTTTTCATGGATTAGGGTTTTATAGTGTAAAATTAGTTAATTATAAGTTAACTTAGTGAAAATATTTACTTTTTATTCACATTTTACATTCAGACAATAAAATTTCTTCCCACCGAGTTTTTTCGTCACATCCATCCTTACTTTTGAGCAAAAGAATTATTCTTTCTAAGAGACTAAACACTTCCTAAAGCAGAGGCAGCCGTGCTTACTGAAATAGTGACCTGGGTCAATAAGTCGAGGCTCCCCGTCTGTGCATTGTACGAAAAGGGAATAAATCGGACGGTCACATAGGAGTATTGACGATATTGATGATTCGTAAAATCCAGTAAAAAATTAGGGGGATATACAGCTGCATTGTGCTTCACTTTAAAATTTTCACTTTTTCTCTCCTTTTTAACAAATCCCAAGGATTGGGGTTCCGGCACGGATACCAAATTGAATGTGCCGGAAAGTGTGGTCTGTTGGTTAGCCGTCACAGTAACCGAAGTGGCTTTTTGCCCTTGAGGCAAAGCCAATTTTATGCTGACCACAGGTAGTTGGGGGTTGCCCACGTAGTCTTCTCCACTTAACAAAGTGGCTTTTTTCAATTGAACGATATTCATACTGTCTTGTGTGGATGCTGTTACTTCAGCACTTGAATAGGTAAAATCTTGTGTGACCTGTGCATTTCCGACAACTACTGTTACCAAGAATATGAAACTAAATAATGTATATTTAATAACTTTCATAATTTTACGATTTTAAAGGTTTTAGAAGTGTTTTGAAGAGTGACCTGAAGAAAATAAATTCCCGGTTGTAGCGATGAGACATCAAAAGAGATGGTAGGGGTGTTTGTGTTTTTAACGAATACTTTTTTTCCTTGTATATCGTAAAGCGCAACTTGTGTCTTTTCTTTAAGCCCATCAATAGACAAGTTGTTTTTAACGGGGTTGGGAAATATTTTTAGATTTTGAAGCAAATAGGATTTAATATCTAAGGCTTCACACTCTGCTTCGGTTTCTACATAATGCGCTGTAGAGTCCTTGCTCCAATAAGGTGCATTTTCGGAATATTCCTTATCATCGACATAAATACAAGTTAAGTTAGGATTGCCAAATGCAGCAGCTTCTATTATATTTCCATTATTTCTTAAATCTAAATAGACCAATTGATTATGGAAACAATTTATATGAATTAAATTAGGAGCATTCCTTAAATCCAAACTATCAATTTCATTATTGAAACAACCCAACCTAGCTAATCCACCTAATTGGGTAACATCCAAGCTTTGGATATTGTTTTCATTGCAAAGTAATACTTTTAGATGCGGATTATTTCCTAATTGCAAAGTTGTCAGTTGGTTATATTCTGTATATAAAGTATCTAACATTACATTGTTACTTAAATCCAAAGTGGTCAGGTTATTATAGCGTACATTTAAATATTGTATATTGACAAAAGCTTCAATCCCGGTCAGGTCGTCAATGGCGCCAAATTCAACCGGGTTGTTGTTTTGTGAACTGTTGGTGTAATTTGGTGCGTTAAGCCCGTTCAGTACAGAGGGATCCAAATATAAATGGGTGACCGCTGCGGCTTCGCTGTATTCGATTTCGCCATCGCCGTTGGTGTCAATAATGCCGTACCCATTAAAATCGGGAGTCAACAAGGCCCATTTAAAATGCCCATCGGGGATATAAACCGTGTCGGTAGGGGCTTGGGCAAGGCCTGTAAACGGGAGAAAGATGAGCAAAAAGAGGAGTTTTGTTTTCATAATTTTACGATTTTAAAGGTTTTAGACGTATTTTGAACGGTACTCGAAGAAAATAGAGTCCTGTATTTAGGGATGAAACATCAAAAATTGTATCTTTTCCTTTAGTCGTGGTTTTGGCCCATATTTTTTTTCCTTGTACATCATAAAGCGCAACTTGTGCCTTTTCATTAAGCCCTTCAACAGATAAGTTATCCTTGACCGGGTTAGGATAAATATTGATATTCTGAAAGACATAATCTTCCAAGCCCAAAGCATCACATTCGGCCTCATTTTCTACCCAGTGTGCCGTGGAATCCTTAACCCAGTGAGAGCCTGCATAAGACATATCATCTACATATATACAAATTAAATCAGGATTGCCATTTGCTTGAACAAGTATTATATTTTCATTATTCCTTATATCCAAATAGGTTAATTCGTTATTTCTACAATACATATATTTCAAGCTTGAAGTGCTACTCAAATCCAAAGTATCTATTTGATTATTATCACAAAGCAAAACCTTTAAGTTATTATTTTCTCCTATTTCAAGTGTTGTCAATTCGTTGTATTCAGCAAGTAAAGTATCTAACATTACATTGTTACTTAAATCCAAAGTGGTCAAGTTATTATACCGCACATTTAAATACTGCAGATTTGTAAAGGCTTCAATCCCGGTCAGGTCGTCAATGGGGCCAAATTCAACCGGGTTGTTGTTTTGTGAACTGTTGGTGTAATTTGGCGCGTTAAGCCCGTTCAGTACAGAGGGATCCAAGTATAAATGCGTCACCGCTTCAGCTTCGCTGTATTCTATCTCTCCATTGTTGTTGGTGTCAACAGTTTCAAAAGGTGGTTCAAGTGTGCCTTGCTCCAATAAAAACCATTTAAAGTGACCATCGGGGATATAAACCGTGTCATCCGGGGCTTGGGCAAAGCCGAGAAGGGGTAAGAACGTGAGCAGAAAAAGTAGTGTTGTTTTGATAATTTAATGATTTTCTATGTAAATTTAATAATTTATTAAGAAATCATAAACAGTTTGGAAGACTTATTTCTTTGATAGCCGTCTTTAATACGGTAGCTTGAACTGTAACTTAGTGTGAAAGACAGATCCTGAATAAATTGCTGGTGCCTAGCAATTTTTCAGGATGACAAGAAAAGTAAATAAGTGAATCTGCAAATCAGTCACTCCGAGGTTCGAGAGCCTCACCTCTCAATTTAATGGTTGTTGTACTTTTAAATAGCAATACGCCAATACACAACAATTGTCGACATAAGATTCTGCTTCTTTTAGAGCAGGGGTAAATAGGGTTAATACCTTATGGACAAGCGAGTTAAATTGTGAAGTATAAACGAAATAACAAAATTCTATTTCTTCCGCAAGTCATACAAATCTGTTCGGCGTTGTGCCAGATTGCGTACACTGCCGGTTTTATTCAATTCGCGCAGCAAGGTCAAATCGACATCAGTAATAACTACCATTTCGGTATTTGGTGTCGCCTTTGCCTGTACTCCATCAATAGGAAATGCAAAATCACAAGGTGTAAATACCATAGATTGGGCATATTGAATGTTCATATTCGTCACCTGCGGTAAATTTCCAACACTTCCGGCAATCGCCACATAACATTCATTTTCTATAGCGCGCGCCATAGCACAATTGCGCACACGTGAAAACGCATTAGCGGTATCGGTCATAAAAGGAACAAATAGAATATCCATACCTTCTTGTGCCAAAATACGCGCTAATTCAGGAAACTCTGAATCGTAACAAATCACAACCCCTATCTTACCGCTATCGGTGTCGAAAGTTTGGATTTTTGAACCACCGCGCATTCCCCAGGAGCTCACCTCATCAGGGGTGATATGGATTTTTTCATACGATTCAACATGACCATCTCGCTTGCAAAGATAGCCTTCATTATAGAGATTGCCATCGCGAATAACCGGCATAGATCCCGAGATAATATTGATATTACACGACACCGCTAACTGACTAAATTCGTTTTTGATAGCTTCTGTATGCTTAGCTAACTCGCGAATGGCCTCTACCGGCGATAGGCTTGCATCTTTAGGCATGAGCGGCATGTTAAACAACTCTGGAAAAAGCGCAAAATCACAGTTATATGAGGCTAGGGTATCGACAAAAAATTGCACTTGCTGCATCAATTCTGCTCTATTTTTGTAGGTCCGCATCTGCCACTGCACTAAGCCAACGCGCGCCACGGTCTTATCAGAAACGGGCTCTTCAGTAGGTTTTTCGTAATAAATATTATCCCATTCTAGGAGCACCGCAAAGTATTTTGACGCCTCATCGTCGAGCAGGTAATTTTTTAAAATTCGAGAAACGTGAAAATCGTTTGACAGTTGAAAGCTCAACACAGGATCGTCAATTTCGCGGTGTTTAACTTTTTCAATGTAATCTTTAGGAGATAACTGGTGAGCATATTTATGGTAATTAGGAATACGTCCGCCAAACATAATGCCCTTCAAATTTAAACGCTCGCACAATTCTTTTCGGTAATCGTACAAACGCCGCCCCAAACGCAATCCGCGATATTCAGGACTGATAAACACTTCTATACCGTATAACACATTGCCCTTTGCGTCAAATTTTTCAAATGTCCCATCGGTAATAATGTCTTCGTAAGCGTGGTATTTATTAACTGTTTGTTCTGAAACAATTACTGACAATGCACAGCCGGCAATGGCGTCATTTACTTTAATGACCACTTGTCCTTCAGGAAATACGTCTAGTAAATTTTCTATTTCTTCTTTGGCCCAGTAGCTGTCTTCCATAGTAGGATAAGCCGTAATCATAGCCTGTTTTAACTCATCGTACTCCTCAAGTCCTAAATAAGAAATTTCTACATTCTCTATCTTGTCCATCGCGTTGCATTTTGCTATTAAAGGTACAATTATTCTAGTAGTATAAGGGTGTCGAAAAGAAAATAGCAGGGCATAAAAAATCCTTTCTAAGCCATTCAGAAAGGATTTTTAACTAGTCAACGTTTCGGAAAAAGTAATAAATGGTATGCTAGGAAATTATGTTTTTAGATACGAAATATTATACCAGCCTAATAATCAGATATATTACAACTCACAAATACTAATAATACCGTATGTATAAATTAAATAGTCCAATTTCGACTTTATCTCATTGTACTAGTAATTTATGAACCATGGTATTATACCTATAAAAAATATTCTAAATCGGACTAAAAAATAATTCTAATTGGTATAACTTGTTCAATCCAGTGGGTATTGAACACCCTTCGAGGTTCAGTAAGGGCAGACTTACTTTACCCCGTACTGCACTTCGCTTGTACAGGGTCTATCACATTAAAGACCTTCGACCTTTTAAAGTATACTTCTATTTATAGTTACAACTAACCATGTAATGGTTGAATATGAATAACCCCGAGTGTAACTCGGGGCGTTGAGGTTACCATATTTTACGGAACTACGAAGTAGTTCAATAACTAATATTAAGGTAGAATAACTCCGAAACTTGAGTTAACTAACAATTTTTTAATCGCTAAAATTGCAATCGATTTACAGGAAGCGTTTATGCCAACTTTCTTCAAGTGGCACTTCCCAATATTCGTCAAATTCAGCTTTGGTATTTACCAAGTTATTAAACACAATGGTCTGTGGCGATACAGAGCGTGCTTTGACAATTTTTCTAAAATCTTTCAATTCTTTATATGCAATATAATCGCCTTGACGGAAAGTGACATTCATCTTATCGAGCAAGTCTACACCAAATTCATCTTGTAAATGTTGGATAAAACGCACCGAAGCATCAATTGAACATCCGCTGGCTGCGGCTAAACTTTGATCGATACCGAGCACAACAAACCGCTTGTATTTTACGGTATAAGCCGCACTCAAATCAGAACCGTGAACGGTCCATTCTTCAACAAATTTAGCCAATTCAGCTTCTAATTTTGGCAATTCGTCATCTGTAAAAGGACGATTAGATTGATAGATCCACAAACGGGCACTATCAGGTAATTTATCAAAAGGTACTAACATATTTCTTCACTTAAATCAAAAGGTAATTTCCTTCTTATTCAGGTTTACAAAATTACAGAATTATAATACCATACGGATAAATTAAATAGTCCAATTTCGACTTTCTCGCGTTGTATTATTTAATTATGCTCCCGGTAGTATACCCACAAAAATATTCTGAATCGGACTAAAAAATAATTCTATTTGGTATAGCGGAATCGACGCCCTGTTAAGCATTGAGTTGCATCAGTAAACTCAAATTGTCAATAATCCCTTTTTCGCGAATCACCTTCCCTTTTTTTACGGTCAATACGGTCATCCCGTTTACCACTACTCGCTTTCCGGAAGGAGCGACGCCAAACAACGTATTATTTTGGTGGGTGCCGGCATAGTTCCAATACAGCGTGATACTGTTTTCTTTTTTATTACAAATCACTTCGCCTAAAGTTATTTGAATGTCGGGAAAACTTGAATACGTTCCCTGTAAAAATGACTTATAAGCTTCAACCCCTTCTATGCGTGGCATGTGTGTGTATTCAACTATGAGCTCTTTATCGGCATAAATATCGAGCATGCCTTCACTGTTGGCATCCCAAATGTGCATGTAATCTTTAGCTAATTTTTGCAATCCTACTCCTATCATAAATCTTCTGCTTCGGCAATCATTTCAACAACATCTTTAATTTCTAGCGGCTGACCTGTTTTTTGTTTGGTCATGCCATCGGCAAGCATAGTATTACAAAACGGGCAACCTGTTGCAATGGTTTCGGCGCCGGTTTGCTGTGCTTGTTCGATGCGCATTTCGTTAATCTCGCGATTCCCTTTTTCTGATTCTTTAAACATTTGTGCGCCTCCAGCACCACAACACAAACTGCGGCGTTTGCTATCGCGCATTTCAACGAGTTCCACTTCTAACTTGAGCAACAACTCTCGCGAAGCTTCAAACTCATCATTAGCACGCCCGAGGTAACACGGATCGTGATAGGTAATTCGTTTGCCTTTAAACAGTCCGCCTTCAACTTTGAGTTTCCCTTCTTCAAGCAGTGATTTGAGCAATTGCGTGTGGTGAACCACTTTGTAATGCCCCCCGAGTTCGGGATATTCATTTTTTATGGTGTTGAAACAATGTGGACAAGCGGTGACTATTTTTTTAATACCGTAACCATTTAAAGTTTCGATATTCATCTTTGCTTGCATTTGGAATAAAAACTCATTCCCTGCGCGTTTTGCAGGATCGCCGGTACAACCTTCTTCACTGCCCAAAACGGCAAAATCAACGCCCGCTTTCTGAAGCAATTTAGCAAAAGCCTTAGTTATCTTTTTGGCTCTATCGTCAAAACTACATGAGCAGCCAACCCAAAACAACACATCCGGCATTTTTCCTTCTGCCGCATATTCTTGCATCGTTGGGACTTTTAGTGCATTAGCCATAATTTTCTTTATCTGTGTTGGCCAAATATAAGTATTTTTAATTTCTTTAAGAATAGAGAATTGCGCTTCCTATACCCGCGCAGGCTTATTTATAACGAAAATCAATTACCAGTTAATTTCTGATTTTCCATGCGCTTTTAAATAGGTATTAGCTCGACTAAAATGCTTATTTCCAAACCAATGCCCTCTATTAGCACTCAAAGGCGAAGGATGTCCTGACTCTAAAATCAAATGCTTTTCACTGTCAATAAGCTTAGCTTTCTTTTTAGCATATCCGCCCCACAACATAAAAACCAAGTCTTCCCTTTGAACAGATAATTGCTTAATAACAGCATCTGTAAACTGCTCCCAACCTTGTTTTTGGTGACTTCCGGCTTGATGTTCGCGTACAGTTAAAGTGGTGTTGAGCAACAAAACGCCCTGCTGCGCCCAGCGCTCTAAATTGCCCGTAATCGGAATAGGCTGATCTAAGTCCGTTTCTATTTCTTTAAAAATATTGACTAATGAAGGCGGAATCTTAACGCCGTCATTAACCGAAAAAGCCAATCCGTGAGCCTGCCCAAATCCGTGATAAGGATCTTGTCCTAAAATAACCACTTTTGTTTGTTCAAATGAACAGTAATCAAAAGCTGAAAAAATCAAATCAGCAGGTGGAAAACAGTTGTTTTGAGCGTATTCGTTTTGTACAAATCGATCGAGTTTTTTAAAATAATCTTGCTGCATTTCATCTTGCAACAGCGGTTGCCAAGAAGCAGGTAGAGATAAAGAGATCATAATCTTCAATTGAAAAGACAAAGATACAAGAATGTCAAGGTTTAGGTCACCGTGATAAAAAAGTTTAAATTTGCCTCTGAAAATGCGATTGCCTTATTATGATAAAGATTTCCAAGAAAACTTTAACTGATTTAGAATTTTATAAAATTTGTGAACAACTCAGTGAACATTGTCTCACCGAAAAAGGGCGTCAAAAAGCCCTAGACTTGCGTCCGTTTAAGAACTCGCAAAAAATTCTACTCGCCTTAGGGCAAACCCAAGAATACAAGAGCTCTGCTGTAGAGGCAGATCGCATTCCTAATCATTTTTTTGACGATGTCGATAACGAAATTTATTTACTCAACATCAAAAACAGCGTTTTAGAGGCTCGTGGATTTCAGAATATAGCTGCACTATCCTCTACAGCTAACACCTTACTAAAATTTTTCAACAAGCATCAAGAGCTATATCCAAAATTACAGGCGCTCACTGAACCTGTAATGTACACGGATATACTGATTAAATCTATTTATGCTGTATTAGATCGCTTTGGAGAGATTAAAAATGATGCTTCGGATCAACTTGCCGAAATTCGCCGTGACCTTGCAATGCTTCAGCAACAAATTGATTCGAGTTTTACAGCCGATATGTCGCGCTATCACAGTTCTGGTTTTCTCGATGACATTCGCGAATCTGTTATTGACAATCACCGTGTATTAGCCGTGTTAGCTACGCATAGACGAAAAGTAAAAGGCAATATTTTAGGGCGTTCAAAAACAGGCAGCATTGTGTTTATTCAACCCCAAAACACCTTGCGTTATTCACGCGAATACAACAATTTAAAATTTGACGAAAAAGAAGAAATCAATCGTATTTTAAGAGCTTTATCTGACGAGATTCGTCCGTATCGCGAATTGTTAATCGATTATCAAGATTTATTATCGGCTATTGATCTAGTTGCGGCCAAAGTAAAATACGCCGCACGTATGAATGCGGTTTTACCTAAAGTAACTAAAAAACGAGAGCTCGATTTAAAGGCTGCTTACCATCCACTGCTTTACCTTAACAATGCCGCTCAAGGGAAAAAAACCTATCCTCAAGATATTAAGCTCAGTCAAGACCAACGCATTATTGTGATTTCAGGTCCAAACGCCGGTGGAAAAAGTATTACGCTTAAAACCGTTGGTTTATTACAACTCATGTTGCAAAGTGGCTTGTTTATTCCGGTACACGAATACAGTCACGTGTGTTTGTTTAAAACTGTTTTAAGCGATATTGGCGATCATCAAAGTATTGAAAATCATTTGAGCACCTATTCTTATCGCTTAAAAAACATGCGTTATTTTCTGCAAAAATGTGATAAACACAGCTTGTTTTTAATTGATGAATTTGGTACCGGAACCGACCCAGAATTGGGAGGGGCTTTAGCCGAGACCTTTTTAGAAGTTTTCTTTGAGCGTGAATCTTTTGGGATCATCACCACCCATTATGCAAATCTCAAAAAAATGGCTAATGAAACTGAAGGGATACAAAATGCGAACATGCGTTTTGACAATAGCAGTTTAGAACCCGAATTCAAATTGCAAATGGGAGAAGCCGGTAGCTCGTTTACTTTTGAAGTGGCACAAAAAAACGGTATTCCTTACAGCCTGATTAATCGCTCTAAAAAGAAAGTAGCCCGAGGAAAAATCCGTTTTGACAAAAGTATCGCCAAGTTGCAACAAGAGCGTTCTAAGTTGGTCAAAACCACTAAACAGCTCAACGAAGAAAAACACAAAGCTACTCAGCACAAAGAAACACTGAGTCAAAAGGCCGACCGCATTCAACAAAAGTTAGAAGATTTTCAACAGCTTTACGACAGTAATCAACAGCTGATTTATCTCGGTAAAAAATTCACAAAGCTAGAGCGCGATTTTTCGCATAGTAAAAATAAAAAGCAGTTTATAGCAGAATTGCTCAAACTAGCCGCCGTTGAAAGTGACAAACGCCAAAGTGAAAATAAAAAACAAGCCCGCATCAAACGTCAACGCGAAGAACGCATTCAACGAGAAGCCGAAAAAAAGCTAGAAACTATCCGCCAGAAGAAAGCTCAAGAAAAGCAAGCTGAAGTGAAACGCGTGGAAGAAAAAAAGAAAAAAGAAATTGATTCCTTAGGGCCCAATGATCGCGTACGACTAGAAGGCAGTAAAGCCATAGGAACTATCGATAAAATTGAAAAGGGAAAAGTAATCATTAACTACGGTCTGTTTACCACTGAAGCGCCAATTGAAAAAATAGAACTCGTCAGCCACAGCAAATAAGTATTTTCGAACTAATTTACAGCTGTTTATAAATTAATCTTTTAACGCTTAACCTAAGAATTAAATTACATATTAAAAAGACATCTAATTTATACAGTACTATCTATTTATATTCATAAAAATACTACATTTGTATTTATAAAATTCATCTCAATTAATTAAACTGCTCTATTATGTTAAAGGAATTTAAAGAATTCGCCCTAAAGGGGAACATGCTCGATTTAGCCATTGCCTTTGTTATAGGCGCGGCTTTTAAAAGTATCATCACCTCATTGGTCAATGATATCATCATGCCTTTTATTGGTATATTCACCGGAGGCATGGATTTTTCTGACAAAAAATTTGTTATCAGCGAAGCTGTTGTCGATGCTTCTGGCAAAGTGATTACGCCTGAAAATGCCATTACTTATGGTAATTTAATTCAGGTGTCTATCAGCTTTATCATCATTGCGTTTGTGTTGTTTTTAATCGTTAAAGCATTCAACAAAATGAAGAAGAAAAAAGAAGAAGCTGCGCCGGCACCTGCAGGTCCTACTCAAGAAGAATTGCTGACTAATATTCTTGATGAAATTAAAAAGCAAAATAAATAAGTGCTTTATCAACGTAAAAAAAAAATTCCCTTCAGTTTTCGATTAACTGGAGGGAATTTTTTTATAACCCAACTTTGCTTTAGGCCTTGGTAATTTTTACATCAATAGCAGGCCTTAAGCGATTAGCATATTGAAACACAGGCCCTACCTTTTCATTATACGAAAAACTGTTAGCTATAGCGGTAGTTACAAACGCCTTAGCCTTCTGCACACTCTCAACCATGGTAAAACCACGGGCTAAAAATGTGGTTATTGCTGCTGAAATGGTATCGCCTGCTCCACTCGTATTTTCTGTATCAACACGTGGTGTTTCAAACAGCCAAAAGTCAGTGCCATCATACAACACATCGGTAGCAAAATCGCCTAAGCGTCCACCTTTTAAGAGGATTTGTTTAGGTCCTAATTGATGTAGAGCTACCGCTGCGACTTTCATATCGTCAACAGTGTGTATTGGCATACCATCTAACAAGATCGAAGCTTCCGGCATATTGGGTGTAATCAATTCGGCTTGAGGAAGAAGATGTGATTTCATAGCCTCAACAGCTTCGTCTTTCAAAAGATTGGCATCTAATTTACCGAGTTTACCTACCATCACAGGATCAACCACAAGGTGGGTATAGTTTTGCTCGCTTAGCAATTCAGAAACTTCACATATAATTTCTTTAGAGAAGAGCATACCCGTTTTTACAGCATCAACTCCTGTGCGCTTATTGGCGGCAAAAAACTGCGCCTCAATCGCCTCAACGGCTATGGTGTGTACATTCTGTTTTGTTTTAGGATGCTGTCCTACTATTGCTGTTATGACGCTCATGCCATAGCCTCCGAGCTCTTGAATAGTCTTTAAATCAGCTTGCAATCCTGCTGTTCCTCCAGCTTCTGATCCTGCTATAGTCAATATGCGTTTAGGCAATACTTGCTGAGAATTATCCATGCTTAAAATTTTATACCAATTAGAATTCTTTTTATACAGAAATGATTTTTAGGGCTTAAAAAAATCCGACTAACACATTGTGCATTAGTCGGATTAAAATATAGGAATAAGAATTTAAATTTACTTCAATTTCTTTTTCACTTCAACTTCTTGGTAAGCTTCAATCACATCGCCAATTTTGATATCGTTGTAGTTTTTAACTTGTAAACCACAATCGTAGCCTTTACTAACTTCTTTCACATCGTCTTTAAAACGTTTTAATGAAGCGAGCTCTCCGGTGTAAACTACCACGCCATCGCGAATCAAGCGGATTTGGCTTTTGCGGTAAATTTTACCATCAGTAACCATACAACCGGCAATAGTTCCCACTTTAGAAATTTTAAAGGTTTCGCGAATTTCAGCGTTACCTGTAACTTCTTCTTTAATTTCTGGAGACAACATACCTTCCATCGCATCTTTGAGGTCATCGATAGCGGCGTAGATAATTGAATAAGTACGGATATCGATTTCTTCTTTATCTGCAATTTGCTTAGCATTTCCTGCAGGACGGACGTTAAATCCGATGATAATGGCGTCAGAAGCAGAAGCTAACAAGACATCACTTTCTGTAATCGCCCCTACCCCTTTGTGAATGATATTGACTTGAATTTCTTCAGTTGACAATTTCAAGAAACTATCGGATAATGCTTCTACTGAACCGTCAACATCACCTTTCAAGATAATATTCAACTCTTTAAAGTCACCAAGTGCAATACGACGACCAATTTCGTCGAGGGTAATGTGGTGTTGTGTACGTACATCTTGTTCGCGTTGCAATTGCGCACGTTTAGCGGCAATACTTTTAGCTTCGCGTTCGTCTTGCATCACGATAAACTTATCACCTGCTTGAGGAGCGCCATCAAGGCCTAAGATAGATACCGGACTAGCTGGCCCTACAGACTGAACACGGTTGCCGCGTTCGTCGGTCATGGCTTTAATTTTACCACTTGATGTTCCGGCAAGCACATAATCTGTTTGGTGCAAGGTACCTGATTCTATAAGAATTGTAGATACATAACCACGTCCTTTATCGAGGTAAGCTTCAATAACCGTACCTGTAGCCGCGTGATCAGGGTCAGCTTTAAGATCGAGCATTTCAGCTTCGAGCAATACTTTTTCGAGTAATTCATCAACGCCCACTCCTTGTTTAGCAGAAATATCGTGCGATTGAATTTTACCGCCCCAATCTTCAACTAACAAGTTCATGTTAGCCAATTTTTCTTTAATCTTATCAGGATTAGCCGTAGGCAAATCGATTTTGTTTATCGCAAAAACAATCGGTACCCCTGCCGCTTGAGCATGAGAAATAGCCTCTTTAGTTTGCGGCATCACATCATCATCTGCAGCCACTACAATAATAGCGATATCGGTTACCTGAGCTCCACGTGCACGCATAGCGGTAAAGGCTTCGTGACCTGGCGTATCGAGGAAAGTGATGCGTTGTCCGTTTTTAAGTTCAACAGCATAAGCCCCGATGTGCTGAGTAATACCACCACTTTCACCAGCAATCACATTTTCTTTACGGATATTATCGAGTAAAGATGTTTTACCGTGGTCAACGTGTCCCATAACGGTTACGATTGGTGCACGAGACTGCATATTTTCAGGGTTATCTTCAATATCCTCAGTTACAGTTTCTTCGAGTTCAGCACTGACAAATTCAAGTTCAAATCCAAATTCTTCTGCAACAATAGCTAAGGTTTCAGCATTTAAACGTTGGTTCATAGTCACCATTAAACCTAATGACATACAAGCCCCGATAATATCGTTGACTGATTTGTCCATCATGGTGGCTAACTCACTAGCCGTTACATACTCAGTAACCTTAAGGATTTTACTTTCGCGTTCTAATTGTACGTCTTCAGCTTCCGTTTGTTTACGGCGTTCTTTACGTTTTTCGCGACGGTATTTAGAGCTTTTGTTTTTATTAGATTTACCTTGAAGTTTTTCTAAGGTTTCTCTAATTTGTTTTTGTACTTCTTCCTCTGTTGGCTCTTCTTTTTTAATTGGAGCGCGGCGTTTATTGGCTTTTTTACGTCTAGCGTTGTGGTTCGGATTAGAATTGCCTTGTTTTTGGTCAGGGCTTATACGCTTGCGTTTGCGGCGTTTTTTGTTATCGCCATCTTTTTTAGGATCTTTTTTCTTCGGTTTTTTCTTAAACTGATCAAGGTCAATTTTTTTACCGGTAAAATGAGGTCCTTTTAGTTTTTTGTATTCTGTTTCAATACGTTCAACTTTAGGCTCTTCAGTTGATTTAGCTTCTGATTCTTTAGCTGTAGCAGCTTGTTCTGAAGGCTGCTGAGGCTTAGCTTCTGTCTTAGAAATAGGCTTAGGTTTATGAGACTTAGGTTTTTCTACAGATTTTTTATCTTTACGCGAACGTTTGTCGTCCTTAAAAGCCTCCAAGTCAATTTTCCCTACTTGTTTTGGACCGCGCAATAGATTACGTGAATCTGAGGTTTCTTTTGAGGCTGCCTCTTTATCCGCTTTTGATTTAGCTTCAGCTTCAGCTTTAAGGCGTGCTTCTAGTTCAGCAGCAGCTTTTGCTTCTGCTTCTGCTTCTTCACGTTTTTTCTTTTCTTCCTCTTCCAGTTTTTGCAACCGCTCTTTTTCTAAACGTTCTTTTTCTTCTTTCTCTTTTTCACGTTCGCGGCGGAGTTTTTCTTTTTCACGTTTTTGCTCTTCGCTTACTTCTTTTGACGCAATTTTTTTACTCTTATCAGTTTGGAATTTGTCCACCAAAATCTGATAGAGGTCGCTTGATACTTTTGTGGTTGGGCGTGCTTCGATCTCATGACCTTTAGACGCCAAATACTCCACAGCTCGGTCTAGCGAAATATTTAATTCGCGTAAAACTTTGTTTAATCTCATTTTCTTACCTCCAGCCATATAATGCTTCTAAATTATCCTCTTTAAATTACTGAAAAAACTCACTTCTTTATCTTACCTAAAGGTTAAGTTCATTCTTCAAATTCTTCTTTTAATATATTGACCACTGCTTCAATGGTCTCTTCTTCTAAGTCCGTTAAGTTTACTAAATCAGCTATCGTTTTATCTAAAACACTCTTCGCTGTAAATAAACCTATACGTGCAAATTCATCTAAAATCCACCCTTCGATTTCATCAGAGAATTCGCGCAATTCAACATCTTCTTCTTGGCCTTCACGGACAACATCTAATTCATAACCGGTAATTTTACCAGCTAAGCGGATGTTATGTCCTCCACGACCAATAGCTTTAGAAACTTCAGCAGGTTCTAAGAACACTTCAGCGCGTTTAGTTTCTTCGTTGATTTTAATATCTTTTACATGAGCAGGACTCAAAGCTCGTGTAATAAATAATTTTGTATTAGCTGTATAGTTGATCACATCGATATTTTCATTACCGAGTTCACGGACGATACCGTGAATACGTGATCCTTTTACCCCAACACAAGCGCCTACAGGGTCAATGCGATCGTCATAAGAATCAACAGCGACTTTCGCTTTTTCACCTGGAGCGCGAACAACGCGTTTCACATCAATTAATCCATCAAAGATTTCAGGAATTTCTTGCTCAAATAATTTTTCTAAGAATACCGGAGAGGTTCTTGAAAAAATAATAAGTGGCTTACTTCCTTTGAGTTCAACGCTTTCAATGATTCCACGAACACTATCTCCCTTTCTAAAAAAGTCTGACGGGATTTGTTTTTCGCGTGGCATAACGAGTTCATTACCTTCATCATCGAGCAAAATTACGGCTCTTCTACGAATATGATGCACTTCTGCCGTATAAATTTCGTTTTCTAAGTCTTTAAATTGCTTATATATATTTGTATTATCGTGTTCGCGAATTTTAGAAATCAAATTTTGACGCAGTGCTAAGATAGCGCGACGCCCTAAATCAGCAATCTTTACTTCTTCAGACACATCTTCATCAACCTCAAAATCAGGCTCAATTTTACGCGCTTCAGACAAGGCTATTTCGTGATTTGGATTTTCAACTTCTCCATCTTCAACAACCACACGGTTGCGCCAAATTTCTAAATCCCCCTTATCTGGATTGATAATGATGTCGAAATTTTCATCTTCACCAAATTTCTTTTTAAGTGCACTACGAAATACATCCTCAAGGATCGCCATCAGTGTCACACGATCAATCAACTTATTGTCTTTAAATTCAGAGAAAGAACTAATTAATTCTAAATTATCCATAGTAACATTAATTAAATATTATCATCACGATTGCTTCTTCTATTTTATCATAGGTCAATTCGACCTTTTTTTCTACGGTATGCTTACCTTTTCCTATAGGTTTTGGCTCGCGCTGTTTCCACTCTAGGGTAATCTTTTCATCATCAGCAGCGGTCAAAGTAGCTTCATACTTTTCTTCTGCCGTTTTCAGTTTTAACTTACGCCCTATATTTTTCTTAAACTGCCTAGGGATTTGCAATGGTGTTGACACTCCCGCCGAAGTGACTTCAATAGAAAAATCTTCAACTTCACGATCGAGGTTGTGCTCTACAGCTCTACTGATAGCCATACAATCACTAACAGATACAGAAGTATCACTATCCAAGATCACTTTGATTTGGTTAGCTGAATTTATCTGAAAGTCAATTAAAAACAAATCAGGTTTTTCCTCTAATCCGGCATCAATCAGCGCCTTAACAACATCTTTTTGCATAAACTATTTTTATAAAAAGAGGGGACTGTCCGTCCCCTCCATTCACCCTATTCACCTAAAAAGGTGCTGCAAAGATACAATATAGTTTTCAATTTATACACTTTTTTTTTAATATTCTAAAAACCAACAGCTTTCTTTCTAAGCCCTTAGCCTACCTGACCTTAAGCCACACGCAACTCGTTAATATTTAATTAATAAATCGTATTTGATATTATAAATTATTCTTAAATATTTGTATCTTCCCTGCCTAAATAACTACAACTTAACTTTATGAAACGTATACTGGTTCCAACAGACTTTTCACAAGAAGCTGAAAATGCCCTTAAGGTCGCTGCTCAACTCGCTAAAAAGCACGCTAGTAAAATCTATGCTATGAATATGCTTGACCTCCCGCTAGACTTAGTATCTTCCTCGGTCAATAACACACAAGAAGAAGAACAACTTCCTGAGTCCTTATTTTTTATGAAGTTAGCGCATCAACGCTTTCAAGAACTATTAAATCAAACTTATCTAGAAGGCGTAGACATAGAAGAAACTGTTGAATTTAACGGGGCATACGAAGGTATTTTAGATGGTGTCAAGAAATATGATATTGACCTCATCGTCATGGGATCAAGTGGTGCCAGTGGATTACAAGAAGTGTTTGTAGGCTCAAACACCGAAAAAGTGGTCAGACATGTTGATATTCCTGTTTTAGTCATTAAAAAACCTGTTGAAAATTTCAGTATCAAAAACTTAGTTTACGCTACTGACTTATCCACTAAAAGCAAATCTGCTTTTCAAAAAGCCTTGCATTTTGCTGACACTTTTAATGCTAAACTACACTTGGTTTATATCAATACGGTAAACAATTTTAAATCTACACAAGAAATTGACGAAAGCTTGAATGAGTTTACTGCTGATATACCCAACACCAATTTCACAACAAACATTCACAACGACTACTCTGTAGAAAAAGGGATTTTTAATTTTTCTAAAAAAATAGACGCAGATATGTTAAGTGTTGCCACTAATGGCCGCAAGGGGTTAGCGCATTTGCTCAACGGCAGTATTAGTGAAGATTTGGTCAATCATGCACATAAACCTGTACTGACTTTCCACATCTAAATCACTGTTTTTTTGAGTCCTGCAAAAATACAATTCCAAAAATAATTCCAAAAGGATTTAGTTTTATCGCGTTTTACCGCAGTCACCTCAACTTGTTTCTGAGTTTGACTGCGGTTTTTATGTACAAAGATATTAGCGACGAAACTCAAAACTTTATTCTTCCGCTTACCGTTTTTCTTAAGTACATTTACTTTTAAATTTTCATAAGTCATTTTAAATTTTCCACGAGCTTGATAAGCATCGCCCTCAAAATCAAAATACATTGAGTTAATGTTATCACCGTCCATTTGTAAATTAAAAGCTGGCGTTAAAAAAGAATTGACAGCAGTTGGCGCAATCGATTTACTACTACCGTAAATGCGAAAGGCATCCGTTTTATCAGCAATGTTAAAGCGCCATTTTACGTACAGAGGAGCATGCCCCATAAACCGCGCTGAAATATCGACTTTTGTTTGTGGCGCGGTTTTTACAGTTTTGGCTGTATTATCAAGAGCGGTCATTACGGCATCTATTTTTGTAAAATAGATCTGTCCTACTCTTTTCGTTTTTTCTTGACGCTCGCGATAGGTTATTTTTCCTTGATTTATCAGCAGTTGTTTAACTGCCAATTGTATGGGCAACTCACGCAACATTTGACTGTACATCTTTTTAGGACGCCAATCATCAGCCACCAGTTTATCGCGATAAATTGAAAAATCAGGTTGTTCTAATACTATGGTATCAGCTGTAAACACCGGCTCTTCTTCAAACACATCAATGAAATAATTCTTAACAGCTAATTCAGGTAAGTGCAAGTGCATCAAATCGCGTTCTGTAGAAATTACCGAGACATAATTTTGAGGCGTGTAATCAGAATCTAAATTTAACTGATAAAATCGAGCCTGATCGGGGGTAATTGACAAACTGTCAAGTTTTAAAAACTGTAATTTACTAAGCTTGTAAAACAACTGATTGCCATGCAAGGCATAGGTTGATAAGCTCACCCGCTCAGGCCAAGTTTTTTCTTGAGGATTTATACGTACTTGGTCTATTGCTAAGGTATAATCATCGAGCTTTAATTGCAAATTGTCGTCTTCTGAATAAGTTAACGACAGACTATCTAAACGCAATTGCTGTATCTCAACCGGAAAATCAAAAGGGATTTTGCGCTTGTGTTTAGTTGAAAAAGCGCCAGGATGAAGTTGTAACTCAACGCCTTTCAAGCTCACTTCATCAACGGCCAAAACAAACCGAATACCATAAGTCAACGCACTAATACCAGCAACTCGAAATTGTGCCACCTTCAGTACATTATTTCTCGATTGATAGCGTACACTATCTAATTCGAGTTGACCTTTGAGAATATTGATATATAGATTAGAGTAAGTGAGTTGTCCTGCTCTCACTTCCTGTTGTAAAGCAGATTCTATTTTGTGTTTTACCCAAAAAGTCAAACTAAAGTACCCTACAACGACAGCTAAAAGAACTAGCCCTAAATAATACCATTTAAATTTTCTCATAGGTTAGATGGTTATATAATTAGAATTATTTTTGCAGGTATAATACCGTGAATCATAAATTATACGGAAATGAGACAAAGTCGCGATGGAACTTTTTAATTTATTCATACGCTATTAATTATCCGAATATAAGCTTTTTACAGCTGTAATGACTACCTCAATCAAAACATTTATACAGATTGCATATTCTCACAAGGATAATTCCGTTAGTAAAACACAAAAATATATTACAAACTCTGTAGTATTCCGTACCTTTACGCCTCGAAAAAAAATTACGTATGAAATCGCCAAAACGCTATACTGTAACAGCAGCGCTGCCTTATGCTAACGGGCCTATTCACATTGGTCACTTAGCCGGCGCTTATTTATCAGCAGACACCTATGTGCGCTACCTGCGCTCAAAAGGAGAGGATGTTATATTCATCTGCGGTAGTGATGAACACGGAGTTCCAATCACTATTCGCGCTAAAAAAGAGGGCGTAACGCCTCAAGATGTAGTTGATAAATACGACGGTATGATGCGTAAAGCGTTTGCTGAATTCGGTATTGCTTTTGACAATTATTCACGTACCTCACGCCAAATCCATCACGATACAGCTTCTAATTTTTTTAAAGACTTATATGACAAAGATGCTTTTATAGAGCAAGTCAGTGAGCAACTTTACGATGAAGAAGCTAAACAGTTTTTAGCGGACCGCTTTGTTATTGGAACCTGCCCTAAATGCGGCAATGAAGAAAGCTATGGCGACCAATGCGAAAAATGTGGCACCTCACACAATGCAACTGATTTAATCAATCCGAAATCAGCCATTACCGGTGCTACGCCTACATTAAAGAAAACACGTCATTGGTTTTTA
This sequence comes from uncultured Flavobacteriaceae bacterium, assembly GCA_964451785.1. GTDB lineage: Bacteria > Bacteroidota > Bacteroidia > Flavobacteriales > Flavobacteriaceae > JAJYSO01. The sequence goes on from CAYVJG010000006.1 coordinate 70,012, forward strand.
CCACTCGATCAATATACTGAATGGCTACAAGATTGGATTATTAAAGGCCACAAAGACGACTGGAAAACCAACGTTTACGGCCAATGTAAATCTTGGATTGATGACGGCTTACGTCCTCGCGCTGTAACTCGTGATTTAGATTGGGGAATACCAGTACCCGTTAAAGGCGGAGAAGGCAAAGTACTTTACGTTTGGTTTGATGCGCCTATTGGTTATATCTCTTCAACTAAAGAATGGGCTGAACGCGAAGGTAAAAATTGGGAGTCTTATTGGAAAGACGAAGACACCAAACTAGTTCACTTTATCGGAAAAGATAATATCGTTTTTCACTGCATCATCTTTCCGGCCATGCTCAAAGCTCACGGCGACTACATTTTACCAGACAACGTACCGGCTAATGAATTTTTAAATCTCGAAGGTCGCAAACTATCAACTTCTAAAAACTGGGCGGTTTGGTTACACGAGTATCTTGAAGATTTTCCAGGAAAACAAGATGTATTGCGCTATGTATTAGTGGCTAACGCTCCTGAAACAAAAGACAACGACTTTACTTGGAAAGATTTCCAAACCCGCAACAACAGCGAGCTCGTCGGCATTTTAGGCAACTTTATCAACCGTGTCGTGGTACTTACCAATAAGTATTACGGCGGCAAAGTTCCTGCAGCACACCAACTCACCGCTTTTGACAAAGAGGTTTTAGCCGAATTGAAAACAGCTCCTCAAACCATTGCAGATTCAATCGAAAAGTATCGCTTTAGAGAAGCCCAAGCCGAAATGATGAAAATTGCTCGCTTAGGTAACAAATATTTAGCGGACGAAGAGCCTTGGAAACTCAAAAAAACAGATGAAGAACGCGTAGAAACCATCATGCACACAGCCCTGCAAATTGCTGCTGCCTTGATTCCGCTATGCAAACCTTTCTTGCCGTTTACTTCTGACAAGTTGCAAGGCATCCTCAACCTCAAGACTACAAAATTCGACTGGAATACTGTAACTATTACTAGCGAGTTGCTTCCTGCAGGACATCAAATCAATCAAGCCGAATTGTTATTTGAAAAAATTGAAGATGAGGCTATCCAAAAGCAATTAGACAAATTAGAAGCTTCTAAAAAAGCCAATGAAGCCGCTAAACCTAATGTAGAGCCTCAAAAAGAAGAAATCACTTTTGATGATTTTACGAAGTTAGATTTGCGCATTGCCGAAATTTTAGAAGCTGAAAAAATTCCGAAGGCTAAAAAATTACTCAAATTTAAAGTCGATACCGGCATTGATCAACGCACTATAGTTTCGGGTATCGCTGAGCATTTTTCTCCGGAAGAATTAATCGGTAAAAAAGTATGTATCGTCGCTAACCTCAAACCAATCAAACTGAGAGGTGTCATGAGCGAAGGTATGATTTTGATGACCGAAAATGCCGAAGGTAAAATTGTTTTTGTCAATCCGACAGAAGCCGTTGCCAACGGTTCGCTTATCAAATAGTTTGTTGAATCAAATCTATTAAAGCGCCTGCATTTTTTAAACTGCAGGCGCTTTCTTTTTTATTTAACTCTAGTTTCGGAGTTCTTCTGCTTCGATTTTTAGTATTGAACTACTTCGTAGTTCTGAAAGATACGATGATTTTAGTGCCCCGAGCTGCACTCGGGGTTATTCAGATTCAACCATTACACGATTAATTGTAAATGTATTTAAAAAAAAGGGCGAAGGCCTTTAATGTGATTAACCCTGTACAAACGAAGTGCAGTGCGGGGTAAGGTAAACCTACCTTACTGAACCCCGAAGGGTGTTCAACAATAAAGGAAGCGCACAAGTTATTATTCTCTAACTCCCCATTTGTCACCTTCCCCGAATCCTTAGTCTAATACCGTATGGATAAATTAAATAGTCCAATTTCGACTTTGTCTCATTGTACTAGTAATTTATGGTCCACGGTATTATACCTACAAAAGATATTATAAGTTGGACTAAAAAATAATTCTAATTGGTATAATTTGTATCATTTTGCATCGGGATTAATTTGTTCATACGGTATAAAACCCATTATATTTACTACTTTATAAGAATACCACCCTGCAAACGCTCTAATTTATGTTTCACTTTCGTCTCAAAGTTTTTCACACCGTTGCCAAGCGCTTAAACTTTACCAAAGCGGCAAGTGAATTATACATCTCTCAACCCGCCGTTACTAAACACATCAAAGCCATTGAAACCCACTATCAATGTCGATTATTCACGCGAATTGGCAATCGCATTCAGTTGACAACTGAAGGAAAATTAGTAGCAGAATACGCTGAAAAAATTCTACAACTCGAACATCAGCTCGACAGTCAGATCCGTCAGTTCAACACAGTTCAGCACGGCATTTTAAAACTCGGCGCCAGCACCACAGCAGCACAATATATCTTACCACAATGTTTAGCGCAATTTAAAGCACTTCATCCGTCAATAGAAATTCAACTGACCACAGATAATACTGAGCAGATTGAAATGCTGCTTCAAGATGAGAAAATAGACCTCGGGATTGTGGAAGGACAATCACAGCGTCAACACATTACCTATACCCCATTTTTGAAAGATGAATTGGTATTGTGTGCCAACATCAATGCTAATATCCCCGAATTAATTCCGATATCAGCCCTGGAGAAACTGAGTTTTATAAAACGGGAAAAAGGTTCTGGCACGCTAGAAATTACAACTCACAATTTAAAACAGCACTGTATCAATTTTGCCGATTTACCTACTGAATTGATTCTTGAAAACAACGAAAGTATCAAGCACTATCTATTAAATTCTTCGGCTGTAGCCTTTATTTCTATTAGCGCCATTACAGATGAACTCAAAGCTAAGAAACTAAAAATCATCGATATTGAGCACTTTGAAATTCCGCGTTATTACTACACGATTAGCTTGCAAGGTGAAGCACACCCTCTTGTCAAGCAATTTCAGTACTTTCTAAACAATCATAACTAAAAGTTATAAGCAATAACAATTTAATATTTATTTGGTTATTAATTTTTATAGAGTTTTGTGGCATAAAACAATCACTTTATGTCCATTCAACAACTCAATTTATCGCGTAATCACACGCGTATTATTTTCATTTTACTAGGCTGTATAAGTTTAACCAGCCTAATATCTCCTTCTCTTGCCCTACTGTTGGGCGTTATATTCGCTCAGCTTTTTGAGCATCCATTTATCAATTTTAATCAAAAAGCCACACAGCGACTTCTGCAATATTCTGTTATCGGTTTAGGATTTAGCATGAATGTAGAGAGCGCGCTACAAGCTGGGCAATCAGGCTTATTTTTAACTGTTGCCTCTGTATTTGGCACTTTAACATTAGGCTTTATATTGAGCAAACTACTAAAGCTTGAAAAGGTCACTTCATTTTTGATTTCTGCCGGAACAGCTATTTGTGGTGGAAGTGCTATTGCTGCTTTAGCACCAGTAGTCAAAGCTAAAGAAAGTCAAATCAGCGTTGCTTTAGGTACCATTTTTATACTCAATTCTGTAGCACTTTTTATCTATCCTTGGATAGGTGATTACTTGCAGATGTCACAAACCGATTTTGGGTTGTGGTGTGCCATTGCTATTCACGACACCAGCTCAGTGGTTGGTGCTGCTGCAAAATACGGACAGCAAGCTCTTGAGGTAGCTACCACAGTAAAATTAGCACGCGCATTATGGATTATTCCGGTTGCCTTAGGCAGTGCTTTTATTTTTAAAAACAAGGCAACTAAAATCAAAATTCCTTATTTTATATTTTGGTTTATTGTAGCCATCATCATCAACACTTACCTCCCAGCAATTCATCCTTTAAGCGGTAAAATAGTTATATTAGCTAAAGCAGGCCTCAGCTTAACTTTATTTTTAATCGGTTCTGAATTATCATATCAGCGCTTAAAAACAGTCGGCTTCAAGCCTTTTTTACAAGGCATTATTCTCTGGGCTTGTATTTCAGTTAGTGCTTTATTAGCCATACTCTATCTATAACAAACAGCGTAACAAAAAAGCCTTCCCGAAACAGGAAGGCTTTTACATTATAAGTGATAATAGACTTATAAGATTTTATGACGTTTACGTTCAAATTCTTTAAGGTAAATTTTACGCAAGCGCAAGTGATTAGGAGTCACCTCAACATATTCGTCTTTTTGAATAAATTCTAAGGCTTCTTCAAGGCTAAATTTAATAGCCGGCACAATACGCGCTTTATCGTCAGCCCCAGATGAACGCACGTTACTCAACTTTTTAGTTTTAGTAATGTTTACAGTAATATCATCAAGGCGTGTATTTTGACCAATGATTTGACCTTCGTAAATTTCTTCACCCGGATCGACAAAGAATTTACCGCGGTCTTGCAATTTATCGATTGAATAAGGAATCGCTTTACCGGTTTCCATAGAAATCAATGACCCATTTTGGCGACCAGGAATACCATCGCGAAGTGGTTGGAATTCTTTAAAGCGGTGCGCCATAATCGCTTCACCGGCAGTAGCAGTCATCAATTGGTTACGCAAGCCAATAATACCACGAGAAGGAATGATAAACTCACAAACCATACGGTCACCACGGGCTTCCATATTAAGCATCTCCCCTTTGCGTTGGCTAACCATCTCAACGGCTTTACCAGAAAGGTTTTCAGGAAGGTCGATAGTCAACTCTTCAACTGGTTCACATTTTACACCGTCAATTTCTTTGATGATAACTTGAGGTTGACCAATTTGCAATTCGTATCCTTCACGGCGCATCGTTTCGATTAACACAGCTAAGTGCATGATACCACGACCAAAAACGATAAAACTATCAGCGCTATCGGTATCTTGTACACGCAAAGCTAAGTTGCGTTCAAGTTCGCTATCCAAACGATCTTTAATGTGGCGAGAAGTTACAAATTTACCATCTTTACCAAAGAAAGGCGAGTTGTTAATGGTAAACAACATGCTCATTGTTGGCTCATCAATGGCGATAGTTTCAAGAGCCTCAGGGTTTTCATCATCAGCAATCGTATCGCCAATCTCAAAACCGTCTAATCCGACAATAGCACAAATATCACCAGCATTCACTTCTTCGACTTTACGGCGTCCCATACCTTCAAACACATAGAGTTCTTTGATACGAGATTTAACGATTTCACCTTCGCGTTTCACCAAAGACACTTTCATGTTTTCTTTAAGAGTACCACGGTGCAAGCGACCAATAGCAATACGGCCGGTGTAAGAAGAGAAGTCTAATGAAGTGACCAACATTTGTACAGTACCTTCTTCAACTTTAGGCTCAGGAACGTTTTCTAAAACCATTTCCATCAAAGGCTCTAAGTTGTCAGTAGGTTCTTTCCAGTCGTTACTCATCCAGCCAAATTTAGCTGAACCGTAAACAGCAGGAAAATCGAGTTGCCATTCTTCAGCACCCAATTCAAACATCAAGTCAAACACTTTTTCGTGTACTTCATCAGGGGTACAGTTAGGTTTGTCAACTTTATTGATAACCACACAAGGTTTTAATCCTAAATCAATAGCTTTCTGAAGCACGAAACGCGTTTGAGGCATAGGCCCTTCAAAGGCATCAACGAGTAGTAACACCCCGTCAGCCATATTCAACACACGCTCCACTTCACCACCGAAATCGGCGTGCCCAGGAGTATCGATAATATTGATTTTGGCATCTTTATAAGACACAGAAACGTTTTTAGAAGTAATGGTAATACCTCGTTCGCGTTCTTGATCATTACTATCTAACACCAAGTCTTTTACGTTTTCATTATCGCGAAACACTTTACAGTGATGCATAATAGCATCAACCAAGGTGGTTTTACCGTGGTCAACGTGCGCGATAATTGCAATATTTCTAATATTTGCCATAGAAAGCTAATTTTTAAAAGTTTGCAAATTTACAGCTATTAAAATTAAAAGTATTATAATCATCCTATAAAATTTAGGTTCTCGTAAAAAAAGTATCTTTTTGACTATTTTAAAGGAATCTAGCTGATTTTAAATACAAAAAAGGACGCTTAGAAAAGAATTATTCTACTTACCTTTTTGAATTTGTCAATCAAAAATACAGCCTTAAGCGACAAAAACAATTACCTTTGTGTTATTAATTCAGATTTTTAATTATGGATATATCTAAAATTCCAAATATAAAACACACTGATTCTGACAACTTCTTTCTTTTGGCTGGTCCTTGCGCTATTGAAGGCGAAGAAATGGCCTTACGTATTGCTGAAAAAGTTGTTAACATCACCGATAAATTAAACATTCCTTACGTGTTTAAAGGGAGTTTTAAAAAAGCTAATCGCAGTCGCCTTGACAGTTTTACGGGAATTGGAGACGAAAAAGCTCTAAAAATATTGCGCAAAGTAGCTGAAACCTTTAACGTTCCTACGGTAACTGATATACACAAAGAAAGTGATGCCGCTATGGCCGCTGAGTATGTAGATGTATTACAGATTCCCGCCTTTTTAGTGCGCCAAACCGATTTAGTGGTAGCTGCGGCTAAAACAGGCAAAACCATCAACTTGAAAAAAGGGCAGTTTATGAGTCCTGAAGCTATGCAACACGCTGTGACAAAGGTTGTGGAATCTGGCAATGACAAAGCCATGATTACTGACCGCGGCACCATGTTTGGCTATCAAGATTTGATTGTTGACTTTAGAGGAATTCCAACTATGCGTCAATATGCGACAACTGTTTTAGATATCACGCACTCCTTACAACAGCCTAATCAAAGTAGCGGTGTGACCGGAGGACGTCCTGAGATGATTGAAACTATTGCCCGTGCCGGTGTAGTTAACAATGTAGACGGTTTATTCTTAGAAACCCATTTTGATCCGTCAATTGCTAAAAGTGACGGTGCAAACATGCTCAATTTAGCACATCTTGAAAAATTACTCACTAATTTAGTTGCCATTCGTCAAACGATTAAAGCACTATAATAAGGTGTTTAAAAAGCTACTCAGTTATTTTTGGCCATTAACGCGTCGAATTTCTTCTGACTACAGTGGTCAGTTAGAAATCACTTGGTATAATGGTCAAAAATTACTGGATAGCCAACATACCAATTACTCCTATGGCAATTTACAAAAGGTCTTAGCTTTTGGATTGTCACAACTATCATTTTCTTCACAAGACAAGGTTTTGGTTTTAGGCTTAGGTGGCGGTAGTGTCATCCAAACGTTACGTCAACAATTTAAACACACCGGATCGATTACTGCTGTAGAGATCGACCCTGTTATCGTTCAAATTGCTTTAGAGGAGTTTAAGCTTTCAGAAGATAACAAACTAAACATTCACACGGTAGATGCTTTTGATTTTGTAAAGCAGATTTCCTCTGTATTCGATTTAATCATTGTCGATTTATTTATAGACACGCAGGTTCCCGACCAATTTTATGCTACAGATTTCTGGAATACGCTCATACAGCAACTTTCAGAACGCGGAAAAATCCTTTTTAATGCCGGCATAACGGCATCTTCTCGAATAAAATTAGAAGAGTTACAAAATAATTTAACACAATCAGTTCAATTTGATAGTTTACAACTTCCTAAAACCTCAAATACCTTAACAGTTATAAGTCATTTGAATTAAAACTTAAATTTATTTTGGCAAGTATTAAGATTTTTTTATATTGCGTCAAGTTATCAACTAAAACTTAGACCTATGAAAAACATCCTACGCTTAGGCGCCGTCTTTTTTGTTTTTTTATTAGCTAGCCCTCAGGTATCGGCTCAAACCGGCCACCAAAAGGCACTTTGGCAGCAAGCAACAGAGGAAGTTAATCAATTAGCTACAAAAACAAACTTAACAGAAAAACAAAAAAAGTTTGCTACACGTAGTTTTTACAACTATCACGAACGCTTAGAAGCACTGGAGAAAGGCATTCCTAACTTACCTTTTCAGAACAAAGCGGAGGTGTCTAAAAAATTATTCAAAAGGATGAAAGAGGTTTTGTCAACAGAACAATTTACAACCTTTAAATCTATAAAATCAAAACTATTAGACGATACGGTGTAATAGAACTCTATACGTAACTTAGACTTAAAACCAAACCTAAAAAATCCGACTTTATAAGTTGGATTTTTTTATGCCTCTACATAAAAGAGTTCTGCCGAAATACCATCACCTAAGAATTTTCCTTTAGCGCTAATGTGAAAACTGTCTCCCTCTCTGCGCAGCAATTCCTTATGCATTAATCCGGCGGCTTCTTTTAAAAAGTAAGCCTTATAGAATGTACCAAATTTTTCTGCTATTTCAGCTAGTGACACACCCCAAATGGTTCTAAACCGCGTCATGACATACTCGTTATAACGATCGGAAATCGTCAGCGTTTCTTGTTGTTGAGGCAATTGACCATGCGCAATACTGTCAATATATTTAAGATTATGGCGCACATTCCAGTAGCGGTGCTCGCCGTCAAATCCATGAGCAGAAGGTCCTATACCTAAATAAGGTTTCCCAAACCAATACGCGGTGTTATTTTTTGAAAAATAGTCTGGTTTACCAAAGTTTGAAAATTCATAATTCACATAACCAGCGGCCTCCATGGTTTGCGTCAAACAGTCGTAATGTTGTTTTGCTAAAGCTTCATCAACAGGAGTTTTCTTACCTAGTTTTATCATTTTAGCCAAAGCCGTTTGCGACTCTACCGTCAAAGCATAACTGGACAAATGTGGTATTTTAAAGTCTAAAAACTGTTGTAAATTAGCCTTCCACTTCTCCATCGTCATTCCGGGCACACCGTAAATCAAATCGATAGAAATATTTTCAAAATAAGCCGATGCCACCTCAACAGCTTGCAAAGCTTGCTGTGCGTTATGTGAGCGATTCATCCAGCGCAAATCTTCTTCAAAAAAAGATTGAATTCCTATACTCAATCGATTGATGGGCGTTTGGGCCAGCGCTTTAATTTTTTCAACCGAAAGATCATCAGGATTCGCTTCGAGTGTAATTTCAGCGTTGGCCACCACCTCATACTCTGTAAAAATCACTTTAAGAATAGCAGTCAACTCGTGTTGTGTTAACAAGCTAGGCGTTCCTCCACCAAAATAAATCGTTTCAATGGGTTCGGTAACTTCATTTTTGCGCAAAAGAAGTTCGTGTTGCAATGCTTGTATTAAAGCAGGCTTGTTTTTTAAAGACGTAGAAAAATGAAAGTCACAATAATGACAAGCTTGTTTACAAAATGGAATATGAATATAAATGCCAGCCATAAGATTAGTGATTTTGATGTTTAGCTTCAATCCATTTGGCCAAATAGCGCGTACTCAACTGACGATGGTGTTGAAGAATCTGCCCGATAAAGTTAGCCGATCGCTTCGCTTCTAAATGGGTTTGATAATCTGATAATTTACGTATAAAAGAATCGCTGTAGTTAGAAATGGCAAATTTATTATTTAGCAACTGATAGCCTTTATCCCGTTTTTGCTGCCAAAGTTCTTGTTGTGTATATAATTTTACTGCCGCTTCAATGCAGCTATGAGCATCTTCTGTAACCATGCCGTTAAAATTTTCGTTATCGGCTATACCTTCGGCACCAATTGCTGTAGTCACTGCGGGCAATCCATAGCGCATGGCGTCAAAAAATTTGCCTTTCAATCCGGCGCCATAGCGCAAAGGCGCGAGTAATACCCGGGCTTTTTGCATCACCTCCCCTACGGTATCCGCTCGTCCTTTCACAATAAACCCTGTTTTAGGATTGTGCAGCTGCGTTACTTTTTGCACGGGATATCCTCCGTAAATCAACAAGCGTGCTTGTGACAATTGCCGTCTTATCTGCGGCCAAATGTCAGTTTTTAAATATAAAATAGCATCGTAATTCGGTTGATGCAAAAAATTACCAATAAACATAAAGTCGGTGCGTTGCTCAAAATTTGGCAACTCCCCTTTTTGCTTTTCAGTAATTGATTCTATTAAAAACGGCAGATAACACAGCAACTCCGAATCTATTTTAAACTCGTCAACCAGTAGTTGATATTCGGTTTCTGAAATCAACAGACTCATATCCGAGCGTAAAATGGCGGCAATTTCGCGTTTTGCAACTTCGGTTTTTAAATTGACGTTTTGTAAGCTACTCGTTTTTTTAAAAGTGTCTTGACGAGCTTTACGCAGAAAGTGCAAATCTTCAGTATCTAAAATTCGGATGGCTTGCGGACACATCTCTGCTACTTGCCACCCAAATTGTTCTTCAGTCATAAACCGATCAAACAACACCGCATCGGGTTGACAATCGGCAATCAATTGCTGAGCCCTGGCATCGTTTAGAGGAATTTGAAAGGTAGCAACATCTAGCGCTTCGAGATTTTCGGAAAATTCTGACGGCTGAGCGGCGCAACAAAAACTTAGCTTCCAGCCTTCACGTTTAAACAGTTGAATGAGCTGCATCATTCGGCTACCGGCTGCTGACGACTTGGGTTCTGGCCAACGCAGGCCAATAATTAAAAGATGTGGTGTAGTGTGTGCGCTCAAGGTCATTTTATTTAAAGGACAAAAATACCGAAAAATTAAGCGATGTGATTTAATAGCGACTTAGATTTATAAAATGCTAAATCTAAGTTATACTTTGTTGTTCTTGGTTATTAGTTTATTTTTGTGCGTCTTATACTAGCCAAATACTCCCTAAGAACAAATCTTATTTCTATGAAAACAACACATTCTAGTAGCGAAGAAATCGACTTAACAACCGTTTTTCACTTTATTAGACGAAAGTATCACCAATTTTTAGTGTGGTTATTTAAAGGCTTACAGTCACTGATTAGCATTTGGTGGTTAGTTTTAATAGTGCTCGGTTTAGGATTTGGATTTGGGTATTATCTAGACGCTCAGAAGGCTAAAACCAACAAGGCTAACCTCATTGTTCAAGTCAACTTTGAAGCTACAAATTATGTGTATCAAGCTATCGAGCAATTAAATGCAAAGATTGTCGATAAAGACCTTGATTTTTTAAAGCGAAACGGATTTATCACAGACCACAAGAAAGTGATTAACCACGTGACTATCACGCCAATTGTCAATCTCAACGATATTTTTGCTGACAATCGTTATCGTGTTGAGCCCGATTTTATGCAGATGATTTTTGACGCATCTGATTTTCAAAAAAACATCTTGACTTCACCGGTGCTTATTCAAAAATATAAAAAGCATAACATTTTAATCAACACGCCTTTAAAGAACGAATCTGCAGTCGTCAATGCATTATTAAGCTACCTCAACAACAATGCTTTACTCAACAAGATTAAAGCCGTAACTGTAGAGAATATGAAAACAACTTTAGCTAAAAACAACTATAGCTTACAGGTTATCGATTCTATTATCACGCGTTATGCTAGCACTAACAGCAGTAAAAATGCTGAGCAACTCTTTTTAAATTTCAATTCGTCTGCAGAAGGTGGAATTTATGGTTTATTTCAAGAAAAATCGGCTTTACTCAACGATAATAAATATTTGAATATAGAGCTTTTAAAATCAGATCAGATTGTAGAATTGCTCAATACTCCTGAACTGTATCGCAACAATACGCTGCTTAAGAAAAATAAGTTTGTCATGCCGATAGTCTTTTTTATAGGCCTAATCTTGTTATGTGGCATTCGTCATCTTTACCACAAGGCTAAACGCCTGGCCGAAGCAGGGCAGTAACTATTTAATACATTAGATACAATTGTCAATTTTTAAGCAGGCATATCACTTATTCTTCTTTTTAGGGATTTTTTTCTTGCCCTTTAATTCGGAGATTCCACAATGGATGGGATTTTTGGGGGAATACAGTGCAGATTCTTCACCTATTTTCTTTTTGATTGCTTTTGCTTTAATGGGCGTTTCTTTCTTAATGGGAGAAAAGATTTATGTGCCGTTTAAATCCTCTATTTCCTTATTAATTATTGTTTTCTCAGGGGTGCTTTTTCTATCTACACTTATAAACATAGATCACGTATTAGACTATTATTTTAAACATACCTCTGGCTTAAATAGATTTATCAGGCAACTAGCTTCTTTTATCATCAGCGCCTACATTTTTCTTTTACTTTTCTGTAATGTCACTAACAATATTGGAACCCGAGAGGCTTTTCTAAAAATCAGAAAAACAATGTTTTTGAGTTTGATTATTGTTTTTACAGCCGGAGCTATTGAGTTTTCAGTTATCGTTTTACACATCAATGCATTAACCCCTATTCTACACCTTTTTGACTACCTCCCCTTTGTAGAGATGAATCCTGATTACAACTTACAGCGTGTAAAATCAATTTGTTTTGAATCGCCTATTTTAGCCATCTATCTCATTACTATAATTGGATTTATGTTTAGCTACATTTTCACTTCCAAATATAAGGTCATTAAATTCATCCCTTTTATTGCCGTTCTATTTTTAGCTATCGTTTCTAAATCACGTACAGCATTAGTTGTCATATTTATACAAATTTTACTTGGATTTATCTTTTCTTATTTGAACTATTATAAGTTCAGAATATTCACAAAAAGACTTTTAATAGGAGGAACCATACTTAGTATTATTGCTCTCATTTTTTTTCATAATGCGATTTTTACAAAAATAGAAAGTCGTTTAAACAGTTTAGATTTCTCCAAATTAAAATATAATCCAGAAAACAATTCTATTTCTAACAAAACTAGAATCGGCATGCAAGTTGCCATGTTTGAAGTATTTAAAGACCACCCTCTACTTGGAGTGGGCTGGGGGCAACAAGCTTTTGAATCTCGATTTGAATATCCCAATTGGGCTACTAAAGACAACTATGAGTTCGATTTTTATTATGAAAATGTAGATATTTCATCTTTCCCTCCTGGGTTTAATATGTACATGAGAATATTAGCAGAACTAGGGATTATAGGATTACTTATTTTTGGAATATTTTTGTTATCAATTTATATTGAACTCTACAATATTTACATCAACCCTAAAGTTGCGGCTTATTTAAGTATAGCTTTACTTATCTCCATTAGTGGATTTATTATAAATTGGTTACAAATAGATACATTTAGAATGTATGGTTTTTGGTTTAGTATTGCTCTAATAATTATTTTAAGGAAAGAAGAAAAGCTATGTCTAAAAGAATAATTATTTTAATACCTCACTACAATAAGCCGAAGGCGCTACTAGCATCAATCAAAAGTATTCAAGAACCTTTTGACGTAGACCTTATGATTGTTGATGACGGGAGTCGCAATTGCTTTGATGAAAAGAGTCTCACATCTGTGTATCACTCAGGAATAATTCACTTTGTGTACCTCCCTAAAAACCGCGGTATTGAACACGCTTTAAATGCGGGACTGGACCAAATAAAAACTCTAGATTATCAATATATTGCGCGATTAGATTGTGGGGATTTATTTCTTCCTCATAAACTTGAAAAGCAATTAGGTTATTTACAAAAGTATCCTGAAGTTAAATTAATTGGTACTTTTGTAAATTTTATAAACCAAGAAGGAAAATCTTTATACACACTCACTCCCCCAACAACATATACAGCCTTAAAGAACAAGATGTATGTCAACTGTATGTTTATTCATCCAACGGTAGTTTTTTCAAGTGAAATTTTAGAGAGCATTGGTAATTACCCCACAAATAGACCTTATGCAGAAGACTACGCTTATTTTTTTAAAATTATAAAACGCTATAAAGCTGTTAATTTTCCTGAAATTCTATTAGATTGTATTATTGAGGAAAATTCTATTTCAGAGCATCACAGAGTTCAGCAAGTTAAAAGTCGTTTGCAAATTATTAGAGATCATTTTTATTTTGGGTTTTATCCTATTTATGGCTATATAAGAAGTTTATTCTTATTATTTATGCCGAGAAAATTTGTCAATAGCATTAAGCACATATTATCAAAAACACAGCGATGAAATTATCTTTAATCTTACCTATATACAACGTTGAAGACTATTTAGAACGTTGCCTAAACAGTATTTTATCTCAAAATAATTTTTCTAAAGGTATAGAAGAGAATATTGAAGTACTTTTGATCGATGACGGTTCTCCTGACAAATCTTATCGCATTGCTCAAAAATATAGTCATTCATATTCTTTTATCAAATATTATAAAAAAGAGAACGGTGGTCTTTCTGATGCTAGAAATTTTGGAGTATCAAAATCACAAGGTGAATATATTTGGTTTATAGATCCGGATGATTGGATTGCTAAAAATGCTTTAGAAACTATTTTTAAGGAAATAACAACCCATGATTTAGATTTACTATTATTTGATTATTATAAAGCCAAAGAAAATAATCGAGGACCCATAAGCTTAGCTCAAAAAGATTTTTATCACCAAATATCAACCTCAACAATTACCGGTGTCAACTTTATCGAAAAGTATGGATACATAGAAGGCGCTTGGGATAAAGTCATAAGAAAAGATATTCTCACAAAACACAATATCAATTTCCCTAAGGGTGAAGTTAACGAGGATAACATTTTTGCTTATCAAATTACTCGTTTTAGCAATCGTATAAAAAAAATAAACCTCTTTCTTTACTATTATTATTCACGAGAAGGGTCGATTACGACTAATAAAAACTTGAAACACATAAAAAGGCATTTAGATGATCAGCTAAAAAACCGTGAAAGATTATCCTTGATTATAGAGCAAGAAACTATTGCAATGGATAAGGTCAAAGAAATGCAATCTTTCTTTACGACTAATTTATTATTCGAAGCATTTGATAGTTTCAAAGACAAGTCCATCATTATCCCTTATATTTCAAAACTAAAAGCCCTAAATTTATATCCTATCAAACCTTATTCTTACCACAATGACAACTTAAAGCGAAAAGTATTTATTCAATTTATAAATCAAGAATGGCTCATTAAATTAATTGCAAAGACAAAACTTTAAATTAACCTACTTATATTATCCTCACCCCTTGAAACACAAAAGACTCATAAAAAACACCTTGATTTATACAATAGGCACCTTTGGCTCAAAGATATTGGTCTTTTTGTTGGTGCCTATATACAGTTATTTTGTCAACAAAGAGGGGTTTGGGTATTACGACTTAGTCAACAC
Organism: uncultured Flavobacteriaceae bacterium; assembly: GCA_964451785.1. Lineage (GTDB taxonomy): Bacteria > Bacteroidota > Bacteroidia > Flavobacteriales > Flavobacteriaceae > JAJYSO01. The sequence continues at coordinate 85,022 of CAYVJG010000006.1, forward strand.
TACTATAAACCTACTGATTCCCATTTTTACCTTCCAGATAGCCGACAGTCTATTTAGATGGCTTATTGAAAAAGATCTTCCTTTTAAAACCCAACAAAAAATCATCACTAATGGAAGCTTTATTTTATCAGGTAGTTTAATAGTCGTTTTACTAGCATCTCTCGTTCTCTATTTCATTCATCCTATAGCCTATCAAGGATGGATTACTCTATTGTGCTTGGCTGCCATCTGTTATCCTTTTTTACAGCAGGTCACCCGGGGTTTAGGAAAGAGTAAAGTATTTGCCCTTAATGGCATTACCTATTCTTTTATCTACCTATTAGCCAACATTGTTTTTGTAGTTTGGCTACAACTCGGCGTACAAGGAATTTTTATTTCTAGTTTTAGTGCGTTCTTTTTATCAAGTGTATTCATCACTTATCACATCGGCTTTTTTAAATTCTTAAATTTCAAAAGAACAAGCTTACAAAAACCACTCATAATCAACTTTGTTAAGTACTCCTTACCTCTAGTACCAAACACCATTAGCTGGTGGCTTATCGAATCAGCAAATAAATATATCATTTTAATCTTTTTAGGTGTTTCGGCTAATGGCCTCTTCGCGATGTCTAGCCGATTTCCTATCGTTTTAGTCATGCTTAACCAAATTTTCACTCTAGCTTGGCAAGAACAAGCTATTATTGACCATAAAAAAAATGATGCTAAAACTAATACTGAGATATTGAAAGGACTAATCAAGGTGCAGTTTTCATTAGTAATCATCCTATCTCTATTAACAGAATGGGGAATAAGTCTCATTCTTTCTCCTGATTATTTTTCTGCTTGGAAATTTATTCCAATATTATTTTTAGGAGCTGCTTTTAATGCTTTTTCGGCTTATTATGGCGGTTTTTATTTAGGAGCAAAACGCACCAAGTCTTTATTTTCCACAAGTATAATAAGTGGTGTTATTTCTTTAATCCTAGCTCTTATTTTAGTTAAACCCTATGGACTTTATGGCATTGCTATAGCCACTACCTTAGGATATATATCCTTGTTTATTATTAGAAAATATAATGTCAGAAAAATCACTTCTATAAATTCAATTACACCTACATTCTTTCTATATGGTACTGGCGTAGGTATAGCCTTTTTTGTTTGCTACTTACAAAACACTTATTTTACTATTTTTGCTCTTATCGTATTAAGCATACTAATCCTATTTGATAATAAAAACCTACTCTACAAAGCTTTTTCTCTACTAAAAAACAGAACGCAAAGATGATATTTAAAAACAAAAACAAAATAGAGCACTTAAAATCTATTATAATAAAACAATTAAAGCCCGAAATTACAAGTGACTATGTATTATTAGACATCCCTAATCATCATAATATCGGAGACACCTTAATTTGGCAGGGCGAACTCGAATTTTTAAAAAATGTAACACACAACTTAACTTATTCAAGTAATATCTATACTCATAAAAATTCTAAAGTACATCCTAACAATACCATTTTATTACAAGGAGGAGGAAATTTTGGAGACACTTGGCCTGCTGCTCATAAATTTAGAAACACAATCATAAAAGATTTTCCTGACAATAAGATTATTATTTTTCCTCAAACTATTTTTTATAATAATGAAGCCAAATTAGCACAAGATGCAAAATTATATAACAGCCACCCTGATTTAGTCATCTGTACCCGAGATAATATTTCATATGCCACAGCTAAAAAGCACTTCCATTCATGCAAGGTTATACTTGCTCCTGATATGGCTTTTTGTAATGATTTTAGCCAATTTCATCATGAAATTGCAATAGAAAATCCTCTTTTAATGCAAAGGGTCGATAAAGAATTAGGAGAAACCTCTATCTTGTCTGAAGTTAAAAACAACTTTAAAGATGATGTAACCACTCAAGACTGGCCGGGATTTTATTATTCAAAAGGATTTAAGTTTTACAAACATAAAATTAAAAGTTCTTTAGAAACTAGAGGAACCAATCTTTTAAAAAACTCGCCTTTAAAATTCCTTGTTCATGACATTTACGGATTAAACAATCGTAATTATAAAGACCTTCAAATACTAAAGGGTATTAATTTCATTAATCAATTTGCCCCTGTGTATTCCACACGATTACACGGCGCTATACTCGCCATCCTTCTCAACAAAGAAACCTACATCTTTGACAACAGTTATGGAAAAAATAAAAACTTTTTCAACACCTGGTTAACGGATTTTGAAAATGTAAGCCTTATAGAAAAAGAATAATATTCTGCTTATATTTACAGCTCAAAAGTAATTTCACTTGGCAGCAAAGTTATATTCATACATCAATTCTACTCACAAAGGTTTAGAACTCTGTCTAGCTGCTATTCTCTTTTGTTTGCCACTATCTAGAGCGCTCCCTAACTTGTTGATGATTCCGCTTTTAGGCTTACTGATTTACAGACATAAAAAAATCAATTTTAAACAAAACCTAATCTTGCTGTTTCTGAGTATTGGTTTTGTTTGGCTAATTCTTATGGGAATCATCGGCGGCGCCTTACAAGATGATTTTTCAAATTATTGGCGTTATTTTATTGTCTTAATAGCTTTAGTAGCCACCCAGCAAGTCTCACGACTTCATTGGCTAGAATGGAGTTTCCTTTCAGGCCTTACCATTGCAGTCATCGGCTCATTAATCTCAATGTTGAGTTATGCGTTACAAAGTGGGGATTTTCTTTTAGCTAATGGCGCTATTGTCAATAAAATACTTTGGGTAGAGCGACCTTACTTTGGCTTTTTACTTGCTATAGACATATTCATTCTTCTAAAAAACAGCGAGCGTCAACCGCGCTGGTGGCGCCTGTTATTAGCAGTAACCTTTTACGCATTTACCCTTTATATTTCTGCTAGGCTTGCCCTGTTTTTACAAACATTCCTATGGGCCTTTTTTATTGTAAAAACAAAGCACCTCAAAAGTTCTGTAAAATTATGGGGCGGATTAGCTGCTAGTGTGCTAATTACATTTAGCTTGTTCTCTAATGATAATTTCACTAAGCGGATGAAATTAAACCCTGACAATTTTAATGAAAGTATTGCTAAATTTATAGACTTTGAGCCACGTTTTGTGATTTGGCCTTGCGCCTACAACATCATCAACGACCAAATAAATTGGGGTACCGGTTTACAAAACGAATCTGCCGTTGACCAAGCGCTGACCAACTGTTATGGCAATTCAATAACACACAACAACACTAAAAAAACATATTTTCTCAATTTACAATTCAATACACACAATCAATTTTTAGGCGTCTTTTTATACGGCGGAATACTTCCTTTCATTATGTTGATAACCGTCTTTATATTAGCCCTTTGCTCATCACATAGCTCAACAGAAACAAAGTTAATTTTCACTCTATTTTTAATGTTTTTTTTAGTTGAAAATGTGCTCGATCGTCAGTTAGGCTGCTATCTTTTTGGTATTTTTGCCGGGCTATACCAATACTCAACATGGGCAAAATCAAAATCTTACATATCCTCCAGGCCGTAGGAGGCGTCGGTATTCACCTACAATTACTTTTAAATCATCTCGACCCTAATCAGTTTGAGCAAATTATTATCCACGGTCAGGATGATATGATTGATAAGCCTGTTGATAAAAACGGACTTCCCCTAACCCAATATGTATTAAACCTACAACGTAGTATCAACCCTAAAATTGACTACAGTGTTTACGCTCAACTCAAACCTATTGTTGAAAAAGAGCAACCTGACATTATTCACGGTCACAGTGCCAAAGGCGGCGTATTTGCAAAACTAATTGGACACAAGTTTAACATCCCCGTCTGGCACACGCCTCACGCTTATTCTTATTTAAGTGCGGAAAATTCGCTTAAACGCAAAGCTTATTTAAGTATTGAACGCTATTTTTCAAACTATAAAAACGGAATCTTAGCCTGCTCTGAATCTGAAAAGCAACGCGCTATTAAAGATGTAGGTTACCCCGAAAACCGTGTAGCCGTATTCAATAATTCTATTGAGCCAATTACTGATTTACCGCCCTTAGAGATCACCAAAACTTGGCCAGATCACTACATTTGCTCTGTTGGACGCCCATCCTTTCAAAAAAATATTGAATTGATGATTGAGATTATCCGAGAGCTCAAAAGCACACAGCCTGATATACATTTAGTGCTCATGGGGGTTGGTTTTCACTCGCCTAATCTCGAAAACATCAAACAAAAAATCAGTCAATACCAACTCGAACAAAATATTACCTTACTCGATTGGACCAACCGAACCGATATTTTAAATATTGTCCAAAACGCACAACTCTACCTCTCAACAGCGCGTTATGAAGGTTTGCCATATGCTATTATTGAAGCCATGGGACTCGGCAAAACAGCTGTAGTTAGTAATGTAGATGGTAATCGTGATTTAATCTCATCTCAAAAAAATGGATTTGTTATTTCAAGTGATAATCCTAAACTATATGCTCAAAAAGTAGCCTTACTATTAAACGATCAAAGCCTGAGAAAAAGTTTTGAAAAACAAGCTTTTACAGATTTTCAAAATTACTACAATATTCTCAACACCATTCCTTTGCTCGAAGACATTTATCGTAAAACATCAACTATTGCCAAATCTTGGTAAATTAATCAACTCCCCAGAAATTAAACGATAGACTCAATTAAAATACTATCTTTGCACAACTTAAAACTAGTTTTTGTAGAGAGCTACAAAAACTAGTTTACCCAAAATTAAATCAACTATTACGCAAAAAAACTACCAAAACACAACGTTAACTACCACCGCTTAACGCTTTGATTTTAAAAAATTATGACCCCAAAACAAGGTAGATACTCTATTTATTTGCGCCCTTTTGCCTATTTATTAGACATGGCCATCATTATCTTTTGCGCCTTGCAATTTGAATTTAATCAAATTAACTTTATCTACTACAGTTTATTCGCCGCTTTTGGCTGGTTGTTTTTATCATTTAACTCTAAGTTTTACGAGGTTTATCGCTTTACTAAAGTTACACGCATTATATCTCTGAGCGTTCTTCAGTTAGTGCTATTTTCACTCATCGTCTTTTCTTTCTTTGGTCTTTTTCAAACTCTTAATCAGCCGGTTGATGAAATCATAACTTATATTATCCAAGTTTTTATCGCCATTATTGTGGCTAAATTTAGCGTCTTCTACCTTTTACGTCGCTACCGAAAATATTTTGGCGGCAACTTTAGACGCACCGTAATTATTGGTAACAACCTTAAAACACGGCAATTACGTAACTTTTTTACGCAGAATCCGATGTTTGGTTATCAGTATACAAAAACATTTAGCTTTTCAAGTACTGATGAACTCAACTCTAAAACTTTTAAAGCCTGTTTTAAGTTTATCCTCGAAGAAGAAATAGATGAAATTTACTGCTCTTTAGCTGAATTGAATAACGCCCAAATTAAAGCCTTTGTCAATTTTGCTGACAACAATTTAAAAGTCTTAAAATTTATCCCTGACAACAAGGATATTCACACCAAACAACTCAAATTAGATTATTACGATTACCTTCCCATTCTCTCGTTTCGCAACATCCCCATTGAAGACCCGCTTAACAAAATCATCAAGCGCAGTTTTGATATTTTACTGTCAGTTATCGTTATCGTCTGCATTATATCCTGGCTCACTCCGCTTTTAGCTATCTTAATTAAATCGAGCTCTAAGGGTCCCGTCTTTTATAGACAATTACGCAATGGGCTAGATTATAAAGAATTTTACTGCTACAAATTTAGGTCTATGCGTTACAGTGATGATGCCGATATTCACCAAGCCACACGTAATGATCCACGCATTACTTGGGTGGGCAAGATTTTACGCAAAACGAGTATTGATGAATTGCCACAATTCTTTAATGTCCTTATGGGAAACATGTCAACTGTAGGTCCGCGCCCACATATGGTAAGTCATACGCATATGTATGCTGAACGAATCGACAAATTTATGGTACGCCATTTTGTAAAACCAGGCATTACAGGCTTAGCACAAATCAGTGGCTATCGCGGTGAAATTGAAACCGAACACGACATCATCAACCGTGTGCGTTACGATATATTTTACATCGAAAATTGGTCACTTTTACTCGACATCAAAATCATTATTCAAACAATTTACAACGCTGTAAAAGGCGAAGATAAAGCCTATTAAAGTTAGTCTTTCCTTGCCCTATTTTTATTGATTTTCTTTAGTTTCTACAAACTTAAGCAACAGCTATACGCGCTAAATTCACTCTGAATTAAAAGCTTAACTCAATTTAAGACAAATAAATCTTTAATTAATTTTACCTTTGGCCACATAAAACTTATTCACCCAAAAACAATTCTGAAATAACCTATAACCCGCAGATTTTCAAAACATTAATATTTTATTAACCTTTACGCATAATTATCCCATAAAGTATGGCTACCTCCCCTATAAAGCTTATTTTCGCGCAATTACATTAAATCCCTATGAAAAAAGGAATTGCCTATATACTTTCCGTACTTTATTACCTGTGCTTTGGATTAACCTTAGTGATTTTTCACGGTATCCAGTGGGTATGTTTTAACGTATTTGGTTATAAAGCACATAAAAAAAGTGTTGATATTCTCAACTTTTTCCTTCTGAAATGTTTAAACGTCATTGGCACCAGGTTCATTTTTAACAATCCTTATACACTCGATAAAAACGTACCACATATCATTGTATCTAATCATCAAAGCCTTTATGACATCTCGCCTTTAAGCTGGTTTTTTAGAGATTTACACCCTAAATTTGTCAGTAAAAAAGAATTAGGAAAAGGTATTCCCAGCGTTTCTTATAACCTTACTCACGGTGGTTCTATACTCATAGATCGAAAAAATCCGCGTCAAGCCTTGCCAGAACTCAAAAAATTTGGTAAATTTCTCAATAAGACCAATTATGCTGCTGTTATTTTTCCGGAAGGAACCAGAAGCAAAAACGGACGCCCTAGAAAATTTCAAACAACCGGGCTTAAAATATTGTTTAAAACCTGTCCAAATGCAGTAGTTGTCCCCGTTACCATCAACAACGCTTGGCAATTGCAAAAATACGGTGGCTTTCCATTACATATTGGCACAAAATTAGTGTGTACTGTACAGCAACCTATCCCTCTGAAAGATAGAAACATTGATGAAGTCATTGCAGAAGTGGAGGAAAGTATCAAAAACGATATCATAATTAACAACTAGAAATCATGTCTCAATTCAATATTAGATTAGAAGTAATGCAACAGCTTGAACCCAAAGTCAATGGGTTTATTGATGACTTTCTAATCCCGGTCGAAAAAATTTGGCAACCTACCGACTTCTTGCCCGATTCTCAAAGCGATAATTTCTTTGATAAAGTCACCGAAATGCGTGAACTTGCCAAAGAGCTTCCTTATGATTTCTGGATTGTTTTAATTGGTGATATGATTACTGAAGAAGCACTTCCTACTTACGAATCTTGGTTAATGGATGTTGAAGGCATCAATCAGCACAAAGGTGAAAACGGCAATGGCTGGTCTAAATGGGTTAGACAATGGACAGGTGAAGAAAACCGCCACGGTGATTTGCTCAACAAATACCTCTACCTCTCCGGACGTGTTAACATGAAAGCTATTGAGCAAACCATTCAACACCTCATTAACGATGGTTTTGATATTGGTACTGATCGCGACCCCTATAAAAACTTTGTCTATACCAGCTTTCAAGAACTCGCCACCTACATCTCTCACAATCGCGTTTCTAAACTCGCTAAGCAATATTCTAATAAGTCTTTATCTAGAATGTGTAAGATTATCGCCGGTGATGAAATGCGGCACTATCACGCTTACAGTACCTTCGTTAAAGAAATTTTTAGCGTAGACCCTAGTGGGATGATGATTGCTTTTAGAGATATGATGAAAAACAAAATCATTATGCCGGCTCAATTTATGCGTGAAGTTGGCCAATCTATGGGTACTGCCTTTGAAGATTTCTCTAACTCTGCGCAACGCATTGGCGTCTATACCGGACAAGATTATGTTGACATCATGCGTCGCCTCATTGACCGCTGGCAAATTGATAAAATTCAAGGCCTAAATGACGAAGCTAAAAAAGCACGCGACTTTGTTATGGCGCTTCCTGCCCGTATGGATCGCGTCAATCAACGCATTAAAATTCCTGAGGAAATTGTTCATTTTAACTGGGTTAATCCAGCTATGACTAAATAATCACAAAGCGCTTCAACAATGAAGCGCTTTTTTTTAGACTCAATGCCGAATAGAGGGTTGACAGCTCACGCGTAAAAAATCTGACAGGTTTGAACACTCTCTAGGAGATAAACCTATCAGATTTCCCTGTTTGCTGCGAGCAACTATTAGCTCTAAGCGATAAAGCTAATTGCTAAGCAAATTATACGGAAATGATTTTTAAAATAGACTAAATATTTTGTCGTTAAAATTTCAAAGGTCAAGGCAAAAAGCACAGGCATAGCCATAGCTATGACGAGCATTTATAACGCAGAGATTTGTAATTTTAACAGGAAGATTGGTCCATTTTGAATGTCACTTCCGTATTACACCTTAACGTCGTTCTAAAGCATATAACGCAAAACTTCCTAACCAATGGCTACCCATATACGAATCGCCCTCTAAAATATGTGGCAGTGAATACGTTAAATAACGATCACCTAAAGCTCTCAAATGCTTTAATGAAGGATAGTTATTAGCCAAATCATAAAACACCCAAGCTCTACTAAAATTCAAACCATCCAAATGCACCAGCTGACCATCACTGCGATCAGAAACTTGCCCTACAGCTAAAGTAAAATCTTTATCGTATAACTGCGGCATAAAATCGGTTAACCAATCTTTAAAGTCCGATTTTGACAACACGCGTTCCATCAAATCAACTTCCTCTAAACAAGGAGACAAAAAATCTGTTCCACTAGGTTCGTAGCCTATAGGACAGTGCTCGTCGTGCAAATAATAATCTTTTGCCCAAAATACAACTAAGTCTTTGAGTTCTTTATCACCAACAGCTTGGGCATAATCATAAGCCAACACCATGGCAAATGCAGTATTACTATGTGTCCCCACACGAATAGGCTCTGTGAGTTTCGGCAAAAATATTTTAAAATTACTCACCATCAAATCCGTTAATGGCTGTAAATTTTGTTCCAATTTATGACCTATTGGGGTGTCCCAACTGTGCAATTCTTCTGCCAATTTTAACAGCCAAGCCCAGCCGTAGGTACGCTCTGAACCTGCATTATTTTTATCTTGAAAATAGGCTACTTCGCGCGCTATGTTTTCAGGTGAAATATTTTCTAATAACTTAGCCTTTATCGTATCGGCTTTAGGCAAATTAGGAAAGCTTTTTAAAAGACGCACCAATGACCAATGCCCATGCACGCTAGAATGCCAATCAAAACAACCGTAAAATGCAGGATGTAACAAATGAGGGGCTACCAAAGCTGCATCTGAAGTAATCACATGATCTAATTTATTAGGATACTCCTGCTGCATACAAGCCAAGGGCAATGCCGCTAGTTGCTCAGCATCAGCCAAGGTTAAGTTTACACTTGTTGTTGTTAGCGTTGGAACTTCGCTTACAGTATCCATTGATAACTCTGGTGTATTCTTCTTTGTTGCTGATTCCGATTGTTTATCAGAAGTAGAAGAACTTCTATTACAAGAAATAAACAAAAACAAAACACTCAATAACATTAATTTCTTCATAAGTCGTACTAATATAGGGGAAATATACAACTATTATCTGGCGGATTCAAGTTAAAAATGTAGCATATAATAATTCCGGTTCATTGAGCCTCTATTTTTTTTAAATAACCGCTTTATTTTAAATAATAGAATTAACTTCACAAAGCAACTAATTTAAATAAAAGACTTATGAACATTACTGATTTACTACAAGGTGATTTAGGCAATCAACTTATCAAAGGTATTAGTGCACAAGAAGGCACTTCTGAACAGCAAACCTCTTCTGTTATATCTGCAGCTATTCCTGCTATTATGGGGATGCTTAAGCAAAATGCCTCTTCTGAAGACGGAGCTTCTAGCTTAACAAATGCGCTCAACCAACACGATGGTAGTATTCTTAACAACCTATCAGGCGCGTTAACCGAACAAAAAATCGCTGACGAAGGCAACTCTATTTTAACGCATATCTTAGGAGATAAAAAATCTAGCCTAGAAAACTTGATTAGCCAACATACAGGTATAGAAGCTTCTAAAATTTCAGGAATTATCGCCCGTTTAGCACCAGTTGTTATGGGTTTTATAGGTCAACAAAAAGCGTCTAGTGGTCTCAACGAAAATTCAGGAATTGGCAATCTTATCAGTGGTTTAGTTGGTAAGGATTCAAACGGTGTGTTATCTTCACTTCTCGATCAAGATGGTGATGGCCAACTCGGCTTAGGTGATGCCCTATCTGCGTTTTCTAAAAACAAAAAAGGAAATGACTCTGACCAATCTGGAGGCGGTATTTTAGGTGGTTTATTCAATTGATAAAACCTTAAACCCTTTTACAGCTTAGCAAATCTTGTATGGTTTGCTAAGCTTTTTTATCCCAACCAACCTTCTCTATCTAAACTGCGATATTGAATCGCTTCGCTAATATGTCCGCCTTTTATAGCATCACTACCTTCTAAATCCGCTATCGTTCGCGACACCTTCAATATCCGATCATACGCTCGCGCCGATAAATTCAATCGCTCCATTGCGGTTTTTAACAACAACTTGCTTTCATCATCTAGTTGACAATACTTTCTAATTTGCTTAACAGTCATCTGCGCATTATAATGTACATGCTCATTATCAGCAAAGCGATCCGTCTGTACAGATCGTGCCGCGGTTACACGTTTCCTAATTTCTGTACTGGTCTCTCCACGACGCTCCTCACTCAACTTGTCAAAAGGCACCGGTGTGACTTCAATATGTAAATCAATACGGTCTAACAAAGGGCCACTAATTTTACCCAAATAGCGTTGTATTTCTGCAGGGCTCGATGTCGCTGGTGCATCCGGATCATTAAAATAACCACTCGGACTCGGGTTCATACTTGCCACCAACATAAAGCTTGACGGGTAAGTCACCGTAAATCGCGCCCGTGCAATAGTTACTTCACGGTCTTCTAAAGGTTGGCGCATAACTTCTAACACACTGCGCTTAAACTCTGGCAACTCATCTAAAAACAAAATACCATTATGCGCCAATGAAATTTCACCCGGCTGCGGATAACTCCCCCCGCCCACTAAAGCAACATCCGAAATTGTGTGGTGTGGGCTCCTAAAAGGCCGCTGAGCCATCAACCCATAATCACTTTTAATCTTTCCTACAACACTGTGTATCTTTGTGGTTTCTAAGGCTTCGTGCAAAGTCATTGGCGGCAAAATAGTAGGCAAGCGCTTAGCCAGCATGGTTTTTCCAGCACCTGGAGGCCCTATCAAAATCACATTATGCCCTCCAGCCGCCGCTATCTCCATACAGCGCTTTATAGACTCTTGCCCCTTGACATCTGAAAAATCTAATGCTGATTTACTCAAGTTTTCATAAAACTGTTTGCGCGTATCTACAATGGTTTCCTCTATAACTTCTCCTTTATCAAAAAAATCAATGACTTCTGTTATATGATCAACGCCATACACCTTTAACCCGTCCACAATTGCCGCTTCTTGCGCATTTTGTTTTGGTAAAATAAAACCCTTAAAGCCTTCTTCACGCGCTTTTATAGCAATTGGCAGAGCACCTTTTATAGGTTGCAAACTCCCGTCAAGTGACAACTCGCCCATAATCAAATAATCCCCTATTTGCTCGGCCTCAATTTGAGATGAGGCTGCCAAAATTCCTAAAGCTAAAGTTAAATCATACGCCGATCCCTCCTTATGCATATCCGCAGGCGCCATGTTTATCGTAATCTTCTTGACCGGCAATTTATAGCCCGTGTTGGCCAAGGCTGCAGCAATCCTAAAACTACTCTCCTTGATAGCACTATCCGGCAATCCCACCAAATGATACCCTATTCCCCTAACAATATTTACTTCAACCGTAATTGTCGAAGCTTCTACTCCAAATACGGCACTGCCATAAACCTTTACCAACATACTCAAATATTTAGTTAAATATAACGAAATATTATCAAATTTAGCTCTATGCCTGAATATTAGATAAATTAAATTTCACAACAACCTTATTACCAATCCATTACAACAAAATATTCGTTTCCATTACACAAAACTCAATTACAAACTGTTTTAAGTCAGTAAAAATTAGTAATATTGAAAGTATAACTCAAAGTCTAACTTCTTAATTTACAGATGATGAAAAAATCTAAATTCGTAATCTTAGGACTCACACTCACTGTTCTATCAACCAGCTGCCTAGGTTCATATTCTGCTTTTAACAGCCTGAGAGCCTGGAATAGCCAAGTATCTAGCAACAAATTTGTAAACAACCTCCTCTTCTGGGGCTTGTGGATTGTTCCCGTTTATGAAATCTTTATCCTCGGGGATACCATTATTTTCAACGTTGTCGAATTCTGGTCTGGCTCTAACCCTATCGCTATGAATGAAGGCGAAGTGGAAACGCAAACCATTGTCAAAAATGGAAATACTTACCAAATGACAGCAACCAAAAATAAAATGGAAATTGCTGTAATTGACGGTAAAGACACCGGAAAATCAATTGACCTAATCTATTCTCCTGAAGAAAAGACCTGGTTTGCTAAAACCCCTGACAGCGATGAACTCATCAAACTCTCTTCTATGAAAGATGGTTTCTACATGGTTTATTTACCTAATGGTGAAGAAGTACGCATGGATCCAACAACCTCTCAACAAGACGGCGTTGCTATCCTCAACTCTAAACTATACGATTGCAACCAAGGCTTTGCTTTGGCTCAATAACACATTTTAAACAATAACATATTTAAGCACGCTTCCCCCCACAAAGCGTGCTTTTTTATGTCCTAATATTTAATTTGGAGCTTCTCCTTCGCGTTCAGCAAATCCGTAAGCTAGCAGCAGTTCACAAGGCTATTGCTGAATAGCTAGCGTCATCGCCCGCTCAGGGCCGGGCTGTCACTAGTCGCTTTTTGTGGCCAAGTTGATATTTATCCGTAAACTTTCTATACTTTCCTAAAGTTCTAAACTTTAAGAAAATCCCCCGTTCAATCAGCTACAAAAGAACTCCAACAGGCCGTTCCATCCCTAAGCCATTTCTAACAGTGATGAATGGTTAATGGTTAGTGAGCTTTGACAAACTAAACAACTTCACTTTGCTATTTGCTTTAGCTAAAAGTGAAGCATGGATAATTAAAAGACAAACAGCGATAAAAAAGTCCTCCCCTTCTATCTTTCTGAAAAATTGTTGTTTGCTCTTAGTGCTTGGCAATAATTTTTAAACAGGTAGGCCCGCAGTCTTTGGCGTCTTTTTGTTTGTAGTGGGGGAAGTTATGCGTCATTTGTCTTCACCAATTCTTCCATCCCATAATAGCTGATAGCTTTTTGTTTTAGTGGGTTTTTGCTCCATTCAGCCCACTTGTTGGTATAAGGGTTGTAGCCACATTTCAAGGGTTTTGACAAGTCTAACCCCTTTTTGTTAAAAGTAGTCCTTTCCGTATAGGCTCTGCAATCGGTACAGATATACCGGAATTCACAATCCCTACAAACCTCGATATCGTCTTTCGTAATGTTCCAATATTTTTTAAATCCGGGTTTGTTTAGGGCTTCTTCAAGTGTCGTATCCTTGATATTCCCATAACTTTCAGGCATAGAAGGACAGTTTTTAATATCACCATTGACGTCGATGGATATTTTCCGGTTTAAGCAGGAGTTGTGGCTTTTTGAAGTAACAATATTTCTTAAGTTTGTTTGAAAAATACATTTCGAGATTTTTCCACAGTTTAATTTACTTTTCAGTCTTTGTTTTGTTAATATCAATCTATTACCCATAGATCTTTGATAATCATCAAAATCAAATATTATTATTTGGGATATATGATTATTAGTATTTAGAAAATATTCGTAATTTTCCAAGTCACTTTCTTTATCCCAATTAAATAGTATTTCTTTAGACAACATAGAATACTATTTCAACATATCAGCAATAAGTTTCAATTCTTGATAACATAAACTATTAAAAATTCTCAATTGCAAAGACTCTACGTCCAAATGAGAAACAGCTTTTAATCTCGTAATAGCTTGTTCAGAATTTTCACAATCTATAACTAAACTTTCTATTTTAAATGGAGAAGAAAAAACTTCCGGGAAAAAAATTGCTTTTACTTTCTTCTCACTTTTATAAAGAAATTTATTTTCAAAAAGAAAATCAAAGTCATTTATAATTTCTTTTTTGTCATATTCTGGAAATGATTGAATTAAATCACTAAGATTTATATTAGCCCTTTTTTTTTATAATCTCACATGATTTTAAAGAAAGCTGAACGAAAATATTCCTTTCGAAATCAAAAATTATTCCTGCATTTTTACCTATTGTTAAACCGCAGCAATCATATAAATTATAATAAATCATACATTTTTGAATTTAATTTACCCATAAACCCTGCATAATGATAACGCTGTTTGTATTTATGATTTAAGTGCTTTTTAATTTTAACAGATTTACATAAAATTTTCTTTTCTGTAACTTCTGAATTAAAAAATGCTATTGGAAGCTTGCCTTTTATGACGATTTCATTAAGTTCACGTTTTAACTGCATCTTTTGTCTTTTTTAATCATTTGTTCAACTACAAATTTTTCAAAATTAAGGTTTGCTCTTTTGGAATAACCTGATATTTGACCAACTGGATTTACTTCCAAAAAAAACCATTGATTTCTTGTGCTCCTTATCAAATCTATACAGCCAATATTTAAATTCAAACTATCCATTAAATCACTAATTTGTTTTTTTTCTTTTAGTGGAATATCTGATTTCACAATTCGCAATGGCTCTTCCTCATTATTATTTTGCTTTCTTGAGTCGATTTTTGTACTGTCATTTTCTTGTGATAAAAGCTTAGCTGAAAAAAAATTACCTTCAAAATAAAGTATTCTGTACTCATCTTTTTTTAATATTAATTGTTGAAAAAGACTAAGACAAAACCTTTCTGGTAAAGATCTTAATAATTTATTAGTTACCTCTTTAGTCAAAAACGATCTAATTAGGTAATCTTTCTCCTTTGTCCAAATCGGTTGAAAATTACCGATTGCCTTCGTAATAATTTTATCGTGTTTTTCTTTAAATTTTAGCAAATCATCTTTGCTGTTTGTTACTATAAAAGGAGGAACTTTAAGACCAACTTTTGAAGCTTTCTTGATAACATTTAGTTTATTAACAAAAGTAGCATTTCTATTTGGAATCCAATAGGCGTTATTAATATAGGGCAAAAAGTCGTGAAATTCATAAATTTCATTTACAACGTTCCTTTTTAATCCCTGATTTAACTTGCTATCCCGGGCATATAACTCGGGCATTCTACTTGTTGTAAGAAATCTCCTATTGAGAACTACATTGACTTTTTTTGAGAAGTTAATACCATCAACAAAAAGATCTCCTTCATTATATGAAACACTATGACGACCATTATATATACCTTCTCCACTTAATATGAAATAATCCGCCCCCAAATGGGTTAACCAATCAATAAAGGTATAGTGTGAATAGTCTCCTGCCTCAGTTGTCAAAATCAAAATCATAAATTATAAGTGTTTTTAAACTTTAATCTAAAGAATCCCTAGGGCCTTGCCTCGGGCTTTAGTGATAGAAAAATTGTTTCCTTCTGAATATCTCGTAGGCTTGTCCTGAGGTAGTTTATTCACATACCTTAAAGTCTTCTTTTTTAAGTGGTGGCAATCCAATTTTGGCTCTCAAAGAATCCGATTTATGTCTATATCTTAAACAGGGTTTCCCAAATGATGTGGTATATAACACCCCTGTTGTTTCTTTCTCAGGATGAAAAATTTGATTAGCGTACAAATATTTATCCATAACAATAGCAATGACTTTAGGACTCATTCCACGCTTAACCTGCTTTAATAGTAAATTAAAATTCTTTCTATTATTAGCTATTTTCCTAGGGGAATGTAAGAGGATAGCAAAAATGCTTGCCTGAACACATTCGAGCTTATAATAGGGGCCATAATCTTTTTTTAAAGGGTATCCATATTTCTTAATAAACTCAATTGCCCGACTAAAGTTAAGGGAGTCTATTTTAAACCCCAATTTATCAGGGATTTCTCCAGCTAATTCAGGGTTTCTAATCCCCTGATCAAAACCATAATAGCGACATAATAGACTGGCTAATTTAGCTTTTTGCTCTAAATTTTTGCCTGCTGTATTCTTTAATTTTTTTGTCCTGTCTCGCATCCCATCAATAAACTTATTAATAAAAACAGGTAACAACACTTTTTCAAAACCCTTATTTTCATAAAAAAAACATTTTTTTAAGGTGGATTCAAACAATATAAATTATTTAAAATCAAAAAAAAAAGAATAATTTTTATAATGTTTCGGTTAAAACAAACTTGAGATAGTTGCAAGAAATATCTCTGTTAATAAAAAATCATCCTTTTTAAGAGTTCCGTCTATATAGAGCCATCTGGAATATTAACGGTGAACGTCTTTTCATCGCAATCTTGTTCACCATTACCGTTAGAATCTACATATTCGTTTTCTGCTATGACTCCACAGTCCGCATTTCCATGAGCCTGCTCTTCCATTTTTGTACCAGAGGTTGCTCCTGTAATTCTTGCCATCTCATTTTTTTCGAGCTCTAAGGTTTTGAATTTCTCTATTCGTTTCATAATTAATTAGTGTTTTACTGCCTATCATCAAAATAAAATAGGACTTGGGTTAATAAAAATCCTTGATTATCAAGGACATGTTTTAGTTACAGAAACAAATATAAAATAACAATTAAGAATATTTTGTGTTTTCAAATTGTTTTTTAAGTTTTTTTTTGTTTTAGATAAGAATACTTTAAGTATCATGACGGATAAAATAGACCAAAAAACACTAAAAATCAGAGAATTAAAAGGCTTTAATCAACACTATATGGCCGCTGAACTCGATATTTCTCAACGCGCCTACAGCAAAATAGAGCGCGAAGAGACTAAGTTAGACTAGGGACGGCTGCAGCATATCGCTCAAATCCTAAAAATCGAACCGGTAGATTTAATTTCTTTTGACGACAGTTTAGTGTTTACCAATTGTAACCAATCCGGGAAAATCAATCACATCCACAACTTCCCCCAAGAACTGAAAGAGCAATACGAAAACCGTATTAAAAGTCTGACTGAAGAAGTAACTTTTTTACGGCAAATGTTGTTAAACCAGCAAGCGGAGTGAAGAAAAGAGCTTTGGGCTGTAGGCGTTTAGCATTTGGCGGGGAATTGTCTTTGACTTTTGGCTGAAACAATCCCCTGCTTTGTCATGCTGAAAAATTGGGAGGAACGAGCAATTTA
>CAYVJG010000007.1:0-78837 GCA_964451785.1 uncultured Flavobacteriaceae bacterium
TAAAGGCTCTTAAAAGATTTTAATTGACAGCTTGGTTGATATAAATCCAACCTTTTGTTTGTTCTCCATAAACAGGGTCAGCTGCTTTAAACTTAATTACATAAAAATATGTACCAGTTGACAGCTCATTCCCCCCTTTATCTTGTCCATGCCATTGATTGGTGTAATCCGTTTTTTCATAAACTTTAGTCCCATAACGATTATACACTTCAAACAATTCAATTCCAGTTCGATCATTTAAATAAGTCAAATCTAAGACATCATTAAGTCCATCGTTATTACCAGGAGACAATCCTTCGGTAATTTTACAAGGATGATCATAAGGTCTAATATTGACACTCGTTGTTACAGAGGCCGAAGTTGTACAATTAGCTTCACCAACAACCACAGTATATTCATCAGCATGAACTCCTTCTTGATTGTAAACTACAGTATAATCAACTGTTGTAACCCCCTGAATGAGTTCACCATTTTTATACCATTCAATTGAAGTTTGAGCAGGATCCATGTTAGTGATATCAACATGTAAGTTTAATTCATAACTCGGAATTTCTGGATCATTGACACAATACATTAAAACAGTTTCTAAATCTGTATTTGCAGACAATGTGAGTTCAGGTTTTAAACCGACTTCAATGTTCACTGAATCAGAATTCACACAACCGTTAATTGTAACATTAGCCGTATAAATTCCTGAATTAGTAACTGTCAAGGTTTGTTCTGAACCAACGACATTACCATCTTGATCAAGCCATTCGTATGTTGCATTAGTTGAGTCTGCACCTGTAACTTGTGCTACAATATCATAAGAGGCTTGACCACAAAGTGTTTGATCTTCACCTAAATCGACTGTAAATTCAGCACCAGTCACTTCTACTTGATAAGACGTAATACAAAATTCTGTTTCTGAAACATAGCCTTCAGAGTCTAGCGAAATCGTTTTAATTGAAACTGTATATACACCAGGTTCGGTAACTTCAAGAATAGGATCAGTGGCTCCTGAAATATCACCATCAGCGTCTGCCCATTGATAAGACACCCCGCCATAAGCTACCGTGTTAGAAACTGTCGCATCTAAGGTAACACTTGGAAGATCACAAATAGAAATAGATTCTGGCAAGTTAGGCGTTTCAGGAGAAGGTGATAAAATCACTGTAAATTCTTCTGTTGTTAATTCGCCTGCTGCATTATAAGATTGCAATCTATACAAACCACCTTCTGTAACAGTTAACGAAGCTTCTTGCCATGCCGGATCATCTGAAGGCGTTTCATAAGTATCAGTTTCAGGGTTATATTTACTCCATAAATAAGCCAATTGATCTGGATATTCTGTAGTTAAGATAATCTCTTCGCCTTCACAAGCTAAAGTTTGATTTTGGTCGACAATACTACAGTTAGTAGAACCATCACCTGCTGTTTGCGTGACTTGGATAAATCCTGGGTCACCATTATAATTTGTGATTAATAAAACATATATATCCCCCTCTTCAGCTCCGACAATACCAAAATCTTCCTCTGGAGCAGCAGAATAGCTACATCCATCTCCCATGATATTATCTTGCACTTGATTTTCAACGGTCAAATTGCTACAAGCTTCTTCTAAACTTTCAAAAGGTCCCCAAGCAATAAAGTCAACATCTAAACCTACACCTATAGGTTCACCTTCATCACTATATTCTGTATTTTGAGTAATATGTAAGGTTAAATCGCCACTTTCACCTATTTGTAGGAAATACCAAGCAGGATTAGGGGTTGTAGCAAGACAGTCATAATCTATTCCTTCAGGAGCAGATTCTCTACCCGCTTCATCAAAATCGTCATTACTCTCAAAAAACAATCCCTCTGAAGAACAAAAAGGACTTGCTTGAGCACACGGAATAGGTGGACAAGAATCAGAATTAACTACTTGTGTAGACTTACAAGTCTCGTCATCTGCATTTTGTACAGTTATAGTTATATCTACACCATAAGGATAAGGCCCCATGGTTACTACACTAGGATTAGAAGCTGTAGTTTGCGGTCCATTAACATTATCGTACACTATAACAGATGTTGCTGACCCTAAACTAGAAACATCTACATCAACTGTAAATATCTGTTGATAGGGATCACAACTTTTTTCAAGAGTAAACACAGGAACTTCGCAGTCTACAAACGTGTCAACTGCGTCATTAATATCAATTGAGCTAGTAGGAGTATCAAACTCAGAATCTGCCAATAGCATTACCGAATTTGAATTTTCTACTTTGAACGGCCCTTCCTTAGCCCATAAATGCCCTCCCAAAAATAAGAGTGACATTATTACAAGGTAATGGAGTAATTTTTTTCTCATAGTGATTATTTATGTTTATACATTTCGAGTCGTGAATATATAAAATATTCTTAAATAAGATTAAGAAAATATTAGCTTTTTTAATTTGATATGTTAATCAGAATCACAAACAACACGTATTACATTTATTATCAATTAGTTACATCGTCATTATATTTTGTTAAATCGTATTTAAAGCTTACTATAATTTTTTTACTAAACAAACACCGCCTGGCAATACAAATTTTACCAGGCGGTGTTAAAATATTAACCTAAACTATTCTTATTGGAAATCTGTTTCGCTGACTTCTTTATTAATTAAGAGTTCTTGAATTTTAAATAAGATGGTTTTGTTGTTAAAGGACTGCGAGATGGTATGTGGAAATTTAACGCCATTTACAGATTGGTAATCGGCATAAGACTTAGTAGCTGTAGCGGATTTTGTTTGTTGAACAGATTGTAGTTTTAAACCGGTATCTACACTGTAATAATCAAATATACCTTGCTGACGCTGAACGACATAAGCCATTCGACCGTTAATGGGTTTTATTCCTAAAATTTTCGCTTTCGGATTGGGGTGCAATTCGGGAAACAATTTGCTTTTTAGTTGAGCGGCTTGATTTTCAGATTCTGTATAAGGAGTTTTAACATCTCTAACCTCAACATAACCTTTATTTCCATCAAAAACCAACTTTTGAATCACTGAGTTATTGAGTAATACTTCTTGTGAACTTTGCCCTTTAGCATTCTTTTTATCTATCAAAACAATGGAGTGTGCTCCTAATAATCCCGTATATTTAGCATAAACAGTATGCACCGCTTCGACAGCTGTTCTACCTCCAATAGCTTTTAAGTAACGGGCATAAATTTTACTGACGTCTGACATGACATCATTGTCATAGTTCAGCTGTTTTTCTAGTTCTCCACTTTTGTTATAATATTTTACAGGAATCACCTGTCCATTATAATGTATTGTTTTTAACTTTTGAGCTACAGCACGGCCATTGCCGACGACAATAATACGCGCTTGATCCGGACGCATATATTTTTGAGCTGCTAGTTGTACATGTTCTGCCGTAATGGTGTCTATACGTTGAATAAACTCCTGATAAAATTGAGGAGACAAGCTATCTTTATCAATTTCAAAAGCCAATTGAGCAATGTGTTGTGGCTGTTCTAGACATCTAATAAAGTTTCCTTTTATAGTTGCTTTAGCTAAGGCTAATTCATTAGCTGACACTTTATGGCTACGCATACTATCAATTTGCTTTAGCAAGCCATCTATCGCCTTATCTACCACACTATTACGCACACTAATATGAGCTTCAAAAGCTGACACATAAGGATCACTTTCTAAACTAGAATAAGCCTGATAGGTATAGCCTTTAGCTTCTCTTAAATGCAAATATAAACGTCCATTACTGCCGCCGCCTAAAATTTCATTTGCCAATAAAGCCGCTAAATAATCCGGATCTGTTTTTTGTAAATAAATAGGATTGACAACAGTAATATCATTTTGAACCGCATTGGGGATATTTAAAAAATCAATTTCTGTATGATTTATCAACGGGACTTCCGGCAAGCTATCTGCAGGAACCGCTGATGATTGCCAAACACCGTAATAGAGTTGTGCCATTGTTTTAACTTCTTCAACTTGCACATCGCCTGAAATCAACATGTATGCTCCGTTAGGGTTAGCATGCTTATCGTAATAGGCAATTAAATCTGATCGTTTTATTCCGCTTACAGACTGTAGCGTTGGGTATTCTCCATAAGGATGCTTAAACCCAAAGGTCAGTGCCCGTTGTAATTGTTCTGCTAATAAAGCAACATTATTATGGGTTGCCTCTATATCCTGTAATAAACGTTGTTTTTGATATTCAAAGTCACGATGTACAAATTTTGGATGCAATAACCCATCTGCCAATAAACGAAATACTACCGGAAAAAACTCGGCTAGCATTTCAGCATGAGCTCCTGACTGTGTAAACTGTAATCTTGCTCCGACAAAATCTATGCGCTGATGAAACATATCTTTACTCATAGTCAGCGTTCCATTTCCCATCATAGCAGCATATAAAGCGCCCACCCCAACCTTAGATTGTTGTGACATGGGTTTGTTATTAAAATGTAAGCTCACTTCAACCTTAGGCAAACTGTGATTTTCAACAACAATAATATGTAATCCATTTTCTAATTGAAAGCTCACTGGTTCAGGAACATCTATAAGCTTAAGCTTTCTGGTTTCCGGCATAATTGACCGATCAACCTGAGCTTGAAGTGTACAAAAACTCAAGATAAAAATCAGAAACAACACCTTATTAAACTGCCCTATTTTTCTATTTATTTTCTTCATCTAAGCTCGGTAAATAATTTAATTCTAATTCATTTTCAGATACAAAATACTTATTTGCAACGCGCCTAATTTCTTCTCGTGAAATATTTTGATACACTGAAAACTCAGCATTTATAAGTCCTGTTTGCTTGCGGTACAAGGTATAAAACTCGGCGAGATCGGCGGCTATTTTTTGTTGTGTATCGCGCTGATTGACCAATCTATTTTTAATCTTATTCAACAATTTTTCATATTCGCGTTCGGTAATGAGCTCTGTTTTTATACGAGTCAGTTCATCTTGAATAGCCGCTCCTAATTCATTCAAGGTTGTGTTTTCAAAAGGCAGACCACCTAAGACAAAAGTACCGTAATCTTCATAAAATCTATTATAGCTCAACACTTTTAAAGCAAGTTGTTTATTTTGAACCAAGGCGGTATATAAGCGAGAACTTTTACCATTTGACAACAGCACCGAAATCATATCTAATACATAACGATCGTGTGCACTTATGCCTGGTGTACGATAAGCAAATATTTTAGCAGGAATCTCGATATTATTATCGTATTCAATGGTTTGGATAGGGCCGTTAACAGGACTATCGGTAATTGTCACACGTGGCACCTGCTTACCTCTGGGAATCGTTGAAAAATAATTTAACACTTCTTGGCGTGCTTCAGCTTCATCAAAATTTCCAGAGATAACCAATACAGCATTATTAGGCACATAATAGGTATCGTAAAAAGAAATAAATTCTGATAATTTAGCTGAATTTATATCTGACAATGTACCTATCATAGCTTCCTTATAAGGATGATTATTAAACAGGTATGGCAAAATAGCTTCTCCATATTTAAGTTTTCCATATGGTGCATTATCAATGCGCATCCGCTTTTCTTCCTTGACAATCTCGCTTTGTATAGCCACGCCATACTCATTAATCACTGAATGTAGCATACGTTCAGATTCCATCCAGAGCGCCAATTTGAGTTTTTGCGCAGGATAAACATCATAAAAATACGTGCGATCTTGAGTGGTATTAGCTTCACTCACCCCACCGTTCATAGCGACAATCTTTTGCCAAGTATTACTCGCTATATTTTCAGTTCCATCAAATAACAAGTGTTCAAATAGATGAGCAAATCCAGAGCGATTTTCAGCTTCATCTTTAGCCCCAACATGATACATCACCCCCACAACCACTAATGGAGCACTCTTATCTTGATGCAAAATAACATGCAAGCCATTTTCTAAATTGTATTCTTTAAAATTGATATGCTGCTGAGCTCGAATCGCCCAGGTAGAGCAAAAAACTAAACAGGCTAAATAAATCTTTCTCATCATTTATAATGAACTAATTGGTTGTATGTGATAAACTACAAAATTAATAAAATGTTATCCGAAGCAAGTTAATAAACACCACCAAAAACACCCTTAAAACGAAATTTATATTTTTTTAATTCTTTATTTGACAATATTTTAAAAAAAATCACTTATCTTTAGTGGATAACAAAACGTAATGCCTTATGAAAACACAAAAAATAGTAATTAAGTACGGTATTTTCACAGCAGTAATCCTTATTGCTTATTTTCTATTTCTCTCTATACTCGGATTGAGTCCCAATCCGGTATACAGTTTTGTCAATGCCGTTATATGTGCAGTTGGAATTTCTTTATCTATTAAAGATTTTAAAGAACGAAACCCTGACAGCTTTCATTATAAAGATGGATTTATCACCGGATTTTCTACAGGTATCTGTGCGACTATAATTTTTACAATTTTCTTTATCACCTATTTCAGTTACGACCAAGCCTTTGCTGATGCGTTGTTAAAAAATCTAGGCAATAACATTGACACAGGTCTTATGTTTTTTGCTGTTATGGTTATGGGGATTACCTCTTCAATGGTAGTTACTCTAGTACTTATGCAGCATTACAAAAGGGTATGGCATACCAGCCACTAACTATGAGTTTATATACTAATTTGTTTAATCTTCAAAAATCATATCTATGAAGCAACAAACTACTTGTTTAAAATACGGTATTTTTACCGGCGTTTTTTTAATCGTTTACTTTACTCTACTCGGAGCGCTAGGCCTTATAAACAGCCCGGCTTACAGTATTGTCAATGCCTTTATTTGTGCAGTTGGCATATTTTTAGCCATCAGTAAAGTGAGTAATCAAGAGGATTTTTCGTATAAAAAAGGATTTCATACAGGCTTGTATACAGGGCTATATGCTACAGTAATTTACACCATTTTCTTTGCCATTTTTGCGGCTAGAAGTGAAGGACTGATTACTCAGCTCACTCAACAAATTGAATTTGTGCAAATGAATTATCCCTTACTCATTATCACCGTAGCAGTTATGGGGTTAATTTCGATTTATTGTGTAACTTACATCCTCATGAAACTATTTAAACACAGTTGGAATTTAGCTTAACCTTTATAACGCTTCTACTATCTAAAAACCACTGCGTTTAAAACACTATAAATCAAAGTTGTAATTTAAATTCGTCACTAAAAAAGAATTTAAATTACAACTTTGTTATTAATACTAATAATCCTATATTTGCAACCGTTTTATATATCACAAACAAATAGATACGCTATGTACGCAATTGTAGAGATAGCAGGGCAACAATTTAAAGTTGAAAAAGACCAAAAGGTTTTTGTTCACCGTCTTCCTCAAAACGAAGGAGAAGCAGTTACTTTTGACAAAGTACTTCTTGCAGACGAAAACAATACAATCACCATTGGCGCCCCAGCTATAGAAGGAGCTTCTGTTGAAGCAAAAGTGCTTCGTCATTTAAAAGGCGATAAAGTTATCGTTTTCAAAAAGAAACGTCGCCAAGGATACCGTCGTAAAAACGGTCATCGCCAATACTTGACAGAAATCCAAATTAACGGTATTTCTTTAAGTGGAAAACCAGCTACTAAACAAGAAAGCAAAGCTGAAACCGTTGAGAAAAAAGACGATTTAAGCAGCCATACTGTTGCTGAACTCAGAGAAATGGCTAAAGCTAAAGGATTAGAAGGTTATTCTTCTATGAAAAAAGCTGAACTAATCGCCGCATTAAGTTAATCATAAAAAACCTAAAACAAGATGGCACATAAGAAAGGAGTCGGAAGTTCTAAGAACGGAAGAGAATCAGAATCAAAACGCCTCGGGGTTAAAATTTATGGTGGACAACCTGCAAAAGCTGGTAACATTATCGTTCGTCAGCGCGGTACTGCCCACAATCCCGGAAAAAACGTTTATCTAGGTAAAGACCACACATTACATGCTCAAGTTGATGGCATCGTAAAATTTGAAAAGAAAACCGGAAACAAATCTTATGTTTCTATTGAGCCATTTGAAGCTTAATTTCACTTCTTTTCTAAATAACATTAAAGAGCCGTGAAATTCACGGCTCTTTTTTTATTCAACCTATTTTAAAGAGATCTCCCTTCTATTCACCTTCCTTCTTCTCTAACAAATAACGGTAAAATAAACCGCCTACCACACCCCCTAAAATCGGAGCTACCCAAAACAACCACAACTGTTGCACAGCCAGCCCGCCAACAAATACAGCTTGAGAAGTAGCACGTGCCGGATTAACAGACGTATTAGTTATAGGAATACACACTAAATGAATAAGTGTTAATGTTAACCCAATAGCAATCCCTGCAAATTTTCCATTAGCCCATTTACTCGTAGCGCCCATAATCACAAATACAAAGAAACAGGTTAAAACAGCCTCTGCCAAGAAAGCAGCAGTAGCACTAAATGCGCGTCCATTATAAACAGGCGCGTCATAAAAATTACTTGCAAAGGCACCAGGTGCCGTAAAATCAACTGGTCCTGCACCACTCAATATCACATAAAGCACACCCGCTGCCCCTACAGCTCCTATCAACTGCGCAACAATATAAGGTATCAAATCTTTTGCCGGGAAACGCCCACCTGCAAGCAACCCAAAAGAAACCGCCGGATTAAAATGTCCGCCTGAAATATGACCTACAGCATATACCATAGTCAACACCGTTAAACCAAAGGCCAAGGCCACTCCTAATAAACCTATACCAACCTCAGGGACGCTTGCCGCAAATATGGCACTGCCACATCCCCCAAAAACCAACCAAAAGGTTCCGAAAAATTCTGCTATATATTTTTTCATTTGTAAATAATTAGTTAATATTAACGTAAATTTAGTTTATTAAAGTCAAATAGCAACTCGCAACCTAAAAATATTTATCTTTTTTATTTGCTCAACCACCTCAAATTCAGTTTATCCCCAGACTTTTTTGTTTTTTTATGAAAAATAATATGCATTTTATTTGGATTTTACTTTTTTTATTTGTGATATTTGTGCACAACAAAAAAGAAATCATGTCAATTCAAATTTCAATCATGCAAGTTATGATGATGATGCGTCCGACGACGCAAGGCTTGCTATTGATCTAATTGAAACAACAACATATTAAATCGATTTAAAGCCTTTGCACTAGCAAAGGCTTTTTATTTATAACTAAAACACAAACAACATGTTTAACGCAACACAAAATAAAATGATGGCAATGATGATATGCATGATGATGCACCCACCCGAACATTGCCAAAAGTGAACGCGTTAACATAAAACAAACCTTTATCGCAGTCCTTTCGGCAATCCCGAAAGGACTTTTTTTTACACTTCATTCAACTTTACTTTATACCTTAAATTATGAGCACTACAAATTTCGAAACCCAAGCCCTTCACGCCGGACACGATCCTAAATCAGCACATGGATCTCTTTCAGTTCCTATTTATCAAACCATTTCATATGTTTTTGAAAATTCTGATCACGCTGCAGGAGCCTTTGATCTTTCTATCCCCACTCCAATTTACACCCGTCTCAACAACCCGACAAATGGCGCCTTAGAAAAACGCCTTGCAGCACTCGAAGGGGGCGTTGCTGCCGTTGTCACCTCTTCTGGCCAAGCTGCACTAGCCACAACCTTTTTAACCCTATTTAAAGCCGGTGACCACATTGTTGCCTCAAGCAGTCTCTACGGCGGCTCTTTTAATTTACTCAAAGTCACACTTCCTAGACTAGGCATTACCACCACTTTTGTTGACCCGTCAGATCCTGACAACTTTAAAGCCGCAATTCAAGACAACACCAAAGCTATTTTTGTCGAGTCACTCGGCAATCCAAAATTAGACATTATTGATCTTGAAGCCGTAGGAACAATCAGTAAAGCTGCTAAAATTCCTTTTATTGTTGACAACACCGTCGCTACACCTTATTTGCTTAATCCAATTAAATACGGCGCCAACATTGTCATTCATTCGGTGACTAAATTTATCAGTGGAAATGGCACTTCACTAGGAGGCGCTATTATTGACGGCGGAAATTTTGATTGGGCTTCAGCTGACTTCCCGGAGCTTACTGAACCCTCAAAAGGTTATCACGGACTTATCTTTAGTGAAGTATTTGGTCAAGCAGCGTTGACCGGAAAACTCATTGCTGAAGGACTTCGTGATTTCGGCAGCGCTTTAAGTCCGTTTAATGCTTTTCAAATTTTACAAGGCTTAGAAACACTTCCTGTACGCATTGAACGTCAAAGTCAAAATGCCTTAGCTATTGCGCAATGGCTTGAAGAACAAGAAGAAGTAGCTTGGGTAAATTATCCGGGATTAGCCTCTAGTGCTTATCACAATTTGGCACAAAAATACCTTCCAAAAGGACAAAGTAGCGTATTGACGTTTGGTTTAAAAGGAGGCTTTGAAGCTGCCAAAAAGGTAGCCGACAACACGGTCCTTTTTGCATTGATGGCCAATTTCGGAGATTCGAAATCACTTATCATCCATCCAGCTTCAACTACGCACCAACAACTCAGTGCTGAAGAACAACAATCAGCTGGTGTTACTCCCGATTTAATCCGTTTATCCGTTGGGCTCGAAAATATTGACGATCTCAAAAATGATTTAAAAGCAGCTTTTGTAAGCACTCAACAAGCTGTCACCGCTTAAAAACTAAATATGCAGCGTCAAAACTTCACCTCCTTTGCCATTAGATGTTTTAACGCTGCACAAATTATTCGGAAATGATTTTTGAAATAGACCAAAAATTTGTCATTAAAATTTCAAAGGTCAAGGCAAAAAGCACAGGCATAGCCATAGCTATGACGCGCATTTTTAACGCAGAGATTTGTAATTTTAATAGAAAGATTTATCTATTTTGAATGTCACTTCCGTATTACACTACTTGAGCGGGTCAATCCTGTCTGAAAGCATATATCCATATTGATCCGCTTCAAGTTTTATCCTTGATTTTTAATTATGAACATCTTGCAACACATCAATTTAATTCAACATCCTATTGCCCAAAATATTCAAGAAGATTTTGAATTGGGCTACCAACTGTTTGGCCTTCCTTTAGGGGAAGCACCTGTGGTATTAATCAACCATGCCCTCACCGGAAATAGCCAAGTTGCAGGAAAAAACGGCTGGTGGAAAAATTTAGTTGGCCATCAACAAGTTGTAGACCTAGACCACTATACCGTAATAGCCTTTAACATTCCGGGAAATGGCTATCCTACAGATTCAAATTCTACTCAACTAGATTATACATTGTTTACGGCTAAGTATATTGCGGAATTATTTTGGGCAGGACTCGATCAACTAAACATCAAAAAACTCTATGCGATCATCGGTTGCAGTTTAGGCGGCGGTATTTCATGGGAAATGGCTTTTTTACGCCCCACAAGTATTACGCACCTTATTCCTATAGCTACTAATCTCAAAGCTTCTGACTGGTTAATTGGCAATGTTTTACTACAAGATAAAATCTTAAACCACTCCCCTAATCCTATTGAACACGCGCGTATTCACGCCATGATGCTCTATAGATCTCCAGCTTCATTTCAAACAAAATTTGACTTACAATACAAACCTGATGAAGCGCAATACGCCGTAGAATCTTGGCTCAATTATCACGGTTCCGCCTTAAAAGCACGGTTTAGCTTAAACGCTTACAAACTTATGAATCATCTGCTCCGCACAATAGGTCAAGATCTCACCACTGACCACATCATCAACTTTGCTCAAAACACTGATATTGCTATTCATTGTGTAGCTGTAGATTCAGATTATTTATTTACTAAAGACGAACAAGAAGCAGCTTACAAGCTTATAAAAACACATTATCAAAATATTGATTTTAATCAGATTAACTCTATTCACGGGCACGATGCCTTTTTAATTGAATACAAACAACTCAACAGCATTTTAGCTCCCATCTTTTAATCCTTACACTATGAAAATCTTAAAATTCGGCGGAAAATCCCTTCAACCAGATAATGCACTTTCTAATGTCATTGAAATCATCAAACAAAAATCAGAACACGAAAAAATTGCTGTCGTTGTTTCGGCTATAGATGATACCACTGACACGCTGCTCATTTTACTTGAATTAGCTCGTACTAATCAAAATTACAAATCAGCTTTTAAAAGTTTTTCTGAACAAGCCTATTTACAAATAGAAACGGTCCAACCCGCTTTAAAAACCATCAAAAAAATATTAAACGGCGTCGCCTTAGTTGAAGATTACAGCGCTAAAATAAAAGATCAACTATTAGCGCAAGGCGAATTAATATCTAGTGAAGTTATTACAAAATCTCTTACCGACAATGGCTTAAAAGCCCAAGCCGTTGACAGTCGTCATTTTTTTATTGCCGACAATAATTTTGGTAATGCACAAACCAATGAAGAGGTATCACGCATCAACACCAAAAATTATTTTGCGAACTATGATTTTAGTTTCATCCCCATCATCACTGGCTTTATAGGTGCTACTACTAAAGGCGAAACGGTAACCTTTGGTCGTAATGGCAGTAATTATTCAGCCGCCTTACTCGCTAATTTTTTAGAAGCCGACGAAGTGCAAAACTACACACATGTTGACGGGATTTATACGGCCAATCCTGAATGGGTAAAGTCGGCCCAAAAAATTGAAGCCCTACATTTTGATGAAGCTAACGAACTCGCCAATTTTGGTGCTTCTATTTTGCACGCCAAAACCATCTTACCGCTCATAAAACCTAATATTCCTTTGCGGATTCTCAACACCTTAAATCCTTACAGCAAAGGCACGCTAATTTCAGCTGAACCTACAGCCTCAGGAATCAAATCTCTATCGTTAGAAAACAATGCAGCGCTCATTCAACTTGAAGGCCGTGGTTTACTAGGAATTGTAGGTATTGACGGGCGCATATTTACAGCTCTAGCTAAGGAAGGCATCAGTGTAGGAGTGGTTTCACAAGGTTCTTCTGAACGCGGATTAGGATTTATTGTGGAAGCTGACCAAGCTGATGCCGCCGCTCAAGCCTTAGAGCGCGAATTTGAAAAAGATATTTATACACGTGATGTTGATGCCATCAATATCCGTCGTGATATTGCCGTAATTTCTATTATTGGTCAAGACCTAAAAACATTTGACAAACCTTATGCCGCACTGGTCAAAAACAAAATTATCCCCATTTTATTCAACAATACGGTGACTGGCAGAAATGTCAGTTTGGTCGTTAAGCAATCTGATGCCCAAAAAGCCTTAAATGTTATTCACGGTCAGGTATTTGGCGTATCTAAAAAAGTGAATCTCGCTATTTTTGGCCACGGATTAGTCGGCGGCACACTGATTGACCAAATCTTAAAAAGTCAAAAAGATATCGAATCAAAAAAGAATATCGAACTGAATATTTTTGCCATTGGTAACTCTTCAAAAGTACTGCTCAACCCCGACGGTATTGCTTGTAATTGGCGAGAAGATTTAGAAAAAAATGGACAAGCCTATCGTATTTCTCAAGTGATAGATTATGCCAATCAACACCACTTAGAAAATCTGATCGCTATTGACAATACAGCTTCACACAATTTTATAGAAAACTATATCACCCTAGCTGAAAATGGATTTGATTTGATTTCGTCAAATAAAATAGCCAACACTATAGCTTACCCTTTCTATAAAAAACTGCGTAAAACCTTAACCGAAAACCACAAAGAATACAGATATGAAGCCAATGTTGGTGCTGGATTACCACTAATCGACACGTTAAAACTTCTGCATCTTTCAGGTGAAAATATCACAAAGATAAAAGGCGTTTTTTCGGGCAGTTTAAGTTACATTTTTAACACCTTTGCACAAGAAGATCGTCCGTTTAGCACCATCTTAAACGAAGCTGTAGAAAAAGGATTTACCGAACCCGATCCGCGTGAAGATTTATCAGGAAATGACGTGGGTCGCAAGCTCTTAATCTTAGCTCGTGAATTAGATTTACACAACGAGTTTGAAGAAGTTGCTATTCAAAACCTAATTCCTAAAACACTCACTGACGTTGATACGACTACTTTTTTAAAGAACACAGCACAGCTAGATAGCGTCTTTGAAACCCAAAAAGCAAACCTACAAGCTGACGAGGTCTTAAAATATGTCGGAGAATTATCGGGTAACTTACAAGACAAAAAAGGAACCCTCGAAACCAAATTAATCACCGTCAAAAAGGCTTCACCTCTAGGGCAACTCACCGGAGCAGACAATTTATTTGAAATCTATACTGAGAGTTATGGTGAAAACCCGATTATCATTCAAGGAGCCGGTGCTGGTGCTGCCGTAACCGCACGCGGAGTGTTTGGCGATATTTTACGCATCGCTGACCGTTAGTCTTACAAAATAGCCTCTGACGGAATACGCTGTACGCTACAGCTACCCATAAAAATCCTCAGAGGCTTATTTTTAAAGCTTTTAGTCTGCAAAATCAATAAGATTTAACGTTTTTTAGACCTTGCCAAACCCTTTTTAAAGAGTATCTTTGCACGCGAAAAAGGAATTCTTTGGAAACTACCGTTACAAAAACGCCCTCACGCGACTTGATCGCTGACTTTAAAGAAATCACCAAACTGCGTTTGTCAGTTAGCGTGGTTTTTTCGGCTATTGCCGGTTATTTCCTCGGCGCTGAAGTAATTGACTTTGTCACCGTACTCCTACTAGCTGTCGGCGGTTATTTTATGGTAGGTGCTTCTAATGCGTTCAATCAAGTTATGGAACGCGATTTAGACGCCTTGATGGATCGCACCAAAAACCGTCCTCTTCCAGCCGGACGCATGAGTATTAACACGGCCTTATTCATTGGTATCGCCTTTACTATTCTTGGGATTTGGGTGTTGTACATCATTAATCCTACCACGGCATTATTCGGTGCTATCTCAATTGCCTTATACGTTTTGGCCTACACGCCATTAAAAACTAAAACCCCACTTTCTGTATTTGTCGGTGCTTTTCCGGGAGCCAT
This sequence comes from uncultured Flavobacteriaceae bacterium, assembly GCA_964451785.1. GTDB lineage: Bacteria > Bacteroidota > Bacteroidia > Flavobacteriales > Flavobacteriaceae > JAJYSO01. Next base: position 14,959 of record CAYVJG010000007.1, read on the forward strand.
TCCTTTTATGATGGGTTGGATTGCGGCTACAAATAATTTTGGCATAGAAGCAGGCGTTTTATTTATGATTCAGTTTTTTTGGCAATTTCCTCATTTTTGGGCCTTAGGCTGGTGGTTATATGACGATTACAAAAAAGGAGGCTTTTATATGCTCCCTACCGGAAAACGAGACAAAATAACGGCTATACAAACTATTTTATATGCTTTTTGGACTTTAGCGATTTCTTTAATTCCTGCTTTTGGAATTACAGGCGATTTAAAACTCTCTGTTGTTGCCGCTATTTTAATCGGCTTTTTAGGCTTAGGAATGGTTTATTACGCCATCCGTTTATTTCAATTACGCAGTAGTAAAGCCGCTAAACAACTTATGTTTGCCAGTGTTTCCTATATTACTTTGCTTCAAATAATTTATGTCATAGATAAATATATACGCTTATGGATTTAACGCAAGGAACTGAACGTCAGCGCAGAAGGCGCTCCCGCAAAATGTTACTTTGGTTTGCAATGGGTAGCATGACCATGATGTTTGCCGGTTTAACTAGTGCATATGTTGTGAGTTCTAGCCGATTAGACTGGGTTGAAAACCTAAGTTTACCTCCAGTTTTTACATGGAGCACTGTGATTATCTTTGCTAGTAGTATTGTATTGGGTTTTGTCAAAAAATCAATTTTAAAAGACAACCGCTCTCTAGCCAGCATGTTATTAGTACTCGGTTTAGGGCTAGGTATTCTTTTTGGCATTCTACAATTTGTAGGGTTTAATGAAATCGTTTCTGCAGGCTATTATCCAGCTGGTAGTTCAAGTACAATCAACGTTTCGTTTTACTATATAATCATATTTGCCCATTTAGTACACGTAGTTTCGGGATTAATCGTACTCTTAGTGCTAATTTATAATCATTTTAAAAAACGTTATAAAAACAGCCAAACACTTGGTTTAGAACTCGGTGTAACCTATTGGCACTTCTTAGATTTCATTTGGTTATATCTGTTTTTCTTTATGACTTTCCTCAATTAAATAAAATCATTACTTTTGCATAACTCTTAACAAAACAAATTTCTCATGGACGCGACTTTGGCAAATACAGGCACCGAAGGAAATATCTGGGATGGTGGACATCGCCCAATGAAGGCGAAGTACGGAAAATTGATGATGTGGTACTTCCTTGCTTCTGATGCGCTTACCTTTTCTTCTTTCTTGGCGGCATACGGCCTCCAACGTTACAAATTTTTAGACATCTGGCCTGTAGCTGATGATGTTTTTACTGAAATACCATTCCTTCACGGCGTAGAAGCTCCGATGATTTATACGGCTTTTATGACCTTCTTATTGATATTTTCATCAGTAACTATGGTATTAGCTGTTCATGCTGGTCATCATATGGACAGAAAAAAAGTGACTCTTTACATGATGTTGACCATCTTTGGTGGTATCATCTTCGTTGGCTCGCAAGCTTTCGAATGGGCTGGTTTTATTAGAGGTGGACACGGTGCCATCGAAACTACCGGCGGTAGCATTGTTCAAGTTTACAACACTGAAGGCGAGCATATTTCTTTACGTGATATTGCTGTTCCTCAAAACGAAGTTAGACAAGATTTAACGCGTGACGAAGGAACTTGGTTTATGGATACCGATGCCCTTCCTGAATATTCTTTAGCAGAAGTAAAAGCAGGGATTGTGGCTAACGAAGACTTGGTTTTGCGTTTGCCTACCACAGATCCTAAAACACATGAGAAAATCATGCTCAACCGTGAGCAATCTCTAGAGTTATTGAACAATGATGCTAAAGGTGTTGTTTTTGGAGCCAACCTCACTCACAACGAATACGGATTGCCGGCATTTGCTGACTTCTTCTTCTTCATTACCGGTTTCCACGGATTTCACGTGACTTGTGGTATTATTTTGAATATCATCATATTTATCAACGTGCTTCTCGGAACTTACGAAAAGAGAGGTTCTTATTTAATGGTAGAAAAAGCAGGACTTTACTGGCACTTTGTCGATTTAGTTTGGGTCTTTGTATTCACATTCTTCTACTTGGTATAATATAATTTGACAAAACATTAATCATGGCAGAGACAATAGCAGAAAAAAATAGTCATAAAGAAGGTACTAAACGTATCTGGAAAGTATTCTGGATTCTATGTGTTATTACAGCGGTAGAAGTAATTTTGGGTATTGAACACCCTGATTTTCTTGAAGATCATCACTTGTGGCACATGGAACTCCTCAACTGGATTTTCATCGGCCTAACCATTGTAAAAGCTTATTACATTGTTTGGACCTTTATGCACATGGAAAATGAATCTGCAACCTTAAGACGTTCAGTTGTTTGGTCAATTGTTTTCTATGTAGCTTACATTGTGTTTATTTTCTTAGCAGAAGGTAACTTCCTCAACGAAACTATCCACAACGGTTATGTACTTTGGAATTTTTAATATAATTAACATCAATTGTTAGAAAAGACGGTCATTGCGACCGTCTTTTTTTATACTTTTGTATATCAATCATTTGTCCCTATTGATTATGAAAAAAGTATTTGTACTCATAGTCTTATTCGCTCTACCCATTTCAGTTTACATCCTGTTTGCTAGTGCTGTAAATCACTTTAAACACTTACCTATTCTCACCGAACAGGTTGACAACCTCAACAACTTTACAAGTCTAGAAGGCGACACGATTGAACTCAACAAAAAAATCACACTCCTTTCATTTTACGGAAAGAGTATTCACAGTATGAGAGGTAATGCCTTTAACCTCAATGAAAAGATTTATACTGACAATCAAGTTTACAGAGAATTTCAATGTGTTGTACTCGCTGAAGATGGCACTCAAGATCAAGCGCGACAACTCCTTAAAGACTTACACAGTTTTAGCGGGTTAGATGTCAGCAAATGGAAATTTGCTTTCGGCTCTTTAGAAGATATTCAACAAGTATTTGACGATTTACACACCGATGTTAAACTCAATGACAAATACGCCTCTCCTTTTGTTTTCCTCATTGATCAAGAAATGAATCTTAGGGGACGAAAAAAAGATGACCCGCCTTTTAAAAGTCCAACGCTATACGGTTATGACACAAGATCTGTTGCGGTACTAGACAACACCCTTGTCGATGATTTAAAAATACTTTTGATTGAATATCAACTCAAGAAGAAAGACAAAGAACGCGATTTCACTAAATACAAAAAATAAAAATGAAAGGTAAAAAAGGATATATCATTGGCTTATCTATAATCATCCTTTTATTTGGCCTCTGGGTGATTAAAAATTTTAAGTATCGTTACAACAACGATAAACTTGTCACCCCTGATAAACTGACAGGATTCAAAGGCGTTCAACAAACTGACACAGATTCCGACAAAACTGTAGAAGTGGGTTATATTATGATTAATGGCGAGCGTGCTAAAGCGCCTCGCTTTAAGTTTATTGACCAAAATGGCGATACCATAACCCAAGAAGACTACAAAGGCAAAGTGTATGTTGTCGACTTCTTTTACACTTCTTGCCCTACTATTTGCCCTGTGATGAGTCAAAATTTAGTTGAAGTTTCTGAAGAATTTAAAGAAGAACAAAACTTTGGAATCGCTTCATTCAGCATTGACCCTACCCACGACACCCCCAAAGTGCTAAAAGCCTATGCTGAAAAATACAGCATACAAAACCCTAACTGGCATTTGATGACAGGTGACAAAGATAGCCTATACGCCTTAGCCGAAAAAGGCTACAAACTCAATACCATGGAAGACCCCAATGAACCTGGCGGCATACTTCACAGTGGTATGTTTGTCCTTATTGACCAAAATGGTTACATCCGCTCGCGTACAGGTGAATTTGGGAACCCCATTATTTACTATCGCGGGTTTATAAAACGCGGTAACGCCGTGGAAACCGGACAAGAACAACCGCAAATAAATGCCTTAATACAAGACATTAAAACACTTTTAAACCAGTAATTATTACATACTTTTTTGATTATGCATACTATCAAATATAAATTATTAATTGCGCTATCCCTTATTTGTGTTATCCCTTTTAAGGCCTCAGCCCAATGTGCCATGTGTAGAGCTGCTTTGATGAACAGTGATAATCAAGCTGCCGCAGAAGGCATCAACCACGGCATCACTTATCTAATGATTTTTCCATACCTCATTGCTGGAGTTGTTGCCTTTGCCGTATACCGCATTATGAAAAAAGAACGCACAGCTTAGGCTAAACTTGCTTTAACAAATATATAACATTATTAAATGTAACAAATTCTTAATTTACCAGTCGGAATATTAAACCACCATAGGTTTATTTAATTCAACAGGTAGATGATAGAAATAAAAGATTTACATAAATCTTATAAAACGGGAGCTAGCTCTCTACACGTTTTAAAAGGTTTAAATGTGAGCATAAAAGAAGGAGAACTCGTTTCCATTATGGGCTCATCAGGCTCAGGAAAATCAACTTTTCTAAATATATTAGGCATCCTTGATGAAGCCGATGAAGGCTCCTATCTTTTAGATGGTGTGCCTATAAAAAATCTCAATGAAAAAATTGCTGCCAACTACCGCAACAAATTTTTGGGATTCATCTTTCAATCTTTCAACCTTATCAGCTATAAATCAGCACTTGACAATGTAGCGCTCCCTCTATATTATCAAGGTATGAAACGTCATGAACGCATGGAGCGCGCCATGGCATACCTCGAAAAAGTTGGGCTTGACAAATGGGCTGACCACTTGCCAAATCAGCTATCTGGGGGGCAAAAACAACGTATTGCCATAGCCCGCGCCTTAGCGAGTAACCCTAAGGTTCTATTGGCAGATGAACCTACCGGAGCTTTAGACACCAAAACTTCATACGAAATTATGAACCTCATCCAAGAAATTAACGATGAGGGGAAAACCGTATTAATCGTTACTCATGAAGAGGATATTGCACATATGACTAAACGCATTATCAATCTCAAGGACGGCGTTATATTAGATGATTCTCATATTGAACAAAAAAGAGCCTTAGAAAATGTTTGATCTCGAACGTTGGGAAGAAATATTTGAAACCATAAGGAAGAATAAACTGCGTACCTTCCTCACGGGGATTTCTGTACTCTCAGGAATCTTCATCTTGGTCATTTTACTCGGCGTAGGACAGGGTATTCAAAATGGTATTACCCATCAATTTGAAGAAGATGCTCAAAATAGAATCTCCATCTGGCCCGGTGAAACTTCTGTAGCCTATGCAGGTTATAACAAAAACCGAGAAATCCAATTCAAAAATAAAGACTACAACAAAATTGTAGGGCGCTATGCCGATGTCATCGAGTTTAAATCATCGCTTTATCGCTTATGGAGTTCTATGGTGACTTATGGTGATGAATCCGGCAATTATCGTGTTGAAGGCGTGTATCCTGATACGCAGTTTTTAGAAAATGAAAGTATTGCTGCCGGGCGTTACCTCAATCACAACGATATTACTAACTATTCAAAAGTCGCTGTCATCGGCCATAAAGTCAAAACAGACTTATTTGGTGAAGCTGATGCGCTCAACAAGTTTATTCAAATTACAGGCATCAATTTTAGAGTAATCGGCGTGTTTTCAGACCCAGGTGGCGATCGTGAAGAAATGCGAGTTTTTATCCCTCTACCAACTGCTCAACGCGTGTTTAACGGCGGAGATAATATCAGAAACATGATGTTTACACTTCCGGTTCAAGATAACTTTGATCAAGCTCTTGCTGCTTCAGAAGCCTTTACTAGCAGAGTGACTAAACTCCTTAAAGAAATGCATCTCGTGGCTCCTGGTGATGATTCTGCCATCAATGTGCACGACTCTTTAAAAGATGCTAAACGTATTTATTTTATGACCAACAGTATTAAATTATTCTTTTGGTTTGTAGGGATAGCTACTTTACTAGCAGGAGTAGTGGGCGTAGGAAATGTTATGCTCATTATTGTTAAAGAACGTACCAAAGAAATTGGCATCCGCAAAGCACTAGGCGCCAAACCTTGGTCAATCATCTGGATGATTTTACACGAAGCTATCTTTATCACAGCTATTGCCGGATTTATGGGGCTTTTTATAGGAATGACCCTTTTGGAACTCGTAGGACCTTATATCCAAAGTCCTTTTTTACGCAACCCAACGGTCAATTTTCAAATTGCAATAACTACAGTAATCATCTTAGTTGTTGCTGGAGCTGTAGCCGGATTTTTTCCAGCATGGAAAGCTGCACGCATTAAACCAATTGTTGCCTTAAGAGACGAATAGATTATGTTTAACAGAGATAAATGGGACGAAATATTAGAATCGCTTAGCGCCAATTGGTTTAGAACCATCATGACCGCTTTTGGCGTATTTTGGGGTATTTTTATATTAGTCATCCTCTTAGCTGCCGGTAATGGTTTAGGAAATGGTGTCAAAGGACAGTTTAGTGGAATTGCCACCAACTCTATGTTTATGTGGTCACGTCCAACTTCAGTTTCTTATGAAGGCTACAATAAAGGACGTCAATACAACTTTAAACTCGGTGATGTCAAAGCTCTTAAACACAATGTCAATGGCCTAGAAATTGTATCTCCCAGAAACCGATTAGGAGGCTGGGGTGGTAATAACAATGTTACACGAGGTCTTAAAAGTGGCGCCTTTAACGTATATGGCGATTATCCTGAAATTATTGAGCAGCAGCCTATGGATATTCTTGCCGGAAGGTTTTTGAATTACATCGATATCAACAACAACCGTAAAGTTGCTGTTATTGGACAAGGCGTGGTATCAGCCCTCTACAAAAAAGACGAAAAGGCAATAGGCTCCTATATCAAGATAAATGGCGTCAATTTTATGGTAGTCGGGATTTACGAAAAAAAATCGAGCGGCGGACGTGACCCTGAAGAAGCTCAAAAAGAAATTTATGTGCCTTTTACCGCATATGGCATAGCCTTTCACACAGGCGATGTGGTAGGATTTATGGCTATTACAGCCGATGATAACCATTCAATTACTAAGTTAATTCCACAAATTCACAGCGTAATAAAACAACGCCATCACATTGCTCCGGCTGACGATCGCGCTATTGGAGGCTTTGATCTTTTTAAAATGTTTAATCAAGTTAACGGACTAATTATCACATTAAATGCCGTAGCTTATTTTGTCGGTATCCTAGTCTTACTTTCAGGAATTATCGGCATTAGTAACATTATGTTGATTGTCGTAAAAGAACGCACTAACGAAATTGGCGTAAGACGTGCCTTAGGCGCCTCCCCTTGGTCTATTCGCAGTCAAGTATTACTAGAATCGGTTTGCTTAACTATAATAGCCGGAATGGCTGGCATTGCTTTTGCCACAGGCATATTGTGGATTATTAACTCCTATCTTGACCAACTTGACTCTTCCTCTATGATGTTTGCAGACCCTAGTGTAGGATTAGGCGCTATCATCACGGCTTTAGTCATTTTAGTAGGCTCAGGATTACTCGCTGGTTTAATTCCAGCTCAAAACGCCTTGCGCATCAAACCAGTTGATGCATTACGAACAGAATAACAACAGTTGAAAAAAATAAATTAAAATCTAATGAAAAGAACGGGTACAGTCATTATTTTAATCATCATCGTCATCTTATTTGCCGGTTCGATGTATTATTTATATCAAAAAAATCAAGAAAGCCCAGTAGTTTACACTACTGAAAAACCTGAAACAACAACAATTGTCAATAAAACTGTAGCAACAGGAAATATAGTTCCTAAAGAAGAAATTGCCATTAAGCCAAATATTTCAGGGATTATTGACACCATTTTTGTTGAAGCTGGAGATATTGTACAAGCTGGTCAATTATTAGCTAGACTCAGTGTTGTTCCTGACGTCAACAATTTAGCAAACAGTAAAAATCAAATTACAGCAGCTAAAATTGAGCTCGATAATCAGAAAAAAAATTACACTCGTCAAAAAACATTGTTTGACAAAGGCGTGATTTCTGCTAACGAGTTTGACCAAGCACAAATGGCCTATGACCAAGCCATTCAAACTTATAAAGCAGCCCAAGAAACCTATGAAATCATTAAAACTGGGAGTTCTCAAAATATGGGAAATACCACCAACACCAATATCCGTTCAACAATCAGCGGGATGGTTTTAGATGTTCCTGTTGAAATGGGTAACCAAGTCATCCAAGCTAATAACTTTAACGAAGGAACAACTATTGCCGAACTCGCCAATGTAAACAACATGATTTTTGAAGGTAAGATTGACGAAACTGAAGTTGGTAAAATAAAAGTTGGTCTCCCCTTAGAAATTACAATTGGTGCCCTACCTAATAAAACTTTTCAAGCCGAATTGTATTACATCGCTCCTAAAGCCTATAGCGCTGATGGAACAACCACAACCAGCACAGGGGCTGTTCAATTTGAAATTAAAGGACGACTAATCAATCGCGATAGCACGTTTATCCGCTCAGGATTAAGTGCCAACGCCTCTATCATTTTAGCTGAGGCAGAAAATGTATTAGCTATTAAAGAAGCCTTAGTTCAATTTGATGAAAAAACAAATCAACCCTTTGTCGAGGTTAAAGTTGGAGACAAAAAATATGAACGTCACAATGTCAAATTAGGTATTAGTGATGGTATCATGGTCGAAATTAAAAGCGGTATCTCTAAAGATGACCAAATTAAAGTTTGGAACCCAATTGTTAAAAAGCAATAACAGCATGAAATTATTCACCCCTCATACTAACACAACTTTTAAAACAGTTGCTCTTTCTATATTCCTGTTAGGCTCCTCTATTGCTGTCTCAGCTCAATCTGATGAAGACAACATATGGGACCTGCGCGAGTGTATTGAATATGCTTTAGAGAACAATATCCAAATACAACAGTCCGAACTCGACTTACAAGCGGCTGAAATTGATAAAAGCGACGCCTTGGGCAATTATCTCCCTACACTGAGTGCTCAGGTCAGCAACTCATGGAATTCAGGCCTAACCCAAGATGTGACTACTGGAATTTTAAGAGAGCAAACTACCCGAAACCTCTCTCTTGGTGCCACGGCAACAATTACAATTTTTAATGGGTTGCGCAATCTCAAAACATGGCAACGCGCTAAATTATCTAAACTCGCTAGCCTGTACTCACTTGAAGAGATGCAAGACAACATTATGCTAAACATCACCAATGCTTACCTTAATGTTTTAGTAAATAAAGAACGCTTAAGAGTACTTCAACAACAAAATGCTCTCACACAAGAACAACTAGAGCGCACGCGTATTTTAATCAATACAGGCTCTGCTCCTGCAGGTGATTCATTAGAAATAAAAGCCACTGATGCTTCTGAAAAACAACAGATTATAGTCGCCAAAAACGATATCCGCATTAATCTTATTCACTTAGCACAGCTCATGCAAATCGACGATTACAAAAACTTTGATATCGCCGAAGCTACTTTTGACGTCCCTGTATCATCTATATTGATGCACACGCCTGAAGAAATTATCACTGCAGCAAAGGGTAATCGCTATGAAATTAAAGTTGCTGAACAAAATGTTGAACTCGCTCAAAAAGATGTTGAATTAGCCAAAAGTGCTTACTACCCAACTCTCTCAGGTTTTTTCAACTTTAATACGCGTGAATCAGGAGCCAACAGATCTATACAAGATGGTATTGACCCCAACAACCCGACAAGCGTAATTGGACAAGTTCAAGCCACTGGCCAAGATGTAGTAACCCCTAATTTTATACTCCGCGAAATTGGTCCTCGCCCATTCTGGGACCAACTAGAACGCAACAAAGGTTACTCTTTTGGATTGCGCTTAAGCATTCCTATACTCAATGGATTTGCTACACGCAACAATGTGAAGCGCAGTAAAATTGAAGTGCTACGTCAAGAAAACAGTTTAAAACAAGCTCAACTCGATCTCGAATCAAATATTTATCAAGCTTATGTTGATGCGCAAGGCGCTGCTCAAGCATTTAACGCTGCTCAAGTTGCCGTAAACGCTAAAAACCTAGCTTTTGAATATTCTCAAGACCGCTTTGATGCCGGCAAAATTACTGCCTTTGAATTTAGTCAAGCTAAATTTGACTTAACAGATGCGCAAAGTCAATTAGTAAACGCTAAATTTGACTACATTTTTAAACTCAAAGTTCTCGAATTATATTTTGGTGTTGAACCAGAAGATATGGGACTCTAAATTACACGACCTTGGCACTCATACTCGCTTTAGAAACTACTACTACCAATTGCTCTGTAGCACTGGGATTAAACGGAAAATGCATTGCGTTAAAAGAATTAAATGCCAAGCAGTATTCACATTCAGAGAAACTCCACCTCTTTATAAAATCAATTTTAGCAGACCACAACTACAGCATCAATAACCTTGATGCTGTGGCGGTCAGCAAAGGTCCTGGCTCATACACCGGCTTGCGCATTGGTGTTTCTGCTGCTAAAGGACTTTGCTTTGCTGCTGACATACCGCTGATTTCTATTGACACTTTAGCGCTACTTGCTCATCAAGCGACTGACCAAGGTTATCAACATATTATCCCCATGCTCGATGCGCGACGCATGGAAGTTTATACCGCCATTTTTGACGGGTCTGCGCAAAAATTAACCGACACGGAAGCTAAAATTTTAGATACCGATAGCTATGCTGAAACGCTAGAGAAAGGCACAGTGCTCTTTATTGGCAATGGCGCTGAAAAATTCAGCACACTTTGTCAACATCCAAATGCTATATTCAAAACAGCTTTCCCTTCTGCCAGAGAAATGACTGCCTTAGCCGAAGAGAAATACAAAAAAAACGACACCGTAGATGTCGCTTATTTTGAACCCTATTACCTCAAAGATTTTATCACTAAAAAATCACAGAAATAGTTTTATAAGGTGTTGTAATAGTTGATTAGAGCTATCATATCTTCTTCTTCATTTCTTCCTCTAAATTTTAAACGTTCTTTAGAAATAAATTTCTTCAGTTCTTTTTGATGATTGGGAAAATTGTTTAAAACATCTTTTTTGTCAGGCTCTAAAAAATATAACTGTCCTTCAATCCCTACAAAATAGTAGCGGTTACCGCTCAGTTTAGCCTTAACAGGATTAGAATAAGGATTAGCCGCTGGTTTTGCCGGAACAAAATCTTGACTCATGCGTTTATACAATACCGCATCGCCTTCTTGCACATTAGAAGTCAATACTAAAGCATAACCATTGTGTGTTCCTTTAATTTCTACGGGATAATCCGTAAAAAATACAAATTGATGAGTGCCGATTTGAATGCGCATATCTTTAGAGCGTTGCAAACTATACAATTCAGAATCTGGCACATCAGGACTCTTTTTAACCTCCATTATATCATCAAAAATACGGTAGCGCAAATAAGCCGGTAATGTTTTGTCTTGCTTAATGAGATAAATTTTACCTTTTTCAAAGTTTTTGTGCCAATAAGGTGACCCGTTAATCTTATTCAAGTCAACTAACTTCCCATCAGCGTTAATCTGGTCATAACGCTGGCTAATGCGATCTTGACGCACTAAATCTTGCACGCTGTTAATAGAAATAGTTTGCGCTTGTAACGTTGTTCCAAAACAGAGCAAAGCCACAAGCGCAGGTTTAAAGTAATTAATTTTCATAGTTAAGCTTATAAGTCGTTTAAAAGCTTAAATATATAAAAAATATGCTGGATTATTAATTTTCCTTCAACAATCTCACATCGTACTGAGGATTTGGCATTTCAATACCAGCAGCATTTAAGGCCGATTCAGCTTGCTCAAGAATATCACCATGAATCGTCCAGAAATCAGCCGTTGATGACACAAAACGCACTGACAAGTTAATACAATCATGTGTGAGTTCGCCAACTACAATTTCAGGTTGTGGATCTGTATAAATTCCCTTTTGCTTTAACATCATCTCTAACAACGCCTTTCTGGCTACTTCAATATTTGTCCCATAAGGCACTCTAATCGTTATAAAATCCTTGCGTTTACCTTCAACAGAATAGTTGATAATTTTATTATTAGAAATACGCGAATTAGGGATAATAACCATCACTTGGTTAGCATTAATCAAGCGCGTATAAAACATCGAAATTTCTTTTACGGTACCTGATTCACCATCGCCCTCAATCCAATCGCCAATCTTAAACGGACGCAATAAAATAATAATCACTCCGCCGGCAAAATTAGCTAATGAGCCTTGCAAAGCTAAACCTACAGCCAAACCAGCAGCCCCAAACATAGCGACTAACGAACTGGTCTCTACACCGAGTTTAGCAATCACAATAATGGCCAACAATATTTTAAGCGATACATCTATGATGCTGAGCAAGAAACTGCGCAAGGCTAAATCATAATCGCGTTTTTCAAATACTTTACGCAAATGGTTAGTTAATAATTTAATAAGCCAAATACCTATAAAATAAATGACGATAGCCACAACTATTTTAGGCAAATAATCTAAAAACAAATTGAAATACTTATCAGCTAAGCTTGATACTTTGTCCATACTGAATGGTTTTTTAGTTAAAAAAACAAATTTAAAATAAATTCACAAACAATAACTATCTATAATTCATTAGGTTAAAAAATATCTCTATTTTACATAGAATAATAATATTTCTAAATAATAAAACACATAACAAACACATTTAACACAAACATTTACAATATAACAAATTCAAAGCCTTAAATATTTATATATCCGCACAACCTCTATTAATTTTAATCTAATTTTAGTATATTTGTACTGCTAAAAAACGACAACTTATATGCAAAATACCGCATTAAAATCAGAAAATATAACCTTTGACGACTTCAAAAACCAAGTGATTGAAGACTACAGAATAGCTGTAGTAAGTAGAGAATGCAGCCTTTTGGGTCGTCGCGAAGTTTTAACCGGAAAAGCTAAATTCGGCATCTTTGGCGATGGAAAAGAAGTTCCTCAAATCGCCTTAGCTAAAGCTTTTAAAAATGGTGATTTTCGTTCAGGCTATTACCGTGATCAAACCTTTATGCTTGCAGCTGGCTTAACCACTGTTCAACAACTTTTTGCCGGTTTATACGCCAACACCAACTTAGACGAAGAACCTATGTCAGGCGGACGCCAAATGGGATCTCATTTTGCTACTCCTAGCTTAAACCCCGACGGCAGTTGGAAAAACCTTACACAACAAAAAAATTCAAGTGCCGATATTTCGCCAACAGCCGGACAGATGTCACGCTTATTAGGCCTAGCCCAAGCTTCAAAAATTTACCGCGAAGTTGAAGGTATTGAAAACGCTGATAATTTTTCTAACCACGGAAACGAAATTGCCTGGGGAACCATCGGTGATGCCAGTACTAGTGAAGGTGTTTTCTGGGAAACCATCAATGCTGCCGGCGTTTTACAAGTGCCTATGGTGCTCAGCGTCTGGGATGATGGCTACGGTATCTCTGTGCCTAAAAAATATCAAACTACAAAAGCTAACATTTCTGAAGTCCTCAAAGGCTTTAAAAAAGATGAAAATGCTGACGGTTACGAAATCTTTACCGTTAAAGGCTGGGACTACCCTAGTCTTGTTGATCTTTATGAAAAAGTAAGTCAACTCGTTCGCAAAAAACATCAACCTGTTCTTATTCATGTTCAAGAACTCACTCAGCCACAAGGGCATTCTACTTCAGGATCTCATGAGCGCTACAAAAGCAAAGAACGCCTTGAATGGGAAAAAGAATACGATTGTATCGCGCAAATGCGTCAATGGATGATTACCAAAAATATTGCTACTGTTGACGAATTAGACAACCTTGAAAAAGAAGCTAAAAAAGAAGCCCGCGAAGGAAAAAAAGCTGCGTGGAAAGCTTTTACACAACAGCAAGTCACTGATAAAAAAGAATTACTTCCTCTTTTATCTAGCTTAGTTGAAAATAACACAAATGCAGCAGAGATAAACGCTTTAATTACTGAGCTCACCGCAAATAAATTTCCTTATAAACACGAGCTACTCAGCCTTGCAAGAACGGTTTTGCGCCTCTCCATACAACTCAGCACCCCTGCCAAACAGGAGCTTATCCACTGGATTCGTACCTATACAGAAAAGAATCAGCTAGACTACAACAGTCACCTGTATAGTGAAAGTCCAAGTAGCGCCAAGAACATTTCTGAAATCTTACCTACTTTTGATCAAGATGCCCCTGAGGTTGACGGTCGTGTGGTGCTACGTAACAATTTTGACCATATCTTTAGCGCCAAAACCAACACGCTAATCTTTGGTGAAGACACAGGAGATATTGGCGATGTTAACCAAGGACTAGAAGGTTTACAAAAAAAATACGGCAAACTCCGCGTAGCTGACACCGGTATTCGCGAAGCAACCATTGCCGGCCAAGGTATAGGTATGGCACTAAGAGGTCTTCGTCCAATTGCAGAAGTGCAATATCTCGATTACATCTTATACTGCTTACACATCTTAAGTGACGATTTGGCCACCACACATTACCGTACGAAAGGGCAGCAAAAAGCACCGCTTATTGTCAGAACCCGCGGCCATCGCCTCGAAGGCATTTGGCACAGCGGCTCACCTATGGGCGGTTTAGTAAACTTGTTACGCGGTGTCAATATCTTAGTGCCCCGCAACATGATTAAAGCGGCCGGTTTTTACAACACCATGCTCGAAAGTGATGAACCTGCGCTAATTATTGAAAACCTCAACGGCTATCGCTTAAAAGAAAAAATGCCAAACAACCTCGGCGAATTCCGCACGCCTGTTGGACAAATAGAAGTCATTAACCAAGGAACCGATATCACTATTGTTTCTTATGGCTCTACTTTAAAACTAGTGGAAGAAGCTGTTGCAGAATTAGAAAAAGTCAATATCTCAGTCGAAATTATCGACATTCAATCGCTTTTACCATTTGATTTAGATCACAACATTTCTAAATCTCTCGAAAAAACAAGCCGATTACTAATTGTCGATGAAGATTTACCGGGAGCTGCCTCAGCTTACATCATGCAAGAAGTCATCGAAAAACAAGATGCTTATCACCTACTTGACAGTAAGCCACAAACCTTAACGGCTAAAGCGCATCGTCCGGCTTATACTACCGATGGCGATTATTTCAGTAAACCTTCTGTAGATGACATTTTTGAAAAAGTGTACAGCATTATGCACGAAGTAAACCCTCAAAAATACCCTAGCTTATACTAGAGTCTATCAGTATCTCAAAAGGGTCAATCTTTCAAGTAGTAAGATTGACCCTTTTTATTTAAAATAACTTTGATTCATTTACTAAATTTCTGCAAATATATATTTTTATAGAGTTTTTTATATAGGAAAAGTTCACACTTCATTTTCAAAACTAAAAAATAAGTATAAATTTGTTTGCAACTAAATATTGGCTTTTTACAGAGCTCTAACGTTCATCCCTTTCTGTTTAAGCCTATAAAATCTATATCTTAAATTAAAATACATGGAAATTATTATAATCCTCCTCTTTGTCTTTGGCTACTTAGCCATTGCCTTTGAACATCCTCTGAAATTAGACAAAACCGTATCTGCTTTAATTATGGCCGCCTTCATCTGGGCTGTACTTGCAATTGGCTTTCAAAATGGCTGGTTTACCGTCATTAATGGCGAAGGTCACACCTTCAATTTTCCGACAGATGGCGAATCAGGTATGCTAGGATTTGAAGGCAACCTATTGCACCACCTCGGCAAGACCGCAGAAATATTAATCTTCTTAATCGGTGCGATGACCATAGTTGAAATCATTGATTTACATCAGGGCTTTGACATTATCAAAAAAGTAGTCAATACTAAAAGCAAAAAGAAACTCCTTTGGATTATTGGTATTGTAGGATTTGCGCTTTCAGCCGTTATCGACAACCTTACTGCAACTATCGTATTGGTAACGCTTATCCGTAAACTCATCCACAACCGCAACGAACGCATTTGGTATGCTTCATTAGTGATTATTGCCACAAATGCCGGTGGCGCGTGGTCTCCAATTGGCGATGTAACCACCACTATGCTTTGGATTGGTAAAAAGGTAACCGCTGCAGGCCTTATGGAATATGTCGTCCTTCCGGCTATTGCGTGCTTTGCTATACCTTTCCTCATCGCAAGCTTTTTACCTATATTTAGAGGTAATATTGACGAACCTACAAAAGAGAAAACCGATGAGCGAGAAATATTAACCAGCAAACTCATGCTCATTTTAGGTATTGTTATGATTATCTCAGTACCTGTTTTTAAAACCATCACTCACCTCCCACCTTACCTTGGTATGGCTTTAGCCTTAGGTGTGGTGTGGTTAGTTTCTGAATATGTTACTCCTGAAAGACATCTAGAAGAAGAATTTAAGGCGCAATACACCGTGCGCAATGCCTTGGCGCGAATAGACATGTCAAGTATTCTATTTTTCTTTGGCATCTTAATGGCAGTAGCCGGTTTAGAATCTTTAATGTACGGCATCATTCACGGGGATCCTGTTGGCACATTGCGCTACGCTGCTGAAACTTTACACGCTGTAATCCCTAACAATCACATTGTTGTTATTTTACTCGGTGTATTATCTGCTATCGTTGACAACGTACCGCTAGTAGCTGCCTCAATGGGGATGTATGATATGCCAATAGATTCTGTATTATGGCATTTTATCGCCTATTCAGCAGGAACAGGAGGCAGTATGCTCATCATTGGATCAGCAGCTGGAGTTGCTGCCATGGGCATGGAGCGCATTGATTTTATTTGGTACCTCAAAAAGATCAGTTGGCTAGCCTTTATAGGGTTTATCTCTGGCGCTGGTTTATTTTTGCTCCTCGAACGCGTTATATTTTAACTAAAATCGCAATTATTTTACTATCTAAACGTTATTGATTTAAACAAATTAACTCTATGCTAAGCTTATTTATTCAAGAAGGGGCTAAAGTTGCTCAAGAAGCAGCTGCTACAGCCGCAGTTCCCGAAGAAAAAACATTGTCGTTTATGAAATTAATGTTTAGTGGAGGGATTGCAGGAAATGTGATCATCGGGATTCTATTTATTCTATTAGTAGCCGCTATCTACATTTATTTTGAACGCTTTTTTGCTATTAAAGCAGCTTCAAAAACAGATAGTCACTTTATGGATCAAATTAGAGATCATGTTGCCAATGGAAACATCGAAGGCGCCAAAATAAGATGTGCACAAGAAAACACACCTGTAGCACGCTTAACAGAAAAAGGAATTTCACGTATCGGTAGCCCACTTGAAGATATCAATACAGCCATTGAGAATGCCGGACAACTAGAAGTCTATAAACTCGAAAAAAATGTCAGCATCTTAGCGACTATAGCTGGTGCTGGTCCGATGTTAGGTTTTTTAGGAACCGTAATCGGTATGGTACTCGCCTTTCACGAATTGGCCAGCAGTAGTGGCCAAGCACAAATGGGACTCTTAGCGCAAGGTATTTATACCGCTATGACCACCACTGTTGCCGGGTTAATTGTCGGAATTATTGCGTATATTGGCTATAATCACCTGGTGGTTAAAACCGATAAAGTTGTGCATTTAATGGAAGTAACTGCTGTTGATTTCTTAGATCTCTTAAACGAACCGGCTTAATATGAATTTAAAAGGAAGAAATAAAGTCAGCCCTGAATTTAATATGTCGTCTATGACCGACATTGTCTTCTTGTTATTGATATTTTTTATGCTGAGTTCACCAGTTGTAACTCCTGAGGCCCTAGACCTGATTCTCCCAAATGCTAAAGGAAAAACGACTAATCAACCTACTGTATCGGTAAGTATAGATAAAAATCAGCATATTTACATTAACAACCAACGTATAGAAGCCGATCAACTCGAACTAGAATTGCAGAAAAAACTTGAAAACAGTGAAAATCCAACGGTAATTTTACGTTCGGCAAAAAGTGTTCCTATTCAAGAAGCTGTTGATGTAATGGCGATAGCTCAGCGCAATAATTATAAAGTTATTTTGGCCGTTAAGCCTAAATAAACACCCTTTTATGGCATTGTTTAAAACCAAATCCGAAAAAAAATCCTTAGTCATCACCACGCTATTAAGTGTGGCGTTGATCTTGGCATTATCTTTTTTCGGTCTCACCTATCTCGACCCTCCACAAGAAAGTGGTATCGCCGTTAATTTTGGCACCTCACAAGTGGGTTCAGGCATACACCAACCCACCAAGCCCATAAAAACAGCCCCTTCAAAAACTTCTCAACCTGAAGTTTCTGAACCAGAAGAAACCAAAAGTGTTGAGCAAAATGAAGAAGTGGTAACACAAGATGTCGAGAAAGCCCCGGTCATCAGCGAAAAACAAAAGAAAGAAACGACTTCAGAAACCCCTACCCCTAAACCAGAGCCTAAAGCTGAAGAAGCACAGCCTGAAAAACCAAAGGAGGAGCCCCAAAAAGAAGAAATCAAAAAGCCTGATCCTAAACCAGATCAATCCACAACTGATGCCTTAAATAATATCCTCAATGGCCCTCCGCAAGATGGGCAAACTGGAAAAGGCGAAGGCAATGATCAAACTGGCGGCGATAAAGGAGACCCTAACGGTCAGTTTGACGCTAAATCTTATTACGGTCAGGGCACCGGATTAGATGGTGACGGCAATTACAGACTCGGTGGGCGTCGCGCCTTAGCTAAGAAAAAATACGTTCAAGATTGTAATGAATCTGGTACCGTGGTTGTCGAAATTAAGGTAAACCGCCAAGGTGAAGTGGTCAGAGCTACACCCGGAGTTAAAGGCACTACCAACACTAACCCTTGTTTACTCGAGCCTGCCAAACGCGCTGCATTAGACACCAAATTTAATGCCGACGCCAATGCACCTGCCATTCAAACAGGAAAAATTATATACGAATTCCAATTATCGGATTAACATCCATCATGACATATCAAGAAACTCTAACTTGGATGTTTGGTCAACTTCCTATGTACCAACGCCAAGGTAAATCAGCCTTTAAAAAGGATTTAAAAAATATAGCTGCCTTAGCAGCAGAACTCAATCATCCCGAAAAGCAATTCAAAACGATTCATGTAGCCGGCACCAATGGTAAAGGTTCTGTCAGCCATATGTTGGCCTCCATTTTTCAAGAAGCCGGCTACAAAACAGGCCTCTACACTTCGCCTCATCTCAAAGATTACCGCGAACGCATCAGAATCAATGGCGACATGATTCCAGAGGACGCAGTTACGCATTTTATCGCTGACAATAAAAGCTTTTTAGAAGCTCATCAGTTGTCCTTTTTTGAAATGAGCGTAGGTTTAGCTTTCAATTTTTTTGCCCAACAAAAAGTTGATATTGCTATTATCGAAACAGGCTTAGGTGGACGCTTAGATTCTACTAACATCATCACCCCCGAATTATCGGTCATCACCAACATAGGTTTTGACCACATGCAAATGCTCGGGGACACCTTAGCAAAAATAGCCGGAGAAAAAGCAGGTATTATCAAGCCACACGTTCCCGTTGTGATCGGTGAAAAACACGCCGAAACGACCCCTGTTTTTATACAAAAAGCAGAATCCTGCAAATCACCCATCCATTTTGCACAAGATTCAAATTTTCCTGACTATGAAAGTGATTTAAAAGGTTCTTATCAAATTGCCAACAAGCGCACGGTTTTAAAAGCTATTGAAACACTCATTGCCCAAGGCTGGCATATTACCCCCCATCACATCAAAAACGGGTTACGACACAGTGTAAAAAACACCGGATTACGCGGAAGATGGCAAGAACTAGGGCAACACCCTAAAACTGTTTGCGACACCGGCCACAACAAAGAAGGCCTTCAATATGTATTACAACAAATTACCGATGAAGAGTACAAAAATTTACGCATTGTCTTAGGCGTTGTCAACGACAAAGACTTAGACGGCGTTCTTCCGTTATTCCCTAAAACCGCGATTTATTATTTTTGCAAAGCCAATATTCCAAGAGGACTTGATGCTACTATTTTAGCGGAGAAAGCTGATAAATTTGGTCTTAAAGGAAAGGTGTACAACAGTGTCCAAGACGCCTACAAATCCGCTCAATCAGACAGTTCTACCGACGATTTTATATACATCGGAGGAAGCACCTTTACTGTTGCAGAAGTCATCTGATTTCAGTGCCGCAGAATAGACACACCGACAATCATAAATCCTTCAAATTCTTTGAGAATAAAGAATTTGGAGGATTTTTTTTGGTATAGAAATTTCGTCAAATTACACCATAAATCATCGCGGCGATTACGGCAAAGCCTACAAGCATACAACTGATAAAGATCATCAAATTCAACTTTACATTTTTGCCTTCTTCACGCCAACGCTGTACTTGCATGAGGGCATATACTAAAATAGCCAACCCTGCTAAAGTCAGATTTAAATATAAATTGTCGTGCAGGTCCGTAGTTGAAAGTACTATCCCCGCAAAAAACAACAATAACATTAATCTTCTCAATGTTTTTTTAGATAGACTTAGCATAATTGCATGTATTAAGCAATAATCAATATATAGTTATCAACACTATTTTGACTCACTGTACACTTTCTAGCGCGACTGAGTATTCATCACTTGAACAAGAATTAAGCCGCAATCCAAAAGTCACAGCCAAGAAGGCCAAAATAACGGTTTTTTTCATTTTGTTATGTTTAAATTAATTTTTACAAAAAAAACAAAAAAATTAGTTATACAACTTTTCAGGCTAAAATTTTGATCCGAAACCTTACTCTAAATGGAATACGATGAGTAATCAAGTTTAATCTTCCTCCGCTGCCGCACGAATCCCTTTGTGTGGTTCTTGAAACTTTTCCTTTCGCTGCCGCACGAATCCCTTCGTGTGGTTCTTGAAACTTCTCCCTTCGCTGCCGCACGAACCCTTTCGTATGGTTTCCTAATTCGGTATTGATGAAATGTATCAGATTTAACTTTGGTCGGGCTTTGACTTTGGTTTGCCCCACACGACACAAGCTTGTGATAATAGCCGCAAAACTCCGTAGGAGTTTAACTATGATTAACCCCATACAAGCGAAGCGCAGTTTGGGGACTCACGCGAAAACAAAGCTTCGAACCCCGAAGTGGGTTCAAGCTCGATTCACTTGACAACCGCGTTCACCCTCGATACATTTTTGCTCCGCAAGCTCCACAAAAACACTCAGGATGACGCTTGATTTTTGTTGTACCGCAGGATTACGATAGAAGGGTCGATACTTTACAAACCAATTCAAATCTTTTCGATCTTTCTTTACAGATGATTCTTTAAAAAGTAGAATCATAAAAAAGTACTGCCGTACAAACCCTCGCTACCGCACGAATCCCTTTGTGTGGTTTCTGAATTCGGTATTGATATGTATCAGGTTTAACTTTGGTTTGGCTTTGACTTTGGTTTATCCCGCACGACACAAGCTTGCGATAATAGTCGCAAAACTCCGTAGGAGTTTAACTATGATTAACCCCATACAAGCGCAGCGCAGTTTGGAGACTCACGCGAAAACAAAGCTTCGAACCCCGAAGTGGGTTCAACAAAGAACATAATTGCTTACTCCTTCGCTGCCGCACGAATCCTTTCGTGTGGCTTCTTAATTCAGTATTGATAGCCTTAAAAGTAAGGTATTAAGGTGTCTAGCTAAAAATTAGCAAAGGATAGTAATTTTTATTTCGAAAAAGTTGTAGAAGCAAAAAATTGAATTATCTTTGCACCCGTAATGTAAAAGTCAGGGCGCGTAGCTCAGTTGGTTTAGAGCACTTGGTTTACACCCAAGGGGTCGGGGGTTCGAATCCCTCCGCGCCCACAAAATCTAAAAGATTTAACCTGACTTTTAATGGTAATTACATACCTAATCGTTTACAAACGTTAGGGCGCGTAGCTCAGTTGGTTTAGAGCACTTGGTTTACACCCAAGGGGTCGGGGGTTCGAATCCCTCCGCGCCCACAAAAATCTAAAGAGTTTTCTTTAGATTTTTTTATTTAGAAATTAATCGGGTCATTAACTCAGTTGGTTTAGAGTGTTACCTTGACAGGGTAGAAGTCATTGGTTCGAATCCAATATGACCCACAACCAAAAAGCGTTTCAAATTAATTTGAAACGCTTTTTTTATATACATAATTAAATCTGTAATCGCAGGGCTTAAAAAAGCCCCAAGAGCCTTTCCATTTGCATCCCTCTTGACCCTTTAATCAAGATGGCGCATTCTTTTAATCGAACTGCTTTAATCGCTTTCTGTAAGTCTTCAAATCTACTAAAAGCATTTACGCCTTCAGCCGCTGTCTTACCAAAAGCATCACCACACACAAAAGACTCATTAATGGTTGACTTTGACAACAATTCTGTTATTTTTTGATGTTCAGCAGCACTGGTTTCTCCAACTTCAAACATATCGCCTAATATCACGACTTTATAATTTTCCGGAAACTGTTCAAAATTAGTAATAGCCAGTTCCATACTTGTCGGATTTGCGTTATAAGCATCTAACAAAAAGGTATTCGTGCCCTTTTTAATGATTTGTGAGCGATTATTTGTTGGTTTATAAGCCTGAATAGCTTCTTTTATTTTCACACTATCTACATCAAAAAACTTACCTATACACACTGCTGCCGCAATATTATTACCGTTATAATTACCGAACAACTGGCTCTCAACTTCTAAATCGTTATAACGCATTACCACAAAAGGCGCCGTTGCTTTCAAATACACTTGACAATCTACATTGCTACCTTTACCGAAAGTATAGCTAACTGTCCCTTCACTTTGCTTTACTTCAAGCGGATCGTCGGCATTAACAAAAACGATTCCCCCTTCTGCACGTAAAAAGTCGTACAATTCGCTTTTCCCCTTAATCACACCTTCAAAACCACCGAAACCTTCTAAGTGAGCCTTTCCAAAATTAGTAATATAGCCGTAATCAGGACGAGCTATTTTACACAAGCGCGCTATTTCACCTTGGTGATTCGCTCCCATTTCAACAACACCAAACTCCGTGTTTTGCGTCATGGAAAGCAAAGTTAACGGAACGCCAATGTGGTTATTGAGATTTCCTTGTGTATAGGTGACATTAAATTTTTGTGTCAAAACAGCCGACACCAGTTCTTTGGTAGTCGTTTTGCCGTTACTTCCTGTAATGGCCAGAATAGGTAAATTAAGGTATTCACGATGATAAGTTGCCAAGTTTTGCAAACAGGTTAACACATCAGCCACAACTACAACAGACTTGTGTTGCTTGAGATTAACATCATCAACAACAGCCAAAACAGCCCCTTTTTTTATAGCCTGCAAAGCATATGCATTGCCATCAAAATTATCCCCTTTTAAAGCGAAATAAAGCTTGCCTTTCAAGTTTTCACGCGTATCTGTTGAAACGCCTTCGCTGTTTAAAAATTCTTGATGTAGTTCTTGTAGTTCCATAATACGAATCTATAAAAAAACCCTTTAATGTAAAACATCAAAGGGCTTAAAACCAATACAAATTATATATAACTAATCTCTTGCGCGGCGGCCTTTTTTAGACTCAGCTCCCATGCGAGACATTGCATTTCTAAATCCAATCCAATTGGTGGCCATATCTTGAGGATAGAAACGGCGTTGTGCCGGATCTAACCAATAGGCGTAATCTTTCCAAGATCCACCTTTAACAACACGTGTACGCTTACTAATTAATGTTGTTCTGTTTTCAACATCATATTGCTTGTTTAACTCACTTCCTCCAAGGCTATCTGTTGTGGCAGACACCTGTGGAATTGGCGAATTATACATACGTTGCCCAGCTGACAAAGCACCCTCTTGCAAATAATAACGTGATGATTCTTTATCGCCATCACCATAAGCGCGGTTATCACTACGACTATAATTCATACGTAAGTAAGTTTGATCTTCATTAATTGCTTCACGTTGCACTTCACCCGGCAAAGCGGTTGCTACGATTCGTCCTGTACGCAAAGTATCATATTTGATATCATTAGCATCGACAACTTTTACTGAGCCATCTTCATTAATAGCTACTTGCGTATAAACGTTTCCACGGTAATAGTTAAAATCATTCATTTTCATATCTACACGTGGTCGGTACACATCAGCCACCCATTCTGCAACGTTACCAGCCATATCGTAGAGACCGTAATCATTTGGAGGGTAGCTTTTAATAGCGTTAGTCACATTAGCACCGTCACTACTCCATCCAGCTACACCACTATAGTCTCCATAGCCTTGTTTAAAGTTAGCCAATTGATCGCCCTTTGCCTTGCGGTTACCAGCAACAGTATAGCTACCATCCCAAGGGTATTTTTTACGCCCGCGATAGTTGTTATATTCTCTTTTTGATGACAAACCTAGAGCTGCATATTCCCACTCTGTTTCAGTTGGCAATCTATAACCAGGCTGTATAATTCCATCTTCACGACCCACATAACCGGTATTTACTGTATCCCCAAAGAATACCTCTACATAATCTTCTGAATTACTTCCGCCTTTTACTAAGGAATCGTTACCACCATAAACTTTAGAGGGAGCCGCTAAGTAAGTGCCAGTACTAAACTGCGTGCCTTGATCGTGATCATACATTGATCCTTCAGCCATAACGCCTGCGTCGACTAATGCTTTTTCATTAACACGATCTGTACGCCACTTACTAAATTCTGTTGCTTGAATCCAAGTTACACCAACTACCGGATAATTTTGATAAGCCGGATGGCGCAAATAATTATTAATTAATGTTTTACGTTCACCTAACGGGGTACGCCACACTAACGTATCAGGTAAAGCACCTTCATAGATACGTGAATATTTTTCATCTGATGGTGGAAAAGTATATTTCAACCAATCAAGATATTGCATATACATGCGATTAGTCACCTCTGTTTCATCCATATAAAATGAAGCAACTGTTTGTTGAGTTGGAGTATTGTTCCAATCGTGCATAGGATCATCGGCAACACGTCCCATGGTAAAAGTCCCTCCTTGAATAAATATCAAGCCAGGAGCTGTTTTTTGACCTTCGTAATCTGTTACATATGAAGGCCCTCCGTTTTTGCCCGTCAAATCCCAGCCTGTTGCGCGCGAGTTTTTGGTGTAATCTCTCGAGTTGTTACAACTGGTAATCATTCCGGCAGAAACCGTAATTACTAAAAGTTTTAAAGCGGTTTTAACATTCATAATCCACTATAATTTGTATACATTTGGGTTTGCAATATAAAGAATAAACCTAATCCAACAATATTTTTTTTAGGTTCTTTTAGTCAAAATAAAGACTTATATCAAATAAACGTTAATTTTGTCGACTTAGTATATAAACATAAATTTATTCTCCACTCCTTATAATACAAGTGTTTTCCTAACGTTGTTGTAATGATGAAGACAAGCATTTTACTTTTATTAACATTTTTATTTTCTCTTGTGTTAACAGCACAACAGAAAGACTTTACACTTAATTGGGTAAACAGTCAAAATATCTCTGTACACGAAGAAACGCGCTATGCAGTTCCGGCGTTTAACCCTGAATACTTTAACTACAACCCTGATAGTCGTCGATTAACATTTAGAGCGCAATGGACTTCAAATGGTCAAGACGTCATCAAGGCTTCGCTTAAAAATGTTTCATATCAAACTATTGCTAAAACCTATCTTACCCATATCGACCTCAAACAATTGCCTAATAAACCTAAATTTTCTTTAACCACCGCCAAAGCTCGGAATTCTAGTTTTCTCACATTTTCTCTCTCACCTATCATTAATGACCACGGGGTATATAAAAAGATTACACATTTTAGTATTGCTTATACATTAGGGCGAGCCCAAAGAAGCACAAGTTATTCTACTAACGCTGTTCCCGGAAATTCCGTATTAGCGCAAGGCGATTTTTTTAAATTCTACATTCCCAAAACCGGTGTTTATAAAATTAGTAAAAACTTTTTGAGTAGTTTAGGAATGGATGTCAACAGTATTGACCCTCATAAGCTAAAAATATACGGTGATGGTGGCGCCATGAAGCCACTTAAAAACGAAAATAATCTGTATTACGACCCCGCCGAAACGGCTATTCAAGTTGTTGGTGAGGCAGATGGTAGCTTTGACAGTCAAGATTATATTTTATTTTATGCTATAGCCGACAAAGGTAATTGGGACGAGGACAACAAAACAAACCTCAACTTATTTGATGATTACACCTATTACTACATCACCGCTGATGGTGGAAATGGGCAACGTATTTCAAACTATACTCCTCCACAAGGAACGGCTTCAACAACTATCACCACTTTTGATGACTACGCCTATTATGAAGTTGACCAATATAATATAGGTAAAGTAGGACGGCGCTGGTTAGGGGATTTATTCGATATCCAAAACCAGCGCAGCTATGATTTTAGTTTCCCTAATCGCGTTCCAAACTCTCCCGTAACACTTAGTATTTATGCGGCATCGACTTCTGAAACAGCCACAAGTATGACCGTAAAGGTTAACGATCAAAACCTAGGGCAACTCAATTTTATGGGTGTGACAAGTGAAGTATTTGCCCGTGATGATCAATTTAATGGAACTACCTCCGGAAGTAGCGACAAGGTAACTATTGATTTAACCTACAACAACAATGGAAATCCTGCCGGAGTAGCCTATCTTGATTATATCAATGTGTGGGCAAAACGTCAGCTCATTGCCGGACAAAACCAGTTTATCTTCAGTAATAAATCTACTGCTACCTTAACCGGAATCGGAAGTTATCAACTTTCAAACACCCAGAACATCAGTCAAATTTGGGATATTACAGATCCGACAAACAGTAAATCTATCATTAACAATACTGATCAGAGCAACAGCCTCTCTTTTAAAGCAAGCTTAGGTTCATTAAAAAAATACATCGCCATTGCGCCTACTGATTATTACACCCCCATGAAAGGCAATACCACTCAAGTTGACAATGTTAATTTAAAAGGAAGTGTATTTAGGGGTACAAACGGTCAATTTCAAGATGTGGATTACCTCATCATCACTACTGAAGCGCTAAGTGGACAGGCTATCAGACTCGCTCAACATCACAAGCAACACGACGATTTACGCATTAAAGTCGTTCTCTTAAAAGATATTTATTCAGAATTTAATACAGGGCAAGCCGATATTTCTGCCATCCGAAATTTCATCAAATATGTCTATGACAATGCTTCATCAGCTAGCCAGCGTGTAAAGTATGTCCTTTTATTTGGTGATGCCTCAATCGATTATAAAAACAGATTGCCCAGCAATAATAACATCGTCCCTACCTATGAAAGCTTATACAGTTATAGCCTCGGCAGTCGTTCAACGGCTTCTGACGATTTCTTTGGTATGATGGACCCAGATGAAGGTTTATTGTACAGCAGTGACAAACTTGACATTGCCGTAGGTCGCATCTTAGCTGACGATCCTTCAACCGCCAAAACGCAAATTGACAAAATTATAGCTTATGACAGTCAGGCAGCTTACGGCCCTTGGCGTAATAATTTTGTTTTGATTTCTGATGATGCCGATGTTTACGGCTCAGCAGGTTCAGGACTCGAATTTAATCTCGATGCTTTAGGCGATGAAATCACTGACAACAAACCTTTCATCAACATCACTAAAATTCACAGTGATGCTTATGAACAAGTCAACACCTCTGGCGGGCAGCGCTATCCTGATGCCAACAAAGCCATTAACGAAAGTGTTGAATTAGGAGCTACTGTCATCAATTATTTTGGTCATGGTGGGGAGAACGGTCTTGCCAGTGAATATATCATCACCCGTGAAGACATCAAAAATTGGAACAACGAAAATCGATACAATGTCTTTGTGACAGTAACCTGTGAGTTTACGCGCTTTGACAATCCATTGCGCATTTCTCCGGGAGAACTCGCGCTACACAACGACAAAGGAGGATCTGTCGCTTTAGTGACTACCACACGTGCTATTCCGGTTTCAACAGGTACTAATTTTAATAATCAACTGGCTCCTTTCCTATTTAATTATAACGGCGGAACAGCTTACAGCGTAGCAGAAGCGGTAAGATTAGCCAAAAACAATATCTCAGCCGGATCACGCCATGTCGTTTCCTTTTTTGGAGACCCCGCCATGAAACTAGCCTTTCCGGATCCTGAAATTGAATTAACTCAAATCAATGGCCAGCCTATAGCCCAAGCCAACGACACCCTTAAAGCATTGAGTAAAGTCAAATTATCCGGGCAAGTGGTCACGCCAAGTGGCAGCTTAATATCTAATTATAACGGTTCACTCACAGCTACGGTTTATGACAAAGCTGTTGATCGTAGTACCTTAGGTAATGATGGCACCACTAATGGCAACGGAGAGCTTGTTGTTATGGATTTTAAAACTCTGGGCAATGTGATTTTTAGAGGCCAAGCCAGCGTTAAAAATGGAAAATTTGATTTTGAATTTATAGTTCCTAAAGACATTAAAATTCCTGTTGACAATGGAAGAGTTAGTTTTTACAGCAAACGCAATGGCATGCTCAAAGACAACAAAGGCTATAGTGAAGCGATTTTAGTAGGTGATTTAAACGAAAGTGCTCCTGAAGACAATCAAGGGCCGCTCATCAAACTCTATATGAATGATGAAAATTTTGTTTCGGGCGGCATCACCAATGCCACGCCTTTTATTTTAGCTAAATTAGAAGATGAAAACGGCATCAATACCGCCAGTGGAATTGGACATGATTTAGTGGCTTATATAGATGGTAATGAAGTCGACCCTATAATTCTCAATGATTATTACAAAGCTGCCGAAGACGATTATACCAAAGGAAGCATCAACTACAAACTGAGTAAACTCGAAAATGGCCCACACACCTTAACCGTCAAAGCCTGGGATGTGTATAACAATTCAAGCACTGCCGAAATCCAATTTGTAGTCTCCGGCGATCAAAAATTAAAATTGACGCACGTACTCAACTACCCTAATCCCTTTCACAATTACACCGAATTTTGGTTTAATCACAATCGCCCCTATGAGCCACTCGAAGTGCAAGTGCAGGTGTTTACGGTTTCAGGAAAACTCGTGTGGACTAAAAACCAAGTGGTTAACACCGAAGGATTTTTGTCTCGTGAAATTTCATGGAATGGAAAGGATCAATACGGGCAAGCTATAGGTAAGGGTGTGTATATTTATAAGCTTACAGTTAAATCAACTTTAACAAACCAAAAAGCAACAAAATACGAAAAGCTCGTTATTCTTTAATTTGTTTAATAAAAAATTATATTTGTCAAATATTAAAATCATCTTATGAAAAAGATCCCTTTTATAACCCTAGCAATCTTATTGCTGACTAACGGGCACTTATTTGCTCAAAATAGCAATCCTAATTTAGGCCCACGCGACCGTGTGATCACGACTGCTGTACCATTTTTACTCGTTCCTGGTGATGCACGCGCTTCAGGTATAGGTGACATCGGCGTGGCAACAACTCCTGATGCTTACTCTCAACAATGGAATGCCGCCAAATACGCTTTTATCAAAGACGGCCAAGGTGTTGGCATTTCATACGTCCCTTATTTACGTAAATTAGCTAACGACATCAACGTCGGTCAACTCAACTATTACAACCGCATCAATGAACGCAGCGCCTTTGCAGCGAGCTTGCGTTATTTTAATTTAGGTGAAATTGAAGCCCGCCAAAACCCCATGGAACAAGGCATGATTCTTAAACCGAATCAATTATCCTTTGACGTGAGTTACGCTTTGCGCCTGAGCGAGCACTTTTCAATGGGCGTAACCGGACGTTATATACGTTCTGATCTCAAATTACAAACCTCTTTTGAAGATGCTAAAGCTGCCAACTCTTTTGGCGTTGATATCTCAGGATATTACCAAAGTGACGAAATTAGATTTGACGATTTTGATGGCCGCATTCGCGCCGGATTCAACATCTCTAACATCGGCCCTAAAATCAAATACAGCGATGCCGGTGACGAAAGTTATATCCCGACCAACTTGAGTTTAGGTGGTGGATTTGATTTCATTTTAGACAATGACAACACCATCGGCACTTACATCGAAGTCAACAAACTCTTAGTTCCTACCCCACACGACTCTAATGCGGATGGCGTGATTAATCGTGAAGATGACTACTATACTAAAAGTGCCATCAGCGGTATTTTCTCATCATTCGGAGATGCTCCGGGCGGGTTTAGCGAAGAACTAAAAGAAATCAACTGGGCTTTAGGCGCTGAATATCGTTTTAAAGATAGTTTTGCCTTCCGTGCGGGATACTTTCACGAAAGTCAAGACAAAGGTTACCGCCAATACTTCACCTTAGGTGCCGGATTTAAATATTCTATTGCCGAAATCAATCTTTCTTATTTGTTTTCTACAGCCAAATCTGTCAACAACCCACTTGAAGGCAGTTTGCGCTTTAGTTTAGCCTTTAATTTTGGTGAATCATACAACAATTAGATAGCTCAATAAGTAAAGAATTTTTCATATCTTTAAGGTATGAAAACACAGGAAATAAAATCTACCTTAAGTATCTATGACAGTTTAGCTGAATTACCGGAGTCTATTCAAGAACTCTTTTCTGCTGCCACAGATGCTTGCCATAAAGCCTACGCCCCATACTCACATTATGCAGTTGGGGCGGCTTTGCGTTTAGACGATGACAGCATTGTCAAAGGCAGCAACCAAGAAAATGCTGCTTATCCCTCAGGACTATGTGCCGAACGTACCGCTATATTTTATGCTGGTGCCAACTATCCTGAACAGAAAATAAAAAGCATAGCTATAACGGTTAAATCTGCTAACAAAGTTATTGACAGCCCCACCTCTCCTTGTGGCGCATGTCGTCAAGCTATTGCCGAATATGAATTTAAACAACAGCAGCCCATCGCCATTTATTTTAAGGGGGAAATTGGCAAAATTTATAAAGTAGATAGCTTATCAGATTTATTACCGCTGGCTTTTAATGGCGGTTTTATATAAAATTTCATTTTAACTTTAAAAACAGTTTGAGCATCGCACTTTATATATTAACTTTGCTTGCTGCTTTTTATAAGCTAAAAAAATAATT
The DNA here is from genome assembly GCA_964451785.1 of uncultured Flavobacteriaceae bacterium. Taxonomy (GTDB): domain Bacteria; phylum Bacteroidota; class Bacteroidia; order Flavobacteriales; family Flavobacteriaceae; genus JAJYSO01. The sequence continues at coordinate 45,906 of CAYVJG010000007.1, forward strand.
AGTTATGGAGAAAATAACAAAAGAAACATACCTAAAATGGTATGAAGATATGTATTTCTGGCGCAAATTTGAAGACAAACTTGCCCAAGTCTATATCCAACAAAAAATTCGCGGATTCCTTCACCTTTACAACGGACAAGAAGCTGTTTTAGCTGGTGCTCTTCACGCTATGGACACCACTAAAGACCGTTATATCACTTCTTATCGTAACCACGTACAACCTATAGGCCTCGGTTTAGACCCTAAACACGTGATGGCTGAATTGTACGGAAAATCAACAGGAAGTTCTCACGGACTAGGAGGATCAATGCATATTTTCTCTAAAGAACATAACTTTTTTGGTGGCCACGGAATCGTAGGAGGGCAAATTGCACTCGGAGCCGGACTTGCTTTTGGAGATAAATATTTTAAACGCGACAATGTAACCCTTGTTTATATGGGTGATGGCGCTATCCGCCAAGGTGCATTTCACGAAACCCTTAACCTAGCCATGAGCTGGAACCTACCAGTAGTTTTCTGTATTGAAAACAACGGCTACGCGATGGGAACGTCTACTGAACGCACCTCTAATCAACAAGATTTATGGAAACTTGCTTTAGGCTATGATATGCCAGCAGGTCCTGTTGATGGTATGAATCCTGAAAAAGTAGCTGAAGCTATGGATGAAGCTATTCAACGTGCGCGTTCAGGCAACGGCCCTACGCTTCTCGAATTGAAAACTTACCGTTACCGCGGCCATTCAATGAGTGACGCACAACACTACCGCACTAAAGAAGAAGTTGCTGAATACCAAAAACTAGACCCAATTCTTCAAGTAAAAACTAAGATTTTAGAAAATAATTGGGCTACTGAAGACGACTTAAAAACCATCGAGAAAAACGCTAAAGCTCATATTAAAGAATGTGAGAAATTTGCTGAAGAATCTCCATGGCCAGAGAAAAACGTCATGTATGATGCCGTTTACGAACAAGAAGACTATCCTTTTTTACCACATAAACTCTAATAAATTATGGCTGAAGTAATCAATATGCCCCGTTTAAGCGACACCATGGAAGAAGGAACCGTGGCAAAATGGCTTAAACAAGTTGGCGACAAAATAGAAGAAGGCGATATCTTAGCTGAAATCGAAACCGACAAAGCTACTATGGAGTTCGAATCGTTTTACGAAGGTACACTTCTCCATATTGGCATTCAAGAAGGCGATACTGCTCCGGTTGATCAACTATTAGCAATTATTGGTGATGAAGGTGAAGATATTAGCGCACTCATCGGTGGTGGCGAAGCTCCTGCTAAAGAAGAAGCTAAGCCCGAACCTGTAGCTGCTGAATCAACTACTGATGATGCTCCTGCTGCCACTATTCCTGCTGGCGTTGAAGTCATCACTATGCCACGCCTTTCCGACACCATGGAAGAAGGTACTGTAGCTACTTGGCTTAAACACGAAGGAGATAAAGTTGAAGAAGGCGACATCTTAGCAGAAATTGAAACCGACAAAGCGACGATGGAGTTTGAATCGTTCTACGAAGGCACTCTTCTCCACATCGGTTTAAAGGAAGGCGAAACTGCTCCAGTTGATGAAGTTTTAGCGATTATCGGCCCTGAAGGCACTGATGTAAATGCTGTTTTAGCCGCGCTCAAAGGTGGTTCTGCTCCTCAAAAAGCACAATCAACTAAAGAAGAAGCTCCTGCTAAAGAAGAAACTCAACAAGCAGCAGTAGAAACCCAAACTGAAGCTACAACAACTACCGGTCGTATTTTTGCTTCACCTCTAGCTAAGCGCATTGCCGCAGATAAAGGCATCGATTTAGCGCAAGTTAAAGGTTCAGGCGAAAACGGTCGTATCGTAAAACGCGACGTTGAAAACTTTAAAGCTCCGGCTGCAACAACAGCTCCTGCTCAAGCTGCTCCGACAACTCAAGCTGCTCCAGCTCCTTACATTCCGGCTGGTGAAGAAAGCTTTGAAGAAGTGAAAAACTCGCAAATGCGTAAAACTATTGCTAAACGTCTTGCTGCTTCTAAATATTCTGCTCCTCATTATTACTTAATGATTGAAGTGGATATGGAAAATGCAATGACTTCACGCAAAGCCATTAACGCCATGCCTGACACCAAAATTTCATTTAATGACATGGTGATCAAAGCCTCTGCTATGGCCTTACGCAAACATCCTCAAGTCAATTCACAATGGCAAGACAACGTGACCAAAATCGCTAAGCACATCCATATTGGCGCTGCTGTAGCGGTTGATGATGGTCTTGTTGTACCTGTAGTGCGCTTTGCTGACCAAATGAGCATGACTCAAATTGGCGCAAGCGTTAAAGATTTAGCCGGTAAAGCTCGTAACAAAAAGTTACAACCTCAAGAAATGGAAGGTAGCACCTTTACCGTCTCTAACTTAGGTATGTTTGGCATTCAAGAATTTACGAGTATCATTAACCAACCTAATTCAGCTATCCTCTCCGTAGGTATGATTGAAGAAAAACCGGTGGTTAAAGATGGTCAAATCGTTGTGGGACACACCATGAAATTATCTTTGGCTTGTGATCACAGAACTGTTGACGGTGCTACTGGAGCTAAATTCTTACAAACTCTTAGAACATACTTGGAAAATCCGGTGACTATGCTCGCTTAATTTTCTGAGTTTACTATATTCAAAAAGCCTCGACATTGTCGAGGCTTTTTTAGTTTGCAAATTAATTTTTATTCACTACGCTTTACCTAGCGTTGTTTCCGCTTAATTTTTAAGCAGATTAGTTGCTTTAACTTGTTTTCTGAGCAAGTTGATAGTTTGTGACACATCTTCTCCTTTCACATCGGTAGCACTCATCGATTTTGAATGGGTCTCCTCATCAGAACTCGTTTTTACTGAAACGGTAACTTTAATCGGATACTCTGCATCGGCATAAAGCGAATTGAGCTGCTCGGCCTTAAACGATTGAAAATCTTTAATCGAATTAAACGTCAAGGTGGTCTCTGTTTGTGAAATTTCCATTGTAGCCAAATCGGGCTCTTGTACCTTAATGATAATACTCCCTTCAAAATCACCCGGATTTGGAGCAGCAAAGCTAAAACTAGCCATTAAAACAAAGGCTAAAGCAAAACATAGTTTTTTTAAATTCATAAGTATAAATTTTTTAGTTAATATAAAATTACAAACAAATAGTGAATTACACAAATTCAATTTAAGCACTACTACCTACACTATCAGGTATTTAAAAAATAATTACACCTACAGGCAACCTTTTATACGTTTTCATCGTCTTTATAAATAGAGGTTAACTCTTGCTATTTTAAGCTTAAAACCAGTTCATTTTTATAATTCGCCAGTGATAAATCTCCTTACTTTCAAAACCCGAATTTGGCTCAGCCTAATCAGCCTCTGTATGTTTAATTTTAGTAGTGCTCAAAACATCAGTGTAAAGGGGCGTGTCATTTCTGACAACGGCGCTCCTATTTCGGGTGTCAACATTTTTGTACAACACACAACTAAGGGCGCTATCACAGACAGTTTAGGACATTATCAACTACAGCTTCAAAAAGGGAATCACCAACTACAATTCAATTATATTGGCTACTTGCAACATCTTGAATCACTATCCATTCAAGGCGATTCATCTGTTGTCAATGTACCGCTCGTCATCTTACAGCCCAGCGCTCAAACCCTAGAAACTGTGGTCATTGAAGGAAAACCAAAAATGCGTATTGCTCGTCAAGCAGGCACCTTGACTGTAGCTGTCAGTAATACTAATTTTGAAGAAACGCGCAATGTATGGGAAGGTTTAAAACGCGTCCCCATGCTACGTGTAAAAAATGGCGGAGGGGTTCAGATTTTAGGAAAATCGGCTATTGTAGAGATCAACGGCATACGCACCAAAATGTCAGGAAGGAATCTCGAAAACTACCTCAAATCTTTAAATCCTAATTCAGTTGAAAAAATAGAGTTAGAACCTAATCCGGGGGCGGCTTATGGCTCGCAAGTTTCTGCCTACATCAATATCGTTTTAAAAGAAGGACTCAACAACTATCGCCTAAGTCTAAAAACGATCAACGGAACGCGCCATAAGTATTTCAACACCTCAGGCGCCAACTTTTCGCTTAACTTAAAAAAGCTGCGTTTATACACCAATTACAACTTTTCTTATACACCTATAGAAACAGAGAGTAATTTGATACAACACATAGAAAATTCGCCATTACAGCACACTGATAACTTCTCCAAAAATTTAGCACGTACCCATAGCGTAACCGCTAATTTGTACCTCAAGATCGGCAAAAAAGACCAACTGAGTGTAACGAATTACTTTTCAAACTCAAATGGAAATCAAGAAGCCCGGAATACTCGTGAAAATTACTTGAGAAAATTTAATAACACCAATAAAAATCGTCGTCTCCAATTTGCACAAGTATGGAAACACAAATTCAGTGATTCAGTCAGTATAAAAATTGGCGCTTATGAAGTGTTTAAAAATGGAAATACGCATAACTCTGCTCAAGTCAACACCGACACTCCACAATTTCAGCAGGTACAAGCTGACATCCCTATTTTAATCGGCTTTGCTGATTACGAAAACACAACTACTTGGGGTACCACCTCAGCTGGATTGCGCTATCGCGATATTACGGTAGATAACAACAACTTTAACCGCATCGGTAATCAACACTTTTCAGCTCCTTATCACTATACCGAGAAGGCCATTTCAGCCTACTTATCACAGCGTTTTTCTGTTGGTGATTACAGCAGCTTCAGCATAGGATTACGCTCTGAAAGTTCGATTATAGATTACACATTCACAGCACTTAACACAACCGATTCATATAGTGATAGTCCGCGGTACACCAACTTGATGTACAATGCACAATACAGTTGGTTTACGCCTAGTAACAATCGTTTGTATAATATTGCCTTCCGAAAAATGATTCAACGGCCCAACTACAGCGCCCTAAATCCATTTTTAGAGCTTTCAGGCGATGGCACATACAATACCGGAGACACACGTCTTGATCCGCAATTGTTTTACAATTTAATGTTTTACACACACAAAGGCGATTGGACCTTTTATGCCTCTACAGCTTATATCAAAGATTTAATTTCTAACACCTACCTCCTAAAAAACAACAGCCTTACGCAGAACTATCAAAACTTTGCTAACACCTATATGGTCGCCGCCGGAGCAGAGTTTAATCGTGATTTTTTCAACAACTTCTGGACGGTCAAAGCGGGGGTTGACCTTCAATATTTTTACCTAGATGATGATACTTTTGTAATGGACAAGTTTACTCCCGCACTTTCCTTTTCTTTTAACAACACGCTAAATATCACAGATACATGGCATGCGCAAATCGATTTTTCCATCGGAAACACATATCAAGATGGCCTCTTTAAACATCACGGATCAGCTAATCTCGATTTTCTATGCAAAAAGAACTAGGTTCACATTTTACAGCCACACTCTATGCTGAAAATATTTTACAAACCAGTCGTGCTTGGCTAGAAACCACAGTTCCTCATTTTTATTACGCTACTAAAACCTATCCCGACAGCCCGGTTATCGGGCTTTCAATACGCTATACATTGACAGGCAAAGCCTATAAATCACATCAAAACACAAGCATTGATGATAGCGCTATTGATCGTTTAGGCTCCTAACTTACTAAGGATGATTCAAAATACTGAATCATCCTTTTTTTATCGGCTTATTTTTTTCTAACTTTCGGTCGATGAAATATTTAGTTTACCTCTTATGCATTATCAGCTGGAGCTGCCAAGGGCAAGTTACACCAGCAGCACAAACAGCTCGACAACTCATTACTAAAACACAACTGCACCAACAGCTGGCGTTTTTAACGTCTGACAGTTTACAAGGACGTCAATTTGGAACGCCACAAATTGATCAGGCTGCCGATTATATCGCGACTTATTTTAAGCACTACAACATTAAAGCTTTTCAAGGCAATTACAAACATCCGTTCAGTTTTCACGGTAAAACAGGCTACAATATTTTGGCTTACATTCCTGGCACCGACACCAAGCTTAAAAACGAATATATCCTGTTAGGTGCACATTATGACCACATCGGCATCACCTCTCCTGTAGCCGGCGATAGCATTGCCAACGGCGCCAATGACGATGCTTCTGGCACTGTAGCCGTTTTAGCTTTGGCGCGTTATTTTGCAAAACATCCCCCTAAACGCAGCCTTATTTTTGCTTTGTTTTCTGCTGAAGAAGAAGGTTTAATCGGCTCATCGCGTTTAGCCGATCAATTTAAAGCTGATCACGTCCCTATTACTGCCGTTTTAACTTTCGAAATGATTGGGGTGCCACTAAAAGACAAATCTTACCAAGCCTATTTAACTGGGTATAAAAAATCAACTCTTGCTCAACTTTTTAATGCCGGCACAAAAGCGAAAACACTCGGATTTTGGCCTTTTGCTCAACACCACCACCTCTTTAAACGCAGTGATAATTATCCTTTTTATGCCGCTTTAAACGTTCCAGCGCACACCATATCTACCTTTAGCTTTGACAACTTCAACTATTACCATCGCCCGGGAGATGAATTAGCCACGCTTAATATAGACTTTATGCAACAACTCATTTTAAATTGCATCCCCGGAATCGAAGCAATTGCCAATGCAAAGCCGCAAGAAATACATTTGAAATCATAACTTTGCAAATAAAAAACATATGCCCAAACGCATCATCATTACCGGCACCAGCCGTGGCATTGGCTTTCAGCTCGTTCAACAATTAGCTGCTGCCGGTCATCAGGTTTTAGCGCTTTCGCGTCATAACCAATCTGTAGAAGAATTGCAACTAGAGCAAGTTACTAGTCTGACTTTTGACATCACCAAAGCCGAAGATATCGCTAGCGTCAAAACATTTGTAAGTGATACATGGGGTCAAGTTGACGTCTTAATTCACAACGCTGGTTATTTAGTACACGACGACTTTGAAAGCATCAGCATCAATGCGCTACAACAGGTTTATGCCGTAAATGTTTTTGGGGTATATGAACTGACCCAAGTGCTATTACCCTTGATGCATTCTGAGTCACATGTCGTTGCCATAAGTAGCATGGGCGGCATTCAAGGCAGCGTCAAATTTCCTGGCTTAACAGCCTATAGCTCTAGTAAAGCTGCGGTGATTAATCTTATGGAAGTTTTAGCCGAAGAAAAGAAAGAAAACGGACCGATTTTTAATACACTTGCCTTAGGCGCTGTACAGACGGAAATGTTTGAAGAAGCTTTTCCCGGGGCTCAAGCCGGATTGCAACCTAAGGATATGGCCGCGTACATTGCGCAATTTGCACTAACAGGCCATAAGGTGTACAACGGAAAAGTGTTGCAAGTCTCTAACTCAACTCCGTAATTTATGATGAAAGATATCCTTTATAAATACCTGCCGGAATTGGCTGTTGATCCTATCTTCGCATTGATTAAGGATAAGGGTATCTACCTCAAAATTGTAGCTGAACGTCAAACACGACACGGTGATTACCGTCGTTTAACTAACGGACAGCATCAAATTACCGTAAACACCAACCTCAACAAATATCGTTTTTTGGTAACTTTAGTACACGAAATTGCGCATTTGGTGGCTTTTGAGCAATACGGTAGACGCATTAAACCACACGGATTAGAATGGAAGCTCTGCTTTCAACACTTAATGCTTCCCTTTCTCAATCCGTCAATTTTTCCTAAAGATTTGCTGCCCCTACTCGCCAAGCACTTTCGCAATCCACGTGCCAGCAGTGATACGGATGCTGCTTTAGCCGTCGCTTTAAAAAGTTATGACCCTGTTACTGACAACACTTACCTCTTTGAGCTACCTGCGGGAAGCACTTTTCGCAGCACAAATGGAAAAATCTTTAAAAAAGGGCCTAAAAGAATAAAACGATACGAATGTGAGGAGCTTGCTTCGGGAAAAATTTATATCTTTCAGCCCCATGCAGAAGTTGAATTGTTAAAAACTATTTGATTTTTATCATTTCTGCATAAATTTCGAATTAAAAAGCGTGTATGAGTACTGATAATTATGCTGTAATTATGGCTGGAGGTGTTGGCTCCAGATTTTGGCCAATGAGTAAAACGAGTTTTCCGAAACAGTTTCACGACTTATTGGGTACCGGCCAAACATTGATTCAGACAACTTATTCACGATTGTGTAAAATTGTGCCACAAGATCACATTTTTATTCTGACCAACGCCCTTTACAAAGATTTAGTGCAACGCAAATTACCTGAAATTACGGACCAGCAAATCTTGTTAGAGCCTGCTATGCGCAACACGGCACCTTGCATCTTGCTATCAGCTTTAAAAATTCAAAATCTCAACCCTAATGCCAATATCATCGTGGCGCCAAGTGATCATTGGATTGAAGATGAAGACGCGTTTGCTAAAAATGTAAACCAAGCTTTTGCTGCTTGCCAAAAGGAAGAGCTATTGATGACCCTTGGCATTCAACCTACGTTTCCACACACCGGCTATGGCTATATTCAGTATGACGCTACCGATACCGGCAGAATTAAAAGCGTCAAAAAATTTACTGAAAAACCAGATTACCCCACAGCTAAAGGATTTTTAGATGCCGGTAATTATTTATGGAATGCCGGAATTTTTATCTGGTCTGCTCAAGCCATTATTTCAGCCTTCAAGCAGCATCTCCCCGAAATGTATCAGCTCTTTACACAAGATAAAGCGACTTATAACACTGAAGCTGATTTTATTGCACAAACTTATCCTCAAGCCAACAGCATTTCTATAGATTATGGCATTATGGAAAAGGCCGAAAACGTAGTCGTTTTACCGGCAGAATTTGATTGGAATGACCTAGGCTCATGGGGCTCTTTGTACGATAAATTACCTAAGAATAAAGAAGACAATGTCATCATCAATGCACAATGTGTTTTAGATGACACCCGTGGCAACATTATTAGAGCCTCTAAAGACAAAATAGTAGTCGTTAAAGGACTTAACAATCATATTATTGTTGAAACTGATCAAGTTTTATTGATTTATCCTAAAGACGATGAACAAGAAATTAAAGCAGTTAGAGCCACTGTTCAAGAAAAGTTTGGTACTGAGTTAGGCTGATTTAACACGTCAAGAAATCCCCCGCTGCCGCAGCAACAGCAAAACTCCGAAGGAGTTTAATTATGATTAACCCCATACAAGCGAAGCGAAGTTTGGGGCTTCACTCGAACCCGAGACTCCGAACCCCGAAGTGGGTTCAACAACCTTTTTGCATTAATTGTGATAAAGAGTTTTGGGAAATTCAAGAAAACTAAAAATAGGTCATAAGAAGAGCATGTCTTATGGCCTATATATTTAATCACAAGGCTCATATGCATTAACACAATCTTGAACATCTTGATAAAGTGCTGCGACAACCACAATTATCAATCACGTATCGAGACCTACTAATGAATACTTCATCAATGTTCATATTTTTCGGTTTACTAAAAACCAGTGATAACAAAAATTCAAATAATAAACTAAGGCTGTAATGTTCATCGACACATAAAAACTACAAATCAGGTTATCCGGCGATTTAAATCGCTTAAATAAAACAAAGTATATTATGAGCGTTAACAAAACAGCAATTGTTAATAAACGGAATAATTGTCGTTTTAAAGCCAGTTTCAGTCTACAAAACAAGAAAACATGTTTCTTTTTTAAATAAACGAAAAAAAATAAGCTAGCCAATAACACAGCGCTATTTAACAAGTCTAGACTATGTACTAAGGATATTTTCATATCACATCATCATAATTAAGAGCATTCAAATCATCTTCATCAACAGGCCTATCACTTTAGGCTTTTTTGCTGATTTTTCCACTTTAAGTATTTATCGAACTCAGGTTATAACTTGTTAGACCCCAGCATTTATTCATTAATTTTTAGCACTTCCCATTCTTGTTTTGTAACGAGACAAGCTTATAAATCACATAACCAAAAATATAAGCGGAATACAATATTATTATTAAATCTAGGAATAAATAAAAATTTTCTTTAAACCTGAACTTTCTAACAGCTAAGAAAACAATCAAACCTGTTGAAAGCAGGCTAATTACAACTATAATACCAAAAACTTTCTTATAAGGAATGCTTATTTTAGATAATGCTTGAGGCTTTTTATATTTCAAATATAAATATACAGGAATGCAAATAATAATTACTATAAATTTAATATCTCTGATAAGTCCGTAAAAGTGTTCCATAACTCTTATACTTGAATGCAATAGCTAATTTGATTAGCTATTGCATTATTTTTTATTAGTTACAATTAACGTAAGCATCATAACAATCTTGAACATCTTGATAAAGTGCCACAGCAGCACCAACTGTTAACCAGGTATCAAGACCTGCTGTCGGAATTTCTCCTGCTGTGGAAGCCACTAGACCTGCCGCATCAAGAAGCACATCAAAGGTATAAGCAATTTGTTTTCCTGTACAAGGATTATTTCCCCATCCAGCTTTTTCAAAGAACCAAGCTATAATTCCATCTACTTTTTTGGGTGGATTTTTTTGAAGTAACTCAAATTCACGGTGCATGGCGATTTCAAATTCTTTTTGCCCTAGTCCTTCAATTAACTCTTGATTTTGCGCTGCAAAAGAAAAAATAGCATTTGTAGATGACGGAGGAATTCCTAAATCCTGATTAAGTACTAGCGCAAAAGCTTCACGACTAATATAGCCCTCTTTTGCATAGCGGTTAATGTCGCTCTCTAATTGTTTTTTTGAACTTGTGCTTACCAAATCCGCATTAAACTCGATGTTCATTAAGAACTTATAAACAACATCATGCGCAAAGGCCTGCACGCGATCTGCTCGTGACACACTAAATGTTGTCTTAGGAGTGTTTAACTCAGTTAAAGTTTCTGCGGTATCATTTGAACATGAACTTAGCATTACTAATGCTAACATAAGCAAAAGTGTTAATTTAATTTAATTTGTTTCATTTGTGAATATTTTTTAAAATTCACTGGCAAAAGAAAAAAAAAAAAAAAAACGACTTACACAACTTATTTTTACATTTATTTAATTTTTTCAATTACAAAACTAAAATAATTCATCAATAAAACACATTATTACTCAATAAACTTTAAAAAAAAGTTAAACAAATACCCTCGCTGCCGCACGAATCCTTTCGTGTGGTTCCTGAACCTTTTTGCATGATAGCATGACATTTTGACTTAACAGCATTACCACAGGACACAAGTCAGCGGTAGCGTAGTAAGATTAACTAGACAAGAGGCTATAACTTTTTAAAAGTTAAACTAGCGCCTCTCGAATACGAAATATTTATTTTTTCATAAATTTATCATTGTTTTGAAAATTTAACAGAAAAAAGTTGCGTGTGTGTGTGTGTGTGTAAATTGGGCTACATTAACCTTTTAAATTTATACTTATGAAAGTATTATTCCTTTCAATTGCCTCATTCTTGATGATGGCCTCATTTAGTAGTTCTGCCTTAACTACCACTAGTCTAGCAGCTGCGTCTGGTTGTTCTAATTGTTTTAAACACGCTGATGGTATAGCAGGAACAGACACTGAAAATTTTGACGCTTGGGAAAAAGCTTACAAAGACTGTATAAACAATAGTCCGTGTAATGCGCAGCTCTAATCCGCGCGCTTTTAATGATTCATCTGCCCTCCTTTTACAATTAAGAGGAGGGCTAATTCATAACTTATGTTTAAACACCTTATTCTTTTATTATTAATCAGCTGCCTAAGTACTGCTGGGTTTGCGCAAGTAAAATCCGGCTCTGTAGTTTATCACGTTAAATTTGACACTACAGCTTATAACAAACGTATTCAAGCCGCCGAAGATGGTTCCTGGTCAGAAGACTATCGCAAACGCCAAAAGGCAGAAATCCTTTTAGCCATACAATACCTCTCTTACACGCTTAAATTTAATCAACACGAAGCGCACTTAGAAACACCGCACTTTCTAGAGAGCGACAATAAAATAGATCTCAATTTTTACACTGGTCTCATGGGAGCTCGGGGACTGTATTACACCAACACCACAACCGGCATTAACTTGCACAAATTTTTATACCTCAACCGCATGTGGGTCGTCAAGCGCCACCTTGATAGCTTAGATTGGAATATCACCAAAGAAACCAAGCAGATTATGGGCTACACCTGCTTTAAAGCCACGGCTATGCTACAACCGGAGCTTCTCAAAAAAGACCTTGTAACAGCTTGGTTTTGCCCCAGCTTACCTTTTCAGTTTGGTCCCTTTAGTCATGCCGGGCTGCCAGGACTCATTCTCGAAGTCAAACAATCTTACTACACCTTTTACGCTACAGAAGTCAATTTAAGTCCTAAATCCATAAACATTAATCCGCCAAAGATAAAGCCGAACGACAGAGAAGTATCTTATGCTGAATACCAAAAACGCACCCACACCATCGTGCAACAAATGAAAGGAGAGTATAAATAGGTTGCTATTTAACACTTTAAATACCTGAGAAGTCCTGTTCAACATATTTCTCAACATGACTATTTAAAAAAAGTGCAAACCTCCACATTCTTTCTACCACTAAAACATTAACCCTTGGCTCAACTTTTTTTATCACCTCTACGTCAGTTCATCCTTTGTATAGTATTATTAGCTTTCGGTATCAGCATACACGCTCAAAATATCAAACTCACCGGAACGGTGATTGACAGTATTGGGCAGCCTATTGCTAACTCTAACCTCATTGCCAAACCTCAAATTGAGGATGCTGAAATCACCTTTTCAATTACAGATGAATCCGGGCGATACAAGCTGAATTTAGTCTCTGGAGTACCCTACAAAATAGAAATTATATCTCTAGGGTTTGGCACGCAATCAGATTCGCTCACTCTGCACAAAGACACCCAAAAGAACTACACCATGCTCATTGATGTACAAGAGTTGGAAACGGTCATCATTGAAGCTAAAATGGCTATGATTGTCAAAAAAGACACAACCATTTACCGTGTAGATAACTTTAGAACAGGTGAAGAACGCAAGCTGCGTGATCTATTACAAAAACTCCCCGGGGCAGAAATTGACAAAGATGGGAATGTCAAAATTAACGGCAAAACAGTCACTAAATTAATGGTTGATGGCAAAGATTTTTTCGGCGGTTCTACCAAACTTGGGGTCAACAACATTCCTGCTGACGCTGTTGAAGAAGTGGTAGCCATTGACCATTATCATGAAGTAGCTTTTATGAAAGGGCTGAGCGACAGTGATCGTTTAGCGCTAAATATCAAGCTTAAAAAAGGGAAAAAACGATTTCTGTTTGGGGAAAGCGAAGCCGGCGGTGGTGTTGACCACCGATATTACTTACACCCAACCTTGTTTTACTACAGTCCTAAAACCACTCTAAATTTTATTGGCAGCCTAAACAACGTCAACCAAAGTCCGTTGAGTTTTGATGATGTACTGCGATTTAGAGGCGGTTATAGCAGCATAATGGACAGTCCCATTAACTCCAAAAACCAAGGCTTAACACAGTTTTCAACTTCTGAGAACATTCGGTTTAGAAAAAATAGTTTTGGCGCTTTTAATGTTTCTCAGCAGCTCTCCAAAGCTTTGCGTATTGAAGCTTATTCTATTGTTTCTGAACAAAAACAAGACCGACTCACTGACAGTCGTATTACCTATCTCACTGAAAACAACTCGACTGAAAATCGCGCGTATAGTCAACATAACAAAAGCTTTAGTAACTTTAACAAACTGCGTCTGCGCTACAAGCCTAACTTGTTCACTGACATCGCCTATCACATCAATGCCAATGTTTCGCACAACACCCTCAACGGCAATCTACAGTCGCGTTATAGCGATAGTCTTAATTTGACCAACACGCTACAATCGCCTGATGCCGTTGCAATTGATCAATATTTCAGACTTAATTCTCAACCCACTTATAAACACACCTCTGAATTAAAAGCAGAGTACCATTACAGTCAAAGCAACAGCTTAACCAATTGGGATTTTGATCGCCCGGTTTTTGCTCATATTATTCCGGCAATTACTGAAGGAGATCGTTACAATTTTATTCACGATTATGCCAGCACTTCCAACAGTGGCCAAATTACCTATAAACACTATTGGGTAATTGACAATGGCAACCATCTTTACCCTATTGTGGGCTTATATTACTTTAACGAAAAATATCGCAGTACTGATTACCAACGTTTACAAAACGGCACAATCAACTCATTTAAATCTGCAGGATTTGATAACGACTTAGTTTACCAACTCTTTGACCCTTATATCGGATTTCAATACAAGTTTAGAGTTAATAATTTTATCAGCTTTAAACCCGGGCTCGTTTACCACTACTACAATTGGACGGTTAATCAATTTAACGAGCGACTTGTTAAACGCCACAAAGGGGTCCTTCTTCCTGAATTTCATGCTGAATACGATGTAGGTATTGGGAAAGACCTCGAATTAGACTATCATTTGAAAGCTAATTTTTCAAACGCAAAAGACTATGCTAATCGTTTGCGCTTAGTAAACTTTAATCAACTTTTTCGCGGCAATACAGCCTTAGAAAATGCTCTATATCACGACTTATCCATCCGCTACAGCGGCGTAAAACGTTATAAACGGATTAATTATAACATCCAATTTAGCTACACTCGTAAAGAAAAATCCATTCGTCCTACTACGCAACTCGAAGGCATTAACCAAGTGCAAGGATTACTATATACTGACCTGCCCGAAAACACATATAGCCTTAATGTTGGCTATGGCAAACTATGGCCTAACCTCATTTTACGATTCAATGGACGTGTACGCCTAGCTGACTATTCACGAGTGATTAACACCACCTCTTATGATTATACGAGTCAATACTATGCCTATCGTATTTTTGGACGGACTACTTTTGACGATTTACCCAATTTTTCTGCCGGATTTACACAGCGTTTCAGTATTTCAAGTTCTGACGATTTTAAAAACCGCTACACCAGCATAGAGCCTTATATTGAATTAGAATATGATTTTTTAAAAGGATTTGTACTTACAGCCGATTATCACTACACCTATGACAAAGATATTTCTAGTGACCAAGATAGATCTTTTCAATCTGGCAACGCATCACTCTTTTATCGCAAAGACGGTAGTCCATGGGGATTTGAGGTGCGAGTCAACAATGTATTCGACATTCGTTATAAACGCAGTCACAGTTTTGATCAATTTATGATTTACGATCAATACACTTATATCCAACCGCGTACAGCTTTGTTTATCCTCAGCTACCAGCTCTAGATTACCTCAAATTCTCACTGCCGGACGAATCCTTTTGTGTGTGTGGTCTCTAAATCTTTTTTTGCATTGCCCAAAACGCTAGGCTGATTCTTTGTAACCTTTCCTTGATGAAGATATTTAATTTTTGTTTGACATCTTTTCCTCGCCTTTTGCCCCTACCACTTCGACAGGCTCAGTGCAGGCATAAAGGGTGGGCGAGGAAAAAATTCTTATCCTATTTATATCCGAGCAAAAGGCACCCCCTTTTAGGGCTGGGGAATTTGCCTTTTGCGGGGCTTTGCTTTAATCAGGCCGTCATCTCAAGTGATTTCAAATGACGACGCAGGAGGAAGTTTGGAATTGTAGCTAGAGAGGACTCGATATACAAAGTTCAATTCGCTCTTGACAACTGTGTTCATCCCTAGCTACAACGTTCTTCTTGCTGCACTGCAAATAATGCCACTCAGGATGACGCTCGTTGCCGCAATTGAAGCAAAACTCCGTAGGAGTTTAACCCTGATTAACCCCATACAAGCGCAGCGCAGTTTGGGGCTTCTCTCGAACCCGAGACTTCCGAACCCCGAAGGGGTTCAACATACTCCCTCGTTGCCACGCGCGAGCATCACCACACGATACAAGTCTGCGATAGCGGAAGTCTCTTTCTTTTTTGCATTGCCCCCCTTCGACTTAGCTCAGGGCAGCGAAAAGAAACAAAAAACGCTAGGCTGATTCTTTGTAACCTTTCCCTGATGAAGATGATTGATTTTTGTTTGACATCTTTCCCTCGCCTTTTGCCTCTACCACTTCGACAGGCTCAGTGCAAGCATAAAGGGTGGGCGAGGAAAAAATTCTTGTCATATTTATATCCGAGCAAAAAGCGCTCCCTTTAGGGCTGGGGAATTCGCCTTTTGCAGGGCTTTGCTTTAATCAGGCCGTCATCTCGAGTGATTTCAAATGACGACGCAGGAGGAAGTTTGGAATTGTAGCTAGAGAGGACTCGATATACAAAGCTCAATTCGCTCTCGACAACTGCGTTCATCCCTAGCCCTAGCTACAACGTTCTTCTTGCTGCACTACATATAACGCCACTCAGGATGACGCTCGTTGCCGCAATGGAAGCAAAACTCCGAAGGAGTTTAACTATGATTAACCCCATACAAGCGAAGCGCAGTTTGGGGCTTCACTCGAACCCGAGACTTCCGAACCCCGAAGTGGGTTCAACATGTGCTTCTCCAGCACATCGCTGCCGTACGAATCCTTTCGTATGCTTCCTATGGTATTTTAAATTAGCTTGTACCACACGAAAAGGCTGCAGTAGTTGGAGCCACTGTCAAATTTGGACTATTTAATTTGTCTGTGCGGCATTATTTTAAATCGCGAAGATGTGCGTCACGTACTTTTTTAAAGAGATCTGATGAATAGACAAACTCTGAAATCGCTTTGTTATCTGTTGTGAAAATTTCTTCATTTGTGCCCTGCCACATCAAATCACCAAATTTTAAGAACACAATATTTTGACCAATTTCAAGTACTGAGTTCATATCATGCGTATTAATCACCGTGGTAATGTTGTATTCATGTGTAATTTCTTGAATCAAGTTATCAATCAAAATTGCCGTTTGTGGATCGAGACCTGAGTTAGGTTCATCGCAAAATAAATACTTCGGGTTATTGACAATAGCACGAGCAATAGCCACCCGTTTTTGCATTCCACCACTGAGTTCTGACGGCATTTTTTTATCGACATTCTCAAGTCCTACACGCTTTAATACTTCAATCATACGACCAAAACGTTCAGATTTAGACATTTTGGTAAACATCTGCAAGGGAAACATGACGTTTTGCCCCACATTCATGGTATCAAATAGTGCACTGCCCTGAAAAACCATCCCCATTTGCTTGCGAAACTCGCCTTGTTCATCTTCATCTAGTTCATTATACACTTGGTTACCATATTTAATCGTTCCACTAGTCGGCTTAAACAAGCCCAATAAGCATTTGAGAAAAACCGTTTTACCAGATCCCGATTGACCGATGATCAAATTTGTTTTGCCTTTGTGAAAAGTAGCTGTTACGCCGTGTAATACTTCTTCGTCATTAAAGCTTTTCCGCAATTCTTTTACTTCTATCATCAGCCTAACAATAATTGAGTTAATATATAGTTGACCACAATCAACACCACACTCGTCCATACAAACGAAGTGGTACTTGCTTTTCCTACTTCCAGTGAACCGCCTTTCATATAATAGCCAAAATAAGAAGGCACTGTGGCTAAAATTATAGCAAAGAAAAAGGATTTTATAAAAGCATAAACTAATTGAAAGGGAATAAAATCAGCCTGTAGTCCGGTTAAAAAGGCGTCGCTAGGTACAAAACCGCCCCAAACGCCAACAAGATAAGCCCCAACTAAGCCCACAAACATCGAAATTGCGATGACAAATGGGTAGATGAGCATGGCGATAATTTTAGGAAACACCAAAAAGTTTAAGGAGTTTATCCCCATCACTTCAAGGGCATCAATTTGCTCGGTAACGCGCATAGTTCCTATACTCGAGGTAATATATGAACCGACCTTTCCCGCCATAATAATAGAGATAAATGTCGGTGAAAATTCGAGAATAATAGATTGACGCGCTGCAAACCCAATCAGCGATTTAGGCAAAAGTGGATTACTTAAGTTAAGTGCCATCTGAATGGTGACTACCCCGCCAATAAAAAAGGACAAAAAACACACTATCCCCATCGAACCCATTATCAAATCGTCAATTTCACGCATGATAAGTTCGTATAGCACAGAGCGCTTTGTCATCCGTCCAAAGGCCTCTTTTATCATGATAAAATATTGACCTATATTATGCAGATACTTCATGAAGTGGATTTTATAGGGCGAAAATACTAAAAATTACGGCTTGTACATTTAAGATCTAATTAATCTTCATTTGCCAAAAGCTTTTTATATTTACATCTCAATTTATAACTCATGAAAAAAACAGTTCTACTTCTGTTCATCTCCCTGTTCTTTATACAGTGTAAATCTCCTGCTCAACCTGCACAAGAGCAAGTGACCGCTCAAAATTCAGAAACGCAAATTTATACACGCCCCAAGCTAGTAGTTGGCATTGTGGTTGACCAAATGCGTTACGATTACATTACGCGTTATTGGGATAGATACGGCAATGATGGATTTAAACGCTTAATTAATGGCGGATTTTTACAAAAAAACACGCACTATAATTACGTACCGACTTATACTGCTCCGGGACACACTTCGGTTTATACGGGTACTTCACCGCGCTTCCACGGTATTATTTCTAATACTTGGTATGACAAATTTGCCGATAAAAGCGTGTATTGTGTAGATGACCACAGCGTGCAATCAGTAGGCACCTCAACCGATGAAGGCGAGCGCTCTCCACAACGTTTACTGGCTACAACTATAGGCGATCAAAATCGTTTGTCTACACAATTTCGCGGCAAAACCATTGGTGTTGCTTTAAAAGATCGCGCCGCTATTTTGCCTGCCGGACATTCTGCTAATGCTGCTTATTGGTTTGACGGTGGCAAAGTAGGGCATTTTGTAACGAGTACGTATTATATGAACAAATTGCCGCAATGGGTTAGCGATTTTAATGCCTCAGGAAAAGCAGATGCGTACCTCAAAACCTGGAATACGCTTTACCCTATTGAATCTTACACCGAAAGTGGCGCCGACCGCAATGATTACGAAGGTGGATTTGATGGAAAAGCTACAGCTACCTTTCCGTATGATCTCAAAGCTTTAGCGCCTCAAAACGGTGGATACAGCATTATCAAAAGTGTCCCTTTTGGCAACAGCTTGACTGCTGATTTTGCGCTTGCAGCCATTGATGGAGAAGATTTAGGTCAAGATAACATTACGGATGTGTTAACCGTAAGTTTCTCGTCAACAGATTATGTAGGCCATAATTTTGGTGTCAACTCTAAAGAAGCTGAAGATACGTATTTGCGTTTAGATCAAGATTTAGCCCGTTTGCTCAAAGGTCTTGATGAAAAAGTAGGTAAAGGTAATTACACTGTATTTTTAACCGCTGACCACGCCGGCGTACATGTGCCTGCTTATCTTAAAGATCACAAAATTGCCGCCGGATATTTCAGTTCAAAAGATTTGCGCAAAGCCGTCAAAGAATTTGTTGCAAAAAATTACGGCTCAGCAGATTTGATCGCTAACATTTCAAACAAACAAATTTTCTTTGATTACGCAGCTCTAAATGCAGCTGATGTCGATCAAGATGAATTAGCCGACGACCTCAAACACTTTTTGGTAAACTACCCTAAAATTGCACAAGCTTATACACGCGATATGATTGAAGGGGGTTCGTTTACGGGGATGATTGCTAAGCGTATTAAAAACGGATTTAATCCAAAACGCAGTGGCGATGTCATTTACATTTTAGAACCGGCAACAATTAGCTATTCGCACACGGGATCAACACACGGCAGTCCTTACAATTACGACACGCACGTGCCACTCATTTTTTATGGTGCCGGCATTAAACACGGACAAACCTCAGCACACGCACGCACCATTGACATTGCACCGACCATCACTGCTTTACTAGGCATTAATGCTCCAAATGCTGCCACAGGAAGTGTATTAACTCAAGTTATTGAATAAGGTATGGATTTAATCCCTTTTAACAAGCCTTTTCTTACCGGAAAAGAGTTGGATTATATACAAGACGCTGTTGAAGGAATGAAAATTTCCGGAAACGGCAAATACACCAAACGCTGCCAAAGTTTTTTTGAGCAGCGTTATGGTTTTAAAAAATGCTTGCTCACCACTTCGTGCACTGACGCCCTTGAAATGGCCGCCATCTTACTAGATATCCAACCTGGTGACGAAGTTATTTTACCTTCATACACTTTTGTATCTACCGCCAATGCTTTTGTGTTACGCGGCGCTACATTGCGTTTTGCCGATTCGCGCACTGATCATCCGGGCATAGATGAGGCCCAGGTAGAATCGCTTATCAACTCCAAAACAAAAGCCATTGTAGTGGTGCATTATGCCGGTGTAGCTTGTGATATGGAAAAAATCATGCAAATTGCTCAGCGTCATCAGCTGTATGTTGTTGAAGATGCCGCACAAGCTATCGAGAGTTTTTACACCTTTTCTGACGGCACACAAAAACCCTTGGGCAGCATAGGGCATTTGGCCGCGTTTTCATTTCACGAAACCAAAAATATTATCGCTGGGGAAGGCGGATTACTCGTTGTTAATGATGAACAATTTATCGAGCGTTCAGAAATTATTTGGGAAAAGGGCACCAATAGATCGGCTTTTTTTAGAGGTGAAGTAGATAAATATGGCTGGGTTGACGTCGGTTCAAGTTTTTTACCTTCTGATATGATTGCAGCTTTTTTATTTGCGCAGTTAGAACACCTAGAAGAGATTCAATACAAACGACTTCTCCTCTGGAATCGCTACCAAAAACATTTGCAAAAACTCGACTTACAAGGCAAAATCAAACTACCTTTTATTCCAGATTTTGCCACCAATAACGCGCACATGTTTTATGTAGTTTGCAACAACCTTAACGAACGTAAACAGCTCATTCAATGTTTGCGTCAGCAGAACATTCACGCCGTATTTCACTATTTAAGCTTGCATAAAAGTCCGTTTTATCAACCTAATTATCACGGCAATGCGCTACCTGAAACAGACCGTTATGCCGATTGTTTAGTGCGGTTACCTTTATTTTACGACTTAAACATTGACTCGGTTGACAAAATTTGTCAGGTTATAACAGAACACTATCAAACTCCCACATGTTAAACCGCTTAGAACAACTCTACTCAAAAAAAATAGACGGGAAAGGCCTCGCGCTTTTCCGCATCTTTTTTTCGCTTGTTTTTTTAGCAGAAACCTGTCAACTCTTTTATTTCAGGCATTTGGTGTTTGATCCCATTCCTTATCTAGAGCCCAGTGAATTTCTGTTGTGGCCTTTATTTGTCATTTGGTTTGGAGTTATTCTCATGGTAATTTTGGGATTATTTACACGAGTAGCTGCCATTATCAACTACTTATTAACCGTTATTTTTCTTGGCGCCATTACTAGCTTTGAATACCACATGTTTTACGCCTATTTAACGGTTAATTTTTTATTTATTTTCCTTCCTGTAGCGCGTAATTTTTCTCTTGACCGTCTGCGTTTAAAGTTGAAATATTCCAATACACGTTTCCATTATCACCCGCCGACTACCGTACCTGCTTCGGCTTATTTTATCACTGTTTTCTTAGGATTAGCACTGGTTTATTTTGATTCTGTTTTTTGGAAATCTGGCTCTTATTTATGGACACATGGCTTAGGGATGTGGCTTCCTGCTTCAATGCCGCAAGCTGCATTTTTTAATATCAGTCCGCTACTTAATTTTAAATATCTCATGCTATTTTTAGGCTATTTAACCATTGCCTTTGAAACTCTATTTTTATTTACTTTTTGGCGTAAAAAGTGGCGCCTCCCGATTTTGATTATAGGCATTGGGCTACATATTGGTATTTTAATCTGTTTTCCTATTCCTTTTTTTGCCCTTGGTGTCATTTGTGTGTATTTACTTTTAGTGCCTGTGAGTTGGTGGCAAAAATTATTTGCAAAACGTCATAACAAACCAGCCAAGCTCAAGGTGTATTACGATGCTGACTGCCCATTGTGCAACCGTACAAAAATTGTCATCACGCATTTAGATTACAAGCACAAAGTTCAATTTTTAACAGTTCAAGCTCAAGCCAGCAAAACTGATAGCTTACAAGCCTACACTGAAGATGAACTCCTTGAAAACATTCATGCGGTCAACACCAAAAACCGTGTTTTTAAAGGCGTAGATGTTTACTTACAAGTTTGTAAACGCATTTGGTATCTTGCGCCTCTTGCCTTTTTTATCAGCCTTCCTGGCCTTTATCAACTCGCCCAAAAATTATACAAATGGGTAGCCGTTAACCGCATTACAAACCGCTGTACCGAAGAGAGCTGCGGCTATGAGCCTCCTCGCCTGCCTGTTGATGAATCTGCAATGAAGATTACACAAAACTTCACCTTAAAAGATTTAAAAGTGAGAGCTGTTTTTTACGGACTTGTCATCTTGTGCTGCTTACAGATTATCGTTACTTTTAATTCCGTGAGTATTCGTAAAATTGAACAACAACTAAACATCGAAAACAGCGCGGTCATCAACGGATTAAATACGATTTCAAATGGAGTCAATTCAATTACCAAAGTATTTTGGGGACTTACACACCACGCCGTGTTTATGGACAGCCATTTTGATCGTTACAATCACTCTGTCGGTGTGGTTTATAACGCGCCAAACGGCAAAGAAATTTGGCTACCTATGACTAATGAGCAAGGAACACCCGGCAACTATTTGCTCAATTTTATCTGGATTAACTGGAGTTATAGGGTCATGGATCCCGATATTAATCAAGAACATTTAGTAAAAGGACTTCGCGACTATACTGCCTTTTGGGCACATCACAACGGAATTGATTTAAAAAAGGCTACCTTTAAGGTAAAAGTGAAGAAAAATCGCGTTCCCAAAACTTGGGAATACAATTTCTTAAACAAGCAACTTCAGCACCCCTGGCTTGATGCGGGAACAGTTCACTGGAATAATCAACAGTTTTCTGCTGACATCAAAGTTATTGAAAATATGTAATTATCAACTTATGCCTCAATCTTCTATTTTAATCGTCGGAATCAATAGTTTTCTAGCCCAAGCACTTTTGGAATATATTCCAGAACACTATACAGTCACAGGAATTTATCACCGTCATAAACATAGGCTATCTAAACCTGTTGAATTAATTCAAGTAGATGAGCTAGAGCTGCTTAAAAATCGTTCTTTCGAAACTGTTTTTCTCATCAGTTCATTCATTCCGCCAAAATCAGAGCCGCTTGACGACCAACGTTTAATTGGAGTTAATCTCCTTTTACCAAAACGAATTTGTCAGTTATTTCCTCATTCACGACTGATATTTTGCTCTAGTGTATCGGTCTATGAAAACTCTACCTTCACCAAGGCCATTGATAAACACTGCTTACCAGCACCACAATCGCGCTATGCCCTGAGCAAGTTATGGGGTGAACAAATTATTGCAACTCATAACTCTTTTGGTATCATCAGATTTTCATCTTTGTATGGTCCTGGCATGAACCTCAGTACTTTTATGCCATATAGTGTTTTATCAGCTCTTCAAAACAAAGGAATTACGTTATTTGGTCAAGGAACACGCTCCCAAAACTACCTCTATGTTGCTGATGCCGCACAACTGTTATGGGAATTAGCACAAGTTCCTGAAAATCACATTTTATTAGGCGTAAATCCTAATAATTATACTAACACTGAAATTGCAGAGGCCATCTTAAATGTTACTCCGGGAAAAATAATGTATATTGGCGCTGATAATTCTAAATCCTTTCGCTATTCAGCCAAATCTACGCAAGAAATCTTGCCAAAAGTAGTTTATACGCCGCTAAGCGATGGCTTAAAATCATTAGTAACATGGATCAAAAAACAGTCTTAGTAACCGGCATTGGCGGCAACGTCGGTCAAGGCATACTGCGCAACATTGCGGCTTTACCTTTTAATATCCGAAAAGTCGGCGTCAATGTCAAAGCCTTTTCTGCCGGAAATCATTTGGTAGATTGTTTTTATAAAGTTCCTTTTTACGATGCGACAGACTATATTGAGTGTCTACAAAAAATTGTTCAGACTGAAAATGTTGATCTCATTATTCCATCAACAGATTACGAATCTAACACTTTAGCCAAATACCGCGAGCAATTTAGTTGTCCTATAGCTACATCGCCTTACGAAACGAGCTGCATTTATTTAGATAAATACAAATCCTACTTGCACCATAAAACACACCAACTTCCTTTTGCTAAATCAGATCTCCCTTCAACTTACCAAAATCAATTTGAGCAGTATATCGTAAAAGGGCGCGAAGGACGTGGATCACGAGATTTGTTTTTTAATCCACCAAAAGTCAAAGATTTTACTGATGAGTTTATGGTTCAAGAGCTTCTAGAAGGTCCGGAAATCACTACTGCTTTTTACGTCACAAAATCGGGAAAATTACACGGGTTTATCAACTTTGAACGCCAGCTGGTCAATGGAACCACTCAAGAGTGCCGTGTTGATCGCCAATATGACCAACAGTTACAAAGTATCTTAAAGCAACTTGTGTCGTGTACTTCTTTTAGCGGCAGTGCCAATATGCAATCTATAGTTTGTCAAGACGGATCGATTGTACCTTTTGAAATCAATTGTCGTATTTCAGGCACCAACTCCATACGGGCTAATTTTGGATTTGAAGATGTCAAATACACTCTTGAAGAATATTTATACAACCGTCCCCCGTCACTACCACATATCACCCAAGGTACAGCAGTGCGCATTTTAATGGATGTCATTTACCCCAATGTTGATGCGTCAACCGACTTAAAAGACAATTCTGCTCATCACTATATTTTTTAATCATTTATGCCTAGTTCTTCTTACGATTACATTGTTTTTGATGCTGCCAACACATTGATTTACAAACCTGATCTTTGGGTAAAAATCAATGTTGTTTTACAAAAACACGGCTATAGTATCAATCAAAAAACACTGATTAAACGCCATAAATTACTCTCTGAAATCATTAATTTTCCTGACCGAACTTCACAAGATTTCTACGACAATTTTAACGCAGAACTACTATTATCATTAGGTATAGTACCTACACCAGCTTTACTAAGTGATTTGTTTTCGGCTTGTTCTTATTTACCTTGGGAAGTTTTTGATGACACTTCTATTTTGCAGCAGCTAAACTATCCTTTAGCTATTCTATCTAATTTCAATAGTAGTTTAACTACTAAAATAGAATCGCTTTTTGGCAAATCTATTTTTCAAAAAATTATCACCTCAGAAGTTGAAGGCTCTCGAAAACCCGAGATTGAATTTTATCAAAATGCCGTAGATCAACTCAACACCGCTCCTGAACGCATCCTGTATATCGGAGACTCCTTAAAACTCGACATCATTCCGGCAAAAAAAATAGGCATTCAGGCTTTTTTAATCGATCGCGATAATATTTTTACAGCTTATCCACAACGTTTAAGTACCTTAGCTGAATTAAAAGATAGCATTAAATGAAAAAACTAGCCATCATAGGATCAGGAGATTTAGGTCAACAAATTGCACATCATTGTAAGGCTGACAACCAATTTGACCTAGTCGGTTTTTTTGACGATTTCAAATCAACAGATGAAAGCGTAAACAATCTTCCTATTTTAGGTGGCTTAAATGACATTTTAACTTGCTATAATTCAGATAAATTTGACTTCATCCTTATAGGAATTGGCTATAAACATATGGGTTTCCGCACCAAACTTTACAATGAATTAAAAGACAAAATTCCTTTTGCCAAATTTATTCACAGCAGCTGTCATATTGATCCTTCGGCTGAAATTAGTGAAGGCTGCGTTCTTTTTCCGGGTTGCTTATTAGATCAACACGTACAACTTGCCCCTAATTGCTTACTCAATGTCAATTGCAGTATTTCGCATCACTCTACTATTGGGGCGCACAGTTTCTTGTCTCCACGTGTAGCTATTGCTGGATTTGTTTCGGTTGAAGCAGGTTGTATCATCGGTATTAATAGCACAATCATCGATAACATTAGCATCGCTAGCGGCACCCAAATTGGCGGAGCCGGCATCGTTATTAAAGATATCATTAAACAAGGCTTATACGTTGGTCACCCAGTACGTTTTATTCGCTAATCTTTTTCACTGTGATGACCAATTATCCTCTAGTACATATTGCTCCTGATGAAAAATTTATAGATGCGGCTCAAGCTGTATATGAGAAAGCATTTCCGGGTAAAAATTTATTTATAGTCCATTTAAAAAACCGAGAGAGTCAACCTTATCACGTTTCTAAAAACAAAGCTTACCACTTTGTATATCAAGACGAAGATTATATCAAAGCCATTGAGCAATTAGACCTTCAACCTCAGTATCTTATTTTTCACGGGATGGACTTTTTTCAGGCCGAAATAGCCCTAAAAATCAATTTAAATTGCTCCATGATCTGGACATTATTGGGCTGGGAAGTGTATAAAAATCCATACATAAATTTACCTCAACAATATGGCTCTACAACCTACAAACGGTATATCAAAGGAAAGTCTACAATTGAGCACATAACGCGTAGTCTTCTTTATCGTCTTACTAAAAATCGAGCTAATCCATTTAAACGCATTAAAATGGCCTTAAAAAAAATGGATTATGTCGCTATTAGTTATCAAGAAGAATTTGAAAAATTTCAACAACTCGATTTATTTCAACCTAAGGTTAAGTGGATTTCATTCTTTTATTACCCCTTAGATGTCATTATTACACAAGACCGCCCTTGGGTGAAAGAAGACAATATTCTGTTAGGCAACTCAGCCTCTTATTCAAATAATCATTTAGAAGCTTTTCAAGTTTTAAAAACGCTACAACTTGGAACACGTCAAATCATCACGCCTTTGAGCTATGGAAAAGCGAAATACGGCCGTGAAATACAAGCTTTAGGTCAACGCGAATTTCCACGTAATTTTAAAGCTCTAATTGATTTTTTACCGCTAAAAACCTACCAAAACATCATTCATAGCTGCGGAATAGTGATCATGTTTCATTACCGACAACAAGCTGTGGGCAATGTATTAGACTGTTTATACAATGGTTCAAAAGTATACTTAAGTCGCAGAAATACACTGTTTCATTACCTCAAACGATTAGGTTGTCATGTTTATACAATTGAAGAAGATCTGACAACAGCTGCTGAGTGTTTACAATTACTATCAGAAGAACAAATGCTTAACAATCGTCGTATATTACAAGATGAACTAGCCTTATCAACCATCTGCTCAGCACTTCATGAATCTCTAAAAATCGAGTTATCCTAATTTATGTCATTGCGCAAACAAACCATATCAGGCGTCAAGTGGACTACGGTTTCAACGCTGATCATTGCACTTTCAGGAATTCTAAAAATTGCTGTGCTCGCTCGTTTTCTCGCTGCTGAAGATTTTGGGCTAATGGCCATTGTAACATTAGTTTTAGGATTTATGACCTTGTTTATGGATATGGGATTAACCACTGCCATTTTACATAAGCAAACTATTAGTGCCAATGAATATGCCAGCTTATACTGGATTAATATCATCATCAGCCTTCTGCTTTATGGAATCATCAGTGCTGCCAGTCCGCTAATTGCCTTTTTTTATGAAGAACCTGAACTCAATCAACTCATTCCTTTAGCCTCGGTTTGTATCATCCTCTCTGCTCTAGGCATACAATTTAAAACCATTAAAGAAAAGGCGCTTAACTTCAAATTTATAGCTCTAGCCGACGGTAGTGGTGCTATATTAGGACTTATTATCGGCATAGTATTAGCAGTAAAAGGGTTTGGGGTTTACGCCTTAGTTTATGCAGCCATTGCGCAGTACAGCCTAGCAAACATCATTTACTTTAGCAACGGCATGCGCCAACGACACAAGTTAATGCACTTTAGATTTTCTGAAACTAAGCCGTTCTTAAAAATCGGCATCTACCAAGTGGGCAGTCAGATAATCAACTACTTCAATCGCGATTTAGATATTTTGTTAATTGGAAAATTTTTTGGGTCAGATATACTTGGTGGATATAGCTTAGCTAAAGAATTAGTCAAAAAGCCGATGATGATACTCAATCCAATTATCACAAAAGTTGCCGGCCCGGTATTGGCCTTAATTCAGCATAACAAACCACAACTACAAGCTAAATTTTTGCAATTTATTAGTTTAATTTCAACAGCTA
The DNA here is from genome assembly GCA_964451785.1 of uncultured Flavobacteriaceae bacterium. GTDB lineage: Bacteria > Bacteroidota > Bacteroidia > Flavobacteriales > Flavobacteriaceae > JAJYSO01. Next base: position 74,013 of record CAYVJG010000007.1, read on the forward strand.
ATTTTACGGTTTACGCAGCGATAGCACTCTTAGCTTACCCTATTGTTTATGTACTTTATGGAGTAGATTTTTTAAATATAGTAGGGCTTGTGCAAATTTTGAGTATCTGCATGTACCTGCGCGCAATAGGCAATCCAATTAGTGGACTCGTTATTGCGACAGGACGGACAGATATTGAGTTTAGATGGAATTTATTTGTCTTATTTATCATGCCCATTGTAATTTACTACAGTGCCTTATCAGGTCATATTCAAACAGTAGCCTGGAGTTTATCTGCAATCACATTCGTTCTTTTGTTTTTAGGTTGGCGCTTTTTAGTGCGCCCCATGTGTGGCGCTCCTCTAAAAATGTATTTTCATCATATCATTCCAAACTGGCGTAAAATCATTTCCGTATTACAAGAGGAAAGACACCGTTCTAAAGCATAAAAAAAGCTTACAACTGCATAACAACTGTAAGCTTTTTTTATAAATTTTTATTGCAGTCAACTACACTTGATAAACAAATGCATTGACATTCATGCCGGCACCAACACTGGCAAAAATAACTACATCGCCTTCTTTTACAGCGTGGTTTTCCAAGCGCTCTCCTTTCACCATATCGAGTAAAGTAGGTAGTGTTGCCACAGAACTGTTACCTAATTTATGAATATTCATAGGCATAATGTGTTCAGGGATAGGTCTGTCGTATAATTTAAAGAAACGCTCAATCATGGCTTCATCCATCTTTTCATTAGCTTGATGAATAAACACCTTTTTTAAATCATCGATAGAGCGACCACTTTTATCAAGACATTCTTTCATCGCTTGCGGCACCTGGGTTAACCCAAAGTTATAAATTCGACGTCCAGACATCTTGATGTACTGTGTATTTGTTTCTGCTTCCTCCGGTTTATATGAACACGCATAATTCAAATAGGGAGCTTCAGTGTAGGTATAAGAAGCTGATCCATGCGCAATAATTCCGCCTGGCTGATCAGATTCTTCAACAATAGTAGCTCCTGCGCCATCAGCAAATATCATGGTATCACGATCGTGTGGATCTACAACGCGAGAAAGTGCTTCGGCACCAATAACTAGACATTTTTTAGCCATTCCTGCTTTGATAAATGCTTGGGCATGAATCATACCTTCAACCCAACCCGGACAACCAAAAATCAAATCATAAGCTACACATCTAGGGTTCTTTATGCGTAGTTTATGTTTTACACGACAAGCAATACTAGGCACTTGGTCCGTTTGGTGAGAACCGGCTTTAACATCGCCAAAGTTTTGAGCAACGATAACATAATCTAAAGTCTCAGGATCTAATTTTGCATCTTCAATAGCTTTTTGGGCAGCAAGAGTAGCAATATCAGAAGTCACTTGGTCTTCTTTTATATAGCGACGCTCTTCAATTCCTGTGATTTTTTTGAATTTCTCCACAATCACTGCATTAGGATCTTCAATTTTAGAGCTATCTTTATTATAAAATTCGTGTCCCAAAAAATCGGCATTCTTTACCTGATTTTCGGGAATATAACTTCCAACTCCGGTAATAACTATAGACATGTGCTTCTTTTATAATTTTATATAGGGGTGAAAGTTATGAATTTTATCGTCAATTCAACTCACCACCCCTTTTTATTAAATATCAATATTCAAATTTAACAAATTGAATTGATATTAGAGTATTTATTTCAGAAATCCTTATTCTTCAATATAACTTTCTACTGATGGACAAGTACACATTAAATTGCGATCACCATAAGCATCATCAATACGACGAACTGATGGCCAAAATTTATTGTCGCGTACATAGTCAAGTGGGAAGGCAGCTTGTTGACGAGAATAAGGCATAGCCCACTCATCAGCTGTTAACATCTCCATGGTATGCGGAGCATTTTTAACAACATTGTTAGGTTCATCGACAGTTGCTGCTTCAGCTTCTCCTTTAATTGAAATTAACGCATCGCAGAAACGATCTAATTCAGCTTTACTTTCGCTTTCAGTAGGTTCAATCATCAACGTACCGTGAACCGGGAATGACACTGTTGGCGCGTGGAATCCGTAATCGATTAAACGTTTAGCGATATCCATCACCTCAATACCATTAGCTTTAAATTCACGACAATCAAGAATCATTTCGTGTGCCGCACGACCGCGTTCACCTGAATACAAGATAGAGAAGTGCTGAGCTAAGCGCTCTTTGATATAGTTAGCGTTTAAAATAGCGTAAGCCGTAGCTTGTTTAACACCTTCTTTTCCTAACATAGCGATGTAGCCGTAAGAAATCAAACACACTAAAGCTGACCCGAATGGAGCTGCCGAAATTGAAGCTAGGCTCTTATCGCCTCCGGTTTTTACAATTGGATTAGACGGCAAGAAAGGTTTTAAATGTTCAGCAACACAAATTGGTCCAACACCAGGACCTCCACCTCCATGAGGAATAGAGAAAGTTTTGTGCAAGTTTAAGTGACAAACATCAGCGCCGATAGTTCCCGGATTCGTGTAGCCTACTTGCGCATTCATGTTAGCGCCATCTAAGTAAACTTGACCACCATTATCGTGTACAATTTTGACGATCTCGCGAATTGCTGACTCATATACCCCGTGAGTAGATGGGTAAGTCACCATTAATGCCGCCAAATTAGCTTTGTGTTTTTCTGCCTTAGCGCGAAGATCTTCAACATCAATATTACCCTCTTCAGTTGATTTAACTACCACTACTTTCATGCCGGCCATAGCTGCACTTGCAGGGTTTGTGCCGTGAGCTGAACTCGGAATCAAGCAAATGTTACGCTCTGTATCGCCGTTAGATTCGTGATAAGCTTTAATCACCATCAAACCCGCAAATTCACCTTGCGAACCTGCATTAGGTTGTAGTGAAGTAGCAGCAAAACCTGTAATGGTGCTCAATTGATTTTCTAAATTCTGAAGCATTTCTCTGTAACCTGCAGCTTGTTCTGCTGGCACAAATGGGTGAATAGTTCCCCATTGAGGATCGCTTAACGCTAACATTTCAGAGGCTGCATTGAGCTTCATTGTACAAGAACCCAAAGCAATCATCGATTGATTTAAGGCTAAATCTTTACGCTCTAATTTTTTGATATAGCGCATCATTTCAGTTTCTGAACGATGGCTATTAAACACCTCATTGGTTAAAAACTCAGTATCACGAGCAACAGCGCTATCCGCCAACAAATCAGTTTGTGTACTGACAATAGTTTCAGCTTTTTTACCTGCCGCTTCAGCAAATACCGCAAGGATATTATTTAAATCAGCCGGCAAAATGGTTTCGTTAAGCGCAATAGCTACTGTATCAGCATCAGGATAATAGAAATTAATTTCGGCTGCTTCAGCAATTTCTTTAATCTTAGCCGCGTCTGCTTTTACAGCTAAAGTGTCAAAGAACAAGGAATTGGTTTGTTCGTAACCTAATTTTTGAAGTGCTGCATTTAAGTCTGTAGCCGCATAGTGCACTTTATTAGCAATATACTCTAAACCTTGAGGACCGTGATAAACCGCATACATACCAGCCATAACAGCTAATAACACTTGCGCAGTACAGATATTTGAAGTGGCGCGGTCGCGTTTGATGTGTTGCTCACGGGTTTGCAAAGCCATACGCAGTGCAAATTGTCCGTCAACATCATGACTTACACCGATGATGCGCCCCGGCATATAGCGTTTGTGCTCAGCTTTAGTTACAAAATAAGCTGCATGAGGACCTCCGTAACCCATAGGGATACCAAAACGTTGAGTGGTACCTACAACTACATCGGCTCCCATTTCTCCTGGAGCGCGTAATTTTACTAAGCTTAAAATATCAGCAGCAACGGCTACTTTTATATTTTCATCTTTGGCTTTAGCAATAAATTCTGAGCAGTCATAAATTTGACCAGATACGCCTGGATATTGCAATAAAGCACCAAAGTATTTTTCACTAAAATCAAATTCTTCGTGATGACCAAATACAAGTTCAATATTCTGTGAACGAGCACGTGTTTTAAGAACAGCTTTAGTTTGTGGCAAAACTTCATCAGAGACAAAGAATGCACTCGCTTTGGCTTTCTTTTTAGCGCGGTCACGCACGGCAAACAACAAGCTCATCGCTTCAGCAGCGGCTGTTGATTCATCGAGCAAAGAAGCATTGGCTAACTCCAATCCTGTCAAATCACAAACCATAGTTTGGAAGTTCAACAAGGCTTCTAAACGACCTTGTGCAATCTCAGCTTGGTATGGCGTATAAGCCGTATACCAACCCGGATTTTCAAGAATATTTCGTTGAATAACCGCCGGCATATTTGTCGGGTGATAGCCTAAGCCTATATAAGTTTTAAAACGCTTATTTTTTGAAGCGAGTTGACCAATATGCGCTGCAAACTCTTGTTCTGAAAGAGCTACAGGTAAATCGAGGTCTTGTTTGAGTTTAATATCGTCCGGAATGGTTTCGTAGATAAGCTGATCTAGTGAGTCAACTCCTATAACATCTAGCATTTCCGGAGTGTTTTCTGGACGTGGACCAATGTGTCGCAACGCAAATGAATCTGTGTTCATAGTGTGGATAAAATTAGCAGTGTTTTACCAAGTTGCAAAAATACATTATTTAGTGGATTAACCTGTATTTTTATTATTTTCTCACAAAGATTACTGCCAAACCTGAATTACTTAGTTGTTACGCGAAAAAAATTCTATTTTGCACACGCTGTTTTTTCACAAAACTATTAACTTTATAAGATAAAGCGTATTCTACTAACTCGTCTATTTTGATTTATGCCTATTTTGAAAGCCATTTTTCGATTTTATATCGAAAGTAGTATTCATGTTTCTCTAGCTATCTGTGC
>CAYVJG010000007.1:78937-88866 GCA_964451785.1 uncultured Flavobacteriaceae bacterium
TTTATCTTTGTGCTCGCCCTCATCTTACCTTTTGAAATTCGCGATTTACAATTTGACGATCCCGAACTGGGCACTTTACCTCAACGTTTTGGCGTAACGCGCACCAAACAAATAGGTTATGGCTTACTACTTTTGTTTATCCTCTTAACGCTAGTCAATCCCAGTTTATCACTCACAGGGCAATTAATCAGTTGTGGCATAGCCGTACTCGTAGGGGTTTTTACATTTTTTACGCACAAAAAACAATCTATTTATTACACCGCTTTTTGGGTTGAAGCAGTTCCTATTTACTGGTTTGGGTTGATTTGGCTTTTTGCGCATTAAAATCGATTCAAAAGCTTTCTACAATTCATTTTAAGTAGTTTATCTTTGCACCAAAAATTTAACTATGGCATCAAATGTTCGCGTGCGATTTGCACCAAGCCCAACCGGACCTTTACACATCGGTGGTTTACGAACTGCTTTATACAATTACCTCTTTGCCAAAAAAATGGGTGGAGAGTTTTTATTGCGCATTGAAGACACTGACCAAAAACGCTTTGTCAAAGGCGCCGAAGACTACATCATTGAATCGCTCAACTGGTGTGGCATTCCTTATGATGAAGGCATTGACAAAGATGGCGGCCATGGCCCGTATCGTCAAAGTGAACGCAAAGCGATTTACAAAACCTATACTGATCAATTGCTTGAAACAGGGCATGCGTATTACGCTTTTGATACCGCTGAAGAATTGGCTGAATTGCGTGCACAGTTTGAAAGCGAAGGCAAAACCTTTAGTTACAATTGGGAAACACGTGATCAATTAAACAATTCGCTTGCACTTTCTAAAGAAGAAGTTAATCAAAAATTAGAGCAGGGCGTAGCTTACGTCATCCGATTTAAACCGCCTCGCCAAGAAGAATTGCTTTTAGAAGATTTAGTTCGCGGAAAAATTAAAGTGAATACTGATGTTGTTGACGACAAAGTATTGTATAAAAGTGATGGCTTACCAACTTATCACATGGCTAACATCATCGATGACCATTTAATGGAAATCAGTCATGTTATCCGTGGTGAAGAATGGTTACCTTCATTAGCTCTACACATTTTATTGTATCGCGCTTTTGGATGGGATGCCCCTCAATTTGCTCACCTTCCACTCATCCTTAAACCCACGGGAAAAGGAAAATTGAGCAAACGCGATGGCGATAAAATGGGCTTTCCTGTTTTTCCTTTAGAATGGAAAGACCCTAAATCAGATAATGTCGCATCGGGTTATCGCGAAGATGGATATTATCCTGAAACTTTGGTTAATATGCTCGCCTTTTTAGGCTGGAATCCGGGTAATGGCAATGAACAAGAAATTTTTACTCTTGACGAATTAGGTCAGCTTTTCAGTTTAGAGAAAGTATCAAAAAGCGGAGCCAAATTTGATCCTGATAAAACAAAATGGTTTCAACACCACTATTTACAAACACAAACAAACATCAGCTTAGCTGAAGCCTACATGCCTATTTTAACAGAGAAAGGCATTCAAGTTTCTATTGCGTACGTTGAAAAAGTAGTCGAAGCCATTAAAGAGCGTGCTACTTTTGTCACTGATTTTTGGGATCTGAGTGCTTTCTTTTTTGAAGCGCCAGTTGAATTTAACAACAAAGCCAAAAAGAAAGCTTGGAAAGCGGATACTGCCGAAATCATGACCACCGTTAAAGGTTTGATTGAAGGCGTTGACAGTTTTGATATTCCACATTTAGAAGAAGCTATCAAAGGATGGATTACCAGCCAAGAAATTGGATTTGGAAAAGTCATGAGTCCTTTACGCCTCACTTTAGTCGGCGAAATGAAAGGCCCTGATTTGTTTTTAATCATGACCATGATTGGCAAAGAAGCCACCCTAGCGCGCCTTAACTATGCCATAAACACTTTAGAAGCTTAAACAACTTCTATATCAGATAAAACAAGCGGTCATACCATTAAGTGTGACCGCTTGTTGTTGTTTTTTTTACAATTCTCTCAGCTAATCGTTATACACTACGGGCTCAAGGTTTTGCAACTCTTCTTCCGTAAATAAACGGTAGTGGATTTTAAATGTTTTCCCCAGAGGTGTTTCTAAGGAAAATCCGCCTACACCAAATCCATCTTGAACATCGAGTGTGAAATGTGAATTTTTCCAATACACAAAAAGATCTTTATCTACCCAAAACTCATAACCTTCCACTTTTCCAATCATAACATCATTCATCCGTGGAAAAAAAGCAGATTTCTCAAAACACTGTGGTTGCGTTCCTTCACAACATCCACCGGCTTGATAAAACATCAATGCGCCGTATTGTTTTGTTAAATCTTGTATGACTTTTCGGGCTTCATCTGTAACTTCTATTCGTTTTACATTCATAAAGCATTTGATTTAAATTGAAAGGAGTGCCTATAAACTAGACACTCCCTTACAGCATCAATCAATTAAAAAAAGCCCTGTTTCTTTTTATCATATGAAATCAGCATATTTTTAGTTTGACGGTAATGGTCGAGCATCATTTTGTGATTTTCACGTCCTACTCCTGATTGTTTATACCCTCCAAATGGCGCTCCAGCCGGATAAGAATGGTATTGATTAACCCAAACGCGTCCTGCTAAAATTTGTCTAGGGATTTGATACAACTGATGTGAATCACGGGTCCAAACACCGCTACCTAATCCATAAAGTGTATCATTACCTATTTCAACGGCTTCCTGTTCATCTTTAAAGGTAGTCACTGCCAAAACAGGACCAAAAATTTCTTCTTGAAAAATACGCATTTTATTGTGTCCCTTAAAAATAGTCGGCTCAATATAATAGCCATCGGCAAGATCACCATTCATTTGCTTAGCATTTCCACCAGTTAAAACCTCAGCACCTTCTTCTTTTCCCAATTTGAGGTAAGACAAAATTTTATCGTATTGGATTTTTGAATTTTGAGCCCCCATCATAGTGGTCGTATCGAGCGGATTTCCCATTTTTATAGCTTCGGTACGTGCAATAACACGTGCAATAAAATCATCATAAATATCTTCTTGCACCAACAATCGCGAAGGAGCTGTACAAATTTCACCTGAATTTAAAAACATCATCACGGCGCCTTCTACAGCTTTATCTAAAAACTCATCGTCTTTAGCCATGACGGAATTAAAGAAAATATTAGGTGATTTTCCTCCCAGCTCTAGCGTTACAGGAATGATATTTTCAGTAGCGTATTGCATCACCATACGGCCAGTAGCTGTTGAACCTGTAAAGGCTGCCTTAGCTACTTTTGGATTAGTCACCAAAGCTCTACCTACTTTAGCGCCGAATCCATTGACAATATTCACGACTCCATCAGGAATTAAATCAGCAATAAGCTCAATGAGTTCCATTATAGAAACAGGAGTACTTTCAGCAGGTTTTAGGACCACGGTATTTCCGGCAGCTAAAGCCGGAGCTAATTTCCATACGGCCATTAAAATCGGGAAATTCCAAGGGATTATTTGCCCCACTACGCCTAGAGGTTCTTTGACAATTAAAGATACCTGCTGGCCGCCTAACTCAGTAAGCGCTCCTTCTTCAGCGCGAATAACACTGGCAAAATATCTAAAGTGATCAACGGCTAAAGGCAAGTCTGCATTAAGTGTTTCACGTACGGCTTTACCATTATCTACAGTTTCTACACGTGCCAGATAGTCTAAATTTTCTTCAATTCTATCAGCTATTTTATTCAGCATAATGCTGCGTTCTGTAGCCGAGGTTAGCTTAAAGCTTTCAAAAGCCTTAGCGGCTACCTCTACTGCTCTGTTGATATCTTCTGCAGTCGAATCGGCTGCTTGGGTAAACACCTTGCCATCAATAGGAGAAACGACATCAAAGTATTTTCCCTCAAAGGGCTCAACAAATTGCCCCCCAATAAAGTTGTTGTATTTGACTTTGAGTTGTGGTCTGTCAAGAAGTGTGGCTTCTTTTTCTTTTACAGCTGTTGACATAAGTATAAGTTTTAGGGGTTAATAATTAGTTTCCCTAAAATAATACAACAAACTGATATTCCACATCATACAGCGTTAAGATATTATAAACAAAGTGTTATTTCACTATATATTATCAAAGAGCGGATGCAAAACACAAAAAGATGATATTTTTATAATTTAACCAACTTAAATCTAAAAGACGGTTTAAACAACCCGACAAACAAAATCCCCAAAGCAATTACTTATTAAATGTTTTGGGGATTTCAATTACTCAAATTACAACTAAAAATTAGGCTGAAATTTTCACTTCTAAAAGTTTATAAAATTCTTTTAATATGGCAGGGTGCCCCGGCCAAGCGGGTGAAGTCACCAAATTTCCGTCAACTATAGCCTCACTTACACCAATTTCTTTATAGGTGCCACCAGCCAGAGCTACATCAGGACCAACAGCCGGATAAGCGGTTAAGGTATAGCCATCTAAAACACGTGCTGCCGTCAAAATTTGGATGCCGTGACAAATAGCGGCTACAGGCAAGTCTTTTTCAAAGAAATATTGCGTCATCTCGAGTACACGTGAATTGAGTCGAATGTATTCAGGCGCGCGACCGCCACAGACATATAAGCCATCGTAATCTTCTAAATTAACTTGATCAAAAGTTTTATTGAGGGCAAAGCGGTGTCCTGGTGTTTCGGCATAAGTTTGATAGCCCACAAAATCGTGTACAGCCGTTTCTACAGTTTCACCTGCTTTTTTACCCGGACAGACCACATCAACTGCTAAGCCTACCGAAAGCATGGCTTGAAAAGGAACCATAACTTCGTAATCTTCTACAAAATCACCGGCTAGCATTAAAATTTTTTTACTCATAATTTAAGTGTATTAGTTTTGTTTGTTATCAAAGTTATTAAATAATCTCAAAAAAAAAGTAGCAGCTGAACTAAGAAAAGGTTAAGGTTAGATTTGCTGTTTACAATCTACATTAATAAGTGATAAATAAACACACAAAACGCCACCGATAAGCACGCTTAATAAAGCCACAAGTGTTTTGGCAGCAATAACGCCTAATGCCTCACCTGACAAAAACGTCCAAACAGCGACAAACACAGCAAATCCAATAGCTAAATCGCGCACTAAATGCAATCCTGTGGCACGCCTAACACGCAAAGACAAATCAGCCTGTTTTTTACGCATCAAGAAAAATAACGGAAGTGCTAGAATTAAAAAGGGAGGTAATCCTGCTAAGACAGCTTGTTGTCCTGAAGGTTGTTGAAAATCGTTTAGCACAAAGCAAATGATAAGCCCCGCTAACATCAACAGTCTATATCGCCAAGCTGTAGCAGAAGAAAGCATAATGCATTAATTTTTGATAATATATCACCTAAATTAATGCTTTTTTAATGATTATGCAAACAAAAATAATAAATACGCCTATCTATGACGTCGTTTATCGATAAATTGCAATAGTGTATCAAGAGATATCTTGTTTGAGAGTTCTGCTAAGGCTGATTTCAACAGGTTTCTAGGTGCAGTTTCTTCGCGCAATTGAGAGAGGTGCAATTTAATCTTCTCCTCACCTATTTCTTTGCGCAATTTGAGAATTTCAAGATCTGTATCGAGCTGTTCTATAGATTTGTAATGCCGCATAACACTTAATGATTAAGAATTAGTAGAATCGTCTTTCTCTAATTTTCTATACTTTGAAACCTTTTTAGATAAAGTTTGAACCACTATAGATTGAAATAAGCGTTTGCCAAATAACATAACTAACACAAAGAGCACTAAATAAAAGCCCCCTACTAAAAAGAATCCCAAGCTATAACTGCCCAACGCTGCGCCGAGTAAAAAGGCAATAGCCACAGAAATAAAAGCCATAGCGATAGCAAAAATTACCGTCAACAAAAAAGCACGGATGATATCAGCTGTGGTATCAGAGACTTCTTTTAGGATGACTAACTCAAAATATTCGAGCCTAGTGTTTACATAGGCTCGAATATCGTGATTGAGTTCGTCAATATGTTGTGTTATTTTAGAAAACAGCATAACTAAATCTTAAGCTTTAGAGGCTACAGATTGAGTTGGTGTCGCCTCTTTTTTTGCTTTTTGTAGTTTTTTATTCTGTTCGCGTAATTCATCTAATTTCTGTTGAAGAGAAACGATAATATCATCGGCTTTATAGCTTGCTGCAGACAGGGTTTCATCGAGTTTTTCTTCAAACTCAGCTAAAGTTTTTTTTGTTTTAGCATTGATTTCTGCTGAGGTTTCTGTCCATTTTTGTTTCGCTTTCCTTGAAGCATTGTTAGCCTCATTACTCAAACGACGACGTGTTTCTTCTCCTTTTTCAGGAGCGTATAACAACCCTACTCCGGCACCAATAGCGGCACCTGATAAAAATGCGATAATAGTATTTGCAGCTTTAGACATAATTCAGTTGGTTTTTAAGTTAGACCTTAGCCAAAGTTATTATTTTTAAATTAGTAAGCAGAAAAAAAACTATACTTTCTACTAATTTTTTTCTATTTACCTTTTTTGCCCCACGAATCACGAAGTGAAACGGTTCTATTAAAGACTAATTTACCTTCTGTTGTCGCTTTATCGACGCAAAAATAGCCCAAACGCTGAAATTGGAAGCGATCTAGCGGTTGAGCCGATGTTAAACTAGGCTCTACATAACCAGTAATCACTTTAAGTGATTCCGGGTTAATAAATTCCATAAAATCTTTTTCCTTATCTGCATCAGGCGCATCAACAGTAAACAAGCGATCGTATAAGCGCACCTCAGCAGCAACAGCGTGCTTTACAGATACCCAGTGTAAAGTACCTTTCACTTTGCGTTTGCTCTCTTCAGTACCGCTACCGCTCTTACTTTTAGGATCATAAGTACAGTGAACAACAGTTATATTACCCTCAGCATCTTTTTCAACACTTTCAGCTTTGATGATGTAAGCACCTTTAAGGCGGACTTCTTTACCTAATTTAAGGCGAAAGAACTTGCGATTGGCTTCTTCTCTAAAGTCTTCTTTTTCGATATACAATTCTTTTGAGAATGGTATTTGACGCACGCCAGCTTGTTCGTCTTCTTGATTATTTTCAATTTCCAACCATTCTTCTTCGCCTTCATAATTATCGATAACGATTTTTAAAGGGTCGAGTACCGCTAAAACACGTGGAGAGGTTTTGTTTAAATCTTCGCGTGCACAAAACTCAAGATGCGACATGTCGATCAAGTTTTCGCGTTTACCTACGCCAATTGAATCAGCAAAATTGCGCACACTTTCAGGCGAATAACCACGACGACGCAAACCCGAAATAGTCGGCATACGCGGGTCATCCCATGATTCGACCACACCTTCTTCTACAAGCTTAGCCAACTTGCGCTTACTCACCACGCTGTGACTTAAATTACGGCGTGCAAACTCGCGCTGTTTAGGATCTAAATCGCCCGGTTGACTGATTTTATTGACAAACCAGTTGTACAATTCGCGATGTGGCAAAAACTCTAAGGTACAGAAGGAGTGTGAAATATCTTCAATAAAATCACTCTCGCCATGTGCCCAGTCATACATCGGATAAATTTTCCAGGTATCGCCTGTGCGATGATGCGGTTTGTGCACACAGCGGTACATAATAGGGTCGCGCATGAGCATATTAGGAGCACTCATATCTATTTTAGCACGCAACACATCTTTACCTTCAGGCGTTTCTCCGTTTTTCATCGCTTCAAACAGCGCTAAATTTTCTTCTACAGAGCGATTGCGGTAAGGGCTAGCTGTTCCGGCTTGAGTTGGTGTTCCTTTTTGTTCAGCTATAGCTTCAGAAGTTTGGCTATCAACATAGGCTTCACCTTTTTTAATCAATTCAACAGCCCAATCGTATAACTGTTGAAAATAATCAGATGTATAACACTCTTTAGCCCATTTAAATCCGAGCCATTCCACATCGCGTTTAATAGAATCGACAAATTCTTTTTCTTCTTTTGCCGGATTAGTATCATCAAAACGCAAGTTTACCGGAGCATTATACTTTTCACCTAAGCCAAAGTTTAGGTTGATAGATGATGCGTGACCAATGTGCAAATAGCCATTAGGTTCAGGTGGAAAACGAAATTTAAGTTGGTTTTTTGAAAAACCTTCTTTCAAATCAGTTTCAATAATTTGTTCTATAAAGTTGAGTCCTTTTTCTTCCATAGCCTATATTAATAATCGACAAAGTTACCAAAAATAAAAAAGTTGTTCGCTTAGTTTTTAAAGGATTAGTAACTTTATACCCTCAAAATGATTTGAAAATCAGTTCTTCTTTTTAGGACAAAGATTTTCAAGCCTTTACCTTAATAGAATTTATACAAGATAACTGGTGCATGTTAGAAAAGGAAACCATAGAATATGAAAAATCAGTCTTGATAGGTGTGATCACCCAATCTCAAGATGAAGAAAAATCGAAAGAATACCTCGATGAGCTCGAGTTTTTGACTTATACTGCTGGTGGTGAAGTTGCCAAGCGTTTTACACAAAAGCTGGATCGTCCCGACCCTAAAACCTTTATTGGTTCGGGTAAAATGGAAGATGTGCGCAGTTATATTGAAGAACACAATATCAGTTCAGCTATTTTTGATGATGAACTCACTCCGGCACAACAAAGAAATATTGAGCGTATCTTAAAATGTAAAGTTGTTGACCGCACCTATTTGATTCTCGATATTTTTGCGCAACGTGCCAAGACGAGTTATGCCAGCACACAAGTAGAATTAGCCCAATATCAATATCTCTTACCGCGACTAACCGGATTGTGGACACACCTTGAGCGCCAACGAGGCGGTATAGGTATGCGTGGTCCTGGTGAGCGTGAAATTGAAACTGACCGCCGTATTGTACGCGACAAAATAGCCTTACTCAAAAAGAAATTAACCACTATTGACAAGCAAATGGCGGTGCAACGCGGTAATCGCGGTAGTTTGATTAGAGTGGCTTTAGTCGGTTACACTAATGTGGGCAAATCTACATTGATGAACCTCGTCAGCAAAAGTGAGGTGTTTGCTGAAAATAAACTCTTCGCCACCCTTGACACCACGGTGCGCAAAGTGGTGATTCGCAATTTGCCTTTCTTGCTCACCGACACTGTAGGATTTATCAGAAAGCTACCTACGCAACTTGTCGAGTCGTTTAAATCGACACTTGATGAGGTGCGTGAAGCCGATTTATTACTTCATGTTGTCGATATTTCACATGCCAGCTTTGAAGATCACATCGCCTCAGTCAATAAAATACTAGGAGAGATTAAAAGTCTTAATAAGCCGACCATCATGATTTTTAACAAGATTGATGCCTACGAACCTGAACACATTGACGAAGATGATTTGGTGACCGAACGCACGCATGCGCACTACAGCTTAGCCGAATGGAAAGAAACTTGGATGAATAAGTTAGACGATCAAGTGTTATTTATTTCGGCTACTGAGAAGGAAAACATTGAAGAATTTAGAAAGAAAGTGTACGAAGCCGTACGTGACATTCACATCACACGTTTTCCGTACAACAACTTTTTATATCCAGAGTACGACGACAGTGCTGAGTAAATAAACAGACACTGTACAATTACTAAACAAAACAAAACGCCGAAAGTTATAAGAAACTTTCGGCGTTTTGTTAGTTAAAAAAATGATTTATAGCTAAGCTGCTTTTTCAACAACTCGCATTTTTTCTTGACGACGTGCATTCACTTTATCGACAATTAAGGCAATAGCTCCATCGCCCATCACATTACAAGCTGTTCCAAAACTATCCATAGCGATGTAAAGTGCAATCATCAAACTTTGTGCTTCAGTATCAAATCCTAACACCGAGCTCAACACGCCTAAAGCCGCCATAATAGCTCCTCCCGGCACTCCTGGTGCCGCTACCATAGCTATACCTAACATGCAGATAACCCCAAGAACAGTAGTAAACTCTATAGCTTGTCCTTGTAAAAGCATCAAAGCAATAGC
>CAYVJG010000007.1:88966-95181 GCA_964451785.1 uncultured Flavobacteriaceae bacterium
CTTTAAAACAATACCAAAGATAAATAGGGGTAAAAATGGAACGATAAGCTTTTCAATAACCCACATAATAAAGGTTTGAAACTCATTAAAGACCCCTTTTAACACCGGCATTTCAAAGCGTGAAATGCTAATCCCTAATAAAAAGGCAAGAACTAAACCGCTCATTACATCAAACATAGGCGGCATAGCGACTTCAAAATAAGGTTGCAATTCTTGAGAAGCTTCACCTAAATCGACAAGTTGCTGTCCTTCTAGCAATCCTGGAAAGGTAGTTATACTGACACCATAACTCAACAAGCCTGAAAAGACAGTTGAACCATATGCAATAAGTGTGGTAAGCAATAATAATTTTCCTGCTTCTTTACCAATATTACCAATGGCAGGAACAATAAGCCCAAGAATGAGCGGAGGAATAATGAAATTGAGGAAGTTTCCAAACAATCCATTAAATGTCGCAAAAATACGACTAATACTTTCGGGTAAATAATGCCCTAGCGTTGCAGCCAATGCAATAGCAATGACAATCTGCAAGAGCAAACTCTTTTTTAAGAACTTCATATAAGCAATTTAATGCCGCCAAAGATAACTATAATTTAAAAGTTAAAACTCAAGCTTAAATACTATTCAACAGATAGACTGACTTACAACTCAATTCAAAAGCAAATGACACCTATGTGCATTTATATAGCAAAGAAACATCTTAAAAAAGTGCATAAACATAATCTTAAAATTTACAAATACATACTAAAAAAAACACCATCATCGATAAATGAGGTGCTTAACTAATGAATTTTCTAATCCTAATTACTACTTTTTCTGATCTGATTTATCTTTTGCTAGAATAGCATAAACTTCAACCCCAAAACCTATTAATACCAATGTTGGCGCCAAACGAATACGCGTCCAACTAAAAATATCAGGGTTAAATACTGCCGGATCATCAGAGCCACCACCAGCCATAAGAATAAATCCTAAAGCTATAATAGCCAGGCCTATACCCATCGTTGTATAATTTTTTTTATGAAAGATAAAGTCAGGTTTAAATCCTTTATCTGATTGACCTTGAGTTTTTCGATTAGCCATTACTATTCGGTTTTAATTTTAATAATACAATTCATCTGTGCGCAAATTAAGGAAGCGCTGTGTTGCAAAAAAGGTACTTATCCATGACAAGACCACCCCTAAAACAAATACACCTGCAAAAATACCTCCCAAGAGCAATTTATCATCAGTGAGGCTTAACTCAGGAAAACTTTTATTGACATAATACAACACCCCAGCCATACCTGCTAGCGCTAACAAAGCGCCTGCCATTCCAAGTTTGACACTTTTCCAAATAAATGGTCGTCTAATAAAGCGTTTAGTTGCCCCAACCATTTGCATCGTTTTTATGGTAAATCGTTTAGCATAAACCGACAATCGGATTGAGCTGTTAATCAACAATACGGCAATAAATAAAAAGACGGCGCTAACCACTAGCACCCAAAAGCTGAATCGCTGAACATTTTTTGAGACGATAGACACCAAAGGTTTGTCGTACACTACATCTTCAACAAAATCTTTATTCATTAAATCTTCTGAAATTTCTGCAATTTTTTGAGCAGATACAAAATCAGCATTAAAGTGAATATCTATCGAATTTTGCAAAGGATTATACCCTAAAAACTCCAAAAAATTCTCTCCTATCTCTTTACTTTGAGACGCTGCCGCTTCTTCTTTTGACACATAATCAATTGATTTTGTATAATCGGCAAGCTCTAAACTCTTTTTGAGTTGTTCAATTTCAACATCCTTAGCAGAGTCATTTAAATAGACAGATAAAGGAATCTGTTCTTTAAAATAATCTGCTGCTTTTTTAGTATTCAGTATTAGCAACCCGAGCAAGCCAATTAAAAATAAAACTAAGCCTATACTGATCACTACTGAAAAATAAGAAGTGATTAAACGGCGTTTTTGATATCGCTCAAAAGAAGAACTCATAAAAAATTAATGTTTGCGTAAAAATAAGAAAGTAATTTAAACCTTTTCTTTTAAAACGTGAAACTTTTCCCTTTCGTACATTAATACTATTTTTGTCCTTTTAATAGCGTAACAAATTGAAACTATTAATTTTGAAGCGCTACAGACAACAACACTCGTTTTAGACCAAATTCTAAAACCTATTTTAAGTCGAGGCTTGGGCATTCAAACCTGATTTAAAACACTTATTTTTAAACTAACAGTTGCACAACAATGAGTTATAACTTTAACGCGATCGAAGCTAAATGGCAAAAATACTGGAAAGAACACCATACTTTTGAAGCCAAAAATCCTACTCCTGAAACCGCTCTAAAAGCAGATCCTTTTTATGTTTTAGATATGTTTCCTTACCCATCAGGCGCCGGCTTACACGTCGGTCATCCGCTAGGATACATCGCTAGTGATATTATGGCGCGTTACAAACGTCACAAAGGCTTTAATGTGCTTCATCCTATGGGCTATGATTCATTTGGTTTACCCGCTGAGCAATATGCCATTCAAACAGGGCAACATCCTGCTATAACTACTGAAGCTAACATCAACCGCTATCGCGAGCAACTCGATAAAATTGGCTTTTCTTTTGATTGGAGTCGTGAAGTGCGTACCAGTTCTCCTGAATACTACCGCTGGACACAGTGGATTTTCATTCAGCTTTTTAACAGTTGGTATGACAAAAAAGAAGATAAAGCTAAAGACATTACCGACTTAATCGCCATCTTCAAAAACGAAGGAAACCTTGAAGTACAGGCTGTCAACGACTTTGTAAAACCTTTTACCGCTGAAGAGTGGAATACTTTTTCTGAAGAAGTTCAAGAACAAATCTTGCTCAACTACCGTTTAACTTACCTAGCAGAAACTGAAGTGAACTGGTGTCCCGGATTAGGAACGGTTTTAGCCAATGACGAGATTGTAAACGGCGTTTCTGAACGCGGAGGATATCCTGTAGAACGCAAAAAAATGAAACAGTGGAGCATGCGCATTACCGCCTACGCTGACCGTTTACTAACAGGCTTAAATCACCTTGATTGGACCGAAAGTTTAAAAGAAAGTCAACGCAATTGGATTGGCAAATCTGAAGGCGCTAGTATTCACTTTGATGTGCTACCTGCCAATTTAGAATTTGACAAATATGAGATTGAAGACAAAAAAACGGCTGAAAATGCTCATCTTTTTGCCAAAGCTGAAGAAACACGCCAAACGCCAACCGAAGCTCAAGCTTTATTATGGGAACATCTCAAAGACGACAACTTAGGATTTACCTTCAAACACCAAGTCGTCATAGGTGGATTTATTTCTCATTTTGTTTGCCAAAGTCAACACTTAATTATAGAAATTGATCGTAAAGCTTATAATGCCAGTGAAGAGTATGAAACTAAACGCACTGAAATTTTAAATCAAAAGGGCTATACTGTTTTACATTTTGATCATGACGAAGTGATGACTGATGCCAACCCTATTCTCAAAACGATTAAAGAATCCCTCGAAAAGGCACGCGCAGACAGACAGATTGAAGTATTTACCACACGTCCTGACACCATCTTTGGCGTTACTTTTATGACCTTAGCTCCTGAGCATGATTTGGTTTTAAAAATCACCACTCCTGATCAACTAGAAGCTGTAAAACAATACATTCAAGCCACTTCAAAACGCAGTGAACGCGATCGCATAGCAGATGTTAAAACTGTTTCTGGTGTATTTACTGGCGCTTATGCTGAACATCCTTTCACTAAAGAGCCTATCCCTATTTGGATTGCCGACTACGTATTATCCGGTTATGGCACAGGTGCCGTAATGGCTGTTCCGGCTGGTGATGAACGCGATTACAAATTTGCGAAACACTTTGATATTCCGATCAAAAATATTTTTGAAGGCGTCGACATTAGCGAAACTGCTTTTAGTGAAAAGGGCGAAACAAAGCTGATTAACTCTGATTTCCTTAATGGCAAAACTTACACCGAAGCACTACCCCTAGCCATTCAACAGTTAGAGGCACTCTCCTGCGGTAAAAAAACAATTAATTTCCGCTTGCGCGACGCCGTATTTAGTCGTCAACGTTATTGGGGTGAGCCTTTTCCGGTATATTACAAAAATGGATTGCCACAAATGCTTCCTGAGGCATGCTTGCCTTTGCATTTACCTGAGATAGAAAAATATTTACCGACTAGTGATGGCGAACCGCCATTAGGTCGTGCTACTACTTGGTTTTGGGATGAAGCTAATCAACAAGTTGTAACGACTGAAAATCCTGACAAACTTCCCGAAGGAATTTACCCCCTTGAGCTCAATACCATGCCGGGATGGGCAGGCAGCTCTTGGTATTTTTTCCGTTATATGGAAAAAGCTGAACGCAACACTACATTTGCCTCTGCCGAAGCTTTAAATTATTGGAACGCTGTAGATTTATACATCGGCGGTAGTGAACACGCTACAGGCCACTTACTTTACGCGCGTTTTTGGACAAAATTCTTAAAAGACCTCGGTTATGCTCCTGTTGAGGAACCTTTTAAAAAATTGATTAACCAAGGTATGATTTTAGGCGAAAGTGCTTTTGTACATCGCTTAGAGTGCAGCAATACATTTGTATCTGCTAATCAAATTAAAGACCGTCTTGTACAACCTATTCACGTCAATGTCGCTTTAGTCAACACCTCTAATCAACTCGACAAGGAAGGCTTTAAAAACTGGCGTCCTGACTTTGCTGAGGCTGAATTTATTTCAGAAAATGACGGTACTTTCTTAGTCACTCGCGAAGTTGAAAAGATGTCTAAATCTAAATTTAACGTCGTTAACCCTGACGACATTTGTGAAGAATACGGCGCTGACAGTTTGCGTTTATACGAAATGTTTTTAGGGCCGCTAGAGCAAGCCAAACCTTGGAGTACCGCAGGACTTAGTGGCGTTCATGGATTCCTTAAAAAGCTGTGGAACTTATACCACTCTGCCGAAGCTGAATTTGTAGTCTCTGAAGAGCCAGCCTCAAAAGAAGCACTCAAATCCTTGCACAAAACTATTGAAAAAGTGACTCACGACATTGAACAGTTCAGTTTTAATACAGCAGTATCAAGTTTGATGATCTGCGTCAATGAGTTACAAAAAATGAATTGTAATAATCGTGAAATTCTAGAACCTTTGGCCATTTTAGTGGCTCCTTATGCCCCACATATTACAGAAGAGCTCTGGGAAAAATTAGGCCATCAAAACAGTATTTCTACTGCTGCATATCCTATTTTCAATCCGAGTTTGGTTAAGGAAAGCTCTAAAACCTATCCTATTTCATTTAACGGTAAAAAACGCTTCACTTTAGATTTAGATCTAAGTTTATCTAAAGAGGACATTGAAACTATCGTTATGAATGACGACCGCACCAAAGAACAACTCAATGGACGCACACCTAAACGCGTTATTATTGTTCCTGGGAAGATTGTTAACATTGTCGGCTAATTTAAAGTTTAGATTGTGAAGAAAATCGGTTTATATTTTGGAACGTTTAATCCCATTCACATTGGGCATTTAGTCATTGCTAATCACTTTGCTGAATTTTCTCCGCTCGATGAAGTGTGGCTTGTGGTTACGCCGCAAAACCCCTTCAAAAATAAAGCTTCTTTGCTCGAGGATCATCACCGTTATGAGATGGTCTATCGAGCTACCGAAGCTTACCCTAAACTCAAACCTAACCGCATAGAATTTAGTTTACCTCAACCTAATTATACGGCTGACACTTTAGCTTATTTAGAAGAAAAGCATCCCGATAAAAATTTCGCTTTAATTATGGGCGAAGACAATCTCAACAGTTTTCACAAATGGAAAAACAGCGAAGTTATTCTTAAGCGCTATGATATCTACGTTTATCCACGTCGTTTGCCAAACGCCAAACCAGCTAAGCTAAAAGAGCATCCTAAAGTGCATTTTATAGATGCCCCCATCATGGAGATATCGGCTAGCTATATCAGAGAGGCCATTCAGGCAGATAAAAATATCAAACCCTTGCTACCTCCTGAGGTATGGACCTATCTGGATGAAATGAATTTCTACAAATAATTTCTTATTATAAATCCCCCAAAACACAGTAGTGCTTTGAGGGATTAAATTTAATCGTACAATTTTCAACAAAAATTATACGGAAATGATTTTTAAAATAGATTAAATATTTTGTCGTTAAAATTTCAAAGGTCAAGGCAAAAAGCACAGGCATAGCC
>CAYVJG010000008.1:0-4302 GCA_964451785.1 uncultured Flavobacteriaceae bacterium
AAGCTAAGTGTTGGTTGTTATAAAAATTAAGAATTAGGTTGCATAGCTTCTATTTCGCGTAGCTTAGCATCGTTGGCGGCTATGCTGTGCTGAAAGCTTTCTTTAGTGCGGCGTAAACTTTCTAATTGAATAATGAGTTTAGAAATACGCTCATTACACTTATTAACCTGTTGGCGGCCGCGTTCATTTTCAGCGCTTAGGCGCTCATAGAGCGTGGTTTTTAATAGCCTAGTCATACAGCAGGTTTTAATGGCTTAAACAATTGATTTTGACGAACCTCTAAACGGTGTTCGTAATACTGCTTTACGCGGCGGTAGTTACCCACCGTCATAGTGGTGCCTTGTTGGTGAAGCTGGCGGAGTTGTGCTTTTAAAAAAGCTACTTTTTCGGCGGTTGTCATAATTACTTAGCTCTTTTACGCGCCAACTCATCATAAGATTGATTAAGCGCTTGTTTAATGGTTTCTTTACATTCACTCATCTTTTGATGGTGTTTCATATCGGTTTTGGTCTGCAATTGGCGCATAAAGTGCATAGCGCCGTCAATCCTATCTAAAGCATCAATAAGGCAATCCTCTGTTAGCTTTAACAAGTGTTCGGTGTTCTTATCCATAATGAGTAGGTTTTATTTAGTAGTTAAAATATTTATGCTACACAGCGCCTTTATAAAGTTGTAATTCTTAATTACCTTAGCGCGACGCTCTTTTATTTATTCAACAACAAAAACATCTATACCGTTGGTGGCGCTTTGCTCTACCTTATCGCCTAACTGTACCTCAATACCGTCTTTTACATAAAAAGAGACCGGTACGGTGTTTTCTTTTGTTCTTTTGCGCTCTAGCCGGTTAGGCCAAAACATAGGGGTTACCTCTGTACTCGTATAAGTTGCCATAAATTCTAGTTATTTGAGTTTGACAAAAAATTTTTAATATCCTTCACGGTGTTTATCACCAGCTTACCGGTAGGCGTGTTTTGCGATCGGTCACCGCGGCGTATCTTCTTTATTGTTTCTACCGATAGTACTACCCCGGTAACACTCCAGCAGCGGTATTGCACCATAGATGAAGTGATCAGCGTGTCAAGGGGCATAAAATCAATGTTTGTGGGATTGTTAGGCATAATTGTTGTTTTTTGGATTATTTGTACTTTGTTTCAAGCACAAATATAAGTCATTTTTTGACTTAACTAACAAATATAAGTCATTTTTTGTCATTTTATTTTCAAAAAATGAATAATCATCTAATTATCAAACAATTATATTTCATTATGGAAGAGGAACTAAAAGAAATAATAGAAAAAATACGTGTAATTCGTGAGAATATGGACGATAGCCAAGAGAGTATGGCTGAAAAAATGGGTATCACTCAATCGAAATATGCACGTTTTGAACGTGGCACTACAAAAACAGACTTAAATACACTAGTCATTTTTTGTAACGTAGCTAACATGACATTAAAGGAGTTTTTTCTTTACCCGGAAAAACCAAAGTTAGACGATATAAAAGCCCAGCTTACTATAGAATTAAAAAAGGAAAAGAAAGACCAAGTTCTTAAACTTGTCTTTGGAGACAACAATCTTGAAATAATGAATAAATAGATGAAGATAAATTCTATAAGCGTTTTATATGGTGTCTTTTGAATTTATCATTAAAATTATAACTGTATTATGCGCTATAGTAACTACCATAAGTGTAGTTGCTACGACATATATAGCAGCTAAATTTGCTAAAGATTTTCCCGCTAAAAACAAAGCTTTAGAAATTCAGTTAACTGCCGTACTAGAAATGATAAATGATTTCTATCAAACAAAATTTATCCTTACAATAGGAAATCAATCATTGTTTTTTACGATGGTTGAATTAATTGAGTATGAAGATTTATTTAGTGATTTTTATAGAAATAAAAATCCTTTACTAATAACACAGAGATACATAGACAAATCCCCTTTCAAAGCTATATATCATAATACAGCTTTACCCAGAAGCATTAGAGAACGTGCAAAAGAAAATATAATACATAACTGTAGTCGTCTTCCGGTTCATATATTGAAAATACCGGAAAATGAAGTTCCGCTGATCACAATGGGGCAAGAGGATATTCATCCGGTATGGAGTAGGGAACTAAAAGATATGAATGCAGAAGATTTTTTACTAAGGTTTAAAAAAATACATTTTGAAATAGAAAAATGGTTAAAAGAACAAAAAGTAGATAATTTTCTATAAGTAGCCTTTCGCCCCAAAAAAATAAAGCCAGCTAAGGGTGGTGTGGGTAAGGCGGCATTAACACTCTTTTTTTACCAAAATTCAAAAAAATTGTAAGATTGTAAGATTTGTAAGAAAATTTGTAAGCTCGTAACTAGTTGATTATTATACTATTATACTACTTCTTACAATTCTTACAAAAAATATAGTATAAAAGATATAAAATAAAGGGTAGTATAATAGAGGTTTTCTCATTATTGATATGGCAACAAAACCGCTTCTTTTTTTTCAATTTCTTATAAATGTTACAAAAATCATTTTTCAATTTTATGGGGGTGTGGGGGTTGCGGTAAACTTTACCTTTCCCTATCCCCCCTAAAAAGCGGGGGTTTTCTCGCTACGAGCAGGCTGAAGGCAAAAAGGAGCGCAAATAATAGGAACGCCTACGGCGTGATTTTTTTTTACAAGCTTTGCTTGTAAGCCTTGTAAATACTGCTACTAACAGCGTTTGCCCCGGGTCATATTTGGGTCAAACCAACAAAAACATAATTATGTAACTAACTGAAAACGAGCGTCCAAAGGTTGAAGAAATAGCGTTAAATTGAGGTTTTCAAATCTCGGTCTCGCTACAAAACTTTTAAAAACGCTAATTCAATTTTGAGTTAGCGTTTTATTTTTTTAGGATTAATTTGTTCTTTTACGATCACAATTTATACAGCATATCTCATTTTTTTATAAATTTGAAACTAATCCTGTCATTTATCGGATACTTAATTAATAGCCGTTTTATTCAATCTTCAAAATCATTTTAACTCAGTTTACTGCATATGAAATTATTGCGTTACATCCTCATCATCCTTGTAGTTGGCCTCATTGTTATTCAGTTCTTTCCAACTATGGAGAATAAAAGCGACTTAGTGCCAGCAACCGATTTAATTCAGTCACGCGAAGTGCCTTCTCAAGTAGCTACATTGCTGCACAATGCGTGTTACGACTGTCACAGTAACAATACTAACTATCCGTGGTATGATAAAATTCAACCTTTTGCCTGGTTTTTAGAAGGACACATTATCGATGCTAAACGCGGTTTGAATTTTAACGAATTCGAAACTTATACGCCTAAAAAACAACAAAAGAAACTCAAAGGCATTCGCTTTGTGATGGAAAAAGATGTTATGCCTTTAGACTCATATAAGCTGATGCACGCCGAAAGTCGTCTTTCTAAAGAAGAACGTCAAGCCATCATCAATTGGGTAGATGATGAATTAAAAAATTATCAGTAATTTTCGCATTAGCATACAATCTACATTAAGGCTTTGGTTTTGCATTCTAAAATCAAAGCCTTAATTTTGTTTACTAGATTTCTAAGCTATGAGTTTACGCACCTTTTACATCAAAAATATGGTTTGTGATCGCTGTAAAAACAGTGTTTCTAAATTAATTATGCAGCAACATGCACTTGTAAAATCTGTTGAATTAGGGCGTATTCAGCTCGATACGACTCCTCTATTTAATTTAACTCAATTTACTCGAGCGCTAGAAGAAAACGGTTTTGAATTGATTCAAGATCCTGACTTACAACTCGTCGAAACAATTAAAGTGCAATTGCTTCATCTTCTCAACACACCTGAACAGGCTAAAAATTTCACAACCTACCTGGCAGTAGAATTGCACAAAGATTATTCGGTTATGAGTAAACTTTTTAAAAAAATTGAAGGACAAACCATAGAAAAATACGTTATCAAACTCAAAATAGAAAAAGTAAAAGAACTCATCCAGTTACAACAATTATCGTTTTCAGAAATTGCTTATCAATTGGGATACAATTCTATCAGTCATTTATCTAGCCAATTTAAAACCGTCACTGGATTGACTATGAGCGCTTATAAAGACAGTCGAGACTGGAATAGACTAGAGTATGACAAAATTCTATAAATCTCAACCTTTATTATAAAACTCTTCCGGTTATAATCTCGATAACTTTGCTTCTATCAAATGCGAAGATTATGACAACACAGTATATTATTTCCGGAATGTCTTGCAATGGTTGCCGTCAGCACGTTGAAGACGCCCTCAATGCGATTCCCGAAGTTACTCAGGCTA
>CAYVJG010000008.1:4402-93137 GCA_964451785.1 uncultured Flavobacteriaceae bacterium
TGAATTCTCAATTTTAAAATCTGCCGTAAAAGCTGCGGGAGAACAATACGACATTTATCTAAGTAAACCTGAAAAAGTTTACGCCATTTCCGGAATGTCTTGCAACGGCTGCCGTCAGCACGTTGAAGACGCCCTCAATGCGATTCCCGAAGTTACTCAGGCTAAGGTCGATTTAGACAGCGCTACAGCAATGATTACTTCTGACAATCCGATTGAATTCTCAATTTTAAAATCTGCCGTAAAAGCTGCGGGAGAACAATACGACATTCATCTAAGTAAACTTGAAGCGGATTCTTCTACATCTCAAAAAAAAGATGATTCAAAAAACAGCGCTCCACCTAAAAATGCACTTTATTACTGTCCTATGCATTGTGAGGGTGACAAAACCTATACGGAGCCGGGTGATTGTCCCGTTTGCGGCATGGATTTAGTTCCTATAGCCAATGCTGCTGAACCAGAAGAAGAATCAGCAACTTACAGCATGTTGAAAAATAAACTTTGGCTCTCCATAGTTTTTACCCTGCCCATTTTTGTTATTGCCATGAGTGATATGCTTCCTGACAATCCCTTGTACCGTTTATTTTCTGTACATACATGGAACTGGATTCAATTCGCCTTATCGCTTCCTGTAGTTTTTTATACCACTTGGGTATTTTTTGAACGCGCGTATAAATCGCTAAAGACAGGACATTTTAATATGTTTACCTTAATTGGTATCGGTGCTGGAGCAGCTTGGTTATTTAGTGTTATCGCCCTGTTTTTTCCACATATTTTTCCTGACCAATTTAGAGGACATAACGGCAGTGTTCACGTTTATTTTGAAGCCACTACAGTCATCTTAACTCTAGTTTTATTAGGGCAGGTTATGGAAGCCCGCGCACATAGCAAAACTAATGCTGCCGTAAAAGCCTTGTTACAACTTACGCCTAGTAAAGCTACAAAAATCACTAATGGAACACCAGAAGAAATTGCTATTGACCAAATCGAAATTGGCGATGTGTTACGCGTCAAGCCAGGCGAAAAAATTCCTGTTGATGGACAAGTTAAAGACGGCCAATCGGTTGTAGATGAATCCATGATTACAGGTGAGCCCATTCCGATAAAGAAAAACCCAGGTGATCAGGTTAGTGCCGGCACCGTTAATGGCCAACAAAGCTTTACAATGACGGCACAACACGTCGGAAAAGACACCTTACTAGCTCAAATTATTGAGCTCGTCAACAAAGCCAGTCGCAGTCAAGCACCAATTCAGCGCTTAGCCGATAAAATATCGGGGTATTTTGTACCGATTGTTGTCGCTATAGCTATCGTCACCTTTATCATTTGGGCTTTGTTAGGTCCTAGCCCGGCTTATGTTTATGCCTTTGTCAACGCCGTAGCCGTTTTAATTATTGCCTGTCCATGTGCTTTAGGGTTGGCTACACCAATGTCGGTGATGGTGGGCATTGGAAAAGGAGCTCAAAATGGGCTACTCATTAAAAATGCCGAAACCCTAGAAAAACTGCACCATATTGACACCCTTATTGTAGATAAAACAGGGACTTTGACACAAGGAAAACCGAGTTTAGATAACATACTGGCTCACGATACTCATAGTGAAATGCAAATTTTAGAATACGCCGCAGCCTTAAATGCACACAGTGAGCATCCACTAGCTAAAGCAACGCTCAAGGCGGCACGTGAGAAGGGAGTGCTCTTGCAGGCGGTTACTAACTTTGAGGCAATCACCGGAAAGGGAGTAAAAGGTATTATCGGTAATAAAACAATTTATTTAGGCAACAGGCAATTACTTAATGATTACAACATCTGTATAGCTGACAGCTTGCTACAAAAGGCCTTGCAGATTCAAAATCAAGGCAAAACACTGTCGTTTTTAGCGGTAAACGAAACCGCCATCGGAGCAATAGTCATTAGCGACCCCATAAAATTGAGTAGCAAATCTGCTGTAAAAACTTTGCAAGAAAAAGGTATAAATGTTGTTATGCTTACAGGAGACAACCCACAAACGGCAACTTATGTGGCCAGTGAAATGGGTATCACCAACTTTAAAGCTGAATGTTTACCTCAAGACAAACAAGACTACATTATTGAGCTTCAGAATCTCGGAAAATATGTAGCCATGGCTGGTGATGGCGTCAATGATGCTCCTGCACTAGCCCAAGCACAAATAGGCATTGCCATGGATACAGGTACTGATGTAGCCATTGAAAGTGCAGACATCACACTGATTAAAGGAGATCTTCAAGGCATAGTCAAGGCACTTAAACTCAGTCAAAAAACGATGAAGAATATCAAGGAAAATCTGTTTTTTGCTCTGTTTTACAACGGTATTGGCGTACCTATTGCCGCAGGAGTTTTATATCCGATATTCGGACTCCTCCTCTCTCCTATGATCGCTGCCCTAGCCATGAGTTTTAGCTCTGTTTCGGTTATCACCAATGCCTTGCGCCTACGCCGCGTTAAGTTGTAAATTTACTGTGTACTTCATCAACTCAGCCCTGCAAGATTTCCTTAAGCTTGCAGGGCTTTTTCTATGCAATACCGTATGGACAAATTACACAGTTCAATTTTGACAGTAGTCTCATTGCACTAGTAATTTATGAGCCACGGTATTATACCGATACAAAACAATATAAATTAGACTGAAAATTTAATCGTTATGGTATAAGAAAATTATTTGTCAGAAAAAGAGAAATAAAATTTAACATTTTAAAAAGATTAAAAGCTTAGCGCACCTTTGTTTCTAGCTGGTTACAATCAACTGGTTAGCTCTACAATCGGCTTAAAAAATCCGTCGTTACAATTCTTTAAAAACTGGTCGGCAAACTCCTTAAATACCTTTACATTCGCGGTTTTAGAAAAGATTCTATCTGACTAAAAATAGAATAGCTGACACCAAACAAGCGTTAAATGACACTGAATGATTGGAGATGTTGATGGCTTGTTTTAACTTGATAACCGATTTAATGCTGCGAAGCATTTTAAAAAGTGAAGGAATATGTATGCCATTTTGGATTTGGAATCTACCGGCGGAAAATATAACGAAGAAGGAATTACAGAAGTAGCCATCTACAAATTTGATGGGCAAAATGTTATCGACCAATTTTGTTGTTTGATAAATCCCGAACGAAAGATACAACCTTTTGTAGCCCAGCTCACGGGGATAAATAACGATATGTTACGTTATGCGCCAAAATTTCACGAAGTAGCTAAACGCATTATCGAGATTACCGAAGACTGCGTTTTAGTAGCACACAATGCCAAATTTGATTACCGTTTATTGCGTACTGAATATAGGCGATTGGGTTATGATTATAAGCGTCAAACACTTTGTACGGTTGAATTGTCTAAAAAGTTAATTCCCGATTTACCCTCGTATAGCCTTGGAAAATTAGTTAAAAGTTTAGGTATTCCCTTAACAGACAGGCACCGCGCCATCGGTGATGCACAAGCTACTGTGCGCTTGTTTAAATTGCTTTTAGGCAAAGATACTTCAAAAGAAATTCTAAAAGCTCAACTCAATCGCAATCAGGCTACAGCCGTGCAACCCTTTTCTGATATTGTTGAAGCCCTACCTGGTGGTACAGGCACCTACTATATGCATGATCAGCAAGGCAATATAGTGTTTGTCGGGTCGAGTAAAAACATCCGAAAAAGCGTTAATCAACAATTTACTAAAGAAAACTTTAAAGCCAAAAAACTTCAAGCTACGGTTCACTCCGTCAGTTATGATTTGACGGGTAATGAATTATTAGCGCAGCTTATTGAGTACGAAAGTATTCAAAAATTAACGCCGCAGTTCAATAAAAAATCTAAAAAGAATAGCTTTAGCCACGCGCTTTACCACAGCACTAATTCAGAAGGCTATATCTGTTTTAAACTGCGCAAAGCTTTCCGTACAAAACAAGCCGTGACTACATTTAAAAACAGACGTCAAGGCCTTAAATTTCTTGAAATTATTGCTCGAGATAGATTTCAATTAGCCCCGCAGCTACTCGGTTTAGAAGATCTGAAAACCGACTCTGAAAATAATAAATCGATTTTAGAATCTGCAGAAATCTATAACCAGCGCGCTAAGCAACTCATAGATCAGTACAGCTTAAATGGGAAAAGTGAACTCTTAATTGGCAAAGGGCGTCAGCCTAGCGAAAAAAATATCATCCTCATTGAAGAAGGCATTGTCAAAGGCTGGGCTTATATCGATTTAAATTTACAGCTAAATTCGCTTAAAATTATTCATAATTTATTGACGCCAATGACCGACAGTAGCGACATGCGCCATATCATCATGCGCTATCTACGCAAAAACCCTAAACATTTTGATTGCCGTCTGCTCAAGCCTTGATAATTTGCTTTAAATAGGCGTAATAATCGCCCTTTAAATCTTTAATTTGACGAGCTAAAGCTGATTTTTGAATCCATTGACGGCGAAGCGCTATTTCTTCAAGACAGGCTATTTTGAGACCAGTACGCTTTTCGACTGCTTTTACAAATTCGGTAGCTTCTGTCAGCGCTTCGTGCGTTCCGGTATCTAACCAAGCAAATCCGCGGCTGAGCAGAATCATTTCTAGTTCTTCTTGTTGAAGATAGGTTTGGTTAACACTGGTAATTTCCAATTCACCTCGGTCAGAAGGTTTTACACTCTTTGCAATATCAATCACTGAATTAGGGTAAAAATAAAGACCGACAACCGCATAGTTTGATTTGGGTTTTTGAGGCTTTTCCACTATAGAAAGTACTTTGTTATCAGCGTCAAATTCGGCCACGCCATAGCGTTCAGGGTCACTGACATAGTTACCAAAAATGACAGCTTGTTGTTTATGCGTTACCGTTTCTACAGCTTCTTTAAGCAAATTTTGTAAACCCGCGCCATAAAAAATATTGTCGCCTAAGATTAAGCACACATCATCTTGCCCTATAAACTTTTCTCCTATAATAAAGGCTTGTGCTAAACCATCTGGACTGGGTTGCTCAGCATAAGATAAGGACAATCCAAAACGCGACCCATCCCCGAGAAGTCGTTTAAAATTAGGCAAATCATGAGGTGTTGAGATAATCAGAATATCTTTTATATCGGCCAACATCAATACCGATAAAGGATAATAAATCATCGGTTTGTCATAAATAGGCAGCAATTGCTTACTTACCGTTAAGGTTAACGGATGCAAACGCGTTCCCGTTCCTCCGGCTAAAATAATTCCTTTCATATGAGTTGGTTTTAAATGACGAGAGACGAAAATACATTAAGAAAAGTAGTTTCGTCTCTCGAAAAGCTCAAAATTTAAGAAAAATTAGTTTTTCTCTAACTTTTCTATGCGTTCTTGCAAATCTACAATACGACGTAGCCCGGCAAGTTCACGATATTTCTTTTTGATTTCTCCCGCAGGATAGCCAAAATAAGTCTGTTCAGCTTTAAGTGATTTTGAAATACCTGATTGTGCTAAGACTTCAGCTTTGGTGCCAATAGTGATGCCATTAGCTACGCCTACTTGTCCCCACAATTTCACTTCATCTTCAATAACCACACAACCGGCAATGCCGCATTGTGAAGCAATCAAACACTTATTACCGATAACGGTGTCATGACCAACGTGTACTTGATTATCGATTTTGGTTCCTTTTTTAATGGTTGTATCACCACTCACTCCGCGATCAATGGTACAAGATGCGCCAATTTCGACATCGTCTTCAATGACTACACGTCCACCTGATTTTAAACGATCGTAGCCTTCAGGGCGGTTTTTATAGTAAAATGCAGCCGCTCCTAAAACCGTGTTAGCATGAATAATCACATTGTCGCCAATCACAGCGTGATCGTAAATACTCACATTGGCATGTATGATACAGTTTTTACCAATACTGACATGGTTGCCGATAAATGCTCCAGGTTGAATAACCGTACCTTCGCCAATTGTAGCGGTTTCAGCTACGGCGTCAACAGCTTTTTGGAAGGGTTTAAAATAATCCGTTAGCTTATTGAAATCGCGAAAAGGATCATCACTAATCAACAATGCTTTTCCTTCCGGGCAATCCACTTGTTTATTGATGAGCACAATGGTTGCTGCAGAATTCAGTGCTTTGTCGTAATACTTAGGATGATCTACAAAAACGATATCGCCTTCAGTAACAACATGAATTTCATTAGCGCCTTGCACAGGAAACTCGGGGTCTCCGACAAACTCAGCACCAATCAATTCAGCAATTTGCTTTAAGCTGTATGTAATAGGAAATTTCATGTGCTATTAATTTAAAAACAGTTATTCTTTAACGCGTTCTTTGTAGTTACCAGTCTCAGTTTCTACACGAATTTTATCGCCTTCATTGATAAAAAGGGGTACCATCACTTGAGCGCCTGTTTCTACTGTTGCCGGTTTTAATGCGTTAGTAGCCGTATTTCCTTTAACGCCTGGTTCAGTATGGGTAATCTCAAGCACCACATTAGCCGGCATATCAACTGATAACGGGCTGTGATCTTCAGCATTCATCACAACACTCACCACTTCACCTTCCTTTAATAATCCTGGAGTATCGAGAATAGTTTCGGTTAAACGAATTTGAGTATAGTCATCGGTTTGCATAAAGTGATAAAAATCACCATCGTTATACAAATATTGATATTGATTTGTTTCTACACGAATATCATCGAGTTTGTGCCCTGCAGAAAAGGTGTTGTCAATCACTTTTCCTGAGGTTAAGCTTTTAAGTTTAGTGCGGACAAAAGCAGGTCCTTTACCTGGTTTTACGTGTAAAAATTCGATAATTTTATAAATATCGTTTTTAAAATTAATACATAGTCCTTTACGAATATCACTAGTTGATGCCATAAATAATTGTTGTCTTAGTTATTTAAAATAGCCTTTCATAATGCCGCGTTTTGAAGTTCTGATAAATTGTAAAATATCATCACGTTCAGGAGTTGCTTCCATCTCGGCTTCGATGACAGCAGCAGCTTGAGTATTGTTGTTATTATTTTGGTAGAGAATTCTATAGATGTTTTGAATTTCTCTAATTTTTTCAGTCGAATAACCACGACGTCTTAGGCCGATTGAGTTGATCCCGACATAAGATAGCGGTTCACGAGCTGCTTTAACGTAAGGCGGAACATCTTTACGCACTAAGGCGCCACCAGAGATAAATGCATGGCTACCTATGCTACAAAATTGATGTACGGCAACCATTCCCGCCATGGTGACATGCTCGCCCACATTAACGTGGCCAGCCAAGGTTGTGTTGTTTGAAAACGTACAGTTGTCACCCACATAACAATCGTGAGCGATATGACAATACGCCATAATCCAACAGTTTTTTCCAATTTTTGTTTTCATGCGATCAGTGGTGCCGCGATTAATGGTGACACACTCGCGTATAGTGGTGTTATCACCAATTTCAACGGTAGTATCTTCGCCATCAAATTTTTTATCTTGAGGAACAGCAGAAATAACAGCTCCCGGAAAGATGTTAACATTCTTTCCGATGCGAGCACCTTCCATGATAGTCACATTAGAGCCAATCCACGAGCCTTCACCAATTTCAACATTGTTGTGGATAATGGCAAAAGGTTCAATCACGACATTTTTAGCTATTTTAGCTCCTGGATGAACGTATGCTAAGGGTTGATTCATAATCTTTAGGATTCTTTAGTCTTTACGATTTGTGCCATCAATTCAGCTTCGGCACATAGCTTGTTGTTAGCATAAGCTTTTCCAGACATATGACAAATACCACGACGAATAGGTGTAACTAAATCGCATTTAAATATCAGTGTGTCGCCAGGTACTACCATATGTTTAAACTTCACTTTATCAATTTTCATAAAGTAAGTTAAGTAATTTTCAGGATCAGGAACGGTACTTAAAATGAGAATTCCACCTGTTTGTGCCATAGCTTCAACTATTAAAACTCCTGGCATAATAGGTTTATCTGGAAAATGTCCTCTGAAAAAGTCTTCATTCATCGTGACATTTTTAGAGCCGATGACATGATGATCAGAAAGTTCAAATATTTTATCAATCAACAAAAATGGCGGGCGATGCGGCAACATTTTTTTGATTTGTTGAATATCCATTAATGGTTTTTGATTAAGGTCAACCTCAGGGATACTTTTACGGCGTTCGTTTTTGATGTGTTTCTCTAATTTTTTAGCAAAATTAGTATTGACTTTATGCCCTGGTCTTACTGCAATGACACGACCGCGAATGCGTGTGCCTACAAGTGCTAAATCACCGATTACATCGAGTAATTTATGACGAGCTGCTTCATTGGGATAATAGAGATCAACATTGTCGAGAATACCATTAGGTTTTACTGAAATTCCTTTTTTATCAAAGGCTTTTTCTAGTTTGCCCATTGTTTCTTCTGAAATTTCTTTATCGACATAAACAATGGCATTATTTAAATCGCCACCTCTAATTAGGCCGTGATCCAAAAGCATTTCTAATTCGTGAAGAAAACTAAAAGTTCGCGAATTAGAGATTTGCTCTTTAAAGTCTGATAAGTCTTTTAAAACTGCATTTTGAGTTCCTAAAACTTTAGTTCTAAAATCAACAAGTGTTACCACTTCATATTTATCTGAAGGGACCAGCATGAGTTCACTACCAGTTTCTTCATCTAAGTAAGAAATCACTTCCTTAACGACAAACTCCTCACGTTCAGCCTCTTGCTCAACAATACCAGCTTTTTCTAAGGCTTCAACAAAATATTTGGCTGAGCCATCCATAATAGGAGGTTCAGCTGAGCTGAGCTCAATGAGCAGGTTATCCACTTCCATTCCTACACAAGCTGCTAAAACATGTTCAGAGGTTTGAATGGTTACGCCTTGTTTTTCAAAACGTGTTCCTCGCTCTGTTGTAGTCACAAAACTAGCTCTCGCCGGAATGATGGGAGAGTCATCTAAATCAGTGCGCTTAAAAGCATAGCCGTGATTTTCGGGTGCTGGTTTAAAAGTCAATACGACTTCTTTTCCTGTATGTAAGCCTACGCCTTTCAGCGATACAGGTTCTTTAATTGTGCGTTGTTTCTTAATGCTATTCGCCATTATCCTTAAGTATTTTTTCGACCTTATTGAGTCTTCTTACGATATCTGGTAGATTTTTAAAATGTATGTATGATCTGTTATAATTGCTATAGGGCAATGATGGGGAACCCTGCAGGACAGCTTTATCATCAATATTGCGGATTATCCCTGTTTGTGCCTGAATTTTGACGCCATCACCTATGTGTAAATGTCCGGCAATACCTACTTGCCCTCCAAATAAGCCATGTTTACCAATTTTAGTTGAACCTGCTACCCCTGTTTGCGCAGCTATAGCGGTGTGTTCTCCTATCTCAACATTATGAGCTACCTGGATGTGATTGTCAAGTTTTACACCTTGTTTTATCACTGTTGAACCAATAGTGGCGCGATCAACGGTTGTACAGGCCCCTACTTCAACATTGTCTTCTAAAACAACATTGCCTATTTGAGGAATTTTGCTGTAAATGCCTTCTTCATTTGGGGCATAACCAAACCCGTCAGAACCGATAACGGCATTGCTGTAAAGGATGCAATTGTTTCCGATAACGACTTCGTGATGAATTTTTACACCTGGATAAATAATCACATTATCGCCAATGCTCACATTATCGCCAATATATACATGAGGATACACCTTAACGTTGTCTCCTAATTTGGCATTGTTACCTATATAAGCAAAGGCACCTACATATATTGAATCGCCATAGGTTGCTGATTCAGCAATGTGACTCGGCGATTCGATTCCTTCTTTTTGACGTTTTGCTTGATCGTAGTAAGTCAGTAACTTAGTGAATGCTGAATAAGCATTCTCTACTTTTATAAGGGTTGGAGTGACCGATTTTTCAGGGTCAAAATCTGCATTGACAATACAAATTGATGCTTGTGTATCATATATAAAATGCTGATACTTAGGATTAGACAGAAACGTCAACGTTCCCGGCTTTCCTTCTTCTATTTTGGCTAAATCAGAAACTTCTACTTCAGGATCCCCTTGAATAGTTCCTTCTAAAACCTCTGCTATTTGTGATGCTGTAAATTTCATTTCGGCAAAAATAGGAAAAATTGTTAATACTTTGCTTTAGGGTAGCAGATATAATATTTAATTACAGGATTTGATAGGGCTTCTATGTTAAATTGGTCTGATGCTTTAGCCACATCTTTCACACTTCCATCCTTGTATAGAA
This sequence comes from uncultured Flavobacteriaceae bacterium, assembly GCA_964451785.1. Lineage (GTDB taxonomy): Bacteria > Bacteroidota > Bacteroidia > Flavobacteriales > Flavobacteriaceae > JAJYSO01. The sequence continues at coordinate 14,600 of CAYVJG010000008.1, forward strand.
TATCAATAGAACTTTGATAATGGTCATAAGCTAATTGCGTAACTTTGTCAGTAAAGACAAAATAAGAAGCTTCTTCCGAAGTTAAATTGTATTTTTGTTGTAAGTCGTGTAATTTTTTAGCTAGCACCTCTTGAGAAATTGGAGTGTTTTGCATTTTAACTTTCAGTAAATCTCTATTAATCAACATCTCACACAATTCACGCAATACGAAATCATCCTGATCCATCCACATTTTCATAGCCGAAACAATATCGTAATCATCAAGACGACTAAAACGATCTAATACCTTGTCAGTAAAATTATGCTGGTCAATTTTGTGTTCTAAAAAGTAAGTCAAACTTTTGCTTGCTGGCAATTTTGTACCTTGTTGCACCAAGTCTTTTGCACGTTGTAACATACGAGTGAGCAATTGTTCTGCCCCTAAACTTGTTTTGTGAAAATAAACTTGCCAGTACATCAATCGGCGAGCGACCAAAAATTTTTCAACTGAATAAATGCCTTTTTCTTCAATAACCAGCTGATCATTCTGTACGTTGAGCATCACAATGAGACGCTTGCTGTTGATATTTCCTTCAGCAACCCCGGTATAAAAACTATCGCGTTTAAGATAATCGAGTCGATCAATATCTAATTGACTAGAGATGAGTTGATGAAAAAATTGGCGATGGTATTCGCCTTTAAAAATCTGAATAGCCAAAGTTAAACTTTGGTTAAATTCTCGATTCATTTTTTCCATAAAACGCAGTGAAATACTTTCGTGACTCACCCCGTTTACCACACTGTGTTCCATGGCGTGCGAAAAAGGGCCGTGGCCAATATCGTGCAATAAGATGGCAATTTCTAAAGCTTCCTTTTCTTCATCAGAAATCTCAACCCCCTTAAAGCGAAGCACTTCAACAGCTTGTCCCATTAAATGCATGCACCCTAACGCGTGGTGAAACCTGCTGTGGTGAGCGCCAGGATAAACCATATAAGACATGCCCATTTGTGTAATACGGCGTAGGCGCTGAAAATAAGGATGTTCTATGATATCAAAAATCCGTTCATTAGGAATAGTAATAAAACCGTAAATTGGGTCGTTTAATATTTTAAGTTTGTTTCGCAAATTAGAATGGATTAATTATCTTTAAGCATTAGGCAAATATACATATATGAATGAAATTAAAGTACTCTGGGTTGATGATGAGATCGAATTACTAAAACCACATATCCTCTTTTTAGAGAAAAAGGGTTATGCTGTCACCACCTGTCAAAGCGGCACAGAAGCAGTAGAAGAAGTTGATAATCAGAATTTTGATATTGTTTTTCTCGATGAAAATATGCCTGGTATTACCGGCCTTGAAACCTTGAGTGAAATCAAACAAAAACGCAGCACACTGCCTGTGGTAATGATCACTAAAAGTGAGGAAGAAAGTATCATGGAAGAAGCCATTGGCGCTAAAATATCTGATTACCTCATTAAACCTGTTAATCCGCATCAGTTACTGTTGAGCTTAAAGAAAAATCTGGATCACTCTCGTTTAATCTCTGAAAAAACCACTTCAAATTACCAACAGGCTTTCCGAAAAATAGCTATGGATATGGCCATGGTCAACAGCTATGAAGGTTGGACAGATATTTATAAAAATTTGGTGTTTTGGGAGTTACAACTTGAAGAAGCTGCCGAAACAGGAATGACTGAAATTTTAGAATCACAAAAAGTTGAAGCTAATACACAGTTTGGAAAGTTTATAGAAAAAAATTACGGCGAATGGTTTACAGATAATGATGAGGCGCCGATTATGTCACACACCTTGTTTCGCAACAAAATAGTTCCTGAACTGAGTAAAGCTCAGCCTACCCTATTGGTGGTCGTTGACAACTTGCGCTACGATCAATGGAAAGCCCTAGAACCTATATTGAACAATTATTACAAAAAAGATTCAGAGGATCTATTTTGTAGCATTTTACCTACAGCTACGCAATATGCTCGAAATGCTATTTTTTCAGGATTAATGCCTTCTGATATGGAACGCTTACACCCTAATCTATGGCTTAACGATACTGATGAGGGCGGAAAAAACATGCACGAAGAAGAGTTTTTAAGTGCACAAATGAAACGTTTGGGCTTAGATTTTAAAACGGAGTATCACAAAATCGCCAACTTAAAAAATGGTCGAAAGCTCGCTGAAAACTTTCAAACTCAAAAAGAAAATGATTTAACGGTGGTGGTCTACAATTTTGTTGATATGCTATCACACTCTAAAACAGAAATGGAAGTCATTAAAGAACTCGCTTCCAATGACAAGTCATATCGCTCATTGACAACTAGTTGGTTTAAAAACTCACCATTACTCGACATCATTCAAAAAGCTCAAACCTTAGGATTCAAACTCATCATCACTACTGATCACGGTACAATTAACGTTAAAAATCCTTCGAAAGTAATTGGCGACAGAAATACGAGTCTCAACCTGCGTTACAAAACCGGCAAAAGCCTAACTTATGAAGACAAAGATGTTGTGGCAGCTACCAATCCAAAAACATTCCACTTGCCGAGTATAAATATGAGTAGTTCGTTTATTTTTGCAAAAAATGATTTATTTTTTGCTTATCCAAATAACTACAATCATTATGTGAGTTATTTTAGAAACACCTTTCAACACGGCGGGGTGTCCTTAGAAGAAATGATAATTCCTTTCTCTGTTTTACAGCCGCGATAGCTATATGAAAACACTTGAATACACTTTAGAAGAACTTCCAGAAATAGCACAAACTATCTTGCGTGAAGCACAATCAAAAACCTTGTTGTTTAACGGCTTAATGGGTGTTGGAAAAACCACACTCATCAAAGAACTCGTCAAGCAACTCGGGTCAACCGATGTAGTGTCTAGCCCTACGTTTTCGCTTGTCAATGAATACGCCACCCCTCAAGGTTCTATTTTTCATTTTGATTTTTACCGCATCGAAGATCAAACTGAAGCCTTAGACATGGGTATAGATGAATATTTTGATCGCGATACTTGGTTGTTTATTGAGTGGCCTGAAAAGATAGAAAACTACTGGCCTGAAGATTGCCTGCAGCTCAATTTTAAACGTCTTCCTAATGGTTTAAATCGTTTAGAATTTTAAACTATAACTAACTCTACACAGAGTTAGTTGGAAATCAAAACCCCTTGAATGACAACTCATTAAAGGGGTTTTTCATATAAAAAACAACCAACTTATACAATTATACCGTAATGATTAAATTTTTAGTCTAATTTGTATTTTTGTATTGATATAATGCCGTGAGCCATAAATTACTAGTGCAATAAGACAAAGTCGAAATTGGACTATTTAATTTATCTATACGTATTAAACAATTCCTTCAGCTAACATGGCATCAGCCACTTTGACAAATCCGGCAATATTAGCCCCTTGTCCATAATTAATGTAATCAGAACCTTCTACTTTTCCATATTGCACACATTTGCGGTGGATTTTCTTCATAATCTGACGCAATTTCTTATCCACATCATCGCGTTTCCACGAGTAGCGTTGTGAGTTTTGCGACATTTCTAATCCAGAAACCGCTACCCCACCTGCATTGGCAGCTTTTGCCGGTCCATATAAAATTTGTGCTTTTTCTAAAACCTCAATAGCCTCAATAGTTGAAGGCATATTAGCTCCTTCAGCTACACAAAAACAGCCGTTTTCTATTAAGGTTTTTGCATCATCAGCATCGAGCTCGTTTTGCGTAGCACAAGGTAAAGCTATATCGCATTTGATTTGCCAAGGACGCTCGCCCTCAACATATAAACACCCAAAAGTATCGGCATAATCTTTTATACGACCGCGACGATTATTTTTTAAATCAAAAACAAATTTCAATTTCTCTGTATCTATTCCTTCAGGGTCATAAATAAATCCACTAGAATCAGATAAGGTCACCACTTTTGCACCGAGTTCAATACATTTTTCAACGGCAAATTGCGCCACATTTCCTGAACCGGAAACCGCTATAGTTTTACCTTCTAAAGTCAGTTTCTTTGTCTTTAGCAATTCTTCAACAAAATAGACTAACCCATAGCCTGTAGCTTCCGGACGAATAGGACTACCGCCAAATTCAAATCCCTTCCCGGTCATCACCCCGGTAAAGCGACCACTAATGCGTTTATACTGCCCAAACAAATAACCAATTTCACGTGAACCTACCCCAATATCTCCTGCCGGGACATCCGTATTTGATCCGATATGACGGTATAATTCTGTCATATAACTTTGACAAAAACGCATCACTTCTTGATCTGATCGCCCTTGACTGTCAAAGTCAGCCCCTCCTTTTCCGGCGCCCATAGGCAAGCCCGTCAAGCTATTTTTAAAAACTTGTTCAAAGGCTAAAAATTTTAAAATGCTCAGGTTAACACTCGGATGAAATCGCAACCCACCTTTGTAGGGACCAATAGCACTATTCATCTGTACACGAAAACCGCGGTTCACCTCTATTTCTCCTTGATCGTTTACCCAAGGAACGCGAAACATAACCACACGCTCAGGTTCAGCTATACGCTCTAGTATCTTCGCTTTTTTATACTTAGGATTGGCTTCAATAAAAGGTGAAATCGAAGCAGACACCTCATGCACAGCCTGCAAAAATTCGTTTTCTTGCAAATTTCTATCTTCTACTTCCTTCATAAATGCAGGCAATTGGCGTCTTATTGTATCCATATTTAGTGTTTAAATTATTAAAATTTGAAATTAACAAATACATATAAAACAACCAAATATTTAACGTTATTTAATATGTATCAAAATAATTTTACTTCTTTAAATAAAGCTTTACAACTATTAAAATAAATAAAAATACAACTATAATTAATCTAATATTTTATATATTTACTAAAATCAATCTATATTTATTATGAGTCGTTTATTTATACTCCTAGTTACATGCAGCTGTTTATTAGCCTGTAAGCAACACAAAAGTAAACAGGAAACAGAAATTCAGCCAAGAGATAGTCTGCAACGCGCTACTGATACTAGCCGGGTAAAAGATACTGCCACCTCAGCACACTACTCTCAACCCGGGCAAGCCGCTAATGCTAATATTACGCGAAACAACAAAGGCATTGGCCCTGTAAATCGCCTAGTTTTGGCAGATACCATAAATAATCAGCTCGTAAAACAAGGGAAAGATTTGTTTGCTAATCATTGTGCTTCCTGTCATCGCTTACATGAAGCCCTAACAGGTCCTGCTTTGAGTAATGTGTTGCAAATGCGCTCCCCTGAATTTGTAATGAACATGATACTCAACACCAGAGAGATGATTGAAAAGGATCCGACCATTCAGAGTTTACGTGGTGTGTATCAAACTGATATGATTCAAGTAGATCTCACGCGTCAAGAAGCTAGGGCCATTGTTGAATATCTACGCACCAATAAAAACGTCAATATCAATAACGACTAGTAAGCAAACAACTCTAACTCTATAACCTTAGCATAACCAAATGAAAATGTTTACAAATTATTCTTTACGTTCTAATTATGTAAATTTGATACATAGACGATAAGCAATTTGATTGTTATATATAGTTATTGAGCTTAATTAACCGACGCACCAATACTATTCATATCACAAAAATCAGTTTACCACCTCTATCTTGTAAAATACGAACCCTCAATTTTTTCAGTTATGAAATCTACGATAAAAATGGTTGTTTTTGACATGGTAGGAACGACAATAAACGAAAATAACTTAGTGTATAAAACTATCCAAAAAAGCATAGCTAAACACAACATTTCTATCAGCTTAGATCAGGTAAAATACTACAGTGCAGGAAAAGAAAAACAACAAGCCATTTATGACATTTTATCGCGTTGTACTGCTGTAGAAAACAGAGAAGAACTCAGTTATCGCATCTACAAAAAATTTAAAATCAACTTGACTCAAGCTTATAATTCTTCAATAGCGCAACCTTTTACGGGCGTAGAAGCATTCATTTACAAACTACGCCAACACGGCATTAAAGTATGCCTCAATACCGGCTACAACACAACCACTACTTCACTACTATTAAAACAAGTTAATTGGGAAATTGGCAAAACCGTAGATGCCTTAGTGACGGCTGACGATGTTGATCGGGTGCGTCCTTATCCGGATATGATTGAAAAGGCCATGCAAATTTTAGGGGTTTCAAATGCACAAAATGTCCTTAAAGCAGGCGATTCAGCCACTGATATATTTGAAGGAAAAAATGCGAACTGTGGATTTACAGTTGGAGTTTTGACCGGAGCCCATACCAAATCACAACTCTTAGAAGCTCAACCAGATGTGATTCTACAAACCCTACCTGAGCTTTATTCGTTATTGCAGGTTTAAAGACATTTGAAACCTAAAAAAAGCCTTGTAAGTTCACCGACCACAAGGCTTTTAAGAAAAATTAAACAGCTTATATATAGCTATTTATTGTCCGGTTGATAAATAATTTGTTTAGGTATTGCCAGCTGTATATCATTTTCAGCCAAAGCCTTTTTAATGCGCTCTTCAATCTCCCAGTAAACGCCCCAATACTCTTCAGATTTACACCAACAACGCGCTGACGTTTTGATGTAATAAGGTTGAAAGTTATTAATCCACAACTGAAAGGGTCTATCTTGATCAACTAAAGGCGTCTTTTTCATTGTTGTCGTGATGATTTCGCGTAAGCGATCAAAATCTTCATCGTGAGAAAAATGCAATTCTACTTGAATGCGTCGGTAAGGTTCGGCACTATTATTTTTTACAGCGCTATTAGCAACATTGCCATTTGGTAAAGTATAAATTTCACCGCGCCAATCGCTGATACGCGTATACAAAATATTAATATCGACTACCTCACCTTGTATGTTATTTATTTCTACCTCATCCCCTACGCGAAATGGTTTAAAAACCAGAATCAATAATCCGCCGGCAAAATTAGCTAAACTTCCTTGAAGACCTAAGCCTATAGCCACGCCAATGGCTCCAAATATAGCGATGAACGAAGAAGCTTTAACCCCTATTATACGGCCTAAAACATAAAGTAAAAGTGCATATAACACAAAACTAGTCAAGCTGGTAACAAACGCGCGAATTGAACGCTCCGTACCGTGCTTATCCATGATTTTTAAAATGAGCTTTTTTAGGAGTTTAATGATAAAAACACCAATTACCAAAGCTATAGCCGCATAAACTGCTTTAGTGCCTAAGTTGTATAAAAAATCACCCAGTTGCTGAATCAAATTATCCCAAAATGGTTTGTTCATACTATATGTTTTCTAGTTATATGAACTGCTAAACTATAAATTTTACTATGGTTTTCAAAACATCGTTGGTTTAAAACCCTTCTCTTTAACAAACACTTAGTATTTAAAAAAAAAATCTATTCAGGTTTATATTACAGTAGCATTATTCAGCCATATTTAAATCTATTGCTTTTCCGTAATCTTCCATATCTCAATAGATTTTGGCATCCTTGTATCAAAAAAAACAAAATATTTTTGTGATATTTTTAATTATATGTCGTATTTTTTCAGCTTCAAACAATTTACCTAACATATGACACGTATTTTCTTATTTATGAGCCTTTTATTAGTGCCCTTATTGGGGACTTCTCAACAATTGGCTCCAACTCCTCCCATGGGTTTCATGTCCTGGAACTACTTTGGAACCGATATTAGTGCCAAAAAATTAAAACAAGTTGTGGATGCCATGGTCGAAACAGGTATGGTTGAAGCAGGCTACAACTATATTTTTATTGACGATGGCTGGCAAGGTGGTCGCGATAACCGTAACAACATGATTGCCGATCCTGAAAAATTTCCTAAAGGCATGAAAGCCTTTGTAGATTACGCTCATAGTAAAGGCTTAAAAGTCGGTATCTATTCTGATGCTGCTCAACTAACTTGCGCTGGCTATACAGGCAGTCTTCACTTTGAAGAACAAGATGCTAAAACTTTTGCCAGTTGGGGCATTGATTATTTAAAATACGATTACTGTGGCGCTCCTGACGATATGGAAATTGCCAAAAAACGTTATAAAAAAATGGCAGATGCACTGCGCGATAGTGGTCGCGACATTGTTTTTGGAGTTTGTGAATGGGGGCAACTCAAACCTTGGTTATGGGCAGCTGAAATTGGTGGTCAGCTGTGGCGTACCTCTTATGATGTACGGGATAAATGGAAAAACCTCACTGATAATCCTAATGCTTTAGGAATCATGGACATTGTTAATATTAATGCGCAGTACCCAGAATATGCTGGACCCGGACATTGGAATGACGCCGATATGCTAGTTGTTGGACTCTACGGAAAAGAAGGCCCCTCAGGCGATATGGGCGGTGTGGGTTGTACCGATGTTGAATACCAATCGCAAATGAGTTTGTGGTGCATCATGGCAGCGCCTTTAATGGTCTCTAATGATGTGCGCAACATGAATGCTATTACAAAAGAAATTATTCTTAACAAAGATATTATCGCCATTGACCAAGATCCATTGGGTAAACAAGGCGTGCGCAAAATCAATAATGAACACTGGTCTGTGTTTGTCAAGCCCTTAGCTGATGGAGATTATGCTATTGCGGTGCTCAACAAGTCAGATCGTTCACGTCGCTTCAAAATAAATTTAGAAGAATTAGGCTTACAAGGCAACTTTAGTAGCTTTGATGTTTGGACTAAGGCTAAAAAAGACAAGGTTAACCGTATCAACACCAAGGTGGCCTCACACGAAACCAAAGTTTGGCGTTTTGAAAAAGCTTAATTCATCCCTTTAATTTTAGTAAAATAATTACCTCATGATCACTTCAAATCGCTTTTTAAAAGCTGTACTCTGTCTCGCTGTGGCGGGCAGTTTTTACGCTTGCAAAAACAACACAAAACCCAAAGAGACTAACTCAGCTCCTTCACAAAAGCCTAATATCGTCTTTATTTTAAGTGACGATCATGGCTATCAAGCAATCAGCGCTTATGGTTATGGCCTCAATCACACGCCTCACCTTGACAGCTTAGCTAGCGATGGTATGCTGTTTAAACGCGCTTTTGTCAACAACTCCCTATGCGCTCCAAGTCGCGCCTCAATTATCAGTGGAAAATACAGCAACAAAAGTTCTGTAGCCCGCATTGGTGATGTGTTTGATGGTTCGCAAACCACTTTTCCTAAAGCCCTCCAAAATGCAGGCTACAGCACTGCCCTTTTTGGAAAATGGCACCTCTATTCTAAACCTACCGGTTTTGATTATTGGGAAATTGTCCCGGGTCAAGGCGAATATTACAAACCTATTTTTTATAACAGTAAAGGGGATACCGTTGTTGAAAAAGGTTATATCACTAACGTGATTACCGATAAAGCGCTCAACTGGTTAGAAAAACGTGACACTACCAAACCATTTAGCTTGTTAATTTGGAACAAAGCGCCTCATCGCGATTGGGTGCCTGAGGTAAAATACCTCCATTTATTTGATTCGGTTCAAATCCCTGAACCTGAAACGCTATTTGACAATTACGCTACGCGCACACGGGCTGCTCACGAACAAAAAATGGAAATCAGCAAGTGGTTATCACCTAGCTATGACCTTAAAGAAGTCATGTATCCTGATGGTACTCACCGTTATGATGGGTATTGGAAAAATGTTTTTAGTCGATTAACTCCTGAACAACAAGACGCTTTTGTAGCAGCTTACAAAGCTAAAAATGAGGCCTTCCGTGCGGCAAACCTCAAAGGAAAAGACTTAGTCCGCTGGAAATACCAACGCTTTATGAAAGATTACTTGCGCACAGTACAATCTATCGATGATAATGTGGGTCGAGTGATGGACTATCTTAAAGCACACGGTTTAGACAAAAACACAATCATCGTTTATAGTTCTGATCAAGGTTTTTACCTCGGCGAACACGGATGGTTTGACAAGCGTTTTATGTATAGAGAATCTTTCCGTACACCGCTTATTGTCCACTGGCCAGAACATATCAAACCGGGGTCAGTTTCTATGGCTTCGGTCATGAATCTCGATATCGGTCCTACTTTAATTGACGCAGCCGGCGGCACTGTTCCTGAAGACATGCAAGGTGAGAGTTTCTTACCTATTCTCGAAGGAGAAACACCTGACAACTGGCGCAAATATACCTATTATCATTACTACGCATCTGGAGGCGAACACAATGTAGCTAAACACATCGGCGTGCGCTCTGAAGATTATAAATTGATTTATTTTTACGAAAATAACGAGTGGGAACTTTACGATTTGCAAAAAAATCCTGAAGAAACGCAGAATATTTATGGTGACCCGGCTTATAAAGCTATTCAAGACACGATGTTAGAAGCTTTAAAAGCTCAGATGAAAAAGTATGATGACCACGTAGATTTAAAACTCAATGACAACAAAAACGCTTAAAACTAGTCTAATCGCTTGCTGTATGGGACTTTCCGCTCTATACGCACAAAACGATAGCTCTTTAGGTAACAATTATATTTCCATATCGCCGCAAGACGATATGGAAACTATTGTTTCTAAAGCTGCCCATGTTACACCTTCAGAACGTCAATTACGGTGGCAAAAATTAGAACTCACCGCCTTTTTACATTTCGGCATCAATACCTTTACTAATCGTGAATGGGGAACGGGAAAAGAAGATCCTTCGTTGTTTAACCCTACTCAACTCGATGCTGAACAATGGGTAAAAACACTCAAAGAAGCTGGGTTTAAACTGGTGATTTTGACCGCTAAACACCACGACGGGTTCTGCCTTTGGCCAAGTGCATATACCAATCATTCAGTAGAACAAAGTCCATGGAAAAACGGGCAAGGCGATGTCGTAAAACTCGTCGCTAAAGCCTGTAAAAAATACAATATTGGGTTTGGAGTTTACCTTTCTCCATGGGATATGAATTATCCCTATTATGGCAACACTGAAAAATACAATCAATTCTTTATGAATCAGCTTCGTGAATTATTGACTAACTACGGACAAGTAGACGAGGTTTGGTTTGATGGGGCTAACGGCACCGGAGCTAACGGAAAAGTACCTGACTATCACTTTGACAAATGGTATCAACTCATTAGAGAATTGCAACCTCAAGCTACCATAGCCATTATGGGGCCTGACGTGCGTTGGGTAGGTACTGAAACGGGCTACGGACGCAAATCTGAATGGAGTGTGGTGCCGGTTGATGCTCAGCTACAAGAAAATATTGCAGCTCATTCACAACAAGATTTGACCTTTAAACCTACCGGTGATATGACCAATACCGATTTAGGGAGTCACCAAAAAATTAAAGATGCTAAAGCCTTGATTTGGTATCCCGCAGAGGCCGACGTGTCTATTCGCCCGGGATGGTTTTACCACCCTGAACAAGATGATCAAGTCAAAACGCCTGAAAAGCTGCTCGATATTTATTACGGTTCTGTAGGCCGCAATACCGTTTTATTAGTCAATATCCCGCCTAATAAAAAAGGTCTGATCAGTCAACCAGATATCGATGCCTTACAATCTTGGCGCAAAACGCTCGATGCTACTTTTAAAGAGAACTTGGCTAAAAAAGCTCGTGTTAAAACCTCAACTAAACTCAAGCGAAAAGATCTATTTGATCACAACCTAAAAACCTATTGGACAACTGAAGATCAACAAACTTCAGGATTTATAGTTTTTGATCTTAAAGACAAAAAAACCTTTGATGTGTTGTGGTTACAAGAAAATATTCGACTTGGACAACGCATTGAAGCTTTTAAATTAGAGTATTGGGATGGCCAAAAATGGATAAAAGTCACCGAGGGAACCACCGTTGGCTACAAACGCCTCTTGCGCTTTGACCCCATTACTGCTCCTAAGGTTAAACTGACCATCACATCTTCTCGATTAAACCCGACCATCGCTGAATTTGGGTTGTATAACAGACCTCATAACTGATTCCCCTATTAATTAAATACCTAATTACATGAAACGAAATTTGATATTGGCAATGCTGTTAGTCTTCGGGCTACACAGCTTTGCCCAATCAATACCTAACGACAACATTCACATTATCCCTGAACCAGTATCGGTAAAAACTACCACTGGCAGTTTCACCCTAGATGCTAAAACAAAACTGCTCTACAACACTGAAGCCGCCAAAAAAATAGCTAATTTATTACATCAACAACTTCAAACCAGTACAGGTTGGAACTTAAAATTACAACACAGAGAATCGAGCAAACGCAATAGCATTTTCTTACACACTAAAGCTGTATATGATTCTGTTTTAGGGGAAGCAGGATATACTTTAAAAGTAGCTCCTCATCACATCACTATTGCGGCCAACACGGCTCAAGGTTTATTTTATGGTTTGCAATCTTTAAAACAACTTTTCCCACCACAAATAGAAGCTCAACAAGCTGTAGCTGATGTCAACTGGACAGCCCCTTGTGTAGAAATTACAGATTACCCTAAATTTAAATGGCGCGGATTAATGCTCGATGTGAGTCGCCATTTTTTTACGGTTGATGAAGTTAAGCAGTACATTGACCAAATGGCGAAGTACAAATACAACATCTTCCATTGGCATTTAACAGATGACCAAGGTTGGCGTATCGAAATTAAAGGACTTCCTAAATTAACTGAAGTAGGCGCTTGGCGTATAGAAAGTTATTTCCCTTTTCAAGAAGAAGTAAAACCCAAACCTGAACAAGAACAATCATACGGTGGGTTTTACACACAAGAAGAAATCAAGAAAGTAATTGCCTATGCCCAAAAACGTTTTATAACCATTATTCCTGAAATTGACGTGCCCGGACACAGCTTAGCTTTAGTGGCTGCTTACCCTAACTTGTCTTGTACTAAGGAACACTACCCTATTTATCCGGGTGATGCGCCTGACACTGTGGCTAACGTACTTTGCGTAGCTAATGATTCTACTTGGTTGATTTTAGATAAAATCTTCACACAAGTTGCCGATTTATTTCCTAGCGAATACATTCACGTCGGTGGCGATGAGGCCAATCGATCGTTTTGGTCAAAACACGATAAAGACATCGCTTTGATGAAAAAAGAAGGTCTTGAGAAACCGGCCGAACTACAGAGTTATTTCGAAAAGAAACTCGAAAAAATGATTCTTTCAAAAGGCAAAAAGCTTATCGGTTGGGATGAAATCGTTGAAGGTGGGCTAGCCCCCGAAGCAGCCGTGATGAGCTGGCGCGGTATGAAAGGTGGTATTCACGCCGCCAAAATGGGGCATCATGTAGTCATGGCGCCTTGGGGAAAAACCTATTTGAGTCAAATGCAAGGCGATCCACTTATTGAACCACTAGGCCCTCCACGCACCAATACGTTAAAAGAAATCTATACCGAAACGCAAATTGTTCCCAAAGATATTAACCCTGAACTCATCTTAGGTGGCGAAGCCTGCTTGTGGACGGAACACGTGTCGAGTTTCCGACATGCTGAATACATGACCTGGCCACGAGCCTTGGCTCTAGCGGAAGTTTTTTGGGGCAACAGAACCGATTGGGAAGATTTTGTAAAACGAACAGAAGCTAACTTAGCCTACCTGAATGCCGCTCAAGTCAATTACGCGCCTAGTATGTATGACCCCGTGATTGAAGCCGTTAAAGACGGTGAAGTATTGAAAGTTAAACTCTCTACCAGAATTTCAGGTTTAGACATTTATTACACCTTTGATCAATCTATTCCTGATCAATTTTATCCCGAATATACAGGGGCGCCTGTAGCCGTCCCTTACGGAGCTTCTCAACTGCGTGTAGTTACCTACAGAAATGGCAAACAAATCGGTAGAGAGATTATCTGCCCCATCAAAACTCTAGAAAAACGCGCTAAGTAATCATCTTTCTTTTTTAGTTAAACCAGCCACAGGATTACCTATTAATTCTGTGGCTTTTTTGTTACCATAAATTATCCATTCTTTTTCACTTAAAAAGCAAATAATTCGCACTCCTCTTTTGCTATGGCGCTAAATAAGCATTAAATAGTTCTTAATGATATTATAAATCTTAAAATATTTTCAGATATATTTATCCTTAATTCACAACAAACTGATAATCAACTGATTTAATTTTATAATATTAATTAATAAAGCGAATTTTTGCGATAAATATTTGATTAAAATGGTTTTTAACTAAAACTTTGTGCTTACATTTGATGTAGTTTTCGATAGCACAAGTCTATGAAAAAACAGCAACAAATCGTCGTATGGGTTTTGGCCACTGTCATGATGGTCAACTGCTTGGGCACTAATTTAATTTACGGATTATATATGGTGGATCAAGATATTTTTGTCGAGTTGTTTTGCGAAAACACAGCTAATCCAGCTATGCATTGTGATGGGACGTGTATGCTTAAAAAAATGGCATCACATGATCATCAACACTCCGATCAGCATTCTCTTTTAGACGTCTATAAAGTTCAACTTGTTTTTTATACGCCTACTATTCTTCAGGCTCCTCAACAACAAGTTACTTCTGTATACCATCAATTTCGCTATGAAAATCATTACGCATTTCAAAATAGCGGTCAGTTTTTCCATCCTCCTATTTTAGTATAAACCACTAACACACAGATTTTTTACACAATCTCTTGTCATTTTTTGACAAGAGACAGATACACTATTGTTTATACTAAATTAAAAAACATGAAATTTTTAAAACTCAATATATTTCTCATCCTCACCCTATTATTCACCGCTTGCAGCAATGATGATGACACCCCTATCGTAACACCCGACAATGAAACAGCCGATTTAACCTTATTGACAACTTTTGAAAATGCAACGCATAATTTGGAAATTTACAGCAAAGCAGAAGCCTTGAAAGTTGGTTACAATCAAATCTACTTTAGGCTAACTGACAAAAACCAGCAACCTAAAACGGATATCAACTTTACCTGGACACCTACAATGTCTATGATGATGAACGGCAATACACATCAACACAGCACGCCGTATTCTGCCATCACTAAAGTAAAAGGTAAATCAACTCTATACACTGGTTCTATTGTGTTTATTATGCCGAGTAGCGACATGGACACGTGGACATTAGAATTCACTTACACTAGCAACGGGCAAACTTATACCGTTTCAGATGATGTTGAGGTAATTTCGTCAACAAGCACTTATCACAAATCTCTCATTTCTACTACCGGTAATGATGACCAGCAATACATTTTGGCGCTTGTGCAACCTGAACAACCTATAATTGGGGTTAATCCTATGCAAGTTGCGCTTTATAAATCGATAAACCACGGCATGGATTTTAAACAAGTTGAAGGCTTTACGCTTCTCGTTGATCCGCGTATGCCGGCTATGGGCTATCACTCTGCCCCGGGAAACGAAGCTTTAACCCAAGGTACTGACGGATTTTATCACGGAAAAGTAGGCTTCTCTATGTCTGGTTATTGGGAGGTCAACCTCGTTATGAAATCTGCCGATGGCACAGTGGTTAAAGGTGAACCATTTAGCGAAGACCAACCCGCTAGCAGCTTACAATTCAAAATAGAATTTTAAGCACACATTTTCACTTTTATGGCTATGGGTATCCTAGATTTATAGGAATACCTATAGCCTCACTTAAACACATAATAGTATGAAAAAGACACTTTTTTTCATCGGTTTATTAGGATTGAGTTTTTCTACTTCTGCCCAAGAAAACGATAAGCTTCAAGTAAATCCTTATTTAGATAGTTTAACGCAGCAATTAGAAGAAGTGATTTTAATTTCTAATGCCACAACAACTTATCTCAAAAACGATAAAGCCCTTGGTTCACTGGATAGTTATTTAGAAGAATCAAATTCTGTAGATATGATTAGGCGCGGGGCTTATGCCTGGGAACCTATGCTCAACGGTATGAGCAGTGACCGCAGTATTATTACCATTGATGGGATGCGCGTTTATCAAGCCTGTACGGACCGTATGGATCCGATTACGTCTTATGTTGAAAACACTAACCTCTCTTCGACAGAAGTCAAGCAAGGCCAATACGGTGGTGAATACGGTGCCACAATTGCCGGAGGACTTAATTTAGAGCGTCGCCGCAGTGGTTTTCAAGATATAACAGATTTTTCAGGAACGGTTTTTGGCGGTTTTGAAAGCAGTAATTTACAACAGATTTACGGAACTACACTCAGTTACGCAGCTCCTAAGTTTTATAGCGATGTCGATTTTACGTATCGCCATGCCAAAAATTACAAGGCCGGATATCACCGAGGACAAAGTAGCGAAGTTTTGTATTCACAATATGAAAAGTACAACATTTCGGCTATTGTAGGCTATAAGCTCACTGATAATCAAAGTTTAGAGGCTTCAGTAATTTTTGATGAGGCTAACGATGTGGGATATCCGGGATTAGCTATGGATGTACGTTTGGCGCAAGCTCTAATGGGGTCTGTACAATACCGTGTTCAAAATTTATCTGAGCATTTCAGCTTATGGGAAACCAAGGTTTACTTTAACACCATTACGCATATCATGGATGACAGCCATCGCCCAGAAGTACCTATTAGAATGGATATGCCCGGTTGGAGTAAAACGCAAGGGTTTTATTCTCAACTCATAGGAAGCTATGGAAAACACCACTTTAAAGCAACACTAACGGGTCATCGCAACAATTCATTGGCCGAAATGACCATGTATCCTAACAATCCGGCTGAGCCTGATATGTTTATGCTAACTTGGCCAGACGTCAACACCTTTTACGGCGGATTGCATCTCGAAGATCAGGTTTACTTTAGTCCACATCTCAAACTTCGCCTAGCCGGAAGTATTGGAGTGCATCACAATGATATCACCAGTACTATGGGGTTAAATAGCTTGCAAATTTTTTATCCCAACTTGTCTGCTACAAAAACTCGTGTCTTAAAAAGCTTGGCTTCTAAAGTTTCTTATCATCACGATAAATGGACCTATGGATTGAGTGTGGGTTATGGTGAGCGCGCGCCTTCAATAACTGAAGCTTATGGATTTTACTTACTCAATCTCAATGACAATTTTGATTATGTAGGCAATCCTTATCTCGACAATGAAAAATCGATTAATGCTGGGGTATCTTTACATTTCGAAAATCGACTTTTTGATATCGAATGGCGAGCTAATTACTTTCACCTTATGGATTATATCATAGGAAAACCCGAACCAGGGGTTAGTCCTATGAACCCTCAGGCTGAGGGGGTCAAAATTTATCGCCAATTAAATTATGCACATATTTTTAATACGGGTTTAAACGCTACTTATTACTTAGCCGATCGTTGGACAGTAAAAGCTCAAGCTTCATATCGTTACGGACAAGGTGCCGAAAGTACGCGCTTACCACTTATTCAGCCGCTAAATTATTCTACTAAATTACGCTATTCACAAACTGATTTTTTTGCCGAATTAGGACTTGAAGGCAGTACTAAAAATCGCAATAGCATTGAGTTTGGTGAACTGCAGAAACCGGCATATACCATTTTTAATTTTGCCGCTTCTCAAGAAATTCATTTTGGTCAACAAGATTTGACTTTAAAAGCAGGCGTACAAAATATCTTTGACAAATATTATTCAACATATGCCGATTGGATAGGCATTCCTCGCCTAGGGCGAAATGTTTACCTCAACGCTGTTTTGAGTTTCTAATTTTGACACAAAGCGCCTAATTGCAAAATTGGGCGCTTTTACTTTGGCAGATTTAAGTCACTAAGCGGAATCGTTTGTAAACCAATTTTTTTCAGCAGAATTATTCCTTATTTTTTTGTACCTTGTTAGCTAATACCGTATGGATAAATTAAATAGTCCAATTTCGACTTTGTCTCATTGTATTAGTAATTTATGGCCACGGCATTATACCTACAAAAAATAGTATAAATTGGGCTAAAAAATAATTCTAATTGGTATAACTTAAATTTAAGTGGATTTCATTTTATGGATGGCCAAGATTTTAATCTTCAACTCGACACTACAGCGCAGCGCATAACTGGTATTATATCCATTTTATTTTTAGCCATATTGGCATTCATCTGGGAAGCCGCTTTAACCTCTTCGTCAAACATTAGTGTTACCATTATAGCCTCGGCATTTATAATTATTATATATGGTGTCATTTATATTTTGCATCCCACATCATATCAATTGAATTCTACGCATTTAAAAATTAAGCGTCCCATTGGTTATAGACAATACAATTTAGCCGATTGCGAAGGCTTTTGTGAACTACAAGCTAAGGATATTAAAGGCAGCACTCGTAGCTCAGGAGTCGGCGGACTTTGGGGCTATTTTGGTGGATTTTTACACAAGGTTTTAGGCGATATGACTTGGTATATTTCCTCGCGTAAACGCACTATTTTTATGAAATTTTCTACCGGGGATAACCTTCTTATTTCCCCTGTGGATATTGATGATTTTAAACGCCAACTTTCACGATTAGAACTGCCTATCATAACTATCCTTTAAGATTCTAAATTGATATCACGACCAAAAAAATCCGAAAGTAATTGATTAGGATTACCTCCGGATTTTATTTTTGTAGACTAAAAACAGCTCTTTCTTAATTTTTAAGGAAGGCTTCTACATTAGTTTTAATACGATTTTCGATAGCTGAGATGTCAGCTTTTTCAAAAGTTTCTCCTGTAATATTTTCGTAAAGTTCAATATAACGATCAGAAACAGAATTGATGTATTCATCAGTCATATCCGGCAAAATTTGGCCTTTTTGACCTTGAAATCCTTTTGAAATCAACCATTGACGCACAAACTCTTTAGAGAGTTGTTTTTGAGATTCGCCTTTTTTTTGGCGCTCTTGATAGCCATCGGCATAGAAATAACGTGAAGAATCGGGGGTGTGAATTTCGTCAATCACTACAATTTTACCGTCTTTTGTCTTTCCAAATTCGTATTTGGTATCCACCAAAATCAATCCGCGCTCAGCAGCAATTTCAGTTCCGCGTTTAAATAATTTGTGGGTATAATCTTCAAGAACTGCATAATCTTCAGCTGAAACGATGCCTTTAGCTAAGATAGCTTCTTTTGAAATATCTTCATCATGCGTTCCTTGATCAGCTTTAGTTGACGGCGTGATAATCGGTTCAGGAAGCTTATCATTTTCACGTAAACCTTCAGGAAGCGCCACGCCACAAAGACTGCGTTTTCCAGCCTTGTACTCACGAGCAGCATGCCCGGCCAAATAGCCTCGAATCACCATTTCTACTTTAAAAGGCGTACATTTTTTACCTACAGTAACGTTAGGATCAGGAGTTGCTTCTAGCCAGTTCGGCACTAAATCCTCAGTAGCTTTGAGCATTTTGGTAGCAATTTGATTAAGGATTTGCCCTTTGTAAGGAATTCCTTTAGGCATTACTACATCAAAAGCACTCAATCGATCAGAGGCGACGATAACCAAGCGGTCATCAGTTACAGCATACACATCGCGGACCTTGCCGTGATAAACATTTTCTTGTCCAGAAAATGTAAATTCTGTTTTTAACAACGTATTCATAAAGCTATTTAAGTAATTATTCAGGGCTTTCTAATGTTCTATAAGCCGCTATAATTTTTTTGACCAGTTTGTGACGTATTACATCTTTATCGTCCAAAAATACAAATCCTATTCCTTTTATCCCGTTTAAAAGATTAAGAGTTTCACGCAAGCCTGAAATCTTTTTTGATGGCAGGTCAACTTGCCCCGGATCGCCAGTAATAATAAACTTAGCGCTCTTTCCCATACGCGTCAAAAACATCTTCATTTGAGAGTGCGTTGTATTTTGAGCTTCGTCTAAAATTACAAAAGCACGATCAAGCGTACGTCCCCGCATAAAGGCTAATGGAGCTATTTGAATAACGCCTTTTTCCATGAGTGATTCTAGGCGTTCAGCAGGAATCATATCGCGTAAGGCATCGTAAAGCGGCTGCATGTATGGGTCGAGTTTTTCACGCATATCACCTGGTAAAAATCCTAAATTCTCACCAGCTTCAACAGCTGGACGAGTCAAGATAATGCGTTTAACCTTCTTTTCCTTTAAAGCTTTAACCGCTAGTGCTACGCCGGTGTAAGTTTTTCCGGTTCCAGCAGGACCTACAGCAAATACCATATCGTTTTTTTGGCTCAGTTGAACGAGTTTGCGTTGATTAGCGGTTTGTGCCTTTATTTTTCGGCCGCCAACGCCGTGTACAATAACATCGGCACTACTCTCAGGGGTTTCATATTCTGCTTTGCTATCACTGGTTAAGATGCGCTCAATACTGTTTTCGTCCAGTTTATTGAATTTTTCAAAATGTTCCAGTAATAGGTAGAATCGTTTTTCAAATTCTTCGAGTACTTCTTCTTCGCCAAAAGCTTTTACGGTTTGGCCACGTGCTACAATTTTAAGATTGGGGTAATATTTTTTAAGCAACTTAATATGGCTGTTACTTTCGCCGAAGAATTCGCGGGCGTTAATAGTGGTTAGTTCAAGTGCTATTTCGTTCAAAAGCGTTTGTTTTAATTGGACAATATTAGTTAAATTCGCAGATATTAGTCTTATTTTTACACAACATCAGATTTTCTTTTTAGCATTTTGCGTTTAAGTGAATTTTTTTTTAACAAAACTCTCATAAAAGCGCTGCTGTTTAAAAGGAAACCTTTTAATTTGTGTTACAAATTTAAACAAAAAAATAGCGTCAGCTGAAAAAACTTCTTTAATAAAAGATTATATGCCCCTGATAACCTTAACCACTGATTTCGGATTAAAAGATCCATCCGTAGCGGCTGTCAAAGGGGCTTTATACAGTGAGCTCAGCGATGCACAAATTGTAGATATTTCACACCTCATATCTCCTTTTCATATTGCCGAAGCGGCTTATATCATCAAGAATGCTTACAAAACTTTTCCTCCGGGGAGTATTCATATTTTAGGAGTCGATTCAGAATTAACTCCTGAAAATCGACATATTGCTGTTGAGCTCGATGAGCATTATTTTATATGTGCAAATAATGGGATTATGTCACTGATTGCCAATGAAATTGTGCCGACAAACTGTGTTGAAATTAATATTCATAACAGAGTGGTTAGCAATTTTCCGGTGCTGGATGTATTTGTGCAAGTTGCTGCCCATATTGCTAGAGGAGGAAAATTAGGGGTAATCGGTAAGAAAACAGATATTTTAAAACCACTTAAAAACCTGATTCCTGTAGTCAATAAAGCGCAAAATCAAATTTTGGGTTCTGTGATGTATATTGACAATTACGGCAATGCTATTTCAAATATTTCGCGCAAATTTTTTAATACTATAGGAAGAGGTCGTGAATATACCATATCAGCTAGAGGGTTTAGATTAAAAAAAATCTATGACAACTACAGTGAAGTTGTGGACTATACAGTGCCCAAAGAAGATCGACTTGACGGCGGAAAAAATTTAGCTCTATTCAATACAGCCGATTATCTCGAGATTGCGATTTACAAAAGCAACCCGCACTCAGTAGGTAGCGCCTCTACCCTTTTGGGATTAAAAATTAATGAAACCATTAAAATCAACTTTAAATAAAGATTAAGGTATAGGTAAGTACACCTTATCACAAAGTTCCTGATATTCAGCATCTAATTCGCTTTGATTGGTGATTCCACCACCACTTTTAAACACCAAGCCAGTTTCTGTTTTTTCTAAATAACGGATAATCACACAACTGTCAACCGATAGCCCATCAAAAACACCCCAAACTCCTGTGTAATAATGACGTTGATGCGTTTCGATAGATTCAATAAGTTCACATGTACGTTGTTTTGGCGCGCCACAGATTGATCCTGCCGGAAGCAGTTGCTCAAAAACACTACCCAATTGTTCAGCGTATTCAGATTTCAATTGACCACTGATTTTAGAACTCACGGCAAGCAATTCTTTTTCGTTAGTATACAAATGTTCAATATATCTAAAATCATCTACACGCACTTTGTCAGCGACAATGCTCAAATCATTACGTAACAAATCAACAATGGTATATTGTTCACGCAATTCTTTTTCGTCATTTAAGATTACTTCTGCAGCATTGTCAATAGCGGCATCAATGGTGCCTTTCATCGGGAAGGTATAAACTTTTCTATCCTTTATTTTGATAAAAGGTTCTGGAGAAAAATGCACAAAACGATCTTTAAACCACAATTTATAAGCGCCTTGTCCTTTAAAAAACAATTCTTCCAAACTGTAATTGGTTTGAACAGGTGTTGAAGCTGTCAGATTGATTAAATAGGTTTCTCCGTTTTGAATAGCCTGCTGTACAGCTTTAAATTGTACGGTATAATTTGCTTTTGAAATAGGTTGTTTTTGCCATTCTAAGTTTTTTTTGGGCAAATATTTTTCGCTATAATTAGTGATTTCTCCAGCTTTATAAAATACCTGCTCTTCCTTTAAATCTGCTAAAGGAATCAATTCAGGATATTTAGCGGCGTAATCAACAATAAAGAAAAAAGGAATTTTCTCCGCATAAAAGCGGTTCATCTCCTGAAAAAAGTGTTTTTTTGACGAAAATTTCATAGCGTAACTTATGGGGTCAAAAATATTAATTATTGATCACAATGATTCTTTTACTTACAATTTAGTACAACTTTTTACCGAAGCTGGAGCCGAGCGAGTCGATGTGTTGGCTTATGCCGACTTAACGCTCAGTAAAGTTTACGATGTCGATGCCTTTGTCTTGTCACCAGGGCCTGGATTACCTGAAGAATATCCCAAAAGCCTGCAACTTATTGAAACCTATGCTGGCAAGAAGCCTATTTTAGGGGTTTGTATGGGGCTACAGCTTATTGTTACTCATTTTGGCGGCGATTTAGTTAATCTTTCAACAGTAAAACACGGACAAAAAGTAAACCTAATCAGTCGCGCTTATGACTGTTCTTTTGAACAGATCAGCTCACCTACCCCTATCGGCTTATACCATTCATGGGCCATGAATATTGCTGATAAACCTGAATGTATTGAAATTACAGCCACTTTACAAGACGATACGGTAATGGCCATTCAGCATCATGAGTTTCCTATTAAAGCGGTACAGTTTCACCCCGAATCCTATATGACTGAGCAAGGAGCTACAATGGCTAAGAATTGGTTGTTATGGATTGAAAAATTCTTAAAAAAAACAGCGCCATTAGCAAAATCTGATTAAGAAGATTTAAGTGCAATTGATCGCATTTCCTAACGTATAAACCCACCGTTTAAACAGTGGGTTTGTGTATGCTAATGAAGTAGGAAAGTCAACTAGTACGCCACAGTATATGCCTCGATATTTAAGTGTTCAATAAACTGATTGGCTTTTTCAATTTCTACGGCCATAATTTTATCTTGTTTTACAATAGGAACTTCGCGACGGAAATCACCTACAAATTTCACAATAAAATCAGATGATTTACCGGGTTCGCGATAATGCAGGGCTTGAGAAGCATTAAAGAGTTCAATAGCGAGTACGGTTTGTAAATTGCGCATCACTTTAATCAATTTAGTAGCTGAATTAGAGCCCATACTCACGTGATCTTCTTGTCCGTTAGACGACGGAATAGAATCAATACTCGACGGAGTACACAATTGTTTAGTTTGACTAACAATGCTGGCAGCGGTATATTGTGGAATCATAAATCCGTTGTTAAGTCCCGGATCTTCAACCAAAAATTCTGGAAGATTGCGTTGTCCCGACACTAGTTTATAAGTGCGGCGTTCTGAAATATTACCTAACTCAGCCATAGCAATTGCCAAATAATCCATGGCTAAAGCTAAAGGTTGTCCGTGGAAATTTCCACCCGAAATAATTTCATCTTCATCGACAAATATATTTGGATTGTCCGTTACACTGTTAATTTCTGTTTTAACCGTTTTATTGACAAAGTGCAAGGTATCTTTTGATGCCCCGTGAACTTGCGGCACACAACGAAAAGAATATGGATCTTGCACTGCTTTGCCTTCTCCATTTGCTAAAGGACTATCACGCAAGAAACTCAAGATATTTTCAGCGGTTTTAATTTGCCCACGATGCGGACGCACATGGTGTACTAATGGATTAAAAGGTGACAAATTACAATCAAAGCCCTCCATAGACACAGCGCTAATTACATCGGCTAAATAAGATAATTTATGAGCTTTAATCAAAGCATAAACGGCGTGAGCACTCATAAATTGAGTACCATTAAGTAAAGCCAAACCTTCTTTACTTTGCAGTTTTAGAGGTTTCCATCCCAATTTTTCTAATACTTGTACAGCAGGTTGAATAGTACCTTGATAATACACTTCGCCCAGTCCTAAAATAGGTAAACTCAAATGCGCTAATGGTGCTAAATCACCCGAAGCACCTAGAGAACCTTGTTCGTAAACCACAGGAATAATATCGTTATTAAAGAAGTCTATCAAACGTTGCGTAACTTCTAAACTTATACCGGAATGGCCGTAGTTTAACGACTGTACTTTGAGTAAAATCATGATTTTGACTATAGTAGGATCTACGCGATCGCCGGTGCCACAGGCATGTGATTTTACCAAATTTTCTTGAAGTTGAGACAATTTTTCAGATGAAATCTTCACATTACACAACGATCCAAACCCTGTGTTAATGCCATAGAAGGGTACATCAGAATTAGCCATTTTTTCATTGAGATAATCTCGTGTTTTTTGAATATTAGCTATAGCTTCTTCACTCAAAGCTAATTTAGTGTCTTGAGCAATAATTTTTTGAATGTGTTCAACTTCTAAAATAGCACTACTAATATAATGTGTATTTGTCATAGCAATTGTTGGTTTTGTTTTTTTATGGCGTTCATCGTCTTGTATTTTAACATTTCGCGATAAACTTGCCCAAATCTAAGCAATAAATCACCGGCAATCAACGCTTCTACTGAAGATTTTTTAAGTGCCTCATCGCCAGCTCTTGCATGTAGATACACGCCCAAAGCAGCGGCTTCTACCGCTGTGTAGCCTTGCGCTAACAATCCGCCAATAGTGCCGGCCAAGACATCTCCTGTCCCGGCGGTAGCCATGCCCGGATTACCGGCTGTGTTGATGAAAACCTGTTGAGGGGTTATTATAAAGGTGATGGCGTCTTTAGCCACAACAATAATCTGATAGCGCTGAACAAAGGATTTAAGTATAGTGAGTTTGTCAAAATCGTCGGTCCACTCCCCTATCAGGCCACGCAATTCTTTAGGATGTGGGGTCAATATAGATTGAGTCGGTAAAAGCGACAGCCATTCAGGATGTTGTGCCAGAATATTTAACCCGTCGGCATCTACCACTAAGGGTTTAGCTGCTTTCTCAAGTAGTTTATGGAAACATTGAGCGGTGTGTTCTGCCATACCAGCGCCCATGCCAAACACCACACTTTCAGGAGTAAATTGCCAATCAACTAGCTCATCACTCAGCTGTTTTTCACCTTGTGTTAGTACCATAGCTTCAGGTAGTGTTGTTTGTATAATAGCGTAACCACACCGCGGAATAAGTGTGGTGACTTTTCCGGCTCCAGCCCGTAAAGCAGCTTGAGCAGCCAAGACTACACTCCCCATTTTTCCATAGCTTCCGCCTATTATCAGACAATGCCCATAAGTACCTTTATGCGAAAATCGCGGACGTATTTTTAACCAACTTGAGGCTTGTTGTAAAGTTATGAGTTGAGCTTCAGGAGTCAATTCATCTATAAAATTCTGCGATAATCCTATATCAATCACTTGTAATTGCCCTACATAATGAGCCGTTTGTGGTAAGAAAAAGGACAATTTAGGGCATTGAAAGGTGATTGTGTAATCGGCTTTTACAATTGCAGTATCTTGTTCAACTGCACGGTTAGTATAGAGTCCTGAAGGGATATCAATGGCTAGCCTTAAAGCAGAAATGCAATTGATGTGGTTAATCAATTTTTTAACCCAATTGTGAAGCGGGCGACTCAGTCCGATGCCAAAAATAGCATCGATAAGCACACTGTTGACTGGCAATTTAGGCAATTCACTATGGGCTGTCAAAAATGTAATTGAGTTTGTCAGTTTCTCTAAACGATTGAGGTTAGCTTTAAAATCTGCTTTATAATGATTGCTATAAGTGACCACAAACACGTGTATATCGGCACCTTGTTCAATAAATTTACGCGCTATAACTAACCCATCACCGCCATTATTCCCGATACCACAAAAAATAACTATCGGTCGATTTTTCCAGTTCACTTCTGCAGTTATAGCCTCGAAAGCACGCGTTGCGGCCCGTTCCATCAAATCTAATGAGGTGATTTCATCTTCAAGCATTGTGGCTTGGTCGGCATCATAGAGTTGAGCTGCTGATAATACGTTCATAGGCATTTATTTAATCTTGTACTTACAAAAATACAGTTGTATTCATTTTTTTTCATCCTTTTAGAATTAAAAATACGGTGTCAATCTATAGGAAATTCTTCTATATTGCCGAATTTTGTAGGAACACGCCCATTATATGAATCGATCAAAGCAACAACAACTTCGTCACCACAAGCGCATTGCCACCGGATTATTCTTTTTGATGGCTGTACTTTACGGGGTAATGATTTATTTACAAACCAGCCATCCTGCAGTCTGGATGGGTTATGTAGAAGCTTTTGCTGAAGCCGGAATGGTTGGGGCGCTAGCTGATTGGTTTGCCGTCACTGCACTGTTCAAACATCCGTTGCGTTTACCCATTCCGCACACTAACTTAATACAGCACAAACAGCGCGATTTAGGTAATAATTTAGGAAAATTTGTCAATGATAACTTTCTTAATCCCAAAACGATTCGTCCTTACATTGAAAAAATAGATTTTAGTAAACACATTTTGCAATGGCTTGATAAGCCTAAAAATCAAGAAGGATTAAGTCAGGAACTCAAAGTGTTATTGTTATCCTTTCTAAACGATTTAGACGATGAGCAAGTGACACGTTTTATCAATCAAAAAGGAAGTGAATTATTGCAATCTATTGATGTGCAGGCGCTAGCCGGAAATGGAATAAATTACCTCCTTAAACAAGATGAGCACCAACAATTGCTCAATCACCTCTTGCCACAGCTCACTAATTATATTGAAGAAAATCAAAGGCTTATTCAACAACGATTAGCAGATAGTAAGCCCTTTATTTCATTTTTAGCCGGCAAAAAAATTTCAAATGAAGTCACCAAAGGTCTTGTCAATTTTATGCGTGAAGTTGAAGAGGATTCAACTCATTTTGTACGCCAGAAATTAACGGAAGAACTAGAAAATCTTGCTCGAGATATTCAAGAAAATCCAAAATGGCGACAAAAAATCAAAGGCTTACAAACAAAGCTTATCACGCCTGAAAATATAGAAAAATATACGGTCGATGCTTGGTTAGGAATCAAATCTATTTTACAAGAGCAACTCCAATCCCCTCAATCGCCTTTAGATAAGCAATTGCAAAGAAGCTTGCAAAATAGCAAAGCGAGTTTAGAGAAGAATCACAATTTACAAAAACGTATCGACGGTAAGTTGCGTGTGTTTTTATACCGAATGGTCCTGCGCAACCGTCAGGAAGTTGAGACGCTTATCAGTCAAACTGTAGCTCACTGGGATGGCAAAGAACTCAGCAGAAAACTCGAACTCGAAGTGGGAAAAGATTTGCAATACATCCGTCTTAACGGCACTCTGGTCGGTGGCTTAGTAGGTTTAATTATCTATGCTATCACTCACTTTTTTATTGGGTAATATTTTTTAACGTATATTTAAAAAATATGTTTAATTTTACATTTTCATATAATTTTAAACTCATGCCGCAATTTGACCCTAATACATCTTCTTCCTCTGCAGAAAACAATCCTATAATTATTCAACAAGTAGAACGCAAAACAAATGGCGTAGGGATAGCTGGGTTTATCCTTTCATTAATAGCAATTTTTGTAGGTTGGATTCCTGTTTTGGGTTGGTTTGTATGGTTTTTAGGGTTAATTTTATCTTTTGTCGGCGTATTTAACAAACCTAGAGGCCTGGCTATTGCAGGTTTAGTGATTTCATTAATTGGTGTTATTATCCTTGTTTTCCTTTTTGGAGTTGTATTATTTGCAACAGGAGTTGGTAGCTTAGCTATGTTGTAATTTGTATACATACTAATACAATTCACCCCTTCTACCTTTTTGCATTACAAATACACTACTGTCAAAGCAATAGCTCAAAGTAACCATGACTTTACCTATTTTTATACCGCCTACGCTCACGAGCATTAGCGTTAAATGACAATCATAAATATTACCTCAACAACAGTGTTGTTTAATTAGCCTTATGCTTGAGCTGGCATAAAGGGATTAAATTAATTGTAAAAGGACCTTTCAAGCATAGCATTTAATACCGTATGGACAAATTATATAGTCCAATTTCGACAGCAGTCTCATTGTACTATTAATTTGTTACCCACGGCATTATACCTACAAAAAATATTATAAATCGGGCTAAAAAATAATTCTAATTGGTATAAATCGACGAATTCAAGTCGCTAAATACAGGTGGATTTGAACGTAAATTTTTATTTGACAAAAAATTCATTTATTGATAATTTTTAATTAAATTTAACCTTTAAATAAACCTTATTGAAGACTAGTTTTTAAAAACAAATTGGGGTTATTTACTAGTTCTGAAGGTAAGTTATCAGAAACGAACAATTATTAAATAACAATTTATTAACTTTAATTCACATATGGCAATCACAGGTTCTTACAGTGTTCTATTATTCGTTTATCAATCAGTAATGATACTTTTATTAGTTTTAGCTATTTTATTTTTTATATACGTTTTCAAGGTTCTACGAAAGCTAAATAAATTTTTAGACAAGAAATTAGATGAAACTGAAGTAAGCTAAAAACAGACAAAATAGAAAACCCCAAATTTCAGTATTGATCTTAGTGTTACCGATTTAGAGAAATCGATTGAGTTTTATAGAGATGGTCTTGGGTTTTCAACAGAAGGAATTATTAAAGGAGGCAAACCTTGCGTCTAATTTAACTAAAATCTATGAATGGAATCTTAAAAAAAGGTATATACCTTACATGCTTTATTCTAATTGTCGCCTGCGGCACAAAAAGGGATGTTATTGACACAGGGGTCAATACGCGAGTCAATTCAAAATACAGAAAAAGCACAGAAAACTACTCTGGAAAATTAAGCAAAACCGAGTATAATAATTTGATTAAAAAGTTAGAAAAAGAACTAAAAACCAGGTTTCCTGACAACAAATCTATTCTTATAAATTACAATCAGAAGGCGCCTAATTGTCTTATGGCTAAATCTAGTAAAGCTGACAAGATAGGTGTGACAAAAAATCGAATTAGAATCTCGTCTAGAATGAGTTCTAACCACAATGCTATTGACTTTTTTGTGTATACTAAAGATTCTTACGCCAAGGAAATTTATGCTCAAATGGATGAGTTTATAGTGGATTCAGGATTTTTCTATGAAACTATCTTTACAGAACATCAAAACTGCGCAGGGTTTTTAATCATCAAACCAAATGGTAAATTCTATAAACATTATGGAGAAGATTATTACTCTAGAGTACGTGCATACCTTGAAAAGAAATAAAAGTCAGCTTAATATAGAATAGCTAACAACAGCATGGTTCTCTACAGAGCACAAAACCTTCTTAGTAGTGATTATAAAAGTAGAGCCGTCAAAAAATACATTTAAAAACTTAAAAATGGATAAATTGAAAATTACTCTAATTACAGTATTCTGTCTTTTTATAGCCATACAGTCAACTTGTGCTCAAACAGGGGGAGATAGTCAAGTAGGGAACTATTATAAAGATATCAGCAATTTTAATATGAAGGATTTTATCAATATGGATTTGGGACTGTTGGCCTATTTACCTACCAAAAAACATTGGAACCACATTTCAAAAAACATCAAGCTTATTCCTATAGATTCTTTGCGTTATATCGATTCTTTAGATATTAGAAAACAGGCAGATACTTTATATGTTAAAATGTATACTCAGAATTATTTGTATCGCTGTCAAAATGTATATGAAATAAGTAAAAACACGAAACGTAAAACGGATACCCTTATGATATCTAACATACTAATTGATTTTAAAATAAAAGAATTTATTGATTATGCTGATACCTTTAGAAAAAAAGATTATACCGTAGATTTTGTTATCAAACAAAATTCTGACAAATTCAATAAAAGGATTATAATACATAAAGACTTCCGTAATAACTAGCTTTTCGTAGAGTCGTAAATCTAGCATTAAAGTACAAAATTGGCGCCAATGGTAAGATTGTTTCGTACTGTACTAATCTATTAAGTAATTATATTTAAAAGCAGTAAAAAAATAGCGTATCCCTTCACTGTTCTCTTACAAACTATTTCAATCTATCAACACGCGTATCAACACTGGAAAATGGTCTGAGGCCAAACGCAATTTCGCCTCTTTTGAAGAGACCTCTTTAGGAAAATTACCGCGTTTTACATCGGGTTGATTTTGGGCGTCTTTCCAATATACCGGCGTTAGCAAAGCATAATGTGTGACTTCAACATTTGGGGTTGTAAAAAGGTGATCAATGCGACTTTGTGTCCACAAATCACTGTCAAAAGCATTAAAAGTTCCATTGTAAGCCATGCGGTGCTCTGCTGTCTTATAAGTATCTTCAAGCAAATCAGAAGCCTCAAAAATTTGATAGGCAGAGTGCGATTGATCTACATTAAAGTCACCTAGTAACACAACAGGAGCTTCATTTGTCATTTCTTTAATTTTTTGTAATATCAATTGGCTGCTATTGTGGCGAGCTTTAACGCCAACATGATCATAATGTGCGTTAAACACCCAGAGAATCTCCCCTTCTGCCTTGTGCTGTAATTTTACCCACGAGCAAATACGCGGCAACACGGCATCCCAACCTTTACTGGGCTTTTCTGGTGTTTCTGACAACCAAAATGTGCCTTTATCAAGCAACTTAAAGCTTTCTTTTTTATAAAAAATAGGCGCGTATTCTCCAGCTGTTTTACCATCGGCACGTCCTATTCCATAAGCGGTATAAGTAGGTAGTTGAGTTTTTAAGTCTTCAAATTGACCTTCGAGCACCTCTTGCATGCCTACTACATCAGGCGATTCACAAATCAAAAAATCAGCAATTACCGGCAACCTATTTTTCCAAGCATTGCCTGCTTTGGCGTCATTATGGTTTTCATAACGAATGTTATAGGTGGCAATTTTTAAAGGTAATTTTTGCTGAGCTCGCGTTTGCGTCATAGTCAATAATACAATTAAAAGCGTTAAGCTTAAAGGTTTAAAATGTGTCATAGCCAATTAATTTTGAAGGCAAATATGAACTAAGGTTTAAGAATGTAGTTGACGTCAAGTTTATGTTTAGGTTGCGATTTAATTAACCATAATTTCATCTGTAAACATAAATCCATTTTGTTTATCCACTTTTACACGGATGTAACGCCCTTGATGTCCCGATAAATCTACTGTAAATGTTTTAAACAACAAACGATCATCGGTAGGTGAAACATCATTTTTAACAACGCCAACTTCAGTGTAATGCTCACCATCGGTTGACACTTCTACTTCCACTTGATTAGGCATGTAAACGCCAGGGCCAATCAACTGCATAAATCGCATTGACAATTGATGTAAATCGGTTACTTTTTCTAAATCAACTACCACATCCATGTCGTGCAAAAAGCCTTGCCATTGCAAATCTTGATAGGTCAATCCACCTACAATACCATTTGTCAAGGTTGCGTATTCTTGTGCCGGATAATTATTGCTCCAGCCGCCTTTATTATAAGTTACTGATTTACCGATTGCCTTATGGTAGTTAACTGTAAACGCTTTAGGAGCAATCACAGGTTTGCCTTCTCTAAAGATAGCTGCGGTGACGGTAGTATTGCCACTCACCTCAAAAGCACCTTTGTACAATTGATCATCAGGAGTTGGTGTAGAACCATCGGTAGTGTAATAAATTGTCGGATTATATTGCTCACTAAAGAAAGTCACCGTGTATTGTTGAGTGGCATAGTTTGGCACCGCTTTGACTTGCAATCGAAATGAAGGTCTGTAATAGTTGACAGCATGGCGTTGCAATAAGCGATATTGACTTTGTAAGCGGCGGTGAAAATCGTGAAAATGGCGCTCTTTTTCTGGTGTCCAGCCAATTTCAGCTACGGCCAACATACGAGGAAAAATCATATATTCCACATGATCTCGTGACGGGATATACTCGGTCCACAAATTAGCTTGTACGCCTAAAATATGTTTTTGCTGTGCCAGAGTTAAGCTATCTGTTGGCACCGGGTGATAGCTGTACACTTTGCGCAAAGGCGTGTAGCCACTGATGGCTTTAGGCTGTGTGTTAGGATCGCTTTGATAATGGTCGAGGTACATATAAGTGCCAGGTGTCATCACCACATCGTGACCCATACGTGCTGCTTCAATACCACCAGTTTCGCCGCGCCATGACATCACTGTTGCTCCAGGTGCTAATCCACCTTTTAAGATTTCATCCCAGCCCAAGAGTTTACGACCGTGAGCTTTTAAAAATTTTCCCATTTCTTTAACCGCATAACTTTGTAATTGCGCCACATCGGTAAAACCTTGTTCTTTCATCAAAGCTTGATCTTTAGGACAAGTTTTCCAAGGTTCCATTGAGGCTTCATCACCACCAATATGAATATATTTAGATGGAAAAATAGCCATCACCTCTGTGAGCACATCTTTTAAGAATACAAAAGTACTGTCGTTGCCAATACAAAATTCAGTATTGACATAAGGTTTTCCTGAGCAAGACAATTGTGGATAAACGGCTAAAACTTCTTCTGAATGGCCCGGCATTTCAATTTCCGGAATCACCGTAATGCCTCGTTTGGCAGCATAAGCCACTACTTCGCGTGCTTCGTCTTGTGTGTAGTACCCTCCATAGGCATTTGGATCACCTTCGTGTAAAAAACGTTCGTCACCCATATGCCAATTCAGTTTTTTGCCGTTAGTACGCCAAGCAGCTTGGTTGGTTAATTTAGGATATTTTTTAATTTCCAAACGCCAGCCTTGTCCATCGGTTAAATGCCAGTGAAAGGTATTGAACTTGTAATAGGCCAACATATCGATGTATTTTTTGATAAATGACACCGGAAAAAAGTGACGAGACACATCTAAGTGCATTCCGCGATATACAAATGCAGGTTTATCTACAATACTTACTGCCGGAATACGACTTTGGTCAGCTTGGATTTGCTGTAATTGTAACAGGGTAAACAGGCCGTAGATAGCTCCTTTTCTATGCGCTGCTTCCACTAAAATTTCATCAGAATGTACGATTAAGCGGTAACCTTCAGCTTCTAAATCGCTATATTTTTTGGCTTTGATTTTAAATACAATTTTTCCTGAAGATTCAACAGATTGATCTGCTGTATTAAGCCACAATGCTTCACGTAATAATTTGACTTCGGCTTTAAAATTGTTAGGCGCTTTAATTTTTACGGTATGCCCGAAGTGAAATTGGCCTTCAAGCTTTTCTAAATGTTGAGGTTTAGGGACTAAATCATAAGCAGAAGGTGATTGAGCATGCAGTACAACAATACTACACAGACACACGCAAATAAAGGTTAACCAGTATTTCATAGAATTTATTTTTGACGGATAAAGGTTTTAAGAAAATTATACCAATTAGAATTATGTTTAGTTTAGTCTAATCTATATTATTTTTTGTTGGTATAATACCGTGGGCCATAAATTATTAGCACAATGAGACAAAGTTGAAATTGGGCTATTTAATAAATAAAATGGTATAATTTATCCCCATACGGTATTATTCATAGAAGTCGGTAAAATACAGAAATATAATGAAACTCTAGTTTAAAAAATACACAAAAAAACCTCCACAAGGGAGGTTTAAGCTATATAGAGTACACTGTAATTATTTATTAGTTTCAGTACAGTATTGTTCCCATTTCCAGGCACTAGCTAAGGCTTCGTCAAGATGGCGTTTAGCTTTCCAGCCGAGCACTTCGTTGGCTTTGGTGGTATCTGCATAAGCTGCCATAATATCGCCTTCGCGACGTGCTGCTAATCGGTACGGCAATTTTTGACCTGAAGCTTTTTCAAAAGCAGTAATCACTTCGAGTACAGAATTACCCATTCCGGTACCTAAGTTGAATACTTCATAATTTTGTTTGCCTTCGTCATGTAACAACCGTTGTAAGGCGCGCACATGCGCTTCAGCTAAATCCATCACGTGAATGTAATCGCGAATACAAGTGCCGTCAGGCGTATCGTAATCGTCTCCAAAAACAGACAATTCTTTGCGTTTACCAATAGCCGTTTGTGTAATAAAAGGAATCAAATTCTGTGGAACTCCGATTGGCAATTCACCAATTTTAGCTGTAGGATGTGCGCCAATTGGATTGAAATAACGCAAAGCTATACCCTTAAAATCTTCTTTACTCTTACTGAAATCATGAATGATATTTTCACCAATATGCTTGGTGTTTCCATAAGGTGATTCTGCTTTTTTCACTGGGGCATCTTCGGTAATTGGCAATTTATCGGCCTGACCGTAAACTGTACAAGATGAGCTAAAAATGAAATTGCTCAAATCATGACGTTTCATTTCTTGTAAAACATAAACCAGTGAATTGATATTGTTTTCGTAATACAACAATGGTTTTTCAACGCTTTCGCCTACAGCTTTTGAAGCGGCAAAATGGATAATTCCATCTATATCTTGATTGTTTTCAAAAAAGTCAGAGACAGCGGCTTTATCACGCAAATCTAATTTGTGAAAAACAGGTGTTTTTTGAGCGATTTCAGTTATACCTTCAAGCACTGAAATGCTCGAATTAGATAAGTTGTCAATAATCACCACTTCATAGCCTTCATTTAAAAGAGCTACAACTGTATGTGAGCCAATATAACCGAGTCCACCGGTAACGAGAATTTTCATAAGGAACAAGTTTTTACAATAATAATCAATATTTAAATTACTGCAAATGCAAAATCAATATTTAAACGTTTTATTAACATCCGACTATTTTACATTAGAGCAATCGATTTAGAACGGATAGCCTATAGCAAAGTTAAATACCGGTTTATTGTATTCAAAATCCCATTTTTCGGCTGGTTTTTTAAGTGGTGCAGCTAGATCAAAACGCACGACAAAGCCTTGTACGTCTATACGTAAACCAAAGCCTGTACCTACCCCCATTTCACTTAAAAAGTTAGATGAAAACTCACCTCCCGGCAAGGCTGGATTTTCTTTCATCAACCACACATTACCCGCATCAAAAAACAAAGCCCCTTTTAAGATTGAGAAAATGGGAAATCTATATTCTACATTAGCTTCCAAACGGATATCACCAGCTTGATCAAAATAAGAATCAGTATTTGGCGCTGGTTTGTAGCTACCAGGTCCTAATGAACGTATGCGAAACGCACGTACACTGTATGGTCCTCCTGCAAAATATTGCTTTACAAAAGGCAGTGAAGTAGAATTACCATAAGGAATTCCCAAACCAGCAAAGAGGTGTCCCACCAAGATATTGCCTTTTTTATCTAATTTATAGTGGTAACTCACATCAATATCGCCTTTGACATATTGGGCATATTTTAAGCCCAGAAATGTACGAGTACCATCGGATTGATCTTTTCCAAATAGATTAGCTGTATTACCAGCAATATCAAAATTAAATTTAAAGTATAACTCCCCTTTTTTAGCAGTTTGATTGAGTTCATTATAGGTAAATGAATAGGTAGTTCCAGCGATAAATTGTTGTTCAAAACTACGTCTTAAAAAAGGGTTTTCATCGAGAATATCTTCAAAACGTTGACTGGTATGCCCTAGTTTGACATAATCAATCTTTATAGGATTAACCGTGTGCGTAACATAGCGATTTTGTTGCCAGATATAGCCAAAAGATGTTGAAAAAGAATTTAAAGAATACAAATTAGAACGGTTGAGGTAATCTACGCCTACACTAACTTTTGTCTTGGGAATAGAATAACGGAAAGCTTTTTCAAATTTGCCAGGAAAGAGCATTCGCGGAAAGAGAATAGAAGTTTCTAATCCCAAATGAAGGCTACTAGCATCTCCTCCACTCTCGTTAGACAATTGTTTTTCATAACCTACTTTTGCTTTCACTTGCAAATTTTCACCGCCTTTAAAAATATTGCGATTGGTAAAGGATGCTTCCAAATTTGGCCCTGTAAAATCGTTTGATTTCGTGACACCTTGCAAGCGCAATTGAAACGCATTTTTAGGATAAGGCGACAAAGTAATCACGCTATTCATATGGCGACGTCCTAAGCTATCAACCAAGGTATCGCGTTGGCGATAATAAATATTGACAAATTTATAAGTGCCAATAGAAGACAATCGTCGGCTAGTATATTTAGAAATTGTCGGGCTATACAATTGTCCGGGGCGCAGTAATACAAAAGGCTCTAAGCGCTTAGGCATCAGCAATTCGTCGCCTTGAATGATATCAACATCTTCAACGCGCACAGTGTCTATTGTTCCATAGACGGAATCGTTAACTACATTTGAATAGACCTGTACACTATCCAAAACAAAAGGCAGCAAACCTTCTTTAGGAATGCCTTCTTTAAATTTTAAATACAAATCCATACCGCGGTCATTATAACGATTGGTATCGGCTTCAAAAAGCAAAAAATCGTCACTAAAATAATAGTAACCCCGTTCTTTTAAATAAGCATCAATACGTTCGCGCTCAGCTTTGAGGTCGCTTAGCTGAAAACGCGTTCCTATTTTTAAATCACTTTCGGCTAGTGAAGCTTTGAGTTTGTTGTAAATAGCTAAGGTGTCAGTAGAATCTGTTTCAACTTTATACTGACGTAACACATAGGGTTTATTAATGCTGACATCATAAGCTATTGTAGCAGTTTTATTTAAAGTATCTCTTTTAATGACATACTCTACATCACTGTAAAAGAAGCCGTTGTTCTCTAATCTATTTTGGAGTACCTTTTCAGTTGTTTCTAAATTGACATCTGAAAGGTAAACAGGCTCCTCACCTAGTTTTTTATTCAACCATTTATTAAGCACTCCCGGATGCTCACGCTGCGCTTTATAGTGATAATACAAGCGTACATACATTCCTAAAAATTTAGCATTAGGTTGCGGGTACAACACCTCGTGTAGTTGTTCTTCGAGTTCTGATTGTTGTTGAATTTGGAGCGAATCAGGAAGTGTAATGGTACCGCCGCGATAGAGCAATTGCCCTTCCGGAATATATTTCTTCACACTACACGAATAGCAAATCAGAGTGATGAGTCCTGCGATATAGATATGTTTTGACTTTATCATTAAAATTACTGATGTTTAGAGTGAGCGTTGTCTTCTGAAATGGCCTTATCATTGTGTTTGGCCTGTTCTTGTTGCTTTTCACGCTTGGTTTTTCCACCAAAAAAGCTATGCCATAAGGCGTTAAATTTATTGAATTGGCGTTGAAAAAGCAGACCTATACCATTGACATACACTTGACCATCAATGACATTTTCGTATTCATTTTTTCTAAATCCTGTAATGCGCCAGCGCCCATCTTTAGTCAATAGATATTCAATACTCACATTTCCCAATAACGGATTTTCTTCACCTGGTCTAGCCTCGCCTTGCACATTCATTTCAGTACCGGCTTTAATGACTAAGCGGTCATTAAATAAACTTTTTTCGGCGCTAATGTTTAAATCTGTACGTTGTTGTGCCGATTGTCCTTGATAGTCTGTATAATTGTCTACGCCAAAGTTGAGCTTAAATCCTGTATCGCCCATTAACTTATCTGAAAAATTATTCAACTGATCTGACAGTGCTTGAGAGATATTATTACGTGCCATATTAGCAATACCACCTTGACTACCATCAGAGCCCGACGCCGGAAAAAAGCGATTCATCACTAAAAGCGAAAACACCTGTTTATTAATTTCACCTTCATCCTCTTTTAGTTGCGTAATACGTCCATAGACCGATCCACCAATAGCGCCTCGGGAATCTTCAGGCATATCTAATCCAAAACTCAATTCAGGACGGTCGATGGTTCCTTTTACAGACATAGACACGATAAACGGTAAAACTTGGCGGTATTTATTCTTTTCAGCCTCATTAGCACCTGAAATCTGTGCAGCCATAAGTCCTAAGGCAGATGTTTTAACGCGGTATTGAGCAGTGACGTCTAAATCTGCATCTAGCGGATTACCTTGCCATACCACACTACCACCCGGCACAAATTCAAATTCGCGTTTCACCAAATTGTAGAGGCTCATTTTATAATGCCCTCCACTGATAATATAACGCCCCGTTAATGCCATATCCCCCGTGCCGGTATAGCGAAAATCTAAGTCCCCTTCACCTGAAATTTTAAAATTATCGCCAGTTCGCGGATCTATAACCACCCCAAAAGCAGCTTCTTTATCTATATTTAATTTGGCTCTAAGCTGCATGTTTCCAAAACGAGACACCCGCACAGAATCTGTATTACGTGTCAAAATATCATCGGGGTTCATTTTATTGACAAACTCAACTACGCCTTCTCTACTCTCAAGAGCGGCTTGCTCTTCAGACATTACATAAGTAAAATCAGTTCCTTTGTTAACGCCAATTTCTAAATTAATTTTTGGAAAAGTAGCCCTTCCGGTAATAGTTCCATCAGCGTCAAGATTAATTGATCCATAGTAAAGTTCATTGTCTTCTGCTGTAGAATTCATCAGTTGAAAATCATTTGCTTTCACAACGATGTCTAATTTCGGATCTAGAAAATTATCGGTAATGATCGCGCCATTGATATAAAAAGGATTTTTGTTTTCATCGCGAATCAAGAAGTCTTTAAAGCGAATGCCGTCGTTATCGAGTTCTATGCGGTCTTTGTCTAAATAAAAAGTAGAATTGAGCTGGGCAACTTTAAATGCGGCCTCATTAAATTGTAAAAATCCATTAAACTGTAAAGCTTTCAATTGACCTTTAGCTGACAAGCGTCCCGAGAGATAACCTTCGGCATTAGAGAGTTGATTTTGCGACAGTTGAGCAATGGTTTTAAACCCGAATTTATCAATTACAAAATCAAAATTAAGTTGCGGTTGTTCTGCGGCTAGATAATCTCCCGTTGTATGCAAGTCGACATCGCTTCCTTTTAAACTTGTATTAAAAAAGTAATGACTAGCAGTAGCTTCGGTATGAGCATCAAAACGCAATTGCCCCAATTCAGCGCCTAAAACGTGTAAATCATCGATACCAAAATCAGCTATAAATCCCATATTTCCAAAAGGATTTTCAGCTACAATATTGCCTTGCAGTTGACCGGAGGCTAAATAATCATCAGGATTTAATAAGGCCAATAGCGATTTGAGTTTAAAGTTTTTAAATCCAAATCCTATATTACTTTGGTCTGTTTGTTCCAAATCATTAGCCACCATCATTTTTTGGTCACCATGTGTCATTACCACATTTGTAGCTAGAATTGAATCTTTTTTTAAGACGATTAAGTTGTCTTCTGGAATATGCCATTTTTCACCATTGAGCAACATAGATTCTGGCGAAGTATACACGTATAATTTTTGATTACGACCGTACAATTTGACTTGAGTAGCATAAAACTTCTTTCCTTGCTCATTAAATCCTTCTAAATCTAAAGTCAACACGCCTTTTTTGAGTTCACCAATCAAGTTCGTTTGATTCATAACAAAAGCTCCCGCATCGATTTTATTCACTCCAAAGACAAATACCCCGGCTTCTTTTGATGCATTAACAATAAGCTGCAGCCCTTTAATTTGATTTTCAGCATAATCTACATAGGGCAGCATCAAGGTTGAAGTCAATAAATTTTGCGCCTGATTATAATCGAGCGTGAAGGCTAAAGGATCCATTTTATGAATCTCAGGCATAAAAATTTCATTGATAAATTTGCTTTCAGACAGCTGCATATCCATGTGCAACTGCACCGGACGCGTAATTGAATCAACCGGTGTAATCGAATCCGAGAAATACCGCTTAAAGTGACGTCCTAGAGCTTTACCTAGATGTCCAAAATTAGTATTAGAGTGTAAATTAGCATTCAAGAACCCACTATTTGCAGCAAAGGCAGTAGAATCTTGTTGCATCGTCCCGGTCAAATCTAATTCTCCCAGATGATAAATTTCTTTATTATAAACGGCTGTTACATTAGCTACATGTGATTCAATTTTAGTATTTTCTGAGCTGTGTTCAATTTGAGCGGTAAACAATAATCGGGTGCGCAATCTTTTATCCATCAGTTTTAAGGCATGTAGATCAGCTCCATCTACATTAAACATCAAATTGACTTTCTGTTTTAATGAATCCAACTCTACAGATGCTATTGTCGCCATCTCTAAGTTACGATCATTAAAGAAAATAGCGAAATCTCCCTTCCCATTTTTAAGGTAGCCTTGCATTCCTAAGGGAGAATAATCATACCCGTTATAATCGAGTTGTGAAAAATCAACATTGAGTTTTGCTGTTAGATCAGCTAGTTCAGTACCGCTTCCAGAAGCCGTAACCTGAAAGCCGAGATTACCCAAAGTTGAATCGATTAAAATTTCGTTTAAGGCGATATTTTTTGCTTGCAAGTTGACATCAAAACGGATGCTATCGGTGTTTTGCCACTGACCTTTTAAGTTTACTAAAGCACTATCAGCCATACGCAAAGTAGCTGTGCCGGCTAAATTTTGCATACTGCCATCAACCTGAGCTTGCAGATCGATACGCTCGGGTAAACGCACGCCAAATTCTTCTTCTGAGACAAAGTTGGCTAAGGCTGATTTGGTAGATTGTACTTTGAATTGACTGGCTTGTATTTTTAATTTTTCAGGATCAGTTAAATTGACAAATTTTCCTTTTGCCATCAAATGTGCATGCTTACCCCAGTGTAATTGCAAATCTTCTAAATTCAACTGGCGCATTGTTCCTTGGGCTTTCACCCAACCTGTGATAGGATGCTGTGCTACTTCTGACAAATAAGGAATTGTTTTTAGGTCGGGCATAATGCCTAAGATATCCTTTAAATCGACAGAGATCGTTGGCAAATTCAAATTTGCAGCTACGTTTTCAGGGTGGTTGAGCAACTGGTCAATGCGTGTATAATTTACGGTTGCATCACCTTGTAACACACTGTTATTCAATTCAAAATCAAATTCGTTTAATCGTACAGCAGTAGAATCAAATTTGATTTGGGAGGCTAATTGTTTTAAGGCGATACCTGAAGCTTCATCAAAACTCAAATTTTCTAAATCGGCTATAAACTGTGGTGTTTTATAGAGGTGTAAATCATTAATCTGCACATTGAGATTTCGAATATCAAGCGCATTGGGATTAAAGCCTTTCAGACTTGTGTTTAAAGGACCATTTTGAAATTGTATCGCATTATTTGCCCAGTTTAGTTCGGTTAAAGTCACTTCCCAACCTGGCCACAACTCCGCAATATGCAGGTCTTGATCAGTAGTAGGTTCAGTTAATTCAGTAGTATCTGTTGTCGTGCTGAGCATTTTAAAATAGACATCACTATCTGACAGGTTCAGGGTTTCAATAGCAATACTTTGATTCTGTAAATCGGCCTTGGGTAAGGCTAACACAAATTGACCAATTTTCACATCAGCCAGCATGCTATCCGGCACCGATTGGTAATGTGCTTGTACATTTTCTAATTCAAAATTATCCACACGCACAAACGGTAATATTGTTTCTGTTGTATCTTCTGGCGTGTCAGGAAAAGGTTTAGATTGTGTGTAGGCTAGTTGAGTGTTGCGCAACACGGCATCCGCAATATGAAATTTCATATGCTCCAAATCAAAATCTTCACCTTCAAAATGCAATTCACCGAGCTTTAAATCGGCTTTCATTCCGCTAAGCGCATCGTAGTAGTGTACTTTAAAATCCGTAAAGTCAATTTCTCCTATTGCTATTTGCAGAGGTTTACTTACCACAGTATCTATCGGCTCTTCTTCTATTTCCGTCGTGTCACTGACAAAAGCATCAATCAAAAATTGATAATTAAATCCATTAACCGAATCGAGCTGCACCACATTAGCGCGCAAGCCATCCCATTGCACATCATCAATGCTGATGGGCTGCCCTTTAAGAATCGGCACTAGAGGAATAGCCGCTTCAAGCGATTTAGAATACAACAACGTATCCCCTTGGCGATCTTCAAGATACACGCCTTCAAGGGCTATATTTCCTGAAAAGGTCACGAACAGGCGCTTGATTTCAACCTTTGTATGGGTTTTTTCAGAAAGATAATTAACTGCTTTCTGTACAATGAAATTCTGCCCCCAGGGACTGCGAATTATGAAAATAAGAATGATAACAAGACAAATCAGTATAACTATTACTTTTAAGAGTATACGTATTGCTCGCTTCCACCACGGTCGTTTAGTCTTTTTAACCGGCTGTTTTTCTTTGTCTTCTGTAGAAATCTGTTCAGGCAAGTCAGCTAATTTTTTTTGAAAATATCAAAGTTAAGGAGTTTATGGAGTTTTACCCCTTAAACTTACAACTATTTAACATCTAAAAAACAAGTGTTTTTTACAACTTTCAACCCGAGATCACTGCTTTTTTTGATGGCGTTTTTAGGTCAAGGTGTAACTCAACTATTTTTTGTATTTTCCCGCTTCATTTTCCCGCTTCATTTTCACATTCATTTCTCAATGTCATTCCCTACATCTGCAACTGGCACCCTTCAAAGCAAACCCCACTTTGACATCTTAGATGGTCTAAGAGGCTTAGCCGCCATTGTGGTTGTTATTTTCCATTTTATGGAAATTATTCAACCTGATTTTACGCATAATTTTATTGCTCACGGTTTCCTTGCTGTCGATTTCTTTTTCTGTTTATCAGGATTTGTAATTGCTTATGCTTATGACAATCGCGCAGACAATATGGGTATTTGGAGCTTTGTGAAACGGCGTTTGATTCGTTTACACCCGTTGGTTATTATTGGTTCTATTTTAGGGATTTTGACGTTTTACCTCGACCCCTACAGCAATTTACCAGAACTTTATTCGCTTAAAGAAACTGCATTAATCTTTTTAGCCTCTATGTTTATGATTCCCTACCCGGTGGTAGCTGAGCGCTTTTACAATTTATTTAATCTCAATGCTCCCAGCTGGTCATTATTTTGGGAATATATGGCCAATTTCGCTTACATTTTAGTACTGTTTAAGCTTAAACGCAAGTTGTTAATTCCGTTGCTTCTACTGGCCACAATAGGACTTTACTATGTAGGCTGGAACTCA
The DNA here is from genome assembly GCA_964451785.1 of uncultured Flavobacteriaceae bacterium. GTDB lineage: Bacteria > Bacteroidota > Bacteroidia > Flavobacteriales > Flavobacteriaceae > JAJYSO01. Next base: position 57,731 of record CAYVJG010000008.1, read on the forward strand.
GGAAATCTCGTCGGTGGCTGGAGTGGCGGAACCTTTCTCGATGGGTTAGCACGCGTGTCGTTTTCGTTTTTAATGGGCTTATTGATTTACAGGTCTAACTGGATTATCAAAAATAACTTAGGACTAATCGGAATGAGTGCGTTGCTGCTATTGGCGTTTATGATGCCTTTTAATCCGGAGTGGAATTGGCTAGTTGAACCACTGTTAGTCACACTCTACTTTCCGGTGTTAGTGGCTTTAGGAGCCGGTGCCAACTTATCGCCAAAGCTCTATAAACTCAACAAGTTTTCAGGCGATTTATCTTACCCGCTATACATGACCCACTACCCTTTTATCTGGGTATTTTTAAATTATTTTACCGTTGAAAAGCCCAGTACAGAAGTATTAATGTGGCTAGTGCCAACAAGTGTTATAGCACTCATTGGATTTGCATATTTCATTGCTATCTATGTAGATTTACCGATAAGAAAACACTTAAATAATCACTTAAAGGGTTCGCGTATACTACACTCAAATAAAGTTTAATAAATCCAGTTTCTATTAACCATTACCAAAAGAGTTATGACTTATTTAGATCGACAGCAACATTGGGAAAACATATACCAAACTAAAGCCTTAACTGAAGTGAGTTGGTATCAAGCTACACCAAAAACTGCTTTGGAATTTTTGGCTACATTTAAGCTAAAGAAAACAGCCAAAATCATAGATATTGGTGGCGGTGACAGCTTTTTGACCGATAAAAATGAAATCATTCAATACCAAACTCTTGTTCAGCAAACTCTAGCTCCAAATGGCATTATACTTATCGGTACTTTTTCGACTCAAGGACCTAAGCAGTGTAGTGGCATTTCTATTAAGCAGTATTCAAAAACAACTCTAACCAATCTGTTTGCTCCTAATTTTACAGCAATCGAATGTCGTACACTCCAACATCAAACACCTTCTAGAAATATTCAAAATTTCGTCTTCTGAAGTTTTAAAAAATCAACCCAATAGAATACATAAAAATCTAATTTATAGCAATTTATACGGAAGTGACATTCAAAATGAACCAATCTTCCTGTTAAAATTACAAATCTCTGCGTTATAAATGCTCGTCATAGCTATGGCTATGCCTGTGCTTTTTGCCTTGACCTTTGAAATTTTAACGACAAAATATTTAGTCTATTTTAAAAATCATTTTCGTATTAAATAAAACAACTTAAAGAATAGATTTATATTATTTTACCAAAAAAATAAAAGACGCATTAACCAGTTGATTAGTGCGTCTTTTTAAAATATAATTATTTCTATTAATTAGATATCAATTGCTTCGCCATAAGCATCAGCAACAGATTCTTTAACAGCCTCACTCATTGTTGGATGTGGGTGAATAGCTTTAAGCACTTCATGACCTGTAGTTTCTAACTTACGTCCTAATACGGCTTCAGCAATCATATCAGTCACGCCGGCGCCAATCATATGGCAACCTAACCATTCGCCGTATTTAGCGTCGAAAATAGTTTTTACAAAACCTTCTTTTTTGCCCGAAGCATGCGCTTTACCAGAGGCAGCAAATGGGAATTTACCCACTTTAATTTCATAACCAGCTTCTTTAGCTTGCTTTTCAGTCAAACCGACACTAGCAATTTCAGGAGAAGCATATGTACATCCAGGGATGTTTCCGTAATCAATAGCTTCAGGATTTAATCCTTTAATTTTTTCAACACAAGTGATTCCTTCAGCAGAAGCAACGTGAGCCAAAGCTTGTCCAGTAACAACATCTCCAATAGCATAAATGCCAGGGACATTAGTTTGGTACCATTCGTTGACTTGAATTTTATCGCGATCTACTTTGATACCGAGTTCTTCAAGACCAATATTTTCGATATTCGTTTTGATACCAACGGCAGAAAGTACGATATCGGCTTCTAAGGTTTCGATACCCTTTTTAGTTTCTACATTAACTTTTAAAACATCAGATGAAGTGTCAACGCTTTTCACAGAAGAGTTAAGCATAACTTTAATACCTGCTTTTTTACAAGCTTTTTCGAATGCTTTAGAGATATCTTCATCTTCAACAGGCACTAAATGTGGTTGAAACTCTACAATAGTCACCTCAGTGCCCATAGCGTTATAAAAATGTGCAAACTCTGAACCAATAGCACCAGAACCTACAATTAACATGCGTTTAGGTTGTTCTGGTAAGGTCAAGGCTTGGCGGTAGCCAATAATTTTTTTACCATCTTGTTTTAAGAATGGTAACTCGCGAGAGCGTGCTCCTGTAGCAATAATGATGTGATCAGCTTCATAGTCAGTAGTAGCACCTTTATCATCAGTTACTGCTATTTTTTTACCTGGTTTAAGTTTACCAGTACCCATGATAACGTCAATCTTGTTTTTCTTCATCAAAAACTCAACGCCTTTACTCATGCCTTGTGCTACACCGCGACTGCGTTTAATAACCGCTCCAAAATCTTTATCAGCATTTTCAAGTGTTAATCCGTAATCTTCAGCGTGTTTTAAGTAGTTGAATACTTCAGCACTTTTAAGAAGCGCTTTAGTAGGAATACAGCCCCAGTTTAAGCAAACGCCACCAAGGTTTTCTTTTTCTACCACAGCAGTTTTAAAACCTAATTGTGAAGCGCGAATAGCTGTTACATATCCACCTGGACCACTTCCTAAAACAATGATATCATATTTGCTCATAATCTTTCTAAATTTTTAAATGCGAATTTAAGCATTTCTATAGGATTGCTCGTAAAATCCTGAAAAAAATCCTCAGAATTAATAATGGAGATTTTAATTTCCAATCCGCATTCAATACGATTCAACTTATTCTGTCTGATTATACTCTATTTACTCTTCGTCAATAGCGGAAGGATCTTGTTTACCCAAATTGAATCGCAATATTACAAACCCTAAAATTGCAGTAATTAATGAGGTAAATAAAATAATTAATTTGGTATTGTCGATTATAGTTTGATCCGTAAAGGCTAATAAGGTAATAAATATAGACATAGTAAACCCAATACCCGCCAATATACCTACACTAAAAATATTAGACCATTTTAAATCTTGTGGTAGATTACACAAGCCTAATTTGACTGCTAATAATGAAAGGAAGAAAATTCCAATAGGTTTTCCAAACAACAAGCCCAACAAAATACCTATGCTATAAGGTTCTGCAATGACATCAGCAAAATTAGCATTCATCACAATAGCTGTATTGGCCAGTGCAAAAATAGGCAATACAATAAAGGCTACCGGTTTGTGTAAAAAGTGTTGCAAACGGTAAGAACAGGTTTTTTTCTTGCCATCGCCATAAGGAATCGCAAAAGCCAACAATACACCCGTTATGGTGGCATGTACCCCTGAGTTTAGCATAAAATACCACATAATTATTCCACCGATGATATAGGGAAATAATTTGCGAACTCCCAGTTTATTAAACAATAACAAGACGCCAAATACGCCTAAGGCCAAAAAGAGATTGGTCAGCATTAAATCTTGCGTGTAAAATATGGCTATAACTAGAATAGCGCCTAAATCGTCAATTACCGCTAAAGCCGTTAAAAATATTTTAAGTGATGTCGGTACCCGACTACCTAAAAGTGATAAAATACCCAAAGCAAAGGCTATGTCAGTAGCCATAGGAATTCCGGCACCGGGTTGTGTTGGCGTACCAAAATTAAATAACAAATAAATACCTGCTGGAACCAACATCCCGCCTATAGCTGCAAAAATAGGTAGCAAGGCATTTTTAAAATTAGACAATTCTCCACTGTATATTTCTCGTTCTAACTCTAGGCCTATCAACAAAAAGAAAATGACCATTAGCCCATCATTTATCCAATGCTCGAGTGTATGTCCGGCAAAATTGATTTTCCAGAAATCGTGATAGGATTCTCCAAAAATGCTATTGGCTATTAGTAAAGATAAGGCTGTACAAAAAATGAGGACTATGCCCCCTGCTTTTTCACTGTTTAAAAATTCTTTTAGAAGTTTAGGTGTACTCATTTAATTCATTTAGATTAGAGATTAAGATGCCTGATTATGCCGTATATCTATCTCCAAAAATTAGAAGTCGTAATATATAATTTTTTTAATAGACGACTGTTCACCCTTTAAACACTTAATTTAAATTTAACAATATCTACAAGTTACTAAATCTAAATTTTATACATATTTTAAAGAAATAATCTTAAAAACAGCTATTTTAAACTAAAGCTGCCACAAACCACCACAGCAAACACAAACACCAAATCAGCTTTAAGCCAACACCAAGCAAAAATCCTACAAAGGCTCCCCAAGCAATAGAGAAAACCTTCTTTAAATCTTTAGGATGATTTATAAATGCCCCAATAAAAGCTCCGACAAAGGAACCAATGATTACTCCAAAAGGCCCTAAAAACAAGCCAGCGATAGTACCTAAAGTCGCGCCGTTTTGTGCCCATTTATTACCACCAAAGCGCTTGGTACTCCAAGTTGGCAACCAATAATCGAGTACTGCTAAAATAACAGTCACACCGCCCGTAATCATCAAAAAAGAAGTTGAAAACTCTGTGTAATCTGTAAAGTGAAGCAACAACAAGCCTATCCACGATACTGGCGGTCCTGGCAACAAAGGCAGCACACTACCTATAATTCCTGTAAGCAAAGCTAAAATTGCTAAAACTAATAAAATTATATCCATAAAGAATGGTCTCGGGTTGCGCTCAATTCTTCATTTCAGCTATGCAATTAAGCTTTCGCCTTGCAAGAATTGTAAATTAACTCAGCGGTACGCGCACTAGCTCCACTTCCGCCTAATTTTTTACGCAACAAATCGTAATCTTCCAATAGCAGCTCTCGCATTCCTGGATCGAGAATAGCTTCTAATTCGGCCTGCAAGCGTTTGACATTAAAATCGTGCTGAATCAACTCTGTGACCACTTGACGATTCATAATCAAATTTACCAATGAAATATAATCTAGTTTAATAATGCGCTTAGCTATTTCATATGAAATCCAATTGCCTTTATAACACACCACTTCTGGCACTCTAAATAGTGCCGTTTCTAAAGTAGCAGTTCCAGAAGTCACTAAAGCTGCATGTGCAACTTCTAGCAAATCATAAGTAGCATTCATGACCAAATGCACATTATCCTTTTTGATAAATGGACGGTAAAAGGCCTCATCTTGACTTGGTGCTCCGGCAATCACAAATTGATAATCTGGAAAACGCTCAGGCATTTCGAGCATCGTGGCAAACATTTTGGTGATTTCTTGATGGCGACTTCCAGGCAATAAAGCGATAATCGGCTTTTCAGATAAGCCATGTGCTTGGGCAAACTCAGCTAGAGAAATAGACTTGCGGTTATCTACAACATCCAAAAGTGGATGCCCTACAAAATGGACGTGATACTGATGTTTTTCTTCATAAAACTGTTTTTCAAACGGCAAAATAACATATAACTCATCCACATCGTGTTTAATAGCTTTAATACGATTTTCCTTCCACGCCCAAATTTGGGGAGAAATGTAATAATGAGTTGCAAATCCTTTTTGCTTGGCCCATTTGGCGATGCGAAAATTAAATCCCGGATAATCAATAAAGATAAGTACATCGGGCTGATACTGTTCGATATCTTTTTTACAGAGCGCTATATTTTTAAAAATTGTTCGCAAATTGGCCACGACTTCAAAAAAACCCATAAAAGCCAAATCGCGATAATGTTTTACTAGAGTTCCTCCTACTGCGGCCATCAAATCGCCTCCCCAAAATCGGAAATCGGCCTCTGCATCTTTCGTTTTTAAGGCTTTCATCAAATTTGAAGCGTGCAAATCTCCAGAAGCTTCTCCGGCAATCAGATAGTATTTCATAAACTTATATTACACTAAAACATTAACAGCCAAAACTGCTTATAATTTTAAATTTACCAATTAATAATTTTAAACACAAGCACGACTAATGTGGCAACAATAACACCCAAAAGCACTCCACGAACACGGTAAAACTGGCGTTTTTTCAAAAATACAAAAAATGCTAAAAAATCTAATAATGCCCCTAGACCTACAATACTTGTAAAGAATCCGCGATCTATACTAATCTGTAGAAACTCTATAATCCCTACACTTGATACGGTAGAAATATAAAAATACATTCCGGCCAAATTACAGGCTATAGTTACGGCAAAGCCTATTAATACTTCTTTGACGATTTCGCCTCGTGATGGCGGGCGTTGATTGTCAAACGACTGTTTTTCTGGTAAATTTTCACGACTCATGTATCTCCCATGATTTTATGTTAGCAATTGCAGTATGTGCTGTCAAGTCAAACTGTACAGGCACCACAGACACATACCCGTGCTCTAATGCCCACTCATCTGTATCTTTACCGCTTCCATTTTCTTCATTCACAAACTCGCCTACTGGCCAATAATAGGCTCGACCACGTGGATTGGTTTGCTTGACAAACTGCTCTTCCCAATGTGCTTTGCTTTGACGGCAAATCTTGATGCCCTTTATTTCTGCTTCTGGCAATTTCGGCAAATTAACATTGAGCACAACACCTTTGGGCAAGCCGTGTTCTAAAATATTGCGCACAATTGTTTTAATATATTTTGATATAGGTTCAAAATCCGCTTCCCATGAATAGTCAAGCAATGAAAATCCAACGGCGGGGATACCTGTGGTTCCGGCTTCTACTGCCGCACTCATCGTACCCGAGTAAATAACATTAATAGCTGAATTTGATCCGTGATTAATGCCACTTACACAAATATCAGGTTGACGTTTTAGTACTTCTTGACAGGCAATTTTTACACAGTCAGCCGGCGTTCCTGAGCAACTAAATTCTTTATGGGTTTCGTTAGTGCGCAATTTTACTGGATCGCAATACAAATGCCCCTCAACAGTTATAGCATGCCCCATTCCACTTTGTGGACTATCAGGAGCTACTACCACTACTTCGCCAATCTCTTTCATCAATTTAATCAAATGACGGATTCCCGGAGCTGTTATACCATCGTCATTGGTCACTAAAATAAGCGGTTTTTCTTTTGCCATAAGTTTATCTTTATACCACAAAAATACAGGTTTATCCCAGATTGCCTGCATTTTTAAATTAATTTAAGTTCTTTTTTTTATAGAGATTTAATACTTTAATTCTGCTACTAACTGAGAGAGGATAGTTTAAAGCAATGGTTGTGAAAATTTATACCAAAAACAATGACAACTACTATTCAACTAAAGGATAAATCTCTACTAATGGTTCTATGCATAGTTTTAACTCATACCTTTGAACAAATTTCAATAAGCCCATAAGCAAACAAAATTCGACACTTGGCTTAAGGGATATTCTTTCTTTAAATTTTAACCTAAGCTATTATTATAAATTCTGCTAGCTCAACAATACGCTAGTGACGGCGCCTATCTCAGTTTTATACCTTTAATTCCAGTTGCACACCCATAAAAATATTCTACATATTCAACTTTAAACTCAGGGCGATTAAAAATCTGAAATAGTTGTTTTGAGTTGCCAAATGCCTCTGCATAAACGCCTAACATTTTATAGGGTTCAGGACTACTTAAAAATAATTTTCCTAAAATTGGAATTATTTTTTTTAAATAGAACATGTAAAATGGCCTCAAAAAACTATGCCTTGGAACAGAAATATCAATCAATGAAAATGTTCCATTTGGTTTTAAAATGCGGTAAACTTCATTTGCTAATTCCTCAAGTTGTTGATTATTAAATGTTTTTAATCCAAAACCAGAAATTACAACGTCTACACTTTCGTTTGCTATAGAGTTTTCAAAAACATTCTCCCTCAGTATTTCAATTTGAGATTCTTTAAAATTTAATCTATTTTGTTCAGCACGATTAAGCATTTCGGTCGAAAAATCAAGTCCTATTAGCTTTGAATTTTTGTTTGAATGTTCTAGAATATATTTCCAGCACTCTCCCATCCCGGTCATTAAGTCAACTACAGTTTTCCCTTTTTCAATAGTGATTTCTTCAACACATTGCCGCCTCCACCTCTCACTAAATCCAAATGAAGTTATGTAGTTCATTTTCGAATATGAACTGCTCATTTTATCAAATAGTTTTTCAACAAATTTCGGTTCGTAAATTTCTTTCATTGGTAACATTAGTTTAATCATAGTCAATGACAAACTATAAACATAGTGAAAAATCAAAGTATTCCGCTTTAAATTTGTAACATTCGCCTGTATTAAGCTTATACAGTGAGTTTTTTAGTACTCGACTAAAATTAATAATCTCCTTCGGATTTGACGCCAGTGCCACCGGGGATAGTAATTACAGGTGTATTCAGCGCTTTATGACTAGAGGAAAAATACTTCTCCAATTTTTTAATCATACGCGATTTATGCGCTAAACAACTGCTTTCTTCCTCCTCCCTCCCTTAATCTTTCTATATTTAGCTTTTCAAACGTCAGATTATGCTTGTCAAAAATGCGCATCAAAATAATTTAAAACACCTCAACTTAAAACTTCCTGAAAACCAACTCATTGTCGTTACCGGCTTATCAGGATCAGGAAAATCATCCTTGGCCATGGAGGTCATTGCTAATGAAGGAGTGCGTTATTTTATGGAGAGCTTACCAGCTTACAATCAACAAAACGGACAGGTCATTCCGACAGCCGACGTTGATAATATTCAGCATTTGCCGCCGGTGATTAAGGTAGAGCAATCTAAACGGTTTCAATCTATTCACTCCACTTTTGGAACGCTATCTGAATTGACAGATGTGTTTCGCATTCTATTTGCGCGTTATGCAGGGAAACAACAAATGAGCAAATCGCTGTTTTCCTTTAATCAGCCTAAAGGTGCTTGTAAAACCTGTCGCGGCATCGGTGAAGCAGAGTATATCGATACACAAAAACTGATAACCAACGGCAGCAAAACCCTTCGCGAAGGCGCCTTAGCCACCACACTTCCCAATGGTTACACGGTATATTCACAGGTGACTATTGAAGAACTCGACAAAGTCTGCCAAGCGCATGGATTTAGTGTGGATAGGCCTTGGAAAGATCTGACAAAAGAACAACAAAACGTCATTTGGCACGGCAGCGATAAATTGAAAGTTTTTTATGGCAAGCACAGTTTAGCATCGCGTTTGCGCTGGGAAGGCATTAAAGCTAAACCTCGCGAAAAGGGCTATTACAAAGGTATTTTGACAATTATGGAAGATATTTTACGGCGCGATCGCAACCCAAATATCATCAAGTTTGCCAGTTCAAAGTTATGTCCAAGTTGCCACGGTGCTCGTATCAAATCTGAAATGCTAGCATACCACTGGCGAGGGCGTAATTTTCAGGAATGGATGGAATTACCGCTAACTGAATTATACTCCATCTTACAGCACATAAAATTAACTGGTGGTGAAGCCTTATTAACACATAAAATCTATCTCAAACTGAAGGATTTAATCCATCTTGGAATGGGTGACTATCGTTTGAGTACGCCAAGTGTTGAGCTGTCTTCAGGTGATGCACAGCGCATCAAGCTCATCAATCGCGTCAACAGCAAATTGCAAGGCATTTTGTATATTTTTGATGAGCCATCCATTGGCTTATCTGCAACTTATCAGCAGTATTTATTGCACATTTTACGGCGCCTTATCAATCGTGGCAACAGCGTGATGGTAGTTGAACACGATTTAGATTTTATCCGCTCAGCCGACTGGATTGTAGAGCTCGGTCCAAAAGCCGGAACCGAAGGTGGCGAAATTCTGTTTAATGGCTCAATCCATGATTTTCTAGCAGATAAAGATTTAGTTAGTCCAACACTAACGGCTTTAGCTAGCGAAAAACAAGACTATCAACAGCAATCCATTCACTTAAATCCTGCTGATTTCATCCCTCAAAAACAACAATTAACGGTAATTGCACAAAAGACAAAACAGCTTAGAGCACAAATCGAAGCCTATTGTCAACAAGAACACCTAACATGTTTAACCGTTAATGATCAACCTATAGGCAAAACACCGCGTAGTAATCCGGCAACTTACACCGGATTAGCCGATAAAATCCGCAATCTGTTTGCTAAAACAGAATCTGCAAAGGCCTTAAAACTCAGCAAAAGTGCCTTTTCATTTAACAGCAAGGTGGGCCGTTGTGTCACTTGTGAAGGTGCCGGCATCAAAGTGCTTTCCATGAGCGCCCTGGGTACTGTGAATCAGGTTTGCCCTACTTGCAGTGGTAAACGTTTTAAAGAATACGTGTTACAAGCCCAATGGCACCACAAATCTATTGCTGAAGTTTACCAACTCAGTGTCAATGAAGCTATACATTTTTTTAAAGAAGAAAAATCTATTGTAAACATTCTCAACTTAATGCAGCACTTAGGTTTGGGCTACCTCAAATTAGGACAGCCCAGCAACACCCTTTCCGGTGGCGAAGCTCAACGTATCAAACTCACCAAACATTTTGCAAAAAAGTCAAAACAAACGCTATTACTCTTAAATGAACCCAGCATAGGATTGCATCAAGAAAATGTCAAACAATTATTAGTAGCCCTCCACCAACTCAAAACACAAACCGCTGGTATTATTTGTTTTGAAAATCATCCTGTATTTGCTGCAAAATCGGATATCTTTGTAGATAATACGACTAAAAATCAGCCTCCTAAACCAGTTTTGGAACCCCCTCAACAACAAAACAATATTCATATTCGCGGCGCGCGTACACATCAACTCAAAAACCTCTCACTCAAGATTCCTAAACATCAACTCACCGTGGTAACCGGCATTTCAGGTTCGGGAAAATCTTCACTGGTTATCGACACGTTACACGGTTTTGGGTTACAAGAAATGACCAAGCAATTTTCTAATTATCAACAGTCGCGCGTCGGAGTCAATTTCCAATTAGAAGTCGATGACGTTGAGGGCCTCACGCCTACTATTTGCGTGACACGCCGACAGAAAAACTACAGCAAACGCACTGATATTGCCAAGCAAATTGGACTCGATAAAATTTTGCGGTTTGCCTTTTCGCGTAAAGCGCAGTTTGAAGGCGATGAGCTTTCTGCCAGTCATTTTTCTAATCGACACGTATTGGGACAATGTTCGGTTTGTGAAGGAGTCGGCGAAGAATTATTGCCCGATATTCAAAAAATAGTACTCGATTCTGACAAAAGTATTGTTGATGGTCTTTTTGCGCATAATAAAGCGCTAGATTATTACGGAGATCCCCAAGGGAAGCATATGGCCATTTGGCAAGAAGTTGGCAAAACATACGATTTTGATTTAAATGTCCCTTTTAAGGTGTTAACTACCGAACAACGCCAACTACTGTTTTATGGCACCGGCGATAAAATTTGGAAAACCACTTGGGTTTATCAAACTAAAGACCGCCAAGGCAACCAAGATATACAGATGAAATGGGAAGGTATTTCGCATTATTTGCAAGATGAATATTACCGAACCCGGAAAAATAAAAACATCAAAAAATTGACGGCGCTCTTCTCATACAAAGCTTGTCAACATTGCCAAGGTAGTGGCTTAAAACCCGAACGATTAACTGTAAAAATAGCACAACAATCCATTGCTGATTTAAAGCGAATGAATTTTGGTGAATTAAACAATTGGCTGCAACAGCTGTCTCTTCAAAGTGACATAGATGGAAAATTAGCGAATCGCATTGATAAGGCAATAGCAAAAACCATACAAAAAGCGCAGCAGTTACATATTGATCACCTGCAGCTCCATCGCAAATCGGTGAGCTTATCGGGGGGTGAAACACAACGTGTGGAACTCATCAAGCAACTCAACAGTCCGCTGACCGGGGTTACGTACCTCTTAGATGAACCTTCTGCCGGCTTATCAACACAAAACATCACCGATTTAATTCAGATTTTACGCGAATTGATAGCCAAAGGCAACACGGTAATTGTCATTGAGCATAACAAAGACCTCATCTTAGCGGCAGATAAACTCTTACAAATTGGACCTGCTGCTGGCGCTAAAGGCGGCTACCTCACTTTTCAAGGTTCACCTGAAGAATTTTTGAAAACCGATGCTTGTCACCCTTTTTTAAAAAGCCCTCAACACAGAGTGAAATTGCAATCCGGAAATCGTCATATCTACATCAAAAACATAGCTAAATACACTTTAAACAAAACGGAATTACAAATTCCGGTGGGTGGTATTACAGCCATTAGCGGTCCTTCGGGAATTGGAAAAACGACACTGGTAAAATCAGTTCTATTGCCCAGTGTTACTGCACATCAACCGGTAAATTGCACACATATTGATTTTCCCAAATCCTATTTGGCAGCTTATTATTTTGAACCTCAACAGTTGCGCAGCCATCGCAAGACATTACTGGTAGATTACCTGAATTTATTACCAGCAATCACAAAGTTGTTTGCTAAAGAATCTGGTTTAAAAGCGAGCTATTTTTCCTATAAAAACAAAAAAAGTCAATGTGCGGATTGCAAAGGACTCGGCTATATAGAAACGGCTTTAGATATTGTGGCTAATGCTGTAGAAGAGTGCGAAACCTGCAAAGGTCAGCGTTATCAAGCTACTGTCCTCACTCATCAAATCAAAAGTAAAAACATAGCAGAAATCCTCGATTTACCACTTCATGAATTAGCCGAATGGCTGGATAGGCTTTCGGTTAAAATCAAAACATTAATAAACGATTTAAAAGAAATCGGCTTAGGCCATCTTCGCCTCAATCAACCAGTACAATCTTTATCCTCTGGAGAAAAACAGCGTCTGTTGTTGCGCAATTGGTTACAAAATTCAACTACCGACGCCCTTTACATCTTAGATGAACCTAGCATAGGCTTGCATTATGCCGATATTGATTTGTTATACACCATGCTCAAAAAATTAAGTGCCCAAAATGATGTTATTGTCATCGATCACAATCCGTATTTGCTAGAAAAGATAAAAATTGGAGTTAGGCTAGAGTAAAAATTTATTCGCTCATTTAGCGAGCTTAAAAAACAAAATCCCCCACACAACTCTCTCTCATTTCTACTGAAAACAAAGATTTTTTCAGTTTAATTATAATTAATCTAAATAAACATTATATTTGCCTCCAGTTGAAAAACTGCTCTTAGCTAAAAGAAAAATGTCAAATTAGTAGATGAAAATAAAAGCCTCAATACTTCTTTTTCTATGTTGTGTTAGCAATCTTATGGCACAATACCAATTGACCATTTCTGTAACGGATGTCCCCTCATCCCACTGTCATGAGCCGATTTATGTAACAGGAAATTTTAATGCTTGGCAAGTGGATGATTCTGACATGCAACTCACTAGACAACCTGATGGCACTTATGCCATTACCATCAACTACACGCACATTCCGAGTGATCGTATCGAATTTAAATTTACACGTGGTTCTTGGGCAACACTCGAGAGCAATGCCGCAGGACGATTAATGGGACCACACCTAGCCGAGCTCAACAAAAATACTACCGTTTACTGCTCTATAAAAGGGTGGCGCGATGATTATCCCGCTTCAACTGCATCCAAAAATGTGCATTTGCTCAGTGAAGCCTTTTATATGCCACAATTAAATCGCTCTAGGAAAATTTGGATTTATTTACCCAAAGATTACGCCAGTTCCACCAAATCCTATCCTGTAATTTATATGCATGACGGACAAGGTTTGTTTGATGAAGCTACTTCTAAAGGGCGATTAGGGCCTATTGAATGGGGGGTTGATGAAAGCATTGACCAATCTGATTTTCCGGCTATTGTTGTCGGTATTAACCACCACGATAGTTACGCGGTTCGTCGCGAAGAGTTCTTTTATCGTCCAAGTCAAGAATTTCCAGAGCCTCAGGGGTCAGCTTATATTGCATTTATTGTTGAAACACTTAAGCCATACATTGACACCCATTACCGCACCATAGCTGACAAAGCCCACACCGGAATTGCCGGTAGCTCTCTAGGTGGATTATTATCGCTTTATGCCGGTTTAAATTATCCGCAAACTTTTGGATACATCGGGGTTTTCTCCCCTTCCATTTGGCGTGATTCAGATAATATTAATCGCGAAATTAAAACGGTAAATCAATCTACTGAAATTAGCCAGCAGCATTACTATTTTTATGCTGGAGGCAATGAAAATCGCGAAAAAAAAGACGGTTCTTTTGTGCAAATGACCAAAGATGTCCAACGCATCATTAAACTTCTAGATGATGAACTTTCCGTAAAAAGTACGTATAGCACCAATCCTCACGGTCGCCATGGGCAACTGTATTGGGGCAAGGCTTTTCCCGATTTTTACGCCTGGTTTGTCAAAAACCAATGCAATAAAGTTAAACCATAATCTCTATATTAATTTTAAATAATCCCTTATGAACACTACTAAGAGTCTATTCTTATCTTGCTTTGCCGCTGCTTTTTGCGCCGGTATTTCTACACAAGCGCAATCCTTAAAAAAGGTTCAGAAATTAGTTGATAAAGCCAATGTTTATCAACCTGTTTACAACGCCAAGGACAATTCAGTATATGTGTCGGCAGCACGCGATTTTGACACAAAAGGCACCGTTTATAAATTAGATGCCAAGACACTCAAAGTTATTGACAGCATTGCACTTCCCGGAAGTGCTCCACTCGGATTAGGTATCAATACAGCCACCCAAGCACTTTACACCACAGGCCGAAGAAATTTGGTCACGGCCATCGACTTAAAAACTGGTAGGAAAACGCATATCAGTTCGCCTGTTCCTAAAAGTGGTGCGCGTGAGGTGATTGTCGATGAAGGACGTAACCTTATTTACATCACCAGCGTATCTGGTGGCGGTGGTATTTGGGTAATTGACGGCGAAACAAATCGCTTTAAAAGCTTTATTTACAACTTAGGAAGAGCGCTCACAGGTGCTGATTTAGATGAAAAAAACAACATTTTGTACGCTACAGCTATGGGTGATGACAAAATTGTTGTTGTAGATGCTGTTACAGGTTTAGTACAAAAAGAATTTGATGCACATGGCGATCGTCCGACTAACGTGTATTACGACAATACAAAAAATCGTCTTTTTGTAGCTAATCAAACTAGCGCTAACATCACTGTGCTCAACGCTGAAAATGGGGAACTCATCAAAGCTATCCCCACTGGCGAAGGCGCTTTAGGTGTAGACTATAACCCCGAGAAAGATGTCATTTATGTTGCCAATAGACACGGTAGAACTGTCACCCTCATCGATGGTACATCACTTGAGAAAATCAAGACAGTATCTATGGACGGCTTGCCAAACACCTTTGCTATTAACCCTAAAAATGGTAACGTTTATGTCACTTTAAAAGATGCACCTAAACGCCGTCGCGGTGACAAATCATACGTTTATAAAGAAGAAAAAAATGCCGATGCTGTTGCTGTATTCAGCTTCTAAATAATTGTATAAGCCTAAATAACAATCGCTTTTCTTTGCAAAAATTCCGCTGTAATAAGCGGAATTTTTGTCATAAATAAGAAATATACAGATTAGTAATCTTGACTTCAAGTTTGAATTAGTAAAACCTATTCATAAACCCATTCTAAATGTAATCGACTTAAGCATAAAATGAATAATTTTGTTTTATACCTACATGAATTAAACTTACAAAACGGAAAAATCATGAAACCAGATAAAATCATTAGAGGTGTCTTTACAGTCACTCGCAAAGCATATATCACTCCCCACCTCATCAGGGTGTATCTTACCAGCGAAGATTTGGCCTTATTTGCACATACAACTGTAGGCATTAACAATAAAATTCTTATTCCATCACCAGGAACAACAAGCATTCATTTTCCGAAGCTGGATAAAAAAAAGAAAAAAAAATCAGCAAAAGTTAAAAAGCCCACTGTCCGCACTTACACCCACCGCGGCATTGACTTAGAGCAACAAGAACTGTGGATTGACTTTGTGGCGCATGGTGATGAAGGACCGGCTTCAGCTTGGGCTATCAAGGCACAAAAAGGAGACTGCTTAGGCATCATGATGAAAAACAAGAAAAAAGAGCTATACCCTAAAGCCAATAACTACCTGCTAGTAGGGGATGCCACTGCCCTACCCGTTTTATCAGCTATCTTAGAAGATTTGCCGGCCAACGCTAAAGGGACTTGTATTATTGAAGTCAACAGTGAAGCCGACAAATTAGCTATTCAAACTAAAGCCAACATCAACTTCATTTGGCTCTACAATGCGCATCCTCAACAAGGCAGTGCACTTGCAGAAACTGTAAAACTTCAAGAATTACCTCAAAATCACCGTTTTGCTTATATCGCCGCTGAATATCAAAGCGTTAAAGCCATTAGAAAATACCTCAAAAAAGATCAAGCCTGGGGGAAAAAGGAATTTTATGCGTTCTCCTATTGGAAATCGGGAAGCTCAGAAAGTAAATCCGCTAAAAGCAGACTCGAAGAAAGAGCCGAAAACGACTAAAGCCTGATTAACTAATAAATCGCTCTTAATCATCAATTGTAAAAGTGATTAAGAGCGATTTTTTTGTTGAACTCAAGATTTATTTACTCAAGCTTCTGAATTATTCTACTTCAATCTTTATTATTGAACTACTTCGTAGTTCTGTAAGCTAAGGTAATCTCAGTGCCCCGAGTTACACTCGGGGTTAATCATATTCAACCATTACATGGTTGTAAATATAAATATTCTTTAAAAGGTCGAAGACCTTTAATGTGATTAACCCTGTACAAACGAAGTGCTGTACGGGGTAAGACAGACTTACACCTACTGAACCCCGAAGGGTGTTCAATAGCAAAGAATGTGTACTGGTTATTATTAGTTATAAATAAAGTATACATCTGATTATTAATCATATAACACCACAAATCCAAATACACAATCTATTAACGATACTTTCCCCGAAACTTCAGTTTATTTACCCACTCAAAACAACATAGCTGATAACTTATGCTATTGCATTATAAACTTTAGACTAGGGTTAGTTTTCACTTCCCTTAAACACAATTGGCAAGGTATAAATTGCTCTCACCGTTTTTCCGGCTTGCTTCCCGGGAGTCATTTGTGGTAACAATTTAACGACGCGTTTAGCCTCATCTGATAGGGCTTGATGAGGGGACCTAGCACGGATATTAGTAACTTGCCCATGCTCATCAACGGTAAATTGTGCGTATATTGAAATTCTACCCTCCAGACCTGTAGCCTTGATTATAGATTGATCAAAATTTTGACTTACTAACTCTCTTATCTTTTTAGACATACAGTTTTTTTGTGCAGTCGGATCATCAAATTGCTCACATCCCGGATAAACCGGTGGCTGATCAATAGCTTGAAAAGGAACTTCTGCAATCTCGTCTTCTTGAATTGTTGTAGAAGGTTCTGGAGGTATCACAGATTCCGTTTGTTTTTCATGTTTTGATGCTTTACTTGCATTTTTTGAACAAGAAGTATAGGTCAACATAAGAGCCAATACCGGAAATATTAGAAGATATTTCCATAATTTGTTGCGGGTTGATTGAGGTTTGTGTAACATCATAAGGCGTTTTTTGATTAATGAATTAGTAAAAAAAGGGTTTGTAAAAGCCAAGTCTTGCGTACCAAAAGTGGCATTCAACAAGCTCTGACAATAGGTTTTTTTATGGATTTGACGAGTAGTTTGTTTATCAGCCATATATTCGTGTAACAAAATTAACTGTGCCTGGTAGCGGTATACCAACGGATTAAACCAGCACAGCACACGACAAATCTCAAAGAACAGTAAATCCCAACTGTGTTTTTGATTGACATGGGCACATTCGTGTATAAAAATTTGTTTGCGCTCTTCTCCAGTTAATTTATCGCCTAAGAAGATTGTCTTAAAGAACGAACACGCTTCACGGCTATTGGGCAAATGAATTAGCGTCATTCCATTTATCATTTCCACTCGACTACCCGACTGCTTAAGACGCTGTAATTGAAGATATTTATAAACAAACAGTCCTAAGCCTATCAATACACCTATGCCGTACAGCACCCAAATCCAATGGGTTATCAGAAGATTTAAAACTGAAGTTTTATCGATTTGTGAGGCTGCGGTCAAATCATTTGTTGAAGTCATCAACAAAGCAGGCAATGTGACAGCGGATTCTACAGGGATAAATCTTTGAAAAAAATCAACTTGTATTAAGGGAATAATAGCCGCCAAAACGGGTGTAAACAGTAGGTAAATGCGATTGAGCTTAAAGAAGGATTCACGCTTTAAAAACAGCTCGTAAACACCTAAAAACAAGGCCTGAAAAAGTATTAATTGCGCACAATAATGTAACATAGGTTTAAGCTTATAGAATGGATAATAAAAGGCTTATTGGTCGTCGAGTTCTTTCAATATTTTTTCGAGTTCTTGTACGCTTACATCATTTTTCTTAACAAAAAATGAAAGCATACTTTTTACTGAACCATTAAAATAATTGTTCATCAACTTTGACATCGATGCTTTGGTGTAGTCTTCTTTTTTTAACAGCGGAAAATAAATATGGCCGCGCCCTACTCGTTTATAACTCACCACACCTTTGCTGTCTAAAATACGAACAATAGTCGATACGGTGTTATAAGCCGGTTTAGGCGCCGGCATCTGTTCGATAATCTGAGCTACATTAGCCTCCTCTAATTCCCAAAGCTTTTGCATAATTTCTTCTTCGGCACGGGTTAATTCGAAAGATTCTGATTTCGATTTTTTCATCATCAAATGATTTAGGTTTATTTTTAAAACTGTCAAGGCGCTCTCCTCTATTGATCTTCAATGATTCAAGAAGAAATAAATAACTCGACAGAACAAATATAACTAAATATTTAGTTTAAACTAATTTATTAGGTGTTAAATGTAAAAATATTAGTTAAAGTAACTGATTTTCAAGAGTTATATAATCTCAAAATACTTATCTTAGTTCTATTAATCACGACTATCTATATTATGAAAATCAACAGATTATTAGTTTTCGTTTTAGGGATGTTATTGTATTTCCCTGCCCAAGCTCAAGAGCAGCAACTCAGTACTTCTGAAACACCACAAGAAATAAAAACCTATATCGGCAAGCACTTTCCTGATCAGCAAATTGTCAGTGTAGAAAAAGAAAAAAAATACAGAGGTGTTGAATATGAAGTGGAACTCAACGATGACACGACCGTAGAATTTGATGAAGATTTTACCCCAACAAAAATCGATACGGATCATCGCGCCTTGCCGCAAGATTTAGTACCAAAACCAATTGCCGATTATGTTTCACAAAACTATCCGGGAAGGATTATCACCTCTTGGGAGAAAAAATATAGCGGACAGGAAGTAGAACTCAATGATGACAGAGAGCTACTGTTTTCAAAAGACGGTAAGTTTAAACGTGCTGATCGTTAAACAATAAATTTATTGCATAAAAAAAGCTTTTTCCGAATCACTGATTTAGAAAAAGCTTTTTTTTATGGACTCTTAGATTCAGAATTAAGCACTTACGATTTATGTTGTGTTTTAGTCACTCATCAAATCGCTGCATAAAACTCATCAAGTGGCAAGCGCACTTTCTTTTGATTGGCTAGCGGGTCTTTAGTTTCGTCTCTATAGCCCAAGGCTAAAAGCACTACACTTTTTAAACCTTTTTGTTTAAGACCTAGTAGTTCATCTACTAACGCGTTGTCAAAACCTTCCATAGGAGTTGAATCAATTTTGAGTTCTGCTGCTGCAATCATTGCCGTTCCTAAGGCGATATAAGCTTGTTTTGTCGACCAAATAAAATTTTCTTCAGTACTTCTGTTAAGCGTATAGTTCGCTATAGACGATTTAAAATCGGCTAAACTTTCTGTTGACTGTTCTCGTTCTTGAGCAATACGTTCAATGTAGTCGTCAATTAATTGCGGCGTCACATTTTCATAAGCCGCAAAAACCAGCAAGTCAGACGCCTCTTCTATTTGTGCATTAAAACTCTTTTCACGCAAAGCTTTTCGTATCGCTTTATCTTTTACTAAAAACAAGCGATAACTCTGCAAACCTATTGATGAAGCCGACAGGTTGATACTCTCAATAATCTTGTTTAAATCTTGTTCTTTTACCTTTTTATCGGTGTAATTCTTTACGGCATAGCGCCAATTGAGATGATCTTGTAAAGTCATAGTTCAATTCATTTTAGTTTTCGCGTACAAAATTCGGTTTTTGTTGTTACTTTTTGTAACTTAGTATCGAAAAATAACTGTAACCTCTAGGTAACTACACCTCAATTATGAAAACAGATACAACCGCTATTCCTTGTCAAAAAAGGATACGCGCCATACACGACACCATGGATGTCATCGGCGGCAAATGGAAAGTTTCAATCATAGCCTCACTGAGCTATGGTAAAAAGCGATATTCTGAAATTTTAAAAGATGTTGACGGAATTTCAGGAAAAGTATTGAGTAGAGATTTAAAAGAGCTCGAGACCAATTTACTTATCACTCGAACCGTAATCTGCACGCGCCCCATTGCTGTTGAGTATGCCTTAACCGACTATTGTGAAGATTTGCTGCCTATTATTCAAGCCCTAACGGAATGGGGATTAAAACACCGAAAAACCTTATTTTCCGATTAGTTGGAAATCGTATTTATTCTCATTCATAAATCAGATTGTCAATTACCAAATCATTCAAATGGCATCTACATTCTTACCTAAAGTTTAACAAGAATAGTTGGTCTATAACGGGTAAAATTAACTGGTATTTTTATCTTTGTGCTAAGCAAAATCACCATGGAACAATTTATCGTATCAGCACGGAAATATCGTCCGCAAACTTTTGAAGATGTTGTTGGGCAACAAGCCATCACCAATACATTATCTAATGCTATAGCCAACAATCATTTGGCTCAAGCCCTATTATTCTGTGGCCCTCGGGGGGTAGGAAAAACCACTTGCGCCCGTATTTTGGCTAAAAAAATCAATCAACAAGCCAGCAATAACTTTAATGAAGATGAAGATTTTGCTTTTAATATCTTTGAGCTCGACGCGGCCTCAAACAACAGTGTTGACGACATCCGTGAGCTCACTGACCAGGTGCGTATTCCGCCACAAGTAGGAAAATATAAAGTGTATATTGTCGATGAGGTGCACATGCTTTCATCTGCAGCTTTTAACGCTTTCTTAAAAACTTTAGAAGAGCCTCCAAAACATGTAATTTTTATTTTGGCAACCACAGAAAAACACAAAATTATTCCAACTATTTTGTCGCGTTGTCAAATTTTTGATTTCAAACGTATCACCGTTTCTGACGCTAAAAATTATTTGGCTACCATTGCTGAGCGCGAAGGTGTAAATGCTGAAGATGACGCCTTACACATCATTGCTCAAAAAGCAGATGGCGCCATGCGTGATGCTTTGTCTATCTACGATCGCGTGGTGAGCTTTTGTGGTAATCACCTCACCCGCGAAGCTGTTACAGAAAATTTAAACGTGCTCGATTACGATGTTTTCTTTGAATCTACTGATTTGATTTTGAATAATGATATCCCTGGCGTTTTGCTTCAATTTAATGAGGTTTTAGCCAAAGGATTTGACGGGCAACACTACATCGCCGGATTAGCTGCTCACTTTAGAGATTTATTGGTGGCCATTCATCAAGAAACCATTCCGCTTTTAGAAGTTGGTGAAGGTATCAAAGCAAAATACCTCGCGCAAAGTCAACGTGTGAATAAAGCCTTTTTATTACGCGCTATTGAATTGGCTAACACCTGTGATTTCAACTACCGTACGAGTCAAAACCAGCGTTTACACGTCGAGTTGTGCATTATGCAATTGGCTTCACTAACGCATGGACAACCGCGCAAAAAAGAAGAACCCAAAATTATGCCGGCCAAGGCAGTAAACCCTTCTACCCGACCTGATCAACCAAAACCTGAGGTAAAACCTATCCCTAGTAGCTCGGCAAAATCTGACAGTACGTCAAGTTCTTCAACCACTGAGACTTCTAATAATAGTTCTAAACCTGAAGCAAAACCTACTACTGATTTACCTCAAACAGGTGACACATCGATTGCAGCATCGTCAACTACAAATAACGCTACTGAAACAAGTCAAAAATCAGCTACTGCTGCTCCAAAAGAAAACTTTGAAGCTGATTTAACAGAAGATACAGATCGCCCCGTTGCTGAGCCCACTCCTACTTTGACACAACCTACGGCTGAAAAGCCTAAAAAAGCAATAGAACCTATAGCAAACGCCTCTATTGAGCCTGCTAAGGCTAATGAGTCTACCAAAGCATTTTCAACACCACAAACTTCTGTTGAAGTTAGTGCGCAACAGCAAAATATTTTACAACAGTCTGAAATAGCTGTTCTAGAAAACAAAGCACCCACAACTTCTAAACAAGTTGTTATTACCGAAAAAACAGAAGAAGATTCAACTGCGGCAAAGCAAAACACAAATAAAATTTCTAATCCGGAGTCCCCAAAACGCGTTTCAGGTTTATCGCTAAAAAGCATTGAAGTTAAACGTCAACACAAAGCTGAACAAGCTAAAAAAGCAAAAAAAGCTGAATATGAAGCTGATGATACTTTTACGCCAGAACAAGTTTTAAAGGCTTGGGAAGAATACACCAAAAAAGAGCGCAAAAAAGGGCATAAAATTTTAGCTTCAGTACTCGGCTCTGACAAACCTAAAGTTGACGGTAACGAAATTAAAATCGTTTTGCCCAACGAAACAATGAAAATCGAAATTGAACGTGCTCAAGGCGATTTAATGCGCTACATCAAAAAGAAACTCAATAACACACACATCAGCCTAGCTATTGAAGTGAACAAAGAAGTAGCTAAAAAATATGCCTTTACCCCTCGGGAAAAATACGATAAACTCAACGAAAAGAATCCATTAGTCGATCAACTGCGTATTATTTTTGATTTAAGCATTTAATTAACTCAACATATCTATTTATTTAAAAATGAGCATGTTAAATTTAAAACTACCCACTGATCCTCGTTGGGCAGATGTAGCTTCAAAAAACCTAGAAGACATCTTAACAGATCACGCTTGGTGTGAACAGAAAGCAGCTTCTACAGCCATTTCTTTATTGATAAATTATCCTGAGTACACTGATTTAGTTAAGGCGATGACACTTTTAGCACAAGAGGAAATGAGTCATTTTAAGTTGGTACACGATATCATTGTTGAACGCGGATTTGCATTGGGATTTTATCACGGTGACGAATATGTTAAGCAGTTATTGCAATTTTTTCCTAAGGGAGGAAGTCGTTTAGATAATCTCGTACACCGCTTGCTGTATGCAGCTTTAATTGAAGCGCGCAGTTGCGAGCGCTTTAAGCTTTTCTCAACCACATTAGAAGATGACAATCTCAAAGTTTTTTACCGCAAGTTGATGGAAAGTGAAGCTAATCATTACACCATGTTTCTCAATTTTGCACGTCAATATGGCGACCGTGAAACGGTTGATAAAAAATGGAACGACTTGCTAGAACACGAAGCCGAAATTATGCAAAATTTTAGCAAAGGTACTGGTATTCACAGCTAAAATCGATTCTTAATTTCATCGTATAGATGGTGTTTTCCCTATGAAAATCTTAATTGTAGAAGACGAAAAAGAGCTGCAGAACGCCCTTAAAACTTCTCTTGAAAAAGAACAATTCACTATTGAAACTGCTGATAATTATTTTTCAGCTTCTGAGAAGATTACAGTCTACACTTACGATTGCATTTTGCTAGACATCACCTTGCCCGGCGGTAGTGGTTTAGATTTACTAGATCTTTTAAAACAACATCAACAACCTGGAAGTGTCATTATTATTTCGGCTAAAAACTCACTTGACGACAAACTGAAAGGCTTAGAATTAGGAGCTGACGATTATTTGACTAAACCCTTTCATATTGCTGAGCTTAACGCTCGTGTAAAAGCGGTCTTACGACGCAACAACACTGATAGTCAGCACATTTTAGCGATTGCAAATACAGTTTTAAACATTACTGATCACGTGTTTTTAGTTGATGATAAGCCTTTAGAACTCAACAGAAAAGAATTCGATATCCTCAATCATTTCTTTCTCAACAAAAATCGTGTTATCACCAAAACTAGCTTAGCCGAACACGTTTGGGGCGATAACATTGATCAAGCAGACAGCTTTGATTTTGTCTATTCACAGATTAAAAATTTGCGCAAAAAACTCCGCCAATCTAAGGCTAAAATCGCTATTGAATCTGTTTATGGCGTAGGGTATAAACTAGCCGAATTATGAAGTTGCTCAATCAGTCATTGTGGTACATTTCCAGTTCTATATTTATTATTATAAGTATATGGAGTGTAATTTTTTATATCAATATTATCGATGAAATAAAAGATGGTGTTGATGATAATTTAGAAGATCAAAAAGTATCTATTATCCATTCTATTTCCACTAAACATACACTTCCTCTAGAGCAAAATCCTTCGCAAAATTACACCATTGAAAAGCTTTCCATTTCCGGTACCGCTAATTATGAAGATGTTTATTACGACACCATTGTCAGTTTTCAGGAAACCGATGGCGAAATAGAGATAGGTCCTGCTCGTGTTTTAGAAACTGTTGTTGCTCACAATTCTAACTATTACAAGCTTAAAATTACAACTTCAATGGTTGACCAAGAAGATCTCATTCACGCTTTGCTTTGGGACATGGTATGGCTATATTTAAGCTTGATTATCAGTATCATTTGTATCAATAATTTCATTATTAGACGACTTTGGCAACCTTTTTATAAGTATCTCAATCAGCTTAAACTGTTTAAATTACACAAACAAACCCCTCTTGCCCCTATTAATACACCTATTAAAGAGTTTAAAGATTTAGAACAAGCGGTTAACCAACTCATTAATCACAGCATCAACACTTATAACCAACAAAAGCAATTTATAGACAATGCCGCTCATGAGTTGCAAACCCCGCTAGCCATCATTACTAATAGGCTAGAATTATTGCTAGAGCAAGAGCATATCAATTCTGAAATGGCACAGGAAATCGCTAAAATCCTCAATAATGTCAATCGCTTAGCCAAATTAAATAAGTCTTTAGGCTTATTGACTAAAATAGAACACCAACAATACACCGATACACAATCCATAACTATCAACACTCTGATAAAATCTACTGCCGAAGAATTGGCTTATCTTTCTGAGCACAAAAACATTAGCATTAACATAGAAGAAAAGGGAGTTTTGAATTTAACTATGGATCCGGTTTTAGCAGATAGTATGGTTAAAAATATTTTTAGAAATGCCGTTTTTCACAACAAAACAGAGGGAAGTATAAACATTTCTATTTCAACAAATCAGTTTTATATTGCTAACACCAGTGACCAACCAGCTATTACATCTACTCAGCTTTTTTCTAGGTTCTATAAGTCAAATAGTAAAGGTACCGGTCTGGGGCTCTCAATTGTCCAAGCCATCTGTACAACTTATAATCTTGATTGTAGCTATTCGTATCAGAATCATCAGCACCATTTTACAGTTGCAAAAAAAAACTGATATTTAAACGCAAGATGGCTTAAAATTCCTAAATCTTTCCAGATTCCTATCTTTTATTTGCAGTATAAAACAAATAATCATTTATTATGAAAACTGCACTTATCATTTTCGCTTCAGCTTTGTTAATCACAAGCTCAACCCTATTTGCTCAAGATATTCCCGCTAGAGCAGTACCAAAACCAGCTCTTCAAGCCTTTAAAGCAAGCTTTCCTAAAGCTCAAGATATTGAATGGGAAAAAGAATGGGATCACTACAAAGTTGAATTCCAAATAGGTTTCCTAGGCCCTGACCATGAATTATGGTTAGATAAAACCGGCAATATCATTAAACATAAACAAGAGGTATCTAAAAAAGAGCTTCCTAAAGCAGTTCGCAAAAGTTTAGATAAAGACTTTGCTGACTTTCGTATTGATGATGCCGAAAAAATAACACAAGATAACAAAGTCGTTTACAGATTTGAACTTAAAAATTGGACTGAAGAATGGGATGCTGTTATTGATGAGTCTGGAAAAGTTCTAGAAAAAATGGCTGATTACTAAAATCGGTTCAGGTTTTATTGAATATTAGCTTAATACTCAAGCTTTACATATTTTCCCTAAACAGTTTTAAAAACTGTTTAGGGAATGCTGTTAGGTATATACAAGAACCTCTTATAAAACTACCTTCTATCCGGATATTAGGATACTACCTTTACTTTAGGTTTGATTGTAATTGAGGTGAGGCCTTTACCATTTTTATCTTTTGTAGAAAATGTAGTCCGTAACTAAGGGATTGAGTCCGATTTGCCTAAATTCTGTTGCAATTTGTCCTCTGTGATATGTAGAATGATTAATTATGTGAAACAGAGCATCTCGTATTTTGGATTTGAATGTTATTCCCTTTGAGTTTGTATAATTGAAAGTATCTTTGAGATCAAATTTCTTAAGAATGTACAACGAATATTCATAGTTAGACTGGTCAACTTTTCTAAAATCTTGAATATCGTGTATTTCCCATACTTCATAGCATTTTTCTTTCGGGGCAATTCGATTATTCCATATTTGTTGAGCGTCTATAATATGACTGAATAATTTTACCGATCTTTCGGATACTTTACTTGCATTACTTTCAAAAGCATTTGCCAGTTCTTGATTGAAATGAAAATTGTATTCAAATAATTCTCTAAGAAACGTATTCATCTTGCTTTGTTTTTTTTTGTATTGTCGCCACTGTACCTGCCTCCCTATCGGTGAAGATTTAGAGTTAATTTCAAGGTGTCAGCTCTCTGCTTATTTCAAGATACAGTTAAATATTCTATGTGGCCTACGCTAGTTTTTACACTATTTGTTTGGTGTCGTAAAAATAAATTTGGAGGACTTAATTGTTTACATTGAAGCAAAATACACCTTTGTAATACGACAAAACGATTATTTTGAGCTTGATTTTATTTGGCTGTCAGTGCACACAACCCACATAAATGTCAGCCTTAATTTTAAATGCTTTCTTTTCTATCTTTCGCAATACAGTCAATATACTATCTGCACTTTTTTCTGTTTCATATATACCGGTTACCAAAGCAATCATTTTATCTCCTGCTCGTCGTTGATAAAAGTTTAAGTATTCTAAACTTAAACTCTCTGAAGGGAAACGTCTGGGAAAATAGTCGCCTGCATACATTTCATCTTCATCATTCTCAGGCAAGGCAATCAGATTTTTTGCCTTATTATAAAAACGACCCATTGTGTCAATAGGAATATTTAATTGTCTGCTTAGCTTAAACATTTTTTTATGAAGCACATTATAATCCAAACTCGTATCTGCAACTACAACAAAGTAAGTGGCAATGTTATAATCGGTTGTATCCTTAGTTACATCAGGTTCAGTTGCAGAGTTAACCTGTAAGTTGGTCTTTGTCTTTGTATTAATTGTGGTAAAATCAATGTCAGATAGATTGTTATTTGCCGATATAGTCTCACTAGCGACTAAAAAAACAATTAATATTATAGAAATGTGGCGTGACATAATTTCTCATTTACCGCTATTCTTGACTAAGTTACAAAAAAGAATAGTATAACGCCGCGGCAGAGGTCAAAAGTATTTCGGGGTGTTTTTAGACGTCAAATTACGGCAAATATCATGAAGCAACATCAAAAGCCAAGGTGTGGATATGCAATTTGATGAAACGCAACATATGGTAACACCTTATTTGCGCTTTGTCTACCTATTCTTCTTTTGTTTGTATAATATTTTTGTTCCATATTTTCTTTGCAAACTCTAAAAACTCATTTGGCCCATTAGCAAATGCTTTGCCATACTTATAATTGCCACCGAGATACTGTTTCTTACCATTTTCATCAGTTCCTATAAAAACTTTATTCTGCCCTCTCATCGCAAATTTCTGTTTCCCGTGATACATAATAATTTTCATCTTACTGGGACTTAGATCTCCGTGACAAGCTTTTGTATACATTATCCAAATTTCACTAATTCCGTCATGGTTTAAGTCTGTAACCTGAAAAGCGTTTTTTATAAATTGTGCCTCAAGATCAACGGAACAGTCTGAAATGAAATCATAAACTTTCCATAACTGAATTGCACTGTCGTTTTTAACTATAAAATGATAGGCAAAAAGTTCAGCATCACTTCCACCAGATTCATGTTTAAATTTTTTACTCTGGTAAATTCCTGATTCAGTCAAGATGACAATATTATCACCTAAACTATCGATCCATTGCACTGTTGTTTTAATATTTCCTTCATAATTAATTCCTTTTGGCAACTTAGTCAAATTTAGTTGTTTTAGTGCAATTTTTTCTTGTCCTAATGTTGTCAGTGAAAAAAATGCCGTCAACATAAAGAAAATAAGTTTGTATATTGTTTTGTTCTTCGTCATTCTGTCGATATTTACTCCATTCGTCATCTAAACCTTTTTTGCACCTAAGCGCTCGGCCACCATTCTACACACTAATTCCCTGATAAAGAAACTTATAGTGATTGATGTTTATTTGCTAGTTATGACGTTCCGGTTTGTATTCCTCTATCTTAAATTTATTATTTTAAGTTTTCAAAGTTGCCTAACTCATTCACCTTCATTCGAATTGTCTAGACCACAGTCTGTTGTTGTATTATACGATTTTTTTTTTGAAACTACTTTTAAAATTCTGGTTCTAAGTTAAATATAGTGGATAGCTAAATTTGAATTTACTACAAACAAAGTCAATCTTAAGTCTAAATTTTACAACAATAATACCCTAAAGAATTTTAATTTGTTAAAAATAAATTTAATATTAATGAAAAACAAAATACGTATTTTAAAAAACATGACATATTACTAAGCTTTATTTTAGATAATCAAAATGGTTAAATAGTTTAATAATCAAACACATATAAGTTACAAATACTAGTTTAATAGATTTCAAAAGATTTTATACCCAAATACATCTAAATTTCAATTGAATAAATTTTAGCTTTAATTGTCAGAAGTAGGAGTAATAATACTAAAATAAAAATTTACATAATTTGCTAGGTAACAAAAAATTCATATTTTGCATTGCGTAAAGAAAACACACACACAATTAGTAAAATATCTCCTCAAAATAATTATAATCAACACTTATGAGTAACAAACGTAGAGATTTCCTAAAGCAGATTGGTATTGCTGGTCTTGGTCTAGGAATTGGCATGCCAGCAATGGCACAAATGAACACTAAAACAGAACAAGATTTAAATCTCTTTAAATCCAAATCTACTGAATCACAACACTTTAATATGTGTGGTTACGCAGCTCCTAAATTAAATAAAGTCCGTGTTGGATTTATCGGTTTGGGTATGCGTGGTCCTACACACCTAATGGCTATGACCAAACTAGAAGGTGTAGAAATTAAAGGCGTTTGTGACATCCGCAAAGAACAAGCTGAAAACGGCTATAAAATTGCCAAAGATGCTGGGCATAAACCAAAAGTATATACTGAATCAGCTGATGCTTGGAAACGCATGTGTGACAGCGGCGATCTAGATTTAGTGGTCATTTCTACCCCTTGGGCACTACATGCACCTATGGCTTTATACGCCATGGAAGCCGGCATACATGTATGCTGTGAGGTGCCTATTGCCTTAACTTTAGAAGAAACATGGCAAGTTGTTGAAACTTCTGAAAGAACAAAGAAACACTGCATGATGATGGAAAATTGCTGCTATGATTTCTTTGAACTCTTAACCCTAAACATGGCTCGCCAAGGTTATTTTGGTGAAGTTGTTCACGGTGAAGGTGCTTATAACCACAACTTATACGACTTAAACTTTAATAAAGATGGTTATTACGGTATGTGGCGTTTACGCGAAAACACACGCCATAACGGAAACTTATACCCTACCCATGGTTTAGGTCCTATCTGCCAAATCATGGATATTAACCGTGGTGACAAAATGGATTACCTCGTTTCTATTTCTACCAATGACTTTATGATGGGCAAACGCGCACAAGAGTTTGCCGCAAAAGACAGCTTTTACGCTCCTTATGTAGGCGCTCAGTTTAGAGGCAATATGAATGTCACAACGGTGCGTACTAATAACGGTCGTACAATCATGATTGAACACGATGTCACTTCTCCTAATGTGTATTCGCGTATTCATAAAGTAATTGGAACCGAAGGAACTGCTCTTAAATACCCTCTTCCTGGAAAAATTTCTAATGGCGGCCACCACTGGCTTAACGAAAAAGAAATGAAAGAGGTTGAAAAGAAATACGAGTTACCTATCGTTAAAAAAGTTGGCGAAATGGCCAAAAAAGTAGGTGGTCACGGCGGTATGGACTTTATGATGTCATGGCGAGTCATTGACTGCTTGCGCAACGGACTTCCTTTAGATCAAGATGTTTACGATGCGGCATCATGGAGTTGTATCTATCCATTAAGCGGTCTTTCTGTAGCTAACAGAGCTAAAACCTTAGATATTCCTGACTTTACCAGAGGCTCTTGGAAAACCAATACTCCGGTTGACTTAACCCTTGATGGCGGTGGTACAACTAAAGTGATCCAAGGTTAATTGAATGGCTCTAATTCTTTTAAAAAGAGGACAATTAATTTATAAAAAACAAAAGCTTGAGAAATTAACTTCTCAAGCTTTTGTTTTTGTACGATAAATTCAATTCTCAAACAAATGGACCTTCTATTAACAGTGAAATAGCTTTTTCTCTTTGATCAATTTAGCAACATCTTCAGGCAGTTTCTCTTCCCAGCCTTCTTCACCTTGCTCTATCATTTCTAAAACTTCATGTGAATAGATATCTAAATATTCAGGATGAAACTTTTTAATATCCACCAGTTTATCGTTGTGTTTAAAATACTTGTATAACTCGTGCATTTCCTTTTTGACCTTCAGGGTATTACTGTTGGTAATTTCACCAGTATCACGATCTTTAAATGGATAGAGGTACACTTTTAAATCATCGGTAAACAATTTTCCAAAAGCTTCTAAAGTTCCTCCTTTTAAATCTTGATAAAACTGATCATCAAATATATACATCAAGTTATTAGCTCCCATGGCCAAGCCTTTTTTCTGTTTTGAATAACGATCCAGATACTCTACTAGCTTATAATATTCTTTAAAATTAGAAATCATTACAGTTTCGCCCATCGCACACAACAATTCAGCGCGATACATAAAATCTTCTTCATCAATCTGCCCGTCATCTGTCAAATCGTAAAGCGTCATTTCAAAGAGTGAAATTGTATTGTCAGCATTCACGCCTTCTTCTTGTAAAAACAAATCACGAGAGCGTTCGTAAATTTCCATATTCACTTTAGTTACCGGTCTAAACCGGCCGCGTAACGCCAAAACATTTTTATTGTACAACTCATCTGCCGGTAAAACGTTACGCCCATCAGGAGCAAACATCACAGCATTAGTCATTCCATTTTTCACCAATTGTAAACTCATCAAGCGGTTATCAACCCTTTTAAAACAAGGTCCTGAAAAGTTAATAGTGTCTATTTCTAATAAATCCTTATCGATATGATCATAAAGATGACGCAATATCACGCGTGGAGAATCAAAGTGATAATAGGCGTAATAAATCAAATTTACCCCCAGTGTCCCTAAGGTATTTTGCTGATAGCGCGCGGTATTTTCATGAAAGCGAACATGCAATATAATTTCACTATAATCTTCATCAGGCTTAGTTTGATAGCGCAAGCCTACCCAACCGTGACCTTTATACTTTTTTGAATAATCAATTGTAGCCACGGTATTGGCAAAACTAAAAAACAATTTATTAGGATGAGTTGCTTTGTCAATACGCTTTTCGAGCAAATCGAGCTCATAAGATAACATTTTGCGCAAACGCGATTCAGAAACATACCGCCCATCTTCTTCTGGACCATAAATGGCATCGCTAAACTCTTTGCCATAAGCACTCATAGCTTTTCCTATTGTGCGCGAAGCTCCCCCGGCGGTAAAGAAATTTCGCACGGTTTCTTGACCTGCACCGATTTCAGAAAAGGTTCCAAAAATACTTTTATTGAGGTTTATACGTAGAGCTTTATGTTCTGTTGAAGGAACATCATCAAAATCTCTATCGCCCATTATACTGATTGACATAGGGAATGATTTAATTAAGGAATTTTATGGTAGTCAAAAATACAAATAACCCTGTTAACCCAAAAAATATAATTACTTTTGTGACAAAGTTTAGATGTGAAAATTACATTTTTAGGTACTGGAACTTCTCAAGGCATTCCTGTTATCGGCAGTCAGCATCCGGTGTGTTTAAGCAACGACCTCAAAGATAAGCGATTACGAACTTCCGCTATGATTGAATGGGATAATTATCGCTATATTATTGATTGTGGCCCTGATTTTAGACAACAAATGCTCGCTAATAAGGTTGATCGAATTGATGGCATTATATTTACACATGAACACACTGATCACCTGATTGGTTTTGATGACATCCGCCCTTTTTATTTCAAGCAAGGTGATGTACCTATCTATGCGCATCCGCGTGTTTTAAAAGCACTACAAGAACGGTTTGCTTACGTTTTTCAAACACACAACAAATACCCTGGTGCGCCATCCGTCAAAACACACCTTTTAACAGGCTCTTCTTTCTACCTCGGAAACTGCCTAGTTAGTCCTATTGAAGTGCTGCACGGCAAACTCCCAATTTTTGGTTATAGATTTGGTGATTTGACGTACATAACTGATGCTAAAACAATTGACGATAGTCAAATTGCTAAACTTCAAGGTACGCGTGTGCTCGTTATTAACGCCTTGCGAAATGAACCGCATCACTCGCATTTTAATTTAGAAGAAGCCTTAGATTTTGTGAAAAAAATAAATCCTGAAGTCACTTATTTTACGCATATTAGCCACCTGCTAGGATTTCATCAAGAAGTTGAACAACAACTTCCTGACAATGTCCATTTGGCTTACGATAATTTAAAAATAGAACTCTAATGAAAGCTCGCGTTTTTCTCTACCTCTTTTTATTTGCCTTTTTGTACAATGTGTACCAATTTATGAACTCTAAACGTTATGTCAAGGAGCAAGAAAAATTAGTACACAATTTAACTGAAGAAGTCGACTCCCTCAAAGCACAACTCGCTTCTACACAAAACAACTCTCCTTTTGATGAAAATCGAGGATTTAGCTTGCGCAGCAATAGTCATTCTCGTGAATTTTTTGAAAATCAGGGCATTTCAGTCGATTCAATTATTGCTAAAATCGAATCTAAAATCATCGCTCAAAATTCGGTTGATGCCGACAACCCCCTCGTACCTTATAGTGGCATGAAAGGCAAAATGCGTATTAATCGCGTTAAAGTGCTCAATAACCGTTGGGTGATGGCCGAATTTACTGACGGTGTCTATTGGGGCAACTGCATTATTTCTTATTATTTAGACGAACATAACAAATTGCAATTTGACACCCTAGACGGTGTGTTATACAGCAAATAGCTACATATCAATACATTACAATATTAAAATAGACGAGTACTCACTCGTCTATTTGCTTTCTAAAAAACAACTTTTCCTTCGTCATTCTGCTACACAAAGCTTACATTTAAGGCACAAAATAAAATGCTTATGACCCCTAATGAAAAAGTAGCTGCATTGCGTCAACTGATGCAGCAACGCGATATTTCAGCTTTTATCGTTTATTCTGCCGATCCACACATGAGTGAATACCTTCCTACAGAATGGCAGGAACGCCAATGGCTATCTGGCTTTACCGGCTCTGCAGGATTTGTAGTTGTCACTCAAAAAAATGCCGGATTATGGACTGATGGTCGTTATTTTACGCAAGCAAATACTGAGCTCAAAGACTCCGGGATCGACTTGTTTAAAGACCGTATTGAAGGGACCATCAATTATATCGACTGGATTATTTCTGAAACGCAGCCTGGCGCTAAAATTGCCGTTAATGCTTTAGCTACTGCTCACGCCAATTGGAACGATTTAAATTTAAAATTAACCAAGGCTCAACGTCAAATTATCGATTCACCTTTACTCAATGAACTCTGGACAGAGCGCGGTGAACCAGTTAAAAATGAAGTTTTTACACAACCCATTAGTCGCTCAGGACAAAACACAATCGATAAGCTAAGCGCTATTCGTCAAAAATTGGCCAAAAAAGGAGCCACAGCGCATATTATTTCTAGTTTAGACGATGTCGCTTGGACACTAAACCTGCGCGGTAGTGATGTAGAGTGTAATCCAGTGTTTTTAGGTTACATTTATATGACAACCGATCGAGCAATACTCTTTGTCGATGAAGACAAACTTACTGATGATGCGAAAAAACAACTGGCAGAAGCGCAAGTAGAACTTAGTGCATACGCTAATTTCCTACCTTTTTTAAAACAGTTAAAAGACCAATGCATTCTGCTATCGCCGCAAAGTAATCAAGCTATTTTTGAGGCTGTTAAATCAACTAATCAGCTCATTGAAGGGTCTGTTCCCGGCAATTTGATGAAAGCCATTAAAAACGATACTGAACTCAAAGGTACACGCGAGGCCATGTTGCGCGATGGTGTAGCTATGGTCAAGTTTATTCACTGGCTGACCAAAACTGCCGGCAAAGAAGAATTAAACGAATACGGCATCGGCGAAAAACTGCGCAATTTCAGAGCTGAAGGCAGAAATTTTGTAGGTGAAAGTTTTGGTAGTATTGTCGGATTTAAAGGTAATGGCGCCATTATTCACTATTCTGCAAAACCGGAAACAGCGGCTCAGGTTACTAACGACAGTAGCATTTTGGTAGACTCAGGTGGACAGTATATTGAAGGAACGACTGACATCACAAGAACCTTTCCTTTAGGAAAAGTAAGTGATTCGTTTAAACACGATTATACAATTGTACTTAAAGGAATGATTCAATTATCAATGGCGCAATTTCCCAAAGGAACACGCGGCTCTCAGCTTGATGTTTTAGCGCGTTTACCCCTCTGGCGAGAAGGCAAAGATTTCAATCATGGCACCGGTCATGGCGTCGGCAGCTTCTTAAATGTACACGAAGGCCCACAAAGCATTCGCAAGGAAGAAAATGCAATTGTCCTACAACCCGGCATGATTTTGTCAAATGAACCTGGGTACTACATCGAAAACCAGTACGGCATCCGCCACGAAAATTTAATGGTAGTCAAAGCAGATAAAACCACTGAATGGAACAATTTTTATGCGTTTGAAACGCTTACCCTATGTCCATTTATGACTGAGCCGATTATTAAAGATTTACTCAGCTCTGAAGAAATTGATTGGCTCAACACCTATCATCAAACTTGTGCCGAAAAACTAGGTGATTTACTCGAAGGAGAAGTTAAATCTTGGTTCTTAGAGCAAGTTAAACCGATTTAATCGCATTGTATAATATGCATCACAAAGCCCTTTTTATCAAGCTAATCCACAGATAAAAGGGCTTTTCACTAAACTACGGAAAAAGAAGTTTCTTAGGCTTTATACGGAAGTGACATTCAAAATGGACCAATCTTCCTGTTAAAATTACAAATC
>CAYVJG010000009.1:0-85933 GCA_964451785.1 uncultured Flavobacteriaceae bacterium
TCCTATTTTTTCATGGGAGACTAAATCTTTACCCACACAAATAATGGTAGAACCATAAAATAAAAATGTGGAAAATAAAGCGGAAACTCTCTATAAAAAAGTTCAACTATCAAAAGGGAGAGTTGTCTGCTAGAAATTGTGACCAATTACGTCAGAAATTTGAAGCTTTTGAAGAGGAACAAGCTTTTCTTGATAAGCAGATGTCCTTTTCTAAGTTTGTAGAGCGTTTGGAAACTAACTCAAAATACTTGCGTTGTTATTTAAAGCAGCATATTAATAAGGATTACTCTACTTACATCAATGATTTGCGCGTAGAGTTTGTAGTAGATAAATTGCAGAACGATCTCAATTATAGACAATATAAATTAACCTACCTCGCTGAAGAAGCTGGTTTTTCTTCCTATAACACATTTTCAATTCACTTTAAACGCATTATGGGGATCTCACCTTCTCAATACCTTAAATTAATAGCTGTAGAAGTTGCTCAGTAATACTGTGTAGACAAATTATATAGTCCAAGTCCAACAGTAGCCTCATTGTGCTAGTAATTTATGCTTCCACGGTATTATACCTACAAAAAATAGTATAAATCGGGCTAAAAAATAATTCTACTTGGGATAACTTCGGCAAGCCTGCTATAGGTTTAAAAAAATAGCTTTTGTTTTCCTTGTGCCAAGCTTGTAAAAATCTGACAGATTTGAAGACACTCTAGGATATAAACCTGTCAGATTTACCTGTATAAGTTGATCTATTGATATAACATAGATCAACTTTTTTTCTACAATTTACTTTTCATAATTGTTAAAATGATGTTTTAAAAATAATTACAACTACTTAGGGGTTAATTAGATGATTTATTATGTGATTTTTTTGTTTTTAGATAAATTTTATTGCGAAAGCTGCGTAATAGAAGATATCATATTATGGAATGAACTACTCAAATTGTAGAATTGACTGCTTATATTATAGAATTTAAGCAATCTATGCTGTTTTTGGTCTTTTATGCAGCCTGATTATTATTTTAAATTTGTTAATACAATTTTTGTTAGCCTTATCTTAAAACGTTTTGAGAGGGGTTTATTTTTTTAATAGTATAAACACGTCATGATTATGAAAAAACAATTACTACTTTATGTGTTTTTAGTGGCCTTTTTTTCTGTAGCACAAACATATGCACAGGTAGGTATAGGTACGCCGCAACCTAATCCTTCAGCCCAATTAGAAATTGTATCGTCAGATCGTGGTATTCTCATTCCGCGCGTAGCCTTAACGAGTACAACCGATAATACAACCATAGCTAATGGAAATGTCAATAGCCTTTTAATCTTTAATACAGCTACTGCCGGCGATGTTACTCCGGGATATTATTATTGGTATGACAGCCAATGGCAACGTTTGATTACTATTGGAGACGAAACAGTGACTACACTGATAGAAGATATTAATAATGAAGGTGTTTTTTATTACATCAATGAAGTTGGAGATACTGCAACTATTGACGTGCCAGCTGAAGTGGTCACTAATATCCAAAATGAAGGCGCTATTTATAATGAAATCTTAAACCTAATCGACACTAACGAAAAGGTGACTGTATTACAAGATAACGGCGGTGGTTCTTATACTTATTTTAGCGAAGCAGATATAGACGATACAGGAGTTGTTATTGGAACAGGTGTGACTTTTAACGTTGTTGAAGACGTGGTAACAAACATTCAAAATGAAGGCGATGTTTATACCGTTATCGACAGTGTAATAAATGCTAAATCCGACACTTTGTTTTACAACAACGACGGCACTTATACACATATAGCGGTAGATGGCGCAACCACCATCATCGACAGTACGGATGCTGATTTTGCAATTTATGATAACAGTACAAGTGGCTTGACTTCAACAGATGTTCAAGGAGCCATTGATGAAATTTTGGACAGTATATCATCGGGGTCTGGCGTGAGTTTAGTAGATAATAATAATGGTACAGTAACCCTAAAATCCTCAGATGGAACAGGTTTAGGAACAGTAAGCAAAGGTGATTTGACAAAGAATCCCGACGGAACTTACACTTATGACAATGGCGATGGCACACCTGTAGACATAGATGTGATTAGCGATGTGGTGACCAATATCCAAAATGGAGGCGATGTTTATACCGTTATCGACAGTGTAATAAATGCTAAATCCGACACCTTGTTTTACAACAACGACGGCACTTATACACATATAGCGGTAGATGGCACAACCACCATCATCGACAGTACAGATGCCGATTTTGCAATTTATGACAACAGTACAAGTGGCTTAGATGTAACGAATGTTCAAGAAGCTATAGATAGCTTGGTTAATCGCACTAATACCTTGTCAACAATGAGTGACACTTTATATTCTGATACCAATGGTATTTATACGCATGTTACAGTAGACGGAGATATTGTCACAATAGACATCCCTGCCGATGTGGTGACAAATATCAGCAACCAAGGCGATATTTACCAAGAGATTATCAACCAACTTGATAGCGTTTATGGAAATGTGTATTACAATTCTTCAGAAAAGAAATTCTACTACATTGATGATGCTGGGGTAAAACAACCTATTGATTGGAGTGAATTTAACACGGTGAATACCAGTTTTGTTATACAAAACGACAGTCTTACAGTAATCGATTCCGATGGAAATAATGTGCAGTTAGCGGTATCTGAAATCGCTAAAAATCCGACTTTTATTGATTCATTGGTGACCAATAACCGATTTAATGACAGTATTGTCAGTATCATACAAGGCAATGAAACGATCACGACTTTAGTTCAAAATCCGGACAGCACCTACACTTATACCAGTGAAGACGGTACAACGACAGACTTTAAAACGGCACAAGTTGGTGATGGCATTCCGTCACAACCAGGAAACCCGGGCGATATTTATGTTGATAAAAGTACAGGTGATATTTACACCTATAATACGACCACAAACAGTTGGGAACTCACAGCTGGTGGAACGGATAGCTTAGCAAATAACAACGACGGCACCTACACCCACATTAGTGTAGCTGGCGACACGACGATAATAGACATCCCTGCCGATGTGGTGACAAATATCAGCAACCAAGGCGATATTTATCAAGAGATTATCAACCAACTTGATAGCGTTTATGGAAATGTGTATTACAATTCTTCAGAAAAGAAATTCTACTACATTGACGATGCTGGGGTAAAAAAACCTATTGATTGGAGTGAATTCAATACAGTGAATACCAGTTTTGTTATACAAAACGACAGTCTTACAGTAATTGATTCCGATGGAAATAATGTACAGTTAGCGGTATCTGAAATTGCTAAAAATCCGACTTTCATTGATTCACTCGTAACCAACAATCGATTCAATGATAGCATTGTCAGTATCATACAAGGCAATGAAACGATCACGACTTTAGTCCAAAATCCGGACAGCACCTACACCTACACCAGTGAAGATGGCACAACCACAAGTTTTAAAACGGCACAAGTTGGTGATGGCATTCCGTCACAACCAGGAAACCCGGGCGATATTTATGTTGATAAAAGTACCGGCGATATTTACACCTATAATACGGTTACTAACAGTTGGGAACTCACAGCCGGTGGAACAGATATTCTTAAAGATAATAACGACGGGACATATACCCACACAGCCGTAGATGGCACGGTTACCGAAATCGATTCAACTCTAGCAGAACTCTCTATTTATGACAATACCAAAAGCGGACTGGTAGCTGATGATGTACAAACGGCTATTGACAGCTTGGTGAGTAAGACAGCGACCTATAGTGGACAGCTAATTATAGTAGAAACAACAACAACTGATATCCAAACCACGCCTTCTGCAGTGACTACGGGGGTGACTTTGGCCAATGCGCCAACTGATGTGGTTTCTATTACGCTTTATCAAAACGGAAAGGTGATCACCGATGCTGTAACTGATATTGTGGTATCAGGAACCCAAGTGACCTTTAACATAGGTATAGGTGATTTCTATAAAGTCTTACCGGTAGGTACCTATGATGTTGTGGTGACTTATACGACTCCATAAAAGAAAGTGAATCTTGTGGCGGGAATGAACGGTCGTTTCCGCTACGCCTCAACTTTCTTAACCTCCAATCAAAACAAGAAACTATGGATCATTTTATATCACAACATATTCATTTAAACACTAGGCGGCCACTGCAAAAGTGGTGCGGCGGACTGCTCCTATTGATTTTCCTCAGCTTTAGTGCGAATAGCTTTGGGCAGAATAAAATTTTGGCCGACCAAGTAACCTATACTAGTGGAAATAAAGGACTCCTTAATCCTAATCCAACGGTTGAAAACCCGAATAATGCTTTAGTCGATGATAATACCTATGCTCGACTATTAACAAATCCCGGGGCTCTGTTGGGATTAGGAGGGTATAAGGGAGTTATTGAATTAAAATTTGCAACAACACGTCCGGCTGATTCATGGTCTTATGTACGTATAAATGATGATAGTGATATTCTTAGTCTTCTACTTGGAGGGGGATTAGGAGGAGCTTTAGGAGATGTTTTAGGGTCTCTCTTACTTGGTAAGCAGGAAATTATCATTGATGCTCGAATGGGGGCAACGTCTATTTTGTCTAGAACTAGTACACAGGGATTTGGTACAGATCGCGTAAAATTATTGACTACTGGTGATGGCGCGTATTACCTCGCTATAAAACCTGATCAAGATTATGACCGTATCCGAATAACTAATCAAATGGTAACGGTGGTAGGAGCGTTAACTGGAGATGTGAAGTTAGATGTTTATAATGCCTTTTATTACGACCAAGCTGCAACATTAGATTGCGGCAGACCACTTGCCACTTCTTTTGATGGCGGCGGTTTAGATGTGAGTTTACTCGATTTAGGCAATCAAAATCTAGGAAACGCTATTGATAATGATACAACCACATTTTCAAATTTAAAAGCCCCAACATTATTAAACGTTAATGTCGGTGCTACGCTTTCACAGTATTTCTACTTCCCGTCAACTTCAGCAAACACGAGTTCTGTTAATTTAAAAATAAGCTTAGGCTCTGGCGGAGTTATTAATACAGATTTGTTGGGTGCCATCCAAGTTATTTTGTATGATGGTAATTCTGTGGTGTATAACCGCTCGCTTCAAGGAAGCTTACTCAACAATACAGATGCCTTAAATTTATTGAATACTGGGCAACCTGTGACAGTTGGTTTTGTGCCGGGACGTACATTTGATCGTATGGAAGTACGCTTAAATTCACCCGTGGGTCTTGGTTTAGCCGGGTCTGCAGTTAAAATCTACAACGTTCAACGTTATAACAGTGCTGATGGTTGTGCCAACCCGAATATTCGACCTTTAGCAACGGCTTCTACAAATCCATTTGATGAGTCCTCTTGTTCATCAAGTCTCATCGATTTTGACAATGTCGATTATGCGCAACGTGCCGCGGATGGCAATAACGAATCTTATGCCACCATTTTTGCCGATGCCGGAAGTTTGTTGGTCAATGGGCCAACAGCGGGCTATATCACCTTTGATATGGGAAGTCGCACTGCCGGACAAATCACTTACATCCGCATTAATTATGACGACCAAGTGCTCGATAAACTCCTAGGCGGTAGCCTGGGGAAAGCCGTAGCTGACTTGGCAGGTAACCTTTTACTGGGCAATCAATACATTCAGGTTCAAGTTTATAATGGCACCAATACCACGCCTATACTCGATGCCCAAAGTTCGGATGCTTTTGCCGGCAACGCCAACGGTCGTGTTTCAGTTGTGCAAGACGAAATAGGCCGTTATTACCTCGCGATACAACCGAATCAAGCCTACGATAAAATTAAAATTTCTAACCATGTAACGGCTGTCTTGCCTACGGGAACAAAGTCTGCCTTAGATGTGTATGACGCCTGTTTCGAGATTGGAACAGATCCGTGTTTCCCGGCTAACTTTACCGCCTATTATGGTAATGGTTTGAATTTATCGGCTGGAAACATTTCTAATGTAGGCGTCACCAATCCCGATCGCGCCATTGATGGCAACTCATCCAGCTATTCTGAAATTAACTTAGGGGTTGCCGGAGTGGCCGCAAGCGTGTACCAATCCATTTACTTTAATAAACCTTCTCAGGTCAATGACACAGTTGCCATTAGAATGATGATTGAGCCTAGTTCTACCTTGAGTTTAGATGTTTTGGGGGCTTACGAAATTAACTTTTATAACGGCACACAACTCGTTAATTCTTATACATTACAAGATGGATTAATCAATAACCTAGGACTTTTAGCCTTGTTTAATTCTGGTGGGATTGTAGAGTTGAAATACGTGCCGACAGCCACTTTTGACCGGGTGGATATTGGTGCAGCTTCGACGCTTCAACTCAACGTGGCGGCTTCTCCTTTGCGTGTTTACAGCATACAACGTTATGGAACTACCTGTCCACTGTCTATAACCCCATCGCCTTTTGAATTGCCGTCTTGTTCTACCTTCTTGGTGGATTCTAAAAATGCAGATGATGTACAAAATCTCTTTGATAATGATTTTGACAGTTATGCTACTTTGAAATCAGGTGCCGGAGCTTTACTCGGTTTAGGCAATAAATATGAAGGCTATGTCGAAATGAGTTATCCCATGGGAACTACCATGTCTGCCGGAACCACTTCTTACATTCGCATCGACTTTGATCCGAATATTTTAGATGCCTTGCTCAGCGGAACCTTGGGTGATATTAGCTCCGATTTACTCAATGGGCTTGTTTTAGGTGATCATTATTTTGAGGTGGATGTGAAGATGAATACCTATGACGCTAACGGCGCAGTCACTGGTTCAACAACAATTGCCTCCGCTAGTAGCGATCAAGCAGCAACCGGAGGAGCGAGTCATATGCGTATTGTACAGGATCAACTCGGTCGCTATTATATTGCTGTGACGCCAACACAAGCGTACAATGCCATTCGCATTACAGATCATACTAATTCTGCCTTAGGGCTATTAGCACAACCGAACACCATGAATGTTTATGGCATGTGTACAGAGCTAAGCACTGACAGTTGTTTGTCGGCTTTTGCCACTTCGTTTGAATATGGCGGACTTAATCTTGGAACTTCAGGTTTGGGCTCATCAGGTGTTAAAAATGCGGCCAATGCGATTGATAACAATACCACAAACTATTCTGAAATTAGTATAGGAACTGCCGGAGTACTAGCTAGTGCCAAGCAGTGGATTTATTTTAACACCCTTTCTGCGGTGAATGATGTGGTGCTGATTGATTTTGATACACAAGGAGGTGCGTTAAATCTTAACGTACTTGGCGGCATTGAAGTGATTGCTTACAATGGCGACACTCCTGTAGATACCTTAGATTGGCAAAATGGTATTATCAACGGGGTAAACGTGCTGAA
The DNA here is from genome assembly GCA_964451785.1 of uncultured Flavobacteriaceae bacterium. Taxonomy (GTDB): domain Bacteria; phylum Bacteroidota; class Bacteroidia; order Flavobacteriales; family Flavobacteriaceae; genus JAJYSO01. The sequence continues at coordinate 7,409 of CAYVJG010000009.1, forward strand.
TCAAATTTCTAATGGGCAACATATACAGGTACCTTTCCAACCAGATGCGCAATACGACCGTATTTCTGTCGGCCTCAGTACAGCTTTGGTTGATGCCAGTCTCTTGCCGGCCTTACACTTGTATAAAGTTCAACGCTGCTATGCCTTGGGCAGCCCACAATTTGTGACTTGGAAATCTTATGAAATTGATGGCAACCCGAGCTTATCAACCGTTGAAGGTGGTGAGAATGTAGCGTATACCATTCATATTCAAAATACGGGTGGCATCGATTTAACCGGGATGCAAATTGAAGATCCACTACCACAATCCACTACCTATGTCTCTGGCGGCACCAACACCAGTGGAACAGTGACCTTTGATAATATTAATGTCTTGGTCGGTCAAACGGTGACCCAAACCTTTACCGTACAGGTAGATGATAATTTAACTGGAGTTGATACTATTTCTAACGTGGCCTTAGTAAAACGCAATGCTAGTGATCCAGGCACCGAAACCTATCCGCCACTAGATAATACCAACCCAACAGATCCTGATGAAAGTGGACCTACAGGAACGGATATTCCAGTAACCCCAATACAATCTGTGGTGCTGTGGAAGGCCTATGATGTGAATGGTGACAACACCATCACCACAGTATCAGGAGGTGAAACGGTGAATTACCATGTGTATGTCCGCAATACCGGAAACCAAGACTTGACTAATTTAGTGATTTCTGATGCCTTGCCGGCCGGGATGACCTATGTTTCTGGGGGAAGCTTTAATGCCGGTACGGTGAGCTTTACCGTGGCTAATTTGACGGTGGGCGCCACTGCCGGACCATTGACGTTTACGGCGACTGTTGACCAAGATTTAACGGGGATTGCGGAACTGGAAAATATTGCCACTGCGCAACCTGATCCAAATGCGCCTAATCCAACCGAATCTTATCCGCCGACAGATAATACCAATCCGACAGATCCGGATACTACAGTGCCTCCGGGTACGGTGATTGACGTGACCCCGGTACACGATATTACAGTAGCTAAAAACGGAACCTCCAACTCTGCAACTCCTGGTCAGGTGCAAGTTGGCGATCAAGTCACTTATACCATTACCGTTAAGAATACAGGTAATGAAGAATTGACGAATGTCTTAGTAGAAGATGTCTTATCGGCTGCTTATACAAATCTTAGTGCAAGCTATCAAGGCAGTCCGTTAACCGGCGTATTCACCGGAAATACCTTTAGTTATACGCTGCCATCTGTTGCCGTTGGTGCTACAGAAGCCATTACGATAACGGCTGACGTGGCTAATATCAATCCAACTAATTTGGATGCCAATGCCAATATTGTCAATACGGCTGATATTACCTATCGCAACAGTGATAACACCGCTGATGTCACCGAATCGGCTACCGATAAACTACCGACTTCTTGTATACCTATTAGTGCTGCTGACATTGATTTAGGCACTGACTTTACAGTTTGTGCTGATGAAGATTTTACTATAACGGCAAGTTATACCGGAACGGCAACCTTGACGAATCCGGTGTTTAACTGGTATAAAACAGCAGATTTATCCGATGTGCCAGTGGTTGGGGCAATCTTATCAGATTCTTTGTCAACCACAACAACTTATTATGTCACTTTAGAGGCTGATGGGTATTGTGTCAATGCTACCCCAGCCACCATAACGGTAACGGTTAACCCATTACCTGATGTGCCTTCGGTTTCAGCAGTGGGCAACATGACGCAACTATGTACCGGAGAGAGCCTCAGTCTTGTGGCTACTTTAGGAACAACTAATCCGGCGAATACTAATGCTACGTTTGAATGGTACAAAGACGGCGTCGTAATTTCAGGTGCTACAAATGATACGATTCAAGTCACCGATGCTGGTAACTATACGGCTGTAGCCGTGAGTAGCACCGGCTGTGCTAGTGCGGCTTCTGCACCGGTAAGCATTACAGTCAATCCACGACCAACAACCCCGAGTCTAGATCAAAGTACACCAATTGTATTATGTGAAGGACAAATGGATACCTTGTCGACCTCTGCGGTGGCCGATGCTTACCGTTGGTATCACGACGGGACAGCTATTGCTATTGATACAGTAGGTGGCGTAGTTCAATATTATGACAATGATTCATTGGTAGTAAACCAACCTGGTAATTATACGGTGCAAGTGATAGACAATTCGATGGCTTGCCCGAGTGAACAATCAAGTGCCGTGCAAGTAACGGTTAATCCATTGCCTGAAATTACATTCCACGATGGTGATATGCTCACGGTGGGTGTTGATTCAACCATTACTTGGCAAACTGTAGTCGATTCAATTACGGTGTCTCCGGCATCTGCTACATTGACTTGGTATGACGATCAGCAAAATGTGGTTACCCCATTAAGTTTACCGACAAGTTATAATTCTGCAGGAGTGCGTACCTTTTATCTCGTGGCAGAAAATGGGGGCTGCTCGGTTTATAAAGCCTTCCGTGTTAACGTCTATGACCCAACAGCTTGTCCACAACCGATGAAACGCGTTTATGCGACTTCCTCTAGTTGGGGTTCTATCATCACCGGCGGGGTGTCCGATCAAAATTTAGCAGTTGATGGCGACCCAGCTACACACTCTACCATAACTACAGGAGTCGGCTTATTGGGCATTGGAACCACTTGGCAAAATATTTATTTTGATCACACCGTGCCGGCAGGAACACCGGTAACTATTAAACTCGGTAAAGAATATAGCGGACTAATGCTTGCCGGAGGCCTCTCGGTTGTCGGTATTGGTACTAATAGCTTAGATATAGGCGTGATTCAATCTGTGCAAGGTGGTCTGCTCGATTTGTTAGTAGCTGATAATGTAGTGTCTTATACCTTTATTCCAACGGATATTTTAGGAAATCCACAACCATATACCGGAATTCGTATTTCACAAGGTGCGTTACTCAGTGTGGCGCAAAATGCCAAAGTGTTTGAAGTCTATTATGAAGAACCGGGTGTTCCAGTTTGCGGTCCGGTAACCACTGGGGCAAAACCGTATATTCAAGATGTTTATCACGGCGTAAAAGACCTTGGCCTCGGAGTAGCTAGTGCTACAGCTTCGGTGGTTGATGCTTGGGAGGCTGTCGACACTGACACTTCAACTGCAGCTGTAATTGTGCGTGGAGTCAGTGTACTCAATGCGGCTTTCTTAACCGTAGAATTTAAAAATCAGGTAATGCCCACGGATTCGCTTCAAATTCTGATGGAAGATCCGACACAAAATGGAGTGACATTAGATTTACTGACAGGCTATCAATTCCAGCGTTACTTAGGAGAAACTCCTGTAGGTGATCCGATTCAAGGCGGAAATGTACTGGATTTACGACTTTTTGATTTTAGTAATGGAAAATCAAAATTAAGAATAGCCTCTTATAATGAACCCTATGACCGCTTGCAAATTGCGTATGGGTCTATTGTAGAAGCACAATTGGGAGATCAAGTTCGTATTTACGACATCGCCGTTATTCCGGCTGTCGAAAATGCGACGGGTGACGCCACCTTTCAAGTTTGCCAAGGTGATTTCTTGAGCATTAAACAACAAGATCCGTGTACCATTTATGAAATTTATGATGAGAATGGAAATCATCTAACGACGCAGGATAATTTCAATTTTGACGTCCCAACGAATGCGCCAGTAGGCACACATAGCTACTTTGTACAGGCTATTCGCCAAGGTTGTGCCATCGGCCCGAAACAAGAAATTGAAGTTACTGTAAATCCTACACCACTACTCAATGGCTATGATGTGACTTTAAATAGTGATCCTATGTCAACGTTTAATCCTAATAACCCAACTATAGCTGTAGATCCTAATGATCATTTGGTAATTCATGCAGATATTGATTTGGGAACAGGAGGTAGTGCAAGCAATGTGGTTTGGGAAATGCAAGATCCTAATGACCCTACTAGCTGGGTGGCAATTCCGTTTGGCTCAGTAGACCCTGTAACTTATGATTTGACGTTAGATATTCCGCCTTATGGAACGGTAGAAATTAATGGCCAAACGATAGATATTAGGAATACGGATGTTAAGATTCGGGCTTCGATGAGTTCAGTAAGCGCTTGCTCTTCAACGGCCGAATTGACCTTGCAAGTTAGCAGCAAAGGGTTTTTGATAGCTAATCCTAACATCACCAATAAACTATAAAATTCAACTAACTTTTACTATAAATTAAACTGAACGTTATGAGAAATCTAATACTAAGCTTCGCACTCCTTTTGATGTGCATTTCGGTTAAAGCACAAGTAGGGTTTGGTACCCCCACACCCGATCCGTCTGCTGAGGTAGAAATTTCGGCTACAGATAAAGGTATTCTTATTCCACGAGTCACTCTAACCGGCACCACTGATGCTACAACTGTCTCTGCTCCGGCCGAAAGTTTGATGGTATTTAATACGGCTACGGCAGCAGATGTAACTCCTGGGTATTACTACTGGTATAACGGCCGCTGGAATCGCGTGATAACAGGAAGTAGCAATAATGCTGCCATGCCGCAATTCTTTTACATGCCTACCTTGTTGTTTGATACCTCTACCTTGGGCACCTTTACAAAAGATTTGTACCAGGCTTATATTGACCGGTTTACAACGCCTGCCGTTAGTAGTACAGGAGCGCCGGCGCAAATCCCAAGTGTTCCTAACGCGACTGATTTGTATTACTATGTGACAGATTACGATACTACCGTTATGGATAATTTGTCTGTAGATGCTAATGGTGTGTTGACCTATGACGTTATTGGATTAGGAAACCCTTACTCATTTATTACGGTGGTTTTTGTAGTGAAATGATAGTTGAACAGCTGAGTAAGGTTTCTCTGAACGCTACATAAATAGCAGTTAGGTCTATTTAGAAACAAAGAAGATAAACACATAATTGCTTTTGCCTTTGCGGTAAAAATCAATTAAAATAAGTTAAGTATGATGAAAACACTACTTTATATTGGCGCACTATTGCTTGTGGGGTTAACTAGCACCAGAGCTCAAACTGTTAATACAGGTGAGCTGTATGTGGGTGAGGGGACAATTTTTTCTACTCTAGAAAGTTTTGACAACCAAAGCACGGCTAGTTTCTATAATGATGGTGAAGCCTATTTTTACAGCAACTTCAATAACGATGGGGTGTACGATTATCTTCAAGATACGGGGAGTAACTTTTTTATAGGTTCACACCCACAGTCTATTACAGGTAGTCAAATGAGTTATTTTTATAATATTCATTTTGAAAACAGTAGTGCTTTTGCACCGTTTTATATGGTTTCACCAATTGATATTGGTGGAGAAGCGGCCTTTGTACAAGGAGTCGTTGACAACATAAACTATGGCGGAGAAATTTATTTTAGTGGCAATGCTTCAACTGTAGCAACTTCTGATGCTAGTTTTGTCAATGGAGCGGTATTTAAATTGGGAGCAAATGATTTAATTTTTCCAATAGGCGATGATACTTACTATAGATTAGCAGGTATAATGGCCCTCGAAAATCGCGATGCGCAGTTTAAAGCGCAATATTTTATTGAAGATCCAGGGCTACAACACGATCTGAATCTACATTCTGAAGCCGTAGTAGATATTGATAATCAAGAATATTGGACTATTGAAAATTTAACGACTACTACCGAAGACAATGCTTTTATAACGCTCTCTTGGCGCGATGTGACCACGCCTCAATTTATACTTGACGCAGTAGAAAACGAAACTTTAACCATTGTACGTTGGGATGACCAACTCAATATGTGGGTAGATGAAGGGGGAACATTGAGCCTAAACGATCAAACGATTACTACAAAAGTTGAAGGCTTTGGCATCTTTACCTTGGCGTCAATGGTTAAGCCTTTAGTGGAGCCTTGTCATATTGTGGTGTACAATGCGGTAACCCCTAATGGCGATGGCGTCAATGATTATTTTAAAATAGATAATCAGGGCACCTGTGCACAAAACTTACGGGTTAAGATCTTTAACCGTTGGGGTGTTCAAGTATTTGAAACTGATAATTACGGACCAAATGGCGATGTCTTTGACGGCTGGTCCAGTGGGCGTATGACCATTAGCAAAAACAAGAACCAACTTCCAACGGGTACTTATTTTTATATCTTAGAATATAATTACGATTCAGGCGAAGGCTTAAAATCTCACCAGCAAGCTGGCTATTTATATCTCAGTGGAAATTAAAAAAAACCTCAATATGAAAGCAACATTACCATATTATTATATCGTCTTCCTGATAGGGAGTGTATTTCTTTTGGGGAACTCATCTGTATATGCCCAACAAGAATCACAATTCACTCAATATATGTATAATCAAATGAGTATTAATCCGGCTTATGCTGGTTCACGTGGGTCTTTGAGTATTTTAGCTTTATACCGCGCCCAATGGGTGGGCTTGGATGGCGCTCCCGAAACGATGAATTTTGGCGTGCATTCTCCTATAGGTATTCGTGGCTTAGGCGTTGGATTAGGATTTACTAGCGATAAAATAGGGCCTTCTTCGCAGAGTAATATCACCGGAAAAGTGTCTTATACCTTACAGCTCAATCAACGTGGACTCAAGTTAGCTTTTGGAGTAAATGGCGGAATATCATTACTGAATGTCGACCCGAATAAATTGACTATTTACAACCCTAACGATTACGATTTAAAACTCAACAACTTTGCCGCTCCAATTGTAGGTGCAGGATTTTTCCTCTATACAGATCATTGGTATATCGGCTTGTCAACACCTAATTTATTAGAAACAAAATACTATGACGATGTGCAAGTGTCAACAGCAACAGCTAAAGCGCATTATTATTTAACTGGAGGTTACATCTTTGATATTAGTCCAAATTTTAAACTCAAACCAGCGGCGATGCTCAAAGGAACTGTGGGGGCGCCAGTATCGGTAGATTTATCACTAAATGCGTTATTTATGAATCGCTTTACCTTAGGGGCGGCTTATCGCTTTGATGCAGCGGCTAGTGTTTTAGCTGGTTTTCAAATCAGTGATAACATCATGATTGGTTATGCCTACGATTACAGTACTACTGATTTAGGAAATTATAACGATGGCTCTCACGAAGTGTTTTTACGCTTTGAATTGGGAACCCGAGGGAGGACTAAGGTTAATCCGCGTTTCTTTTAATAACATAACTCAAAAGCCATGAAAAAAATTACGTCTTTGCCTCTATTTTTAGTCTTGCTGATGGCATTTTTATGTGCCAATTCTAGCTATGCTCAAAAAGAAAAAATCAATAAAGCAAATACCGATTATCAATCGTTACAATATGTTAATGCACGTGAAATTTACCTCAAAGTGGCAGAAGCCGGCTACGAGTCTGAAGAGTTATTGACTAAAGTTGGCAATACGTTTTACTACAGCGCTAAATATGGAGAAGCCTTTAAATGGTATAGTAAACTTTTTAAAAAATATCCGGATCAATCTGATCCTATGCTATACCTGCGCTATTCACAATCACTGCGCTCTACAGGGCATCCCGATGAAGCTGAAAAGTATTTTAATACCTACCAAAAAATGGTTTATGGCGATAAAAAACACAAAACAGCCATTGATTATCTCGCTTTGATTGAAGAAAATTCGGGACGCTATGATTTAAAACCAATTGAACAGTTGTACGATACCACACAAATAACTTTTGGACATACGGTTGCTCCTGATAGTAGCTTAATTTATGCCTCTACTTCTGCTGATATTCCTAAATCGTTTAGAAATGTCTTTGATCCATGGACAGGCTTAAGTTTTCTCTCGCTTTATAAAGTGGCTATTGATACGGCTAATAATCTAGTAGGTGAACCTGAAAGATTAAGAGGAAAACTCAAAAGTAAATTTCACGAATCATCAACAGCCATCACTGCTGATGGTAAAACCCTTTATTTTACTCGGAATAATTACACCTATGGTGAAAAGGATAAAAAACACAAAAATTTAAAAATTTACCGCACCAAAAAAGAAGATGGGAAATGGCAAAAACCAGTTGAATTACCCTTTAATGGCGATTCTTTTAATACAGCTCATCCAGCCCTGAGCCCGTCAGAAAATAAATTGTATTTTGCTTCCGATCGCCTGGGAGGCTATGGTGAATCTGATTTGTATGTTGTCACAATTGATTCAACAGGGCAGTTTGGACAACCTGTAAATTTAGGCGATACCATTAATACAGCTGCTCGCGAAACCTTTCCGTATATCTCTAAAGACAGTGTGCTGTATTTTTCTTCTAGTGGTCATTACGGCTTAGGAGGACTCGATGTATTTGCAGTTAATATTCATAAAGATGGCAGCTTTGGAAAACACTTGATCAATGTAGGAAAACCTATTAATTCCTATGCGGACGACTTTTCTTATGGTATAAATTCTGATTCGCGCTATGGATTTTTGAGTTCTGATCGCGATCGTTATAATGATACAGTAATTGTTAGGAGTAATATCTATGCCTTTTTTGAAAGAGAGCCGCTTAAAGATGTGTTTATGGCCAAAATTGTAGGCTATGTCACTGATAAAAAAACAGGCGATTCACTGCAAGACGCAACAGTGGCAGTCTATAAATTGAAAGATGACAAACTTTTTGGACAAGTGTCTACTAATGCCGATGGTTATTATGAAATAGAAGTAGATCGTTATGTGCAATACCGTGTTCGCGCTTCTAAAGAAGGTTATGATTCAGAAGAAAAAGTATCTGAAGAAGGTAAAAAGAAACAGCGTATAGACTTTCAACTCGAACGCAATAAAATTCCGATTGGAGAAGGGGTTGATTTAGCAAAAATTCTTAATATCCCTAAAATATATTTCGACTTTGATAAATACAACATTCGTCCTGATGCGCAGGTAGAATTGGAAAAAGTGTATCAAGTGTTAAAGCAGTATCCTAAACTTCGCCTCAAAATCCGTTCACATACAGATAGTCGTGGTAGTGATGCTTACAACCAAAAACTATCTGAAAAACGCGCGCAGTCAACCAAAGCTTACTTAGTCAATAAAGGCATTAATGCCGATCGCTTGGAAACTGAAGGCGTAGGTGAAAGTGAATTGGTAAACGGTTGTTCAAATGGAGTGCCATGTACCGAAGAGCAACATCAAGCTAACCGTAGATCTGAATTTATCGTGATTGAATAGGATTAGTGGTTTTATCTTAGCAAAACTTACGCCCTCAATACAAAAAGAATTGAGGGCGTAATTATGGTGTGAGTGTAAAGTAGTGTTAGTGCTTAGCTGCAGCTAAATCGTCTGCACTAGGGCCATACATACCCGGAATAGGAATATCTAACAACCGCAAGTAAACCCCGAGTTGCGCACGGTGATGATAGAGGTGGTTTACAGACATTGACCGGATAAACGCGTGTTTAGGCAAGGTTAACAAGACGGTTTCGCCGTTTCGCAATGTCCAAGTCGGCGTAAAATCAGCATCTTGTGCTTGGCCTAATTTAGTGAGTGTGTCAGCAGTATTGGCATTGTGCAAAGCAATGAGATCAGCTGTTGAATTTACTTCTGGTTTTGTCAAGTTGTTATTGGCAAAATCTAATTCGTCTGATGATAATATCAATTCAGGCCAGCTTGCTAATTCTGCAATGTGGGTAGCGAGCTGTTTGAGTGTCATTGATTTTTTATGCGGACGCCAATCAAATTTGTCATCGGGAATGCACTTAAAAAGACGATTGGTATTTTCTGCTTCTTGTTTGATTTCTGCAGCTAATGCTTGTGATAGTTTCATAGGTTGTTTTTTTAGGAGATAGAAAATCTGCGAATAATTTAGCTTATAAGTCGCTTTAAAAAATGAGTACCGAAGATAGTAAACTTTGATAGGTTATCCAACATTGCCGCTCATCTATTTAGATTACCTTTAATCGCGTAAAAAAGTAGCGCCCTAAACATTTTTCGGAAACCTTTGCAAAAGCCTTGCGTACTTTGTTCTTGAGTGATTTTAGTATTGAACAATAAATTTAGATAAAGTTTCGTAAGCTTAGATTTTTTTTGGTTCATTTTTCATCAATGCTTAGATTCAAGTAAAAAATGAACAACATAAGCATTTAGGACAGAATTGTGTAAAAAGTAATTCTCTTAAGCGTTTACTTGGCTACACGTTATTATATTCAGTTTGAAAATTTTATATTTGCACAAATCACAAGCTGAGGCTTTCAACTTGGAATACACTATGAAAAACTTTCGAAATTTTTGCATCATCGCCCATATTGACCACGGTAAAAGTACTTTGGCCGACCGGTTGTTAGATGCTACTAATTCTGTAACTGCGCGCGAAAAACAAGCTCAATTACTCGATACAATGGACTTGGAGCGCGAGCGCGGAATTACTATTAAAAGCCATGCCATTCAGATGGAGTATGAATATGAAGGCGAAACTTATGTTTTAAACCTTATCGATACTCCGGGACACGTTGATTTTTCATATGAAGTGTCTCGCTCTCTGGCTGCCTGTGAAGGGGCATTGCTAATCGTGGATGCTGCTCAGGGGATCCAAGCACAAACAATTTCGAATCTGTATTTGGCGTTAGAAAACGATTTGGAGATTATTCCTATTCTCAATAAAATCGACTTGCCAAGTGCTAATGTTGAAGAAGCTGCTGATGATTTAATCGATCTTATCGGTTGTGAATACGAAGATATTATTCCTGCGAGTGCTAAAACAGGAAAAGGAGTTGAAGAGATTTTAAAAGCTATTGTTGAGCGGATTCCAGCGCCTAAAGGTGAACCTAACGAACCGTTGCAAGCCTTGATTTTTGACTCGGTTTATAATCCTTTTCGAGGTGTAGAGACCTATTTTAGAGTATTTAACGGCAGTATCAAAAAAGGGCAACGCATTAAGTTTGTCAACACCGGAAAAGAATATGAGGCTGATGAAGTGGGAACTTTAAAGCTTAAACAACTGCCTAAAAAAGAAATTAAAGCCGGCGATGTGGGCTATTTGATTACCGGAATTAAAGATGCTCGCGAGGTGAAAGTAGGGGATACCATTACCGATGCTCAAACTCCAACAACCAAGGCGATTTCTGGTTTCGAAGATGTAAAGCCTATGGTATTTGCCGGAATTTATCCCGTAGATACAGATGAATATGAAGAGCTGCGTGGCGCCATGGAAAAACTGCAACTCAACGATGCTTCTATGGTGTTTACGCCTGAGAGCTCGGCGGCACTCGGATTTGGATTTCGCTGTGGATTCTTAGGAATGTTGCACCTCGAAATTGTTCAAGAGCGTCTAGAACGCGAATTTAATATGACGGTGATTACCACGGTTCCTAACGTGTCTTATCACGCCTACACGCACAAGGCAAAAGAGAATCGCATCTTGGTTAATAACCCTTCTGATTTGCCTGATCCCTCTAGCATTGATCGTGTTGAAGAACCTTATATCGAAGCGAGTATTATCACTAAAGCTGATTTTGTAGGGCCTGTGATGACTTTGTGTATTGAAAAACGCGGCGAAATTGTCAATCAAACTTATCTGACCCCGCAACGTGTGGAGTTAACCTTTAATATGCCGTTGGCTGAGGTGGTGTTTGATTTTTATGACCGCCTAAAAACAGTGTCAAAAGGCTATGCTTCTTTTGATTACAGTCCTATAGGGATGCGCAAATCAAACTTGGTTAAGGTTGATATTTTGCTCAACGGTAAGGTTGTCGACGCCCTGTCTGCATTACTACATAAAGATAATGCTTACGACATCGGTAAGAAAATTTGCGGCAAATTGCGCAAACTCATTCCGCGTCAACAATTTGATATTCCTATTCAAGCAGCTATAGGCGCAAAAATTATTGCCCGTGAAACCATTAAAGCCGTGCGAAAAGATGTAACCGCTAAATGTTATGGTGGTGATATTTCGCGTAAACGCAAGTTGCTTGAAAAACAAAAGCAAGGTAAAAAACGCATGCGCCAAGTGGGTAATGTCGAAATTCCTCAAGAAGCCTTTATGGCTGTCTTAAAACTAGATGACGATTAGATGAATCTACTCTAATACCGTATGGATAAATTAACTAGTCCAATTTCGACTTTGTCTCATTGTACTAGTAATTTATGGCCCACGGTATTATACCTACAAAAGATATTATAAATTGAACTAAAAAATAATTCTAATTGGTATAATTTATAGAGTGTGTAATCAATTACTTATACAAGCGTTTCTGTACTATTATGGAAACGTTTTTTTTTATGTTAAGCTACCCGGGTTTGCTTTAATACGAATACAGTCCTTAAAAAAGGAAGTGAGTAAAATTTGGGATTTCCCTAGATTTGCAAACTACTTAAGCGTTTTAGACACACGTGTTGAGCCAATGTATGAAGCTAAAATGCCTAAAATCATGATGGTGGCAAAGACAATAGCGATATTTTCAGCTTTGAGTTGAACCGGATAAGGCAATGAAGGCGTAATCATCACCAAGTTGTAGTGCATTTGTAAAACGATAACGATAACCCCGATGAGTAAGCCGATAAGACCGCCTACAAACGTTAATAAGGTACCTTGTAAAAAGAAAATACGCTTTAAGTCGCGTAGGTTGGCGCCCATATAAAACAAGGTTTTGATGTTGTCACGCTTGTCGAGAATAGCCATGACTATAGCGCCACCCACATTAAAGAGCGCAATGATAATAACCAGTGTAAAGATTAAATAAACGGCTAAATTTTCAGTGTTGAGCATCTTGTAAAGCTCATCGTTCATTTGAATGCGATTTTTGACAACAACTTGTTGATTAAATAAACGTTTAACTTCTTTTCTGATGTCACTTTCCTCGGCGGTTTCGCTTAATTTTAAAGCGATAGCACTAACCTCATTTGGTTTTAAGTTGAGCAATTGACGCGCTAGCTGGAGCGGAGCAAACACGTATTTGTCGTCTAGCTCTTCATTAATGCTATACACGCCTACCACCAGTGAATTGACGGCATTGAAAGCCTCACGTGGGTCGGTGATTAATCCGGTGCCGGGTTTAGGAACCAACAGTTGTAGCACATCGCCATAGCCACTGACGCCCAAAGATAGCTTTTGCGCTAAGCCGCTGCCCATGACTACACGGTTTTCATTTGGATGAAACCAGCGCCCGGCAACAATTGATTTATCGGTAGCCGTAACTTGGTTATAAGTACTGTCAACTCCCTTAATAACAGCCGGTGTTTTGCGTTTTTCGTAATCTAGCAACACACGTTCTTCAATAATTTTTGAAAAACCTTGAATGCCTTGAATGTGTGTTAGGGCTTTTATTTTGGATGAATCGAGGCTAATTGTTTTTCCTTTGCTCGGCAAAACGGTTAAATCAGGATCAATGTCATTCGTAAATTGTAAGCTGAATGCCTTGAGTCCTGAAAATCCAGATAACACAATAAACAAAGCCAAAGCTCCGGCAAAAACACCTGCACCAGCAATCAAGGTGATGATATTGATGGCGTTGTTTTTGCTTTTTGAAAATAAATAGCGCTTGGCAATGTATAAGGAAAACTTCACTTATTTCTTTTTGCGATTATCTAATAAATCCGGATTTTTTATCGGATCCTTATCTCCTTTAAGTGCTTCTTCAATATCTTGAATGTACTCTAGTGAATCGTCTAAATATAAATTCAATTCAGGCATCTTGCGCAGTTGATGTTTTGTGCGCTGAGCCAATTGATGTTTGAGTTGTGAGCGGTAAGTTTGCAAACTTTCCATGACCGCTTTAGCTTCTTGATTAGGGAAAATACTCAAGTAAGCACGTGCAATAGATAAGTCAGAAGTTACACGTACCTTAGATACACTGACAATAACGTGAGTTTGTCCGGCGCGTTTGAGTTCTTTCTGTATAATATCAGCGAGGTCGTGCTGCAGTAGACGACCTATTTTTTTCTGTCTGTTTGTCTCTTTTTCCATAGTGCAAAAATAATGGTTTTTTATACAGAAATACAGCAATTTAGGTGTGTATATTTACTGTAAACGCTAATTTGAATGATTAAGTATTTTAGGGGTGTATTCAAATTCGGATTAGCTTAAGATACCTAAAATTAGGACTTTGTAAAATCGTGTTTAATCGAGCTGTTTGGTCAATTTGTTAAGCGTTTTTTTAGGGTCAGCTGTTTGATATAAAATTTCGTAAACCGCTTTAATAATAGGAATATCAGCAGGGTCACTTAAAGATTTATTGAGCTTGTAAGCACTTTTTGTAGCGTAATAACCTTCGGCAATCATGCTCATTTCAAGCTGAGCACTTTTAACCGTGTAACCCTTGCCTATCATGGTGCCAAACATACGATTTCGACTAAACGACGAGTAACCGGTGACCAGTAAATCGCCTAAATAGGCTGAATCGTTAATATTGCGGTTCATGTGGTATATTTTTTTAATAAACCGCTCAGTTTCGCGAATGGCATTACTCATCAAGACACTTTGAAAATTATCTCCGTAGCCTAAGGCGTGAAACATGCCCGCAGCAATGGCGTAAATATTTTTGAGCATGGCTGCATATTCGGTGCCCACAACATCTTCGCTAACCTTACAGCGGATGTAGTGGTTACTTAAGGTATTGGCCATAGTTTGTGCTTTTTCTTGATCGGCACAGGCTATAGTTAAGTAAGATAAACGCTCTAAGGCCACTTCTTCAGCATGGCAGGGACCTGAGATAACGCCGATGTTTTCGTAAGGAACATTGTGGTATTTGTGAAAGTGTTTGCCAACAATATAACCGCTTTCAGGGACAATACCTTTAATGGCACTAAACACAATTTTATCGCTTAGCGAACTGTTGAGCGCCTCTAATTCACTGTATACAAAAGCTGAAGGAATGACGAAAATCAAATAATCAGCAGCTTCTACCACTTCATTGATGTCGTTTGAAAGGCGTAGTTGCTCAGGCTTAAATTGTACCGCGCTGAGGTAATTTGGGTTGTGACCTTCTTGCTCTAAATGAGCTATAGCCCGGGTGTTGCGCATATACCAGTGAACACAATCTACGTTTTCACATAGTATTTTTACAATAGCCGTAGCCCAACTACCGCCTCCAATTACAGCATATTTTCCAGATGTATCCATAGCAATGTTTGTAACTGCAAAATTACGTAATTTTTAATGAGAAAGTATCACGCGCGATGATTCCCTTCTAAAAGACCTGACAATAGAGATCTATAATCCATCATGACCTCTACATTTGTAATAAAAAACTAAAGCAGGTGAGCGAAATTGGATGGTTTTTAATGGGAGTAGGGGTAAATCTACAGAATAAGGAAGTCATATAAACCTGTAAAACCAATTGTATTATTTGTGTGTAGTTAGCATAATAAATGGTATTTTAGCAGTTCGATAAATAAGTAAATATTAAGTAGATGAGTAAGGAAAAGACTAAAGATAGCGATAAAGCAGCAAAGCTTAAAGCATTGCAAGTCACTCTAGATAAGTTAGATAAAACTTATGGTAAGGGTACTGTTATGCGTATGAGTGATCAATCGGTTCAAGATGTTGAAGCGATTTCTTCAGGGTCCTTAGGACTTGATTTAGCACTAGGTGTAGGTGGTTATCCTCGTGGTCGGGTGATTGAAATTTACGGACCAGAATCTTCAGGTAAAACCACGTTGACTTTGCACGCCATTGCAGAAGCGCAAAAAAAAGGAGGTATTGCAGCTTTTATTGATGCAGAGCACGCTTTTGATCGCTTTTATGCAGAGAAATTGGGTATTGACTTAGAATCTTTAATTATTTCTCAACCTGATAATGGTGAGCAAGCTCTTGAAATTGCTGATAACTTAATCCGATCAGGCGCAATTGATATTATTGTAGTTGACTCTGTGGCTGCTTTGACCCCTAAAAGTGAAATTGAAGGCGAAATGGGCGATTCTAAAATGGGATTGCACGCGCGTTTGATGTCTCAAGCCCTACGAAAATTGACCAGTACCATTAGCAAGACAAAATGTACGGTAATCTTCATTAACCAATTACGTGAAAAAATTGGCGTGATGTTCGGTAATCCTGAAACAACTACCGGGGGTAATGCTCTTAAATTTTATGCGTCAGTTCGTTTAGATATTCGTCGTTCTACTAAAATTAAAGATAGCAATAGCGAAATTATGGGGAATAAAACCCGTGTAAAAGTCGTTAAAAATAAAGTAGCTCCACCGTTTAGAACTGCCGAATTCGACATTATGTACGGTGAAGGAATCTCTAAAGTAGGCGAGATCATCGATATCGGTGTCGATTACGAAATTATCAAAAAAGCAGGCTCTTGGTTTAGCTATGAAGATACAAAACTAGGGCAAGGACGCGATGCGGTGAAAACCTTGTTGAAAGATAATCCGGAATTGATGGAAGAATTAGAGACTAAAATTGTTGAAGCTATTAAAGTAGCTAAGGAACAATAAGTCTTATTCTCTAAATACACAATAGAAAAGCCTCTGCACTAGTGTAGAGGCTTTTCTATTTATGAAAATCTGACAAGTTGGATGCGCTCTTGGCGATAACCCTGTCAGTTTTTTACTGTTTATAGGTGTTAGTTAGATTTACTCAAATTTCGAAGTTATTCTACTACGATCTTTAATTGTTGAACTGCTTCGTAGTTCTTAAGGATACAGTAATCTTAATCCCCCGAGTTGCACTCGGGGTTAATCAAATTCAACCATTACATGGTTGTAACTATAAACAGAAGTATACTTTAAAAGAACAAAGGCCTTTAATGTAGTAAACCCTGTACAAACGAAGTGCAGTGCGGGGTAAGGCGAAGCTGACCTCCCGTCTTACTGAACCCCGAAGGCTGTTCAACAACAAAGGAAGTGTATAAATCGTTATTAGTTGTGAATTGAGATATGTGTTTGATTACCAGTTAAATCGTATACTATCGCCTATCCAAACACATAATTTTCTAACTTCCTATTTGTTACCTCCTCTTAAATTTTAATTAGATTTATAAACTAGCCCCACATTGTCAATCCACAGTTTACTGTTAGGATTACCGATGTATGGACCGCCATTGCTCGACGAAAATTGCAGTAACATATGGGTTACTTCCTCGTCAGCATTTCCCCAGCCTTCAACTTTTATAGGCATTAATTTACCTTTACTATTAAAGGTATAATCAGTGTTTTCACCGGTGTGGAGTTGCATGTAATCTTTGTAATAATCAGTAGCACTAATGTCACCATAGTGTAATGGAATGCGGTGTGCATTTTGCCAAACAGGCTCACTGTGTTCAAAGCGTTCCCAGCCTGTAGCTATGCGTTTAGCGTGGATATTACCTTGAGCGTCTTCCCAACGGTGTTGTAAAATGATGTACACTTCGGCCATGTCCTTGCCCGGTACTTTGTCACCTTTGGCGCTAAGTCCGTTGATTTTTCGTTTTTCTCCGCCTGCAATGACTTTATAATCAAACTGAAGAGCTTCAGGGCGTTTAGAGAAAGGCATGCCGACATCTAGTTTTTGATGCGGGTGATTAGTATCTGTTATAGGTTCGAGCATTTCTCCTAAGAAAATGGTGCCACTGGCAAGTACGTTGATGTTGATGATGCCGAGTACTTTTACTTTCTCAATACGCGTTTCTAATCGAGCGGCATAGCCTTCACCGCGTTTTTCAGGGAAAACAGTCACACTTCCCTTGTCAATTCCCTTGACATCAGCATACACTGATGAGGTTGCCCAGGGTGATTTACGATTTTTATAAGGCTGATTAACTTTTAATTTAAGTGAAGAACTGGCAATTTCGTATAGTTCGCGAGTGTTGCCGCCTATGATAAATGATTCTTCAACTTGACGTGTCATCCATTGGTTCATGTCGCCAAAAGGTAAGAGATTGACCTTGGTGCTGTCTTGTGCATATAGTGCGAAACTCATTAAAAAAGTCAGCAAGAAATAAATGCTTTTTTGATTGATCTGTTTCATAGCAGTATAGTTTAATAACGAATTTTATTTTTGTTCAATAATTTAAAATCTTCCGGTTTTAAATTCATTTTGTCAAAAGGAACAGCCTTATCGTGGTCGTTTAAATACAATCGTGTTTGTATCTTAAACTGATCGCTTAAAAGGGATAGATTTTTATTTAAATAAGGCGATGAAATATGAGCCGCATCTAAAAGCGTGTGAAAAACAGCATTTGTGGCTACAGGTTTGCGTCTGTTCTCTAGAGCATTGAGGTAGCTATCTGGAAAATCTGCTTTATAGGTGTTTGAGAACCAAGTTAACATAGGAATGTGTAATTGGTAATAAGTTGGGGTGGGCGAGGCGTGTAAAAATTTACCTCGACTATCGTCAAATAAATCCTCACCATGATCTGCTGAATACATTAAAAATGAGGCTGCATCTTGTTGCTTTAAGGTGCTGATAACCGAATCTAAGAAGTAATCCGTATAGCGGATGCTGTTGTCATAAGCATTGATTAATAATTGCTTTTGGTCTGCGCTGACATTAGTTACATTGTCGGGTTTAAATTCACCAAAGTCAGCAGGGTAGCGGTCTTTGTAATTAAAATGCGACCCATAGCTGTGTAAAATGATGAACAAATCGCCTTGATGTTGATTGATTTCTTCTTTTAATAACGGAACTAAAGCCGCATCATAACTGATTTTTCCCTTCTGTTTAGCTGTTTTCCGAATGTTTTTATAAACATCAGATTCTTTGTAAAAATATTCTATAAACGAATGATTCTCCGCTTGATTAGAAAGGCAGATTGTAGTAAATCCAGCTTCTTTAAAGGCTTCAAAAATGCCTTTTCGCGTGTAAATAGCTTTAAAATTTTTAGCTCCTACGCTCGACATGATAATCGGCACACTTTTGTGTGTGGCGTTAGATTGCGTAATGGCGTCAGGAAAAGTGATGAGGTTGTTTTCTTGACTGAGTAGCGGGTTGGTAGGACGTTTGTATCCAAACAATTGCCAGCTATCTGCGCGACTAGTTTCACCTATCACCAAGATGATAATTTGACGGTCAGCGAGATTGGTAGCTCGTGTTGCTTCAAAAGAAAAGTCTTTAGAAGTCTGAGGATAATCACCTATTTTGTTGGCTTTATGAATGGCATAGCCTAAATTATACAAGGCGTTTACAGGATACACATCTTCATAATACGTAAAGCGTTCGGTGTTTGTGTCATAACTAAAAAATGAACCTATAAAAGAAATCGCTAGGAACGCAGCTCCAAAAATGCGAGCTGTTTTTCTAAATGATGCTACAAGAAGACGTTTTTGTTTCCACTGGCGGATAGCTAAAATCGTTGGAGGCACGTATAATAAGACCACCGTAACTATTGCCGGAAGTAGAGCCCCGAGTAGCTCTCCGGCCTCATTTGGGTTAGTTGTAGCTACATTCAAAAACATATCTGAGGCTATGACGTCTTGTCCGTATAAGTAAAACAACACGATTTGAAAGGCGTGTAGAAAGAATAACGGAAATAAGAAAATCGCTAGTCTTCCGGTATTTTTGGCAATAGAGTAGAGCAGAGCATACAAACCTAAAGCAAAGCTGATTAATACGATTTTGCCGATGCTATTAAGCGGTTGAGAAAATATAAAATAAATACTCGGCACCATGTTTACGATGATGCAGTAGATAAAAAGCAGTTTAGGATTGCTGATAATCTGCTTGAATAGAGATGATTGCTTTAATTGACTCATCCTTGAAGATTAAATAGTATAAGAACAGAGTGTTGTTAAAACGACTCGTTAATGTTGAAATAAAAGCCACTGGTGTATTTTCCAAAGCCATAGTCAAATCTGATATTGACACGCTTTTTAAACTCCCAGCGATAACCGATGCCATAAGTCGGTAAAACCTGATCAATTTGTAGATTAGATAAAGAGTTAGCTACAGTGCCACCACCTGCCCAAACGGCTATGCCATGTCGGTTATATATTTTTTGACGTAACTCAACTTGTGCATTGATTTGTTTTTTATCTCTAAATCGCCCCTTAAAATAGCCGCGCATTTGGCGTGAGCCTCCCAGTTGAGAAAGCATGGTCCAAGGTACTTCGCCATTTTGAAATACTCCGTTGACATCAAAAGCTAATATGCCGTTTCCCCAAATGCGTTGATAGGCGCGAGCAGTAACTTCTATGATGTTAAACGAATGGCTGCTACCAAATAATTCAGGATAAAAGTTTTGTTCGTATTTGAAATAGATGCCTTTATAAGGATTGGGGATAAAATCTCTGGTGTCGTAAGTAAGCAAGATTCCACCGCCAACAGCCGTATTTTTTAAATCCTCAGCAGGAGCCATAGCTTCTACTTCAAAATCTTTTCCATTGACATCTTCTACATTTAGTGTTAATCCAGCATAAGTGTTGTTGAGGATTTTTTTCAAAAATTCAGCTTTTAATGAAAGGGTGTATAAATTGTATTCTGAATAATTACCTGCATCTCCGGCGGCATAGCCTATGCCGTAAAATTTGCTGGGGTTGTATGAAAAATTGATGTCGGCATTAATACGGTAGGCATCATCCGGAAAAATGGTGTGATCAACAATCCCTACACTAAAAAAACCGGAGGTGGTAAGGTTAGTGTACATGGATACGGTAGAGGGCGGAAGGCTGAGATCTTCGCGGTCTAAACGATACATGCCCGAAGCTAAAAGGCCAATGCCTAGCTTGGTGTCTACAGAATAATTAGGTCCGCCAATAAATGAAATATCAAATTTTTTGGTCGATTTGTCTTTTTTAGCTTCATTGAAGTAATGCACAATCCGCTGAATTAAATTCCGCTGTTCAGTACTGTCTTGTATAATACTATCTTGAGGCGATGCTGAAATAGGAGCGGAAGACAGGGCAGTGCTGTCTTTACTTGAGTTTTGAGCAGACGTGTCAAAACTAGTTGTAAGGGCAATGCTGATAAGCAAAATAGAATAGTAAATTTTTCCCATAACTAACAATTTCGACCGGCAAAGATACACTTAAACCATAGTTTAAATCTTAATGTATATTAACAAACCTAACGGTATACTTTATTTGCTAAGTTAATTATGAATGTTTTAAGTTATTTTGTGCAATAATTAATAAATATAAAGAATTTTAATGAATTTTAATGAATTCTGAAATAGTAGGCACTGTAGATTTGAATGAAGATGCCTATGGTCGCCCCATTTATCAATTTTCTAATCTTACTATAATTCAAAAAAAAGATAAACAATTAGCAGAAATAGAAGGAAATAGAAAGCTATTTACGCCGTAATGACAAGTGGTATAAACCAGCTTCTCCTTTCGTATCACTTGTCATTTGTACAGGATGGGATGAATCTATTTTTGAAGGCGTATGACAATTCAGGGTTTGAACCAGTCAAAAAGTGTTTATACTGCTAATACCTTGAGTTGTTTGGGCATCATTTTGATGGTTATGGATGAGTTACAAGTAAATGTTTCGCCATCAACTTGTAAGGCTTTTAAATCAGGATGAGTAATTGTAATTTCTTTTGCCTTGTGTGTCGAGATGTATGCACTTTCAGTTATGGCTCCTAAAAAAGCGCGAATACTAATGATGCCCCCCATGAGTGCCGGGAATTTCTTGACCAAAACTAAATCGAATAGCCCGTCACAAAGTTCGGCTTTCGGAGCAATTTGAAAACCGTATCCCAGTTGCTTAGCATTGGCAGCGGTAAGCATAAAGGCTTCAGTTTCGGTGGTTTTACCATCAATAGTTACTTGCCAAGTTTTAGGGGTATACGTCCAGAAATTTTTGATAACAATAGAGGTGTATGCGGTTAAGCCACGATGCTCACTATGGCTAAATTTTTCGGTTACTAAAGTGTCAAAGCCTACGCCGGCATTACTTAAAAACAAATGCCCATCGGCTTGCCCTACATCAATAGGATGAATATGCCATTGGTTGATTAGAGCAATAGCTTTGGCGGGAGAAAGCGGAATGTCTAAGCTGCGTGCTAGTCCATTGCCTGATCCCATGGGGATGATTCCCAAAGTGACATCGCTGCCATAAATGCCGTGTAAAACATCGTTTACTGAGCCATCTCCACCGACAGCTACAATAAGGTCAAAATCATCTTTCACACCTTGTTGCGCAAGTTCAATGCCGTGCTTAGCGTATGCTGTATGTGCTATTTTGTATGAAAATAAAGTCTTGTCTAGATGTTCATCTATTGCTTTTTCAATAGACTTAAGGCGGTCAACACCTGAATGTGGATTGATGATAAACAAAACAGACTTCATAGAATAAGAAAGTTGTAGTGACTTTTTTCTACTGTTTAAAAACAGCGACAAAGGTATGCTTTTTAAGAGGAATATACGGAATTAATTTCTTTTATAAAATTACATTATTTATTGAAATAGAGTTAATTAAATAGTAACTTTGGTAAAAAACACATAAATATGGAAACAAAAGATTATGTTTGGTATGCCTGTTATGGGTCTAATTTGTCCGATCAACGCTTTAAATGCTATTTGAAAGGCGGAAAGCCTGAAGGCGCTAAAGGATATTATGAAGGAAGTCGCGACCAAACTCCGCCGCTAAAGGCTAAACCTATTCAATTGCCTTATGAATTGTATTTTGCTAAATCGTCTGATAATTGGCACAAAGGCGGCGTGGCTTTTCTGAATCCGCAACACGATGCTGAACAACGCACATTTGGCCGACGCTATTTGATTACTAAAACACAGTTTGAAGATGTGTTTAAGCAAGAAAATCACTTAAATAGTGCGCCTAAGATTGATTTTGATAAAGTTAAAGATTTAAAACAGCTGACACTTAGCCCTAATACCTGGTATGGCATGCTTTTATTTATAGGTGAAGACGAAGGCTGCCCTATTTTTACGTTTACAAATCCTCACTTTTTAAGCGATGATATTCATGCGCCGGATATTAATTACCTATCGACTATTCACCGAGGATTAAGCACATGTTATGGATTGTCTAAAGATGACTTACAGACTTATTTTTATGCCAAACAGGGGATTAAAGATTTTGTAGATGATCGAGAGTTACGGGAGTTGTTGCCTTAAGGTTGAGCGATATTTGACTGAAGAGTAGCTTTTTTCGCTAAACTTGCGGCTATTAAAACAATACAACCTGAATAGCAAATGCACATCAGAATCCCCGAAAGAATAACGATGTATTTCATCCAAAGTACGCCATTCCACAATAAGTAAAGGCCACCGAAGGTGAAAACAATAGAAAATAGCGGCTCGAAAGCAAAAAATTGCTTTAGGTGTTTTGGCGCTTTCGTCATGAGGGTTAAACTACCCACCATAAAAAAGATAACTGACATCGACAAAATGTGATTGTGCAGCATGGTGAGCATTTGTTGTTCAGATTTCTTAAACTTCATTTCCTTGGCTGAAGGATTAGATTCGTTGCCTAGATAACTTTCTTTAATGCCGGTTGGTGAAAAACTGGTGTTGTGGTTAACAAAGCTGATACCGCTGAAAAAGCCAACGCTGAGAATAATTACAAAAAGCGCTATAAAACGTTTAAAAACTTTAGGAAGTTGTGGTAGGAGGTTGTGTAGAGCTATCATAGTAAACCGTTGTGTTGAAGAATTTGTAAGCCTCGTAAAACTTGTTTTACACTATAGGTCATTGATTTTGACGAAATTGTTGCACCACTTATGCCGTCAATTGTGCTACCATAGGTGATGACCGATTGTGGTGTCATCCCTACAAATTGTTTTAACCAGCGTTGATTGGTGATTTCACGTCCAAACTGTTCGCGATACACCAAAATTTTCACAGCTTCAATTTGTAAATCGGTATTGAATAAAATTAAGAAATCAAACGCATGATCCTTACTCGACCCTTGTCCCCAATAGGCATAAGCTTTAAAAGAACCGTCAATTTTTAATCTGAATAACTTGTCATTCGTTAAATCGCGTGGTAGGTTTTTAGGAAGACTAGAGGCTGTGAATTTTATCGGAATGAGTTGATAGTCGTAAGTCTTGTAAAACACATTGACCACTTGCCCAATTTTAGTTTGTAAATCGGTGGATTGAGCAGAGGTGAAAATCGGCCCTAAAAATAACCCAATTGATAACATGACTACTTTGATGCGCATAAGTCAAGGTTTGTTTCAAAGATAAGTTATTAGGTTTAGATGAGCTGATAAATCAATAGAATTAAACGTTAATTTGAAGTAAAGTATTTGCAAATTGTAAGCCTTGTGTTTCAATGTGATGATTCAACTATCAATTCTTGTTAATTAGTCTATTAATCCCTATCTTTACTAGGAAAACCTCTAGTTTATGAAATCCTTTTGTATTATTTTTTTACTGTTATGTAGCAGTTTAGTTGAAGCTCAAAATAGTCAAATCAACTTGCCTGCGCAGTCTAATCCTTGGCGCGTAGGGGGTGGAGTAGGCTTAGGCTTTGGAAGTAATGATTATTTTGGGTTTAGCATTTCTCCCTTTGTGGGTTATCAAATAGATCCGTCGGTAGAGCTCGGCGTGTCAGCAGGTTATCAATATTCTAAATGGAATTATGCCAAGCAACATTTGTTTAATGCCGGACCTTACCTGAATTTTTATCCGATTCCTCAGTTTTTTGCCCGCGCCCATTACGAATATTATACTGGTCAAATGAATTATAATCCTGGCTATTACGGCGGTGCAAGTCGCAATTTTGACGAAAGTGCACTGTGGTTGGGCGCCGGTTATCGCAGTCTTGGTCGCGTACAGTTTTTTGTGGGGTTGATGTATAATGTGCTCTATGATGAAGATGACAGTGTTTTTGCTAATGGATTGCGCCCCATTATGGGCGTGAGTTTTGCACTTTAAAACAGGAATCATTTTTTTTGAATTACTTTTGCCCAACACAAACTCTTTAGGATGACCATCACTGCACTGAAGCAAAAGTTTAAAAGCAGGTTAAGCGAACTTTTTCCAAATACCGAAATCGATTCTTTTTTCTCTATTCTTCTCGAGGAATTTACAGGATTAAGACGAATCGATTTAGCATTAAATCCCGATTTAAGTTTGTCAGAACACCAAGAGCAACAGTTTTTGGAAGCTTTAGAACGCTTAGAGAAGAAGGAACCTATTCAATATATTTTAGGGAAAACAGAATTTTGCGGATTGTCATTTTCGGTCAATCAACAGGTGCTCATTCCGCGACCCGAAACAGCTGAATTAGTGGAGTGGATTGTCAACGATTGGCAAGAACAACTTTCAGCTGATTTTAGTCTGTTAGATATTGGTACCGGGAGTGGTTGTATCCCGATTAGCCTAAAACACCGACTTCCTCAGGCTGATATATGGAGTTTTGATGTGTCAGCCGAAGCCTTAACTGTCGCTAAACAGAACGCGCAAACTTTAAACCTGCCCGTGCATTTTGAGCAAGTTGATATTCTGCAAGCTCAGTCTATTGCTCAACAATTTGATGTCATTGTCTCTAATCCACCTTATGTACGCCAACTCGAAAAAGCTGAAATGCAAGCTAATGTTCTTGACTATGAACCGCATTTAGCGCTTTTTGTCGAAGATAATGACCCACTTATTTTCTATCGAGCCATTTTGAAATTTACCCAGACACATTTAAAAACTGGTGGAGTTGTCTATTTTGAAATCAATGAATATTTACAAGAAGACATGCGGCAACTAGTTCGTGAATTTGCAGCTCAGAAGGTTCAATTTAAAACCGATGTATTTGGTAAAGCAAGGATGATGAAAATCAAATTTTAAAGTGTGAGTTGTCTGCGAAAATGAAGTTTTGTTAAAAAGAAACAGTGTTAATAGATAAATCTTCTACAAAATAGCTATAGTTGTTAAAAATCATTTTTATACATTTACCGTTTTTAAATTTAGTTTTTAATAAACATTGCTATGAAAGTACTGAAGTTCGGAGGAACCTCTGTGGGCAGTCCTGAGCGTATTCAGGGATTGACCCAAATCGTCGATTGCTCACAAGAGCAGATCGTCGTGTTGTCGGCAGTGGCCGGTACAACTGACGCCTTAGATGAAATCTCTAATCTCCTTTGTGAGGGTAAACGCGATATTGCTCGTATAAAGATAGATGAACTGTATAAGAAGTATAAACAGTTTATAAAGGATTTGTTTAAGACCGATAAGTACTTGAAGAAGGCAAAGGAATTGATCGACAACCGATTCCAACTCATATCTTCGTTAGCAAGTGACTTGTTTACTAATGCAGAAAAAAAGGTGGTTTTGGCACAAGGCGAATTGATGTCAACAGCCTTTTTTCATTATCATTTAGGAGAAGTAGGACAGGAGTCTGTCTTGTTGCCTTCACTCGACTTTATGCGTACAGATGAGGATAATGAACCTGATATTGACTATATAAGAACGCAGCTAACTGCCATTTTGGACAATAGTCCTAAAGACAATAAAATTTATATTGCGCAGGGCTATATTTGCCGTAATGCGTTTGGTGAAATTGACAACTTGCGTCGTGGTGGTTCTGATTTTACAGCATCTTTAATCGGGGCTGCTATTCAAGCGGATGAAGTGCAAATCTGGACAGATATTGACGGCATGCACAATAATGACCCTCGAGTAGTTGACCACACCACGCCAATTTCTAATTTGAGTTTTGATGAAGCTGCTGAGTTGGCTTATTTTGGGGCTAAAATTTTGCATCCGCAGAGTATCTTCCCGGCACAAAAGTACAATGTCCCCGTGCGATTGCTCAATACGATGGATCCTCAGGCTTATGGCACATTGATTAATGCTGCCGGAGATGATAAAACCATTGGCGTGCGCGCAATCGCTGCTAAAGATAACATTACGGCTATCCATATTAAATCGTCACGCATGCTTTTGGCTTATGGCTTCTTGCGTCGTGTGTTTGAGGTTTTTGAACGTTACAAAACCCCAATCGACATGATTACCACTTCTGAGGTGTCTGTGTCTTTAACTATTGACGATTCAACCTATTTAAAAGAAATTATAGAAGAACTACAGCACTTTGGTCAAGTGGATGTCGATGAAAATCAAACCATCATTTGTGTGGTCGGTACCTTTGATTTAGATACTAAAGGTTATGCAGCTAAGATATTTGATGGCATTAATCATCTGTCAATTCGCATGATTTCTTACGGTGGCTCTAACCATAATGTATCTTTATTGATTGATTCAGTTCACAAAAAAGAAGCCTTACAATCATTGCATAACCACTTATTTTAAACCGTATGATTACTAGTGTTTTAAAAGAACAATTTGAAGACTTAGAAACGCCTTTTTATCATTACGATTTAAACGTGTTGAAAGAAACCTTAGCGAATGCTAAAGAAAGTGCCGACAAACGCCAGTTTAAAGTGCACTTTGCCTATAAAGCCAATTTTAATCCGCGTGTATTGGCGCTGATTAATCAATACGGTTTTGGTGCCGATTGCGTGAGTGGTAACGAAGTAGCAAAAGCTGTTGAAGTTGGTGTGCCTGCTGAAAAAATCACCTTTGCCGGTGTAGGGAAATCTGATAAAGAAATCGACTATGCCTTAGCACAATCTATCTTTGCTTTTAATGTCGAGTCTGTCGAAGAGTTAGAAGTGATAGGTCAACTAGCAAAAGCGCAAAATAAAGTGGCTAAAGTCGCTTTGCGTATAAATCCAAATGTAGATGCCAAAACACATCACTTTATTACCACAGGATTAAACGAAAATAAGTTTGGCATTTTACCTAACAATATCCAGACTTGTGTGGAGTTGGTTAAAGAAAACCCATATCTCGAGTTGCACGGTTTACATTTTCACATAGGCTCACAAATCACCGATATGAGTGTGTTTAAAAACTTGTGTGTCAAAGTTAATGAGTGGAATCAGTGGTTTGAAGACCGCGGAATTTACCTCAAAACGC
This sequence comes from uncultured Flavobacteriaceae bacterium, assembly GCA_964451785.1. Taxonomy (GTDB): domain Bacteria; phylum Bacteroidota; class Bacteroidia; order Flavobacteriales; family Flavobacteriaceae; genus JAJYSO01. Next base: position 35,096 of record CAYVJG010000009.1, read on the forward strand.
TAAACGTCGGCGGCGGTTTGGGCGTAGACTATTTGTTGCCGGATTTACATCCGATACCAGATTTTGAAGCTTATTTTTCTGTGTTTGAACGCTTTTTAGAATTGCGTCCACAGCAAGAAGTCCACTTTGAACTCGGTCGAGCTTTAGTGGCACAATGTGGCAGTTTGATAGCTAAAGTGCTTTATGTCAAAAAAGGATTGGCAAAGCAGTTTGCTATTCTCGATGCCGGGATGACAGAACTCATGCGTCCCGCATTATATCAAGCTTATCACAGCATTGAAAACCTATCAACTACAGGTGGGCAAAAATCAAAATACGATATCGTAGGGCCAATTTGTGAAAGTTCAGATTGCTTTGGTAAAGAGGTATTGCTTCCCGAAGTAAAACGAGGCGATTTAATTGCCATTCGTTCAGCTGGAGCTTATGGTGAAACCATGGCATCGCGCTATAACTTACGTGATGAAGTACGGTTTTGTTATACCGATTGATGCGGTATATGCCGTTGGTTTAAAAAGTTAACGATACAAAAAGGGCTTTACTTCTGTTGAGGTAGAGCCTTTTTTACGCATTAAAAAGACAAGTTTGATTTAGGAATGCTAAATGAATAAACAATTATTATAGCAAAGAGGGGGTAAGCTTCTTAAATTCAATTGCGCTTTCTCGATTTGGCAATTGTATTTAATTATCTTTGCAAAAACTTTTTACTTTATGCACACTTCCCCTAAATCGGATAACGTTTATGATCTCATTTGCGTTGGGGGTGGAATCATGAGTGGCACGCTGGCATTGTTGACGAAGCTACTTGACCCCAAGAGCAAGATTGGTGTTTATGAACGTTTAGATAAAGTTGGTCTTGAAAGCTCTGGAGCTTGGAACAACGCTGGTACAGGACACTCTGCTTTTTGCGAGTTAAACTATACCCCCGAAAAAGAAGACGGGTCTATCGATATTTCTAAAGCCATTTCGATTTTTAGTCAGTTTGAACGCTCTAAGGAATTTTGGTCGTATTTGGTGACTCATAATATGATTGATAATCCACAAGAGTTTATCAATGCAATCCCGCATCACAGTTGGGTGAGAGGTAAAGCTGATGCTGAGTTTTTGAAAAAGCGTTACGAGCGTTTAAAAGAAACGCCGATGTTTCAAAGCATGCAGTTTTCAGAAGATCCGGAAGTGCTTAAGCAATGGTTTCCATTGATTATGACCGATCGTCAGCCTGATGAAGTGATGGCCGGTACGCGTATGGAATTGGGAACTGAAGTTAACTTTGGTGCCTTAACTAGACGTTATTTCACTATCCTAAAAGAACAATTTGACACGCCGGTAAGTACAGATTCTGAAATTTTAGATATTAAAAAATCAGGAAGCGAATGGCTTGTTGTGGTAAAAGATGTCAAAACAGGGCAAAAACAAACTGTCCGTACTAAACGGGTGTTTATCGGTGCTGGTGGACGTGCGTTGACCTTACTGCAAAAAACAGGCATTAAAGAAAAAGATGGTTACGGCGGGTTTCCGGTGAGTGGCCAATTCTTATTCTGTAAAAATAAAGACGTCATTGACCAACACTGGGCTAAAGTATATAGTAAAGCTGGTCCTGATGCGCCGCCAATGTCAACACCTCACCTCGATACACGTTATATCGATGGTAAACGCGAATTGTTGTTTGGTCCCTTTGCAGGATTTTCACCTAAGTTTTTAAAACATGGCTCTAACTCTGACTTGTTTAAAACCATTAAGTTGGGTAACTTGAAATCTTTGCTCGGTGCATTTTGGCATAATTTAGATTTGACAAAATACTTAATTGGTCAATTGTCATTGAGTCATGAAAATCGCATGGACATCTTACGCGATTTTGTAAAAGATGCCAAAAGTGAAGACTGGGAATTGCTAAATGCAGGACAGCGTGTACAGATTATTAAACCCGATCCTAAAAAATGGGGTAAATTACAGTTTGGAACTGAAGTGGTGCACAATACAGATGGCTCAATTACAGCCTTGTTAGGAGCTTCACCAGGTGCATCAACGGCAGTACACGCCATCTTAGAAATCTTGCAACAGGCTTTTCCGGAAGAAGTAAAAACACAAGCTTGGCAAGATAAATTGACAGAGATGATTCCGTTTTGGAATAAAGATGCAGATGCTGATGAGACGCAATTTGTCAAAGAACAAGAACGTTGTTCAGAACTTTTAAAATTGAATGTAAAGTCCTAAATTAGTCGCTTCATAACAAAGTGATAAACAGGATAAATAGAATTATAAATTAAAAGCTTTAGCATTTAGGGATAAAAAATTACCTTTGCAAGGCACAAAAGAAACCATACATTTATGAGTGTTTTAGTTAATAAAGATTCAAAAATAGTTGTTCAAGGATTTACCGGTAGTGAAGGTTCTTTTCACGCTGGACAAATGATCGAGTACGGAACACAAGTTGTTGCTGGCGTTACTCCTGGTAAAGGAGGACAAGAGCACTTAGGAAAACCAGTTTTTAATACAGTTGCTGAAGCTGTAGAAAACGCTGACGCCAATACAAGTATCATTTTTGTTCCGCCGGCATTTGCTGCTGATGCTATTATGGAATCTGCTGATGCAGGTATCAAAGTAATCATCGCGATTACGGAAGGTATCCCAACTCAGGACATGATCAAAGTAAAAAATTATATCGCTGATAAAGATTGCCGCTTAATTGGCCCTAACTGTCCAGGTGTGATTACTCCTGAGGAAGCTAAAGTAGGTATCATGCCAGGATTTGTTTTCAAAAAAGGAAACGTTGGTATTGTATCTAAATCAGGTACTTTAACCTATGAAGCTGCTGATCAAGTGGTAAAACAAGGCTTAGGCGTTACAACTGCTATCGGTATTGGTGGTGACCCAATTATCGGAACCACTACTAAAGAAGCGCTTGAACTTTTGATTAACGATGAAGAAACTGAGGCTGTAGTGCTTATCGGTGAAATCGGTGGTCAATTAGAGCCAGATGCTGCAAAATGGTATAAAGCTAGCGGTTCTAAAAAACCGGTAATCGGATTTATCGCTGGTGAAACTGCTCCTGCTGGTCGTACTATGGGTCACGCTGGTGCTATCGTTGGTGGAAGTGAAGATACTGCTCAAGCTAAAAAGAAAATCTTAAGCGAATGTGGAATACACGTGGTTGATTCTCCGGCTAAGATTGGTGAAAAAGTAAAAGAAGTTTTAGGATAGATTATCCATTTCTTTATCATATTTAAAAAATCCATTGTCTCATAGATAATGGATTTTTTGTTTTTATTAGTTCTTTTTTTAAACTTAGATTTAAGTAGTAAATGCAACAAAATGGGATGAGAGAATCAGGGTATAATTTGGAGGGAGCGCACTCAGGATAGTTTCATCCAATACAAATCAGTACCTTTGTGATGAGTAATATGTTATGGCAAAAATTAATGAACAAATAGAGGTCATGGGTGCTCGCGCTCATAATCTTAAAAATATAGATATTTCTATCCCTCGAGATCAACTGGTGGTGATTACCGGTTTGTCAGGGTCAGGAAAATCATCCTTAGCTTTTGATACGATTTACGCCGAAGGACAGCGTCGCTACATCGAAACTTTTTCGGCTTATGCGCGTCAGTTTTTAGGCGGACTTGAGCGTCCGGATGTCGATAAAATTGACGGGCTTTCTCCGGTGATTGCTATTGAACAAAAAACCACTAGCCGCAGTCCGCGAAGTACCGTTGGGACAATTACCGAAATATACGATTTCTTGCGCTTGCTCTACGCGCGTGTTGGGGAAGCTTATAGCTATAAAACCGGTGAAAAAATGGTAAGCTATAGCGATGACCAAATAAAGGACTTGATCAAAAAAGATTTTGCTGACAGGAAAATCAATATTCTCGCTCCTGTTATTCGTGCCCGTAAAGGACATTATCGCGAGCTCTTTCAACAAATTGCGAAAAAAGGATTTTTGCGCGTTCGTGTAGATGGTGAAATTCGAGAAATCGAAAAAGGCATGAAACTCGATCGCTATAAAACACATGATATCGAGGTGGTCATTGATCGCCTTAAAGTGAACGATACAGAGGCTGTAGATAAGCGCTTAACCCAAAGCCTAAACACTGCGATGGAGCAAGGTGATGGCGTGTTGATGATTATAGAACACAACACTGATCAGGTGCGCTTTTTTAGTCGACATTTGATGTGTCCTACCACCGGAATTTCTTACCCTACGCCAGAACCTAACAATTTTTCGTTTAACTCCCCTAAAGGCGCATGCTCACATTGTGATGGTTTGGGAACCGTTTATCAGGTGAATCTTGATAAAATTATTCCCGATTGGAATAAATCTATAAAAGAGGGCGGACTAGAACCTTACGGGAAACCTAAGAAAAACTGGGCTTTCCGTCAGTTAGAATTGATTGCAGAACGCTTTGATTTTAAGTTGACAGACAAGTTAAAAGATATTCCTAAAGAAGCTTTAGAAGTTATTTTACACGGCGGAAAAGATAAGCTAGAAGTCGACTCAAAAGAACTCGGTGTGAAGCGCCAATACAAAATCGATTTTGAAGGGATTGCTACTTTTATTGAGCAAACTTTTCTCTATAATGATTCAACAAAATTAAAGCGCTGGGCAAAGGCATATATGGATAAAGTTGATTGTCCAACTTGCCACGGCAGTCGTCTTAAAAAGCAATCGCTTTATTTTAAAATAAGAGAATTAAATATTGCAGAACTCGCCGATAAAGATATTGACGAATTGACCCAGTGGTTTACAGAATTGCCTAAACACCTATCTTCAAATCAATTAAAAATTGGCGAAGAGATTATTAAAGAAATCCGTACGCGTTTACAGTTTTTGGTCAATGTTGGGTTGACTTATCTCACACTTTCGCGTGGCTCAAAAACCTTGTCTGGAGGTGAGGCACAACGCATTCGATTGGCTACACAAATTGGTTCGCAGTTGGTCGGTGTGCTTTATATTTTAGACGAACCGAGTATAGGTTTACATCAACGTGACAATGTGAAGTTGATAGAGGCTTTAAAAACCCTACGCGATGTGGGCAACTCCGTGATTGTGGTTGAGCACGATCGCGATATGATTGAGGAAGCAGATTATGTGATTGATATCGGGCCTTTTGCCGGGAAACACGGGGGAGAAATCATCACGCAAGGTACACCGGCTGAACTGATGGAACAACACACCATGACGGCTGATTACATCAGCGGAGTTAAGCAAATTGAAGTGCCGCAAAAGCGCCGAAAAGGCAATGGAAAAAAATTGACTTTAACAGGTGCTACAGGGAATAACTTAAAAAATGTTTCTGTTGAGTTTCCTTTAGGTAAAATGATTGTAGTCACTGGCGTTTCCGGGAGTGGAAAATCGACGTTGATTAATGAAACGTTATACCCCATCCTCAATGCGCATTATTTTAACGGGGTTAAACAACCTCAACCTTATCAAAAAATTAAAGGTCTTGATGATTTAGACAAGGTCATCGCCATTGATCAATCGCCTATAGGGCGTACACCACGCTCAAATCCATCGACTTATACTAAAGTTTTTGACGAAATCAGAAAGCTTTTTGCACTTACCCCTGAGGCGCAGATTAGAGGTTATAAACCAGGCAGATTTAGTTTTAATGTTAAGGGTGGGCGCTGCGAAACTTGTCAAGGCGCCGGAGTGAAAGTTATCGAAATGAATTTTCTACCCGATGTACACGTGGCTTGTGAAACCTGTCAGGGAAAACGCTTTAATCGCGAAACCCTTGAGATACGCTATAAAGGCAAATCAATTAGCGATGTTTTGGAGATGACCGTAAATGAAGCTACCGATTTTTTTGAGAATATTCCTAAGATCTATCGCAAGCTTAAAACCTTAAAAGATGTAGGGTTGGGCTATATTACTTTAGGCCAGCAAAGCACAACCTTGTCAGGCGGTGAAGCGCAGCGTGTTAAATTAGCAACGGAATTGTCAAAGCGCTCTACGGGAAATACATTTTATATTCTCGATGAACCTACTACGGGCTTGCATTTTGAAGATATTCGTGTGTTGATGAACGTGTTAAACCAATTGACAGATATGGGCAATACGGTGTTGATTATCGAGCATAATATGGATGTGATTAAACTCGCCGACCACATTATCGATATGGGACCCGAAGGCGGAAAAGGCGGTGGGCAAGTGGTGGCTGTCGGAACCCCTGAAGAAGTAGTAAAAAAAGCCAAAGGCTATACCGCTCCGTTTTTGAAACGCGAATTGTAAAAGCGTTGAGAAATAAAAAATAGAACCCTCACTCTGTCACCATTGAGAGAGTGGGGGTTGAGGAGTGACGTGTGTGGTGCCTAGCTTGGAGGAGAAAGTCCACTAAGTGTGATGGCAATAAAACAGAGATTATCAAGTCTTTGAAACAGTCAAGGGATTAGGATTGCTCAAGGATAAAAATCAGGATATAACGAAAACTGAACTTATTATACTTGCTTCTCTCAAAGCGAAAAGTAGGATATTCTTTTTGAAATCAGGAGTTGTTCGTAATGGGGTATCAGAAAAACCTCCTCTAAAATTTAAAACAGTATGGTATAAAATGAAATAACTCCCCCTTTAACCTTTGATCCTCAGATCGTTTAATTGTTTTTTCAAATCGCGGATGATTACATCTTTTTCCTTGAGCCGCAGTTCAAACTGCTCAATGAGTTTATCCGATAAATTATTTATTGTCTTTATGTTTCCATTGTTTTGCAAGGCTATGCCGCCACTTTGGCTATGATTGGCTTGTTCGTTGCTGTCTTTTTTAAGGAAATATTCAGGTGCAACTTCAAAGATTTCACTGAGCTTCTCAAGTTGTGCCGCCCAAGAATTGCTTTTGCCGTTTTCTATGCGTTCATAGGCCGAACGGGAAATATTGAGTCGGTCTGCCAACTCTTCTTGTGAAAAACCTCTTGATTCCCTTAAATTTCTGATACGTTTGCCGACTTGAGTCTTCATTATTTTTAGTATTTAAATGGCTAAAGATACGATTTTTCAAAAACAGAGCAAAGATTCCTGAAATACGGGCAAGGGCAAAAACACTTTTTGATTTAAGTTTGCTTTAACGAAACCATTGTTTTTTGTTTTGACCGGGGAGCACAACCGGAAAGAACAAAACGTCGGTGATTTAAATTTTTTGTATAACTTTAAAACTTAAACTTATGAGTAAACTAACTTTAGATGCCCTGAAACAAAGAGTCGATGCCGTGGCTTCGGACGATTTGCTAAACCAGATTTCCGGGGGGACTGCCAATGACTGTCATGATAATGAGGAGCCTACAACAACAACCCCACGTCCTACAGTGGTTCAAGACAATACAAACCCGGGTAATTGGGGTGATAATATTGACTAAGGTAATAAAAATGCCACCAAAGGGATTAGCGGCTTTTTTTAGAATAGCCGCTAATTCTATTAAAAAACATTTTTTTAGTATTGGGCTCTGTTTTATAGGGGCTATTAGTTGCATAGGTTGTTGTGATAAGGAAAAAACTCACACGGAGAGCAGTGATCAGCATAATCTCTATCTCAACATTACCGTTTCGGAAAACGAAGCCAATAGGAATAGGAAAGATAAACAAATAAAATTTCTTACCTCTTTTTTTAAAACGGATTGGATATATGAGGATTACAAAAAATTTTTATTGACTAAAAACGATTCAACCGAAAATAAGAACCCTTTTCAATATCTTGAGTATTCATTAAAAAATAGATATGCTAACCACAAACCAACCTTGTTGTTTCTTGAAAAAGTCTCAGAAGATCGGACTATCGCCAAAGTCGCTTTTCAAAAACCTGTAGGTTATGGTTTTTCTTCCTTGGCTTTCATTTACAATTTTATGATAGTTAAGGAAAAGAATACATATAAGATAACAAGTCCTTTTCAGTATAATACCAGGGAGTGGGTGGAAGAAAAATTTGGACATATTAAATACTTTGCCGAACCAAATTATAATTTCAATGAAGACGTTATTGATAAAATGATAGCTTTTAATAGAAAGTTAGCGATATATTTTTACGTGAATAAAATGGAATTTAGCTATTACATTTGCAAAAATTACGATCATATCATGGAAATAACAGGGTACGATTTAGCAGAAGGAATGTTTAGAGAATATACAAAAAACTCTTTAGCGGATTCGTATTTCAACCGAATATATAGTGGGCGTTATTCTGAATACCATCCCCATGAACTTGTACATTTATATCAGGCAAGATACTTTCCCTATGCTCATCCTATTATTATTGAAGGTATAGCAACATATTTAGGAGGTGTCCCACCATTAGATTATAAGGAATATATACAGGTTGTTAACAATCATTTAAAGGGAAATAGAATTGATTTTTATAAAGAATTATTTGAGAACAAGCAGGGTTCTTATGTGATTAACAATCTAGTTTCTCTCAAATATGCCGTAGGGGCTCTGCTTTGCGATCTAACTGTAAAACAATGTGGCAAGCAGGGATTATTCAAACTGTTGGATTCCGGAAGAACGGATGAAGATTTATTGCTCACACTGAACAAACTTTTTGGCATCGACAAATCGGAATTCAATGGATTTATTGAAAAACAACTTCAAAATTATAAATGATATGAGCACCTCTCTTTTGAAGGCGCAAACCAACTTTGAAAATACCATAAAAACTTTGTTATTCCAGCAAAACCCGGCTCTAATCGAAAAATTAAATTTCGATGATGAGGAAGTTTTTTTGGTCCCCTTGCTGTTTGCTTATTTCATAAGCACTAAAAAAAAATTGTTTCCACCACAGATTTTAGAAGAAATCCTGCAAGGTTATTTTGTTGAAAAAGAACCGCTCGCTCTTGAAAATTCTTTCAACAGAAATGATGTGGCCTACATTCCTAAAATAGGCTATTTTAAGAAAGATCAGGAAAACCCTTTCGAGCCCATTTTAAAACAAGGCGATTTTGAAGTGGTTAAAGCAGCCCACCCTGTTTTGGAACGGTATTTTACGGAATCATACCGAGGTGAAATTCTTAATGCCAACCCAGATTACCAACCAGTTTGGCGGGAAAATTATCAAGAACTTTTTAAGGCCATCGAAATCATTCAAGAGTACTTGCCTGAGTTTTACAAAAAACTAACTTTTGCCAATCGGAAAATATACCTGCATAACAACCCAAAGATCATAAATTTTGCTTCTGTGGAAACTTTGGGGATGCTTTATTTCTATGTTATTGGGAAAAGTAACCTCATTTATTTTATTGAAGAGCTGATCCACCAAGGTGCGCATAATTATTTGTATTATGTGCTTCAAGACAGAAGCTGTTATTTCAAAATTGACGTCGAAAATGCCATTATGCGAAACTACACCCATAAACCTTGGGACTACCGCTCGATTTATGGTGCTTTTCACGGGCTTTATACCGTTACCATGCGTGTGGAATGTTTCAATGAATTGTTGAAGCAAAATGTCTTTCAAGGTAGAGAAAAACATGAACTTTTGGGCCGATTAACTGATCAGATTTCCCGATTTCGTACAGGTTTGGAGTTACTGAACCAAGACGAGGTTTTTACAGAAAAAGGAAAACGTCTTTATCACAGATTGGATTCGTCTTGTGAAGCTATTCTCAATAAGTTCAACATCTTAAAAATCACTTTTGATTTGAGCAACCGTGATTTGGATTTCCGTTACGGTGATTTTTGCCAATTGAATCCTATAGAAGATTTTTATAAAAAAGAAGCCGAAGGAGTCTTCAGTTTTTAAACACCTAAAATCAAACAATTAAAAACCACTAAAGAAAATATTATGACCAAGACAAGCTTGACCCTAGCATTTTGCTTTATCCTTTCGACAGCTGTGGCACAAATGCGAGTTGTCAAACCCCGCTACGTCAAAAACACCATGGATTCCATCACCGCGGCTCAGTTTAACAAAAGTCTAAACGGGTTTTATTCCCAGGTGGTAAACGAAAACTTAACCGATGAATGGCTGACCCCAAAGAATGCCGTTTTTACCAAAAAAATATTCGAGGAATTGGAAACCTACGAAATACGAAAAAACGAGGTGCGGTCAAAAATATGGGACAAACAACTGATCAATATTTACCCTATCGGTAAAAATAAATATTTCTTGGCCATTGCCTACACCTATAACAGCGCAAATTATCCGGTGTTTCTTTACAAAATCGATTTATTGGCTACCAAAACCGGAAATAAATTTACCTTTTCCATCCCGCTCGATTACCTAACCCGCTATTGGAAAATACAAAAAGTAGGCAATATCACCTATCATTTTCGAGGAAAGCTCAACACAAAACGGGCAAAACGTTTCAATACGAAAAATACAAGCCTTGCTAAAAAATTTGGTCTCAAACCGGAAAAGTTCGATTTTTATATGACCGATAACTTTGAGGAAATATCGGCCTTGACAGGTTATGGCTATTCTTATTACAACAGCAAAAAATACCGGGATGGCTTTGGGGTTGTCGATAATAAAATTTTTGCCATCGATGGCAATGAAGATTTTTCCCACGATCTGTTCCATTACTATTCCGGGAAGGTCAACAAGCAGGACGACCGAAACTGGATTGCCGAAGAAGGCGCGGCCTATCTTTGGGGCAATGCCTATTATACCGACAAAACCGGAAATATGGTCAAGGAAAAAAGGCTTGTTGAAGCCTTGAAAAATTGGTTAGCCCAAGACTCCAATACAGATCTTTTTGAGCTTTTTAAAACCAATGCAAAGCCATTTGTGGAAATCGCTCCCGAAATTTCTGCGCGCTCTGCAATGGCTGGACTCATCGTCAATAAAGTGGAAGAAGAAAAAGGCATGGATGGGGTTTTAAAACTCATCAATGCTGGGAGCAAACCCAAGCTGGAAAACTTTCTGAAAACCACGGATAAATTGATAGGGTTGAACAAAAGCAATTTTAATTCGAAAATGGAAAAATTAATCGAGGCCTATTGAAAGTAGACTTACCTTGATTTTATTCTATTGAACGAAACTGACCTCACAGATTTTCAAAGCCTTCGAGGTCTTAAACTCACCTAAATTATACTTTATTGGTGCGACCATTTCCTGAGCAGTAAAAATTAAAATAAGCACACACTTCAAACGGGACAAACATTCAAAAGTTTCATTTCAGAAGATTTATTTAATAAACCATGATTAATAAAAAATTCCCATTCTACAGGCAATTGGATCAAAAGGATTGTGGACCGACCTGCCTAAGAATGATTGCCAAATACCACGGCAAACGCTTTTCGAGGGAATTTTTACGCGACAAAGCACATATTACCAAATCTGGCGTGACCATGGCAGGGATAGCAGAAGCGGCCGAAGATATCGAAATGCGTACCCTCGGGATGCGGGTTTCATTGGATAGCTTGGTCAACGAGGTGCCCTTGCCTGTAATTGTCCCTTGGCGGCAAAAACATTTTGTGGTAGTTTATAAAACCTCAAAAGAAAAAATCTATGTGGCCGATCCGGCTTTTGGCCTGCTAAATTATGCGCACAATGACTTTCGGCTAGCCTGGACCGCAGGAACCAAAGCTGCCGAAAATGGTTTTGTACTTATTTTAGAACCCAATACCAAGTTTCACGCTTTAGAAGGAAAAGCCAAAAAAGCAAAGGGTTTTTCTTTTTTGTTGCCTTATCTCAAACCCTATAAAAAATTGATCTATCAGTTAATGGTAGGCCTTTTGATTGGCAGTATCATTCAATTTATTTTTCCTTTTTTGATGCAATCCATTGTCGATTATGGGGTTTTGAACCAGGACCTCAACTTTATCTATTTGATTTTGATCGCGCAATTGGTACTGTTTCTATCACAAACCTTGGTACAAATTTTCAGGCAATGGCTGTTGCTACATATAACAAGCCGTTTTAACATTAAAATGATTTCCGATTTTTTGGGAAAAATGCTCAAATTACCAATGACATTTTTTGAAACACGCAACACTGGTGAACATTTGCAGCGGGTGAGGGATCATCGGCGGATTCAGAATTTTATTTCAACCTCGTCTTTGTCAATGGTTTATTCAGTTATCACTTTTGTAGTTTTCAATATCATTTTGGTGTATTACAATTTTGGGATTTTTTTTGTGTTTTTTATTGGCGCAGCCTTTTATGTGATTTGGGCTACGTTTTTTCTTAAAAAAAGGGAAGAGTTGGACTATAAAATGTTCAATGAACAATCAGAAAGTCAAACCTCTTTGGTTCAAATCATCAATGGGGTCAACGAAATAAAGATCAATAATTCTCAACGCAAAAAACGCTGGAATTGGGAATATATTCAAATCAGCCTCTATAAAATTTCTATAAGCTCTTTGAAATTGAACCAATACCAGACTATTGGTTCAGGATTTATCAATGAACTCAAAAATATCATCATCACCTTTTTATCAGCAAAAGCGGTTGTCAATGGCGAAATTACTTTAGGGATGATGCTTTCCATACAGTATATCATCGGGCAACTCAATTTGCCATTGAACAGTTTCATTTCTTTTTTGCAACAGGGGCAGGATGCCAAAATAAGCTTGGAACGCCTATTTCAAGTTCATGGACGCGATGATGAGGACGAAAAAACAGCACACAAGGTTAAGAAGATGCCGGACACGAAATCTATAAAAATAGAAAACCTTTCTTTCCGATATGGAGGAAAATCCACCCCTTTTGTGTTGAAAAATGTTAGCTGCTCAATCCCACAGGGAAAAACCACTGCTATTGTAGGAGAAAGTGGAAGCGGAAAAACCACCTTGGTCAACTTACTGTTGAAATTCCGTTCACCAACAAAAGGGAAAATAAAGATTGGCAACGTGGATTTGAGTTCAATACACAATGACTTCTGGCGGTTTAACTGTGGAGCGGTGCTTCAAGAAAATTATATTTTCAATGATACCATTGGTGGAAATATTTCAGAATCCGAACAAAACGAAATTATCGACCACAAACAATTATACATTGCAGCAGAGGTTGCGAACATCAAAAATTTTATCGAACAACTACCCCATAAGTACAATACAGAAATCGGAGCTTCGGGCATTCGATTAAGTGGCGGTCAACAACAACGGATCATCATTGCCCGGGCGATTTACAAAGATCCGTATTACTTGTTTTTTGATGAGGCCACAAGTGCTTTGGATGCCAATAATGAAAAGAAAATCATGGAAAACCTTTCCCGTTTTTTGGAAGGGAAAACCTCGGTCATTGTGGCTCATCGGTTAAGTACAGTAAAAAATGCCGATAATATTATTGTTTTGGAAAACGGAAACCTTGTAGAACAAGGAACGCATAAAGAACTTACAAAATTGAGGGGAAAATATTATGAGCTAATCAAAAACCAGTTGGAATTGGGAAATTGATATGGAAGATGACGATTTAAAAATATACAGTGAAGAAGTGCGTGATGTGCTTTCTGAACCACCAAAAGCTCTTGTCAGATGGGGAAATACCATTTTGTTCGTGTTTATCGTTTTGCTTTTAACACTTTCCTATTTCATAAAATATCCGGAAATCATCAAAGCCCCAATAACGATTACCACAAAAAAGCCACCGGAAGACATCAAGGCCAGGAGAACCGGGCGCATAAAAGAAATTTTTGTCAATGATAAAGAAAAAGTAAACAGCAACACCCCACTGGGCATTATAGAGAATACGGCCAATTATAAAGACGTTTTTGTATTGGAAAACCTTATTGATACCTTGAATATCGATTATCAAAATTTTTCATTTCCTCTTGAGAAAACATATGGGCTTAGATTGGGGGATATTGCCCCTGCGTTTACATTATTTGTAAAGGAATATACTCGTTATCAATTGAATAAAAAATTGAAACCATATGCTATTCAATCAAATGCCCAAGGATATGAAATAATTCAATTAAAAAAAAGGTTAGCCGTGATGAGGGAGCAAAAACAAATCGGAAAGCGGGAATTGAAATTTAAGAAGAGTGAAATAACTCGTTTTCAAAAACTTTATGACAAAGGGGTTATTGCGGCACAAGAATACGAAACCGAAAAGCTAGATTTTTTGCAGAAACTAAAAAACTTGAAAGTTCTTGAACTGCAAATATCTGAATTGCAATCATCCATAATTGATTTGAACCGTAACAGTCAAACTACGGTATTGAATAAAAGAAAAGATAATTTGAACCTCTTGCGCAATGTTGTTCAAGCCTTCAACCAGCTCAAAAAAGCTATTCAAGATTGGGAGTTGCATTATGTCTTGCGCTCATCTATTCAAGGCACTGTTTCTTTTCTTCAAATTTGGTCTGTCAATCAAAATGTAAATTTGGGGGAAACTATTTTTTCTATTATTCCAACGGTTAATGGAGGCTATCTCGGCAAGGTTTTGGCTTCGCCCCAAAATTTGGGAAAATTGAAGGTTGGCCAAAAAGTCAATATACAATTAGCGGGTTATCCGTATCGTGAATTTGGAATATTACAAGGCAAGGTAGAATCCATTTCGGCGGCACCAAACAGTGATGGAACATATGTCTTAAATGTTTCGTTGTCAAAAAAATTGGTAACCTCTTACGGCAAGAAAATTAAGTTTCGACAAGAAATGAAGGGCTCCGCCAATATCATTACAGAGGATTTGAGGCTAATTGAACGGTTCTTCTATCAAATCAGGGGGATTTTTAAGCGATAAAGATAGTTTGCTTTCGTCGTTGCTCCTTGAGGAGCACCATAAATTGTGCTTTATTGGTAGTAAAAGGCTACTATGGGGGTAACAATAAACAGAAGCCAAGGATGCAATCGTGAGGTAGTATATAAAAGGGGATGGAGGTAAAATTTTCGCTCAGAGGAGGGTGAAGATTAGGTAATAGTGATTATTATTCAACGAATAACTGAAAACAGTGTCTATATCTCAGGTGATGTAAAAGCAGATACTGTCCCTAAAAGCAAGGAAGCGTCATGTATAGAATGGTGCGATAAGTGAAGAGAGAGGAAAGATAGGGAATAATCCCTATCCTTTTCCTACTCAATTTGTAGAATCAACCAATCAAAACACTTTCAATTCAGCCATATTGGTATAATACGTATCTTGATACATGCTGCTGATGGTGACTTTAAAGTAGCGGTAAGGCGTAGTGGGTTGAGCGAATTCTATTTTTTGCCAATTGCTATTGTCAGGTAGAGTGATTTCTTGAACAGTGGTCCAAGAGCTGTTATCTGTACTTGCTTCCACTTTTACATTTTTAGGTCTTCCGGCACTGCTCACACCTTGTCTTGGTAAAAACATAATGCCGTGTAGAGGGTGTTCAGTATGCATATCGATTATAAACCAATGTGGAGGGCCGGGTTGTGCACCTTGCCACTGTGAATGCCAGAATGTAGCAGTATTGCCGTCAAAGAGATTAATGACGCGTCCGTTGTCAGGGCCTTCGCCATTTTCTTCTTGTGATGAGAAGTCAACAACCGTCCAAGCACTGCGACTGTAAGGAGGGAATGGATCTTTATTGATGTGAATAAATGCCGTATGCATGCTACTCACAGGAATTGTTCCTGTGGATGAAATGTTAACAGGAAGCACATAGCCGGTTTCTGAGATGTCAAATTGATCAGGGAAAATAGCTACTTGGAAACTAGTGTCTACTATGCCCGCAGGAATTTCAATTTCAGAAATAGGGATGTTGTAGTAAGTTTCTGGCATTAAGTCATAGTGCACAGAATCTGCTACAGGATCCTGAAAAGGAATGTTGACCGATTGATCAATTCCAATTTTTACATGGACAGGTTTATCTGCAGGGTTATGTAAATGAATAGAAAAATCTAAAGTGTCAGCGGCTAGTGATAAATCCGGATTTATAAGGGCATCTTCCCAAAAGTTTAGTCCACTTGAAGCCAGATTAAACTGGTTGGTTTCCGGATAAGAGAGGACGATTTCTTGATTGTTATTCGCCATCTCGGTTTCGGTTTTATAGCAGCCTGTCACTATAAAGGCTAGTAACAGGAGTGCGATGAAAGGTATTTTTTTCATAATACTAATATTTAAATCTGTATCAAATCAGCTTACCAGCCGGGATTTTGCGTAAGATTTGGATTGAGTTGGAGTTGGTTTGTAGGAATTGGCAATAGATAATCTCTGCCGAGATTAAAATTAAATCCGCCACTACCAATAACATTGTTTTTGTACGGAGAGATGTATCCACTGGCATCTATAGGGAATTGCTCTTTGATCAAATTAATATCATCAGGATCTGCATTGTCAATAAATTGTTGACGTTTAGCGCCTTTAGGAATCCATCCTTTGATGAGTTCATCAGCGGCAGCCCAACGCCAGATGTCATCATGGCGGTAACCTTCAGCAGCAAATTCAACACGTCGTTCGCGTCTAATCTCGTTAATAATTGGAGAAAGCGAAGGGAATAACCAATTAGGATCATGCGTAATATTGCCCATGTTGAGATGCGCCATTCCTACGCGATCGCGTAATAAATTGATGGTGTTATCAATATCCGCTTGACTAATAGTTCCTAATTCAGCTTTAGCTTCAGCAAGATTGAGCAACGCTTCAGCATATCTGAAATAAATTAAGCCTTGAGAACCTTGACCTATTTTTTGTTGGTCTTCACTGATGTTTAAGCCTTTGTATATTTGATAACCGGTATAGTTGTTGTCTTCAGCAGCATTGCCCCAAGCCGGGTGTTCAAAAGGAGTTCCTTCAGTGAGGTAATGCTCACCATCATTGACTTGAATGGTTTGATTTAAGCGAGGGTCGCGGTTGGTGACTACGTCAATTAATGTTTGATCACCTTGATATAGAGAGCTTGTCGCGATAGGTTTACCGTCAGTACAAAGATAAGATTCTACAAGACTTTTAGTAATTCCTCGTCCACCACCTAATCGCATATAACGCGCCCAGTAGGTAAATATTCCATCAGTAGCATCATAGCGACGCCAAAACATAATTTCGGAGCTATTGGAATAATCTATTTGGTTAAACAGTTTCCAGTAGCCATTAGGTTCGCCGACGTTGTCGAGGCTAAATTTACCGGAGTTAATGACATAATTGGCGGCTTCAACAGCTTTTTCTAAGAACACAGAGCCATCTTTGCCCGAAACGCCATAAGGGGTGCCGGCGTGGTATTTTTCCCAAGTACCTTCATAAAGTGCAATACGCGATTGAAACAAAGCGGCCAATTCTTTATAAACTCTAAAGTTTTCATAACCACTACCTCCTTTTTCAGGCAGGTAATCGATGGCGCGATCAAGTATAGTCAGCATGCTGTCAACCACCACATGGCGCGATAAACGCGGTTGTTTTAATTCTGTAGAATCATTGGTGGTTAAGGCACTCGATAGCCAAGGCAAATCTCCAAAATTTTGTAATTTATCATAATAATACCAAGCTTTAAAAAAGAGGGCTTCACCGACGTATTTGTTCACTTCAGCGGGATCGCCATCAACGCGTTGGTAATTGTCTAAAAAGTAGTTGACATCTCTAATGTTATTCCAATTGCCATAGCTCCATCCACCTCCAGAAGAAGGAAGGGTCCGTTCACCATTTAAGGCTTGACTGTATTGATAATTAACCATGTTATCTGAGCCTTGAGAATCGTCTAAGCTGTAAATACCAAAGTTTCCAAAGCCTCTATAGCTAGGCAGGGTGTTGTAAAAGCCATTGACATAAAGGCGCAAATCATTAACGGTGTGCCAATAATCGGCATCAGAAATATCAGATTGAGGGGTGCGTTCTAGAAAATCCTTTTCACAAGAAGTGAATAGTAAGGACAGACAAATAATGAGGTATAAATATTTTGATTTCATAATATATGCAATAGTCAAAGGTTAGAAAGTTACGTTTACACCGACAGAATAACCGCGTTGCATAGGGTATATTTTCATGTCGCTGAAGAAAAGCTCAGGATCTATATTGGTGTGTTCGCTCAATGGTGATAAGGTGAGAATATTATCAGCCATAACAAAGACTCTAAATTTCTTAACGCCAATAACATCGAGGATATCACTAGGTAAGGTGTAGCCTATTTGAATGTTTTTTAAGCGAACATAAGCGGCGTTTTGAAGGTATTTTGTTTGGGTTTGTAAATTCTTAGAGTTTTCACCACTCATATAAAATTTAGGAAAATACCCATTAGGGTTACTTGGTGTCCAGCGATCGGCTTGTGTTTGAAACACAGAGCTTTGCCATTGGTTGCCGGTAATTCCCCAGAAGTAGTTTAAGCCACTGCCCGGAAAGAAATCGCGTTTTCCGACGCCTTGGATGAAAAAGCTAAAATCTAAATTTTTCCATTGTGCGCTACCGTAAAAACCGAATTGGTATTGCGGAGTGGTGTTTCCAATGACACTGAGGTCACCCATATCTTCTTCTGTATTTTTTCCCCAATCAATTTTTCCATCACCGTTTATATCGGCGTATTGAATATCACCAGGGCCCCATTTAGAATAGATTTTAGATTGATCAGGCGCATTAGCTACATCAGCATCACTTTGAAAATAACCAACGGTGGTGTAGCCGTAAATATCACCCATGCGTTGACCTGCACGCCAGTTAGAGAGTAAGCCTAAATCATTAGGATATTCCGTAACATATCCGCGGTAGTTAGATAAGTTTCCTCTTAAGGTATAGCTAAGATCACCGATTTGGCCTTTCCAGGTTACAGACAATTCGAATCCTTTGGTTTCAATAGCGGCTGAGTTTTCCTGAGGAGGATTGGTACCTAAGACAGCCGGGAAATCGCGTGCGGGACCTAAATAATCCTTTGCACTGCGTTTATACCAGTCAAAGGTGATGGCTAATCTGTTGTCAAAAGCAGAAATGTCAGCGCCAAAATCTAAGGTGCTTGTAGTTACCCAAGTGATATAAGGATTGGTCAAGCCGGGAGCAGAAGTTTGAGCTTCACGTCCATCTTCAAAATACCAGTTGGTGCCTGTAGGTTGAGTGGTGCCTAAAGTAGGGTGGAAGGGATACCAACTACCTATAGAACCTTGATCACCTAATCTTCCGTATGAAGCGCGGAGTTTAAAGGCATTGACATATTGATCAACGTTGAGGTCTTCCCAAAAAATTTCTTTGTCAATATTCCATCCAGCAGAAACACCCGGATAAAATTTCCATCTTGTATCTGCTAAAAAGCGAGATGTTCCGTCATAACGTCCGGTGAGTTCTAGCAGGTACTTTTCTTTATAGTTGTAATTGAAACGTCCAAAAACACCTTCTGTTGCTAGTTGATTTTTGCTATCGCTGATGTAAGGCGATTTTCCATAGGTTGTAGAGATGGAAGGTACGTTATCGGTGTATAGATTTTTATTTCCTCCGTTAAAAGACAGGTTGTCATACAACTCATTGACATACCCAACTAGTAATTTAAAGTTGTGCTTTTTAACATGCGTTTGATAAGAAGCAAAGGCATTAAAAATATAGTGTTTATTGAATAAAGCACTACGCGAAAATTGATTAGGGTAGGTGTAATCAATAGGGCTTAATGTGCCACTTGGTTGTGGGTAATAAACGGTTTTGATATGATCACTCGTATTACTGATATCCGCTTCATACGTATAATTCATGGTTGCGGTTAAGCCTTTAAGTGGTGTTAAGATAACTTCACCTGTAAGTACTGGTTTGTCCCAATCTTCAATATGGCGGCCACCTTCTTCCATAAATCCAATATCACTAACTTCAGCATAGTGTTTAGGTGCATTAGGTGTAGCTGGAGTGTAAACCGGGATACTTGGCCATTTACGAGCAATTTGATGCATCCAGTTGCTGCCGGTACGTCCTCCACCAGACCAAGGCGCATCATAAGTTTCTTTAGAATAATAGGTGCGAATGCCTACTTTAAGCCAATCGTTAACTTGAGAGGCAATGTTGGCTCTAATATTATAGCGCTTGTAAACGTCATCACCATATTTGAGCATGCCGGGATGATTGTTATAACCGAGTCCTACATAATATTGTGTTTTTTCAGAACCTCCAGAGATACTTAAATTGTGCTGTTGAACGAGTTGAACGTCTTTGTAGAAAATGTCAAACCAATCGTTGTTGGCATTGGCTCCTCCCCAATACAACCAAGTGTCAGAATCTGGGCTGGCTTGAGTTTCAGTTTTTAAAATTCCGGCTTGATAGAGCTTAATACGGTTAATCGTTTCTTGACTAAAAATATCGGCTCCACCTGCATGACGTGAAGCTTCATTATACAATAAAGCATGATCAAGTGAGTTCATCATTTCTGGCATCCCCATTGGCGTGTTAAAGGTGAGCGTACTGTTATAAGTAATTCTCATTTTTCCTTTTTCGCCGCGTTTAGTGGTAATTAGAATTACACCATAAGGAGCGCTAGAACCGTAAATGGCGGCTGCCGCTGCATCTTTAATGACGGAAATGCTTTTGATGTCACTTGGATTTAAGGCATTAATATCACCGCCTTGAACCCCATCGATAACCACAAGTGGCCCTTGACTGGTCGAGCCTAGGCCGGTATATCCACGAATGTTTATTGATTGTGTAGCATTTGGTGCGCCTCCTCCGTAATTTGTGGAGATGTTGAGGTTAGCAACAGCTCCTTGAAGGCCCTCTGTTAAGCGCGTCATAGGACGATCTTTTAAAATGTCATTCCCAATAGTCGCTACAGCTCCCGTAGCATTGACTTTCTTCTGCGTGCCATAACCTACAACAACAACTTCATCGAGCTGTGTGCTTTGTTGTAAAACAATATTAATAGTTGCACTTGAGCCTACGGTGGCTTCTTGTGTAGAGAATCCTACATAACTGAATTGTAAAATGTCGCCTTGTGTAGCTTCAATGGAATAGTTTCCGTTAAAATCGGTAGTAGTTCCTTTCTCTTGTCCTTTAATGATTACATACACTCCGGGTAAAGGGAGGCTGTTAGGGTCGGTAACGGTTCCGGTGATGGTTTGCACCTGAGCCTGAGCAAAACTTACGGTACACAGGAAGCCTATGAGGAGTAAGAATTTGCTTTTGATGAGTATATTCATAAATGAAAGATTGAGAGGTTAGGTTAATAATTAAAAGTTAAGTTTAGTAAATCTTTGAAGTCAAATGTAAACAAAAATTAAAAAAAATTAAAATATTTAGGAAAAATAAATGTTAAATGTGCGGTTATACTGTATTGGTAGAGGGGGGCATCTCTTGTGAATTGCAGTGTTTTAGTAGTGTTTGAAAGGAATTAGTTAAGCTTAATTTTTTAATTGGCTGCTATAGTAGGTGAAGATGATATTGCTTAACTGATGTTAATGAGATGCTTGTTTTTTTCGGGTTGTTTCAACTTGTTTTTAATGCAAAAAAGGTGTATGTTAGCTTGTTGTTGAACTATTATCTCTATAAGAACTTTCCTTATAGAATCACTAAACATCTATATATAGAATATGTCTTTATTTTACCTGTCATCAACAGGTGTATGAATGGCAAAACTATGGTAAGGCTATTTAAAAGTGAAGAATGATGGCTTTAAATGAGGTGTTAGTCGATAGTGTTTCTTTAAAAAAGAATTTAAATATAAAAACTTAAACTATGCAAAACGGACAACCTACTAAGATTTGGAATCAGATTAAAGCGAATGACAGTTGGGCGCTTTTTAAAATAATGAGTGAATTTGTACACGGCTATGAAAGTATGAGTCGTATTGGACCTTGTGTAACCATTTTTGGGTCGGCGCGTACTAAACCTGAAGATAAATACTACAAATTGGCTACCGAAGTTGCCGAAAAGATTTCACATCACGGCTATGGAATTATCACCGGAGGAGGTCCGGGGATTATGGAAGCAGGAAATAAAGGGGCTCATAAAGCTGGCGGAACTTCTGTAGGTTTAAATATCGAACTGCCTTTTGAGCAACACGACAATCCATATATTGATCCGGATAAGAATTTAAATTTTGATTATTTCTTTGTTCGTAAGGTGATGTTTGTAAAATATTCGCAAGGCTTTGTGGTCATGCCGGGTGGTTTTGGGACACTTGATGAGTTGTTTGAGGCGGTAACTTTAATTCAAACCCACAAAATTGATCGCTTTCCTATTATCTTAGTCGGTACTGAATTTTGGGGTGGCTTGATTGATTGGGTCAAATCCACTTTGCTGGAAAAATTTAATAATATTAGCCCTAAAGATACAGATTTACTACAGGTTGTCGATACTGCTGACGAAGTGGTAGATATTTTGAATGACTTTTATAAAGAATATAATCTCAGTCCTAATTTTTAAAAACGTCAAATTAAAATTATGCCTTGAACCTTCTGTTTAAAGGAGTGTTGAGGTATTTTTAAGTTAAGATTGCTAAAAAATAATTCTTAATTTTAGGATAAAATATTTTTTTTTATAATCTTTACTGCGGTTATTGTAAGAATATGATTGGAGTTCAGGATTGTAAAATAAGGCATAAATATAAAGCATTCATAAGCCAGTATTGTGGTCTTTGGGTGTTTTTTTTATGGGGCGGATTTTCGGCACATGCTCAAATTACCATTGATGCTGAGGTTTTGTTTAGTCCGGTGACAAGAACCTTGACTGTAGAGCAGAGGTTGACTTATCAAAATACAAGCTCAGATACCCTTAATACGCTATACTTTCGTGATTGGCTCAATGCGTTTAATGAAAAACAATCGCCTTTAGGACAGCGTTTTGCGTCGCAATTCAGTAAGCAGTTTCACTTTTCTAATACTGATGAACGCGGGGGGACGCACTTAGATTTTATACGCACTCATACTGGTAATTTGCTATTATGGCAGCGTCCCAAAGAGAATCCGGATTGGATTAAGATAGAGTTGGATACTCCCATGTTGCCCAATGAAACACGACAATTTCAGTTGCGCTATACCACACGTATTCCTTTGGCTTCTTTTACGGGTTATGGCCGTCAAGCAGATGGGCAATACGATTTGCGCTATTGGTTAATTTCTCCTGTGGTTTATAAAAAGGGATGGATGGTTTACAGCAATCAGGATTTAAATGACAGTTATTTGCCGCCGATGCAGGTTAATATAAGCATTGATTATCCACAAAACTACAAGTTGTATTCAGGACTCAATCAACGCGAATTAACAGATAAATTTTATCAAAATCGTACGCAACTATCTGGTGTTGAACGCTCTGATTTTCAAATGGTGCTAACAGCTGTTGATACCTTTGATGTTTTTGAACTCAACGATTTAAAAATTGTAAGCCAACTTTCTTCTAAAGCCTTGTCAAAAGAAGCAAGACAAGTCAGTGCTGAGCGCATTACAAATTTTTTAAAAGAGCGTTTGGGAGTATATCCGTTTAAGAAAATCTTGTTGACACAAGCGGATTATAAGAGTAGCCCGGTATATGGGTTAAATCAACTCCCTGATTTTTTACGCCCTTTCTCAGATGAATTTCAATTCGATATGAAATTGTTAAAAACAATGGCGCGGAAATATATTAAAAACAGTATGCTTGTCAATCCGCGTCAAGACGCTTGGATTACTCAAGCTATTGTGATTGATTTGATGATGGACTATGTCAATCGGTATTATCCTGAAACGCATCTCATAGGAAAGTTGAGCAAGTTGATAGGACTACGTTGGTCTCATTTGGCTGAATTGCCATTTAATTATCGCTATTCCTTTTTGTTTATGAATATGAATCGCGCTAATCTCGATCAACCTTTAGCTATGCCTCAAGATTCGTTAATTCGATTTAACCAAGAAATAGCTAATCCGTTTAAAGCAGGCTTAGGCTTTGCTTATCTAGAAGATTATATAGGGGCGGCGAATTTGCATCGGGCGATTCAACTTTATTTTCAGCAGTATAAGTTGAGGTCTTCAACGCCAGACGATTTTAAAACCATTCTCCAAGCACAAACGGATAAGCCTATAAATTGGTTTTTTGAGCAATTTGTAGCTACTAATTACCGTATTGATTATACCATAGATGCTGTAACTAAGATAAGTGCAGACAGCTTAGAGGTTGTGGTAAAATCAAAAACGCCGGCGCGTATGCCTATCTCGTTATACGGCTTAAATCGCGATGATCAAATTGTGGCTAAATATTGGCTCAATCCTCAAGGCAAGTATTCAAAAATCCGAATTCCCTCGCATCACCTCAGGCGATTAGTTTTAAATTATGAAGGTGTGATTCCAGAAATTAATCGGCGCAATAACACTAAAAACTTACAGGGAATTTTTAATAAACCTTTGCAATTGCGCTTGTTTAAAGATTTTGAAGATCCCAATTACACGCAATTTTTTGTCATGCCTGAATTTGCTTACGACCTTTATGACGGCTTAACAATCGGAACGCGAGTATCTAATGAAGCGGTGCTCCCAAAACCCTTTAAATATCATATTACTCCTCAATATGGGTTGCGTAGTAAAGCATTAATTGGTAAGCTATCATTGCAGTATAAAGATCAATACCGCAATCGTAATTTAGAATCTGCAACTTATGGATTTAGTGGTAATCGCTATTCGTATGCACATGATTTATTCTATTACCGCTTTTCGCCCTATGTTATTTTTAAATGGCGCCATCGTGATTTGCGCAATCGTGAGCGTCAATATTTAACCTTGCGCAATGTCAGTGTTTTACGTGATCAATCTGCCTTAACAGATGTCAGTGATTCGCCTGATTACAGTGTGTTTGATTTGCAATATACCTACAGCAATAGTAGTTTGATCAGTACATACGCTTCAACTGTTGATTATCAACTGGCAGAAAATTTTAGCAAGCTGGCATTGACCGCTAAATACCGCAAGTTGTTTTTGAATAACTGGCAAATTGAATTTCGCTTGTTTGCGGGCATATTTTTGTTTAATCACACCAATCCCGATTCTCACTATTTTAGTTTTGCCCTTGATCGCCCAAGTGATTATTTATTCGATTATAACTATTATGGGCGCAGTGAAGATAGCGGCTTGTTTAGTCAACAATTTATAGAATCAGAAGGCGGGTTTAAATCAAAACTCGAACCTGCATTTGCCAACCGCTGGTTGACTACGCTTAATGTGAATGCTTCACTCTGGCGTGATGTGCTGTTTCTTTATGGCGATGTGGGGCTGATTAAAAATCACGGCGTTCCGGTACAATTTAGATATGACTCTGGGGTGCGCCTGAGTTTGGTTCAAAATTATTTCGAACTCTTTTTTCCTGTGTATTCCAGTTTAGGGTGGGAAGTGAGCATGCCTAATTATGAGCAGCGCATTCGATTTATTGTTACCCTTGATTTTAATACCCTGATGGGCTTGTTTAAGCGCAGTTATTATTAATGTATATTTTATACTAAAAATACGCCCTAAGGATAGTATCTTTACGCAAAAAAGAAATTCATCTTATGGAGTTGTTAATCGTTAATGGACCTAATTTAAATTTGTTAGGAACGCGTGAACCTGAAATATATGGCACTCAAACTTTTGAAGCTTATTTAGAAGGGCTTCAAAAACGATTTGCCCCCGTTAAATTAACTCACTTTCAGTCTAATTATGAAGGCGATTTAATTTCGGCTATCCAGCAAGCTGATGTGCATTATGACGGTGTGATTTTAAATGCCGCTGCTTATACACACACTTCTGTTGCTATAGCTGACGCTGTTAAAGCTATCGCAATACCTGTTGTTGAAGTTCATATTTCAAATGTCTTTCAACGTGAAAAATTTCGACATCACTCTTATTTGTCGCCTAATGTCAAAGGCGTGATAGCCGGATTTGGATTAAAAAGTTACGATTTAGCCATTAAAAGTTTTATTAAAAATGAAGACTAAAGCCTTTCTCAATTGGAGTAGTGGTAAAGATGCTATGATGGCTTTACACAGTTTGCATAACTCGCCCGAAATTTCAATTGAAAAATTAGTCACAACGCTCAATGCTGATTTTAGGCGGGTGTCTATGCACGGTGTTCGCGCTGAGCTTTTAGAGCAACAAGCTTTATGTTTAGGCCTGCCTTTACATAGTATTCAATTAGGGCATCAAGCTTCACTTGAGCATTATAATCAATGTATGCTAAAACACCTGAAACAGTTGAAAGCAGAAGGGTTTACACATAGTGTGTTTGGAGATATTTTATTAGAAGATTTGAAGAAATATCGCGAAGAGCAATTACAGAAAGTAGCTATTCAAGCTATTTTTCCATTGTGGAAACGCGATACGCGTCAGTTGGTCACTGAATTGATTGAGTTAGGCTATAAAGCACGCGTAGTTTGTGTAAATGCTAAATTGCTAGACAAAAGCTTTTGTGGACGTTTGATTGATAAACAATTTATTGATGATTTGCCAAAAGATGTAGATCCTTGTGGCGAGAATGGCGAGTTTCACAGCTTTGTGTTTGACGGCCCTCTGTTTAAGCAACCAGTGACTTTTAAACTAGGAGAAACTGTTGCAAGACACTATTCCCCTAATGAATCAGATCAAAAAGATTGTTATACCAAAACACGCGATTGGGATATTGATTTTTGGTTTACAGATTTATTGCCTTTAGAGTAGTTTTGATAATATTTTTTTTAAATGCTGTATAATGAGTGACGGAGAAAAAGCTGTAAAAACGACTTATTTTAGTATTATAGGAAATACTGCATTAGCTTTAATTAAGGGAGTAGCTGGTGTGTTGGGAAATTCTTATGCTTTGATTGCCGATGCTATCGAGTCAACCACTGATATTTTTTCATCACTTTTTGTGCTCCTAGGATTGCGTTATGCTAACAAACCAGCCGATAAAAACCACCCTTATGGACACGGTAGGGTAGAGCCACTTATCACCTTTGTGGTCGTGGTATTTTTGATTACTTCGGCCACCATTATTGCTTATGAAAGTATTCAGCATATCCGTACGCCTCACAAATTACCCGAGCCTTGGACCTTGTATATTTTAGGAGGAATTATTCTCTGGAAAGAATGGTCTTATCGAGTCGTTTTAAAAAAGAGTAAAGAAACCAACAGCATAGCCTTGCGAGCAGATGCTTGGCACCACCGTAGCGATGCTATTACTTCAGTAACTGCTTTTATAGGAATTTCAATTGCTTTGTTTTTTGGTAAAGGTTATGAAACAGCCGATGATTGGGCAGCTTTGATTGCATCGGCGGTTATATTTTATAACAGTTACCGCATTTTTCGCCCTGCTTTAGGCGAATTGATGGATGAACAGAATTACGAAAATCTTATTGAACAAATAAGAACTGTAGCGCTGACGGTTAATGGTGTTTTAGCAACTGAAAAATGTTATGTGCGCAAATCAGGAATGTATTACCATATCGATTTACACGCGGTGGTTAACGGCAATTTGTCGGTCAGTGAAGGCCATGAAATAGCACATCGCCTCAAAGATGAATTGATGCGTAAAGTGCCACATTTGATTAATGTGTTAGTGCATATCGAGCCACATACTTTACTAGAAGACAATTTGAATGAAAATGATTAAGCTTATTTGGTCAGTAAAGCCTTGATCACAGTAGCTATTGAATCGACTTCTTTACACTCCTTAATTTGAATTTGTAGGTCTTGTGATTTGTAGGTGCCGTTAATGACATATACACGACACGGGTTATCGCGATCAGTTTGACTGGCATCAAAATCGACATTTCCTTGACGCAATAATTTTCCAATGGCAATACTGTCAATTTGATTTTGCGTCATGTAGGTGGCGACTTCCGGACTGTAATTAAGGGTTTTAAAGCGAATTTCTTTTAGCACACGGGCATTGGGAAAGTAGGAGCAGGAGGTTTCTTTGCCGCTCAATACAAAAAGTACAATGATAATGCCAATCCCAAATCCACCTAAATAATAACCAAAACGCTGTATTAATTTCATAAAAATCAGAAAATTAAAAGATTGATGTCTCTATAAGTCAAATTGAACCAATCTGCTACAGCTTTATTGGTCAAAATGCCGTGGTAAAAATACAACCCATGGCGCAAACCACGGTCAAATCTTAAGGTATTTTCTAATCCGCCTTGTTCTCCGATGTGTAAGAGGTAAGGTGTGAAGATATTACTGATGCAAATTGATGATGAACGCGGATAACGCGATGGCAAGTTAGGTACGCCATAATGTACAACATCATACTTTTTGATAACAGGATTGTCGTGATCGGTCACCTCTGAAGTCTCAACACAACCACCTGTATCTATGCTGATATCCATAATGACAGCCCCATTTTTCATAGTTTGCACCATGGCTTCGGTAACAATTATGGGTGAGCGGTGCTGCCCGCGAGCTGAGGCAATAACGATATCAGCGCGCTTTAAAGCTTTCATGAGATTTTTAGGCTGAAAAGTAGAGGTGTAAAGTGGGTGATTGATAAACTTTTGAATGCGGCGTAAATTGCTTAACGATTGATCAAATATTTTGGGGGTTGTACCTAAGCTGATAGCGGTTTTGGCAGCGTAACAACCCACAGTGCCAGCGCCTAGAATAACAACATTTATAGGTGGTACGCCGGTAATATTTCCAAAAATGAGCCCTTTTCCATGCGGACTGGCCAATAGTTCAGCCGCTATGAGTACCGATGCTGTACCTGCAATTTCACTTAGAGCTGTAACCACAGGAAAATTGCCCTGACTGTCAGTGATATACTCAAAAGCCAGTGCCGTTACACGCTTTTTGGCTAGGGTCTCAAAATAGATTTTGCTTTGGGTTTTAATTTGTAGCGCTGAAATTAAAATGGTTTGTGGATTCATCATTTTAAGTTCAGCAATAGTTGGGGGCTCAACTTTAAGAATGATGGGGCAAGCAAATACTTTTTCAGGATTGGTAGTTAATTCGGCTCCTGCTTCGGCGTAGTCATGATCTGTAAAGTTGGCGTCTTTTCCGGCGCCATTTTCGAGCAAAACACGATGCCCATTAGCGGTGAGTTCTGCCACAGCATCTGGGGTTAAGCAAACACGTTTCTCTTGGTAGGAACGTTCTTTAGGAATGCCAATAAACAATTGACCTTTTCGTTTTTTGATTTCCAGTTTTTCTTCTTGCGGAAGTAATTCGGAATGTGTAAACGGACTGCTTAAGTGTTCCATATCGACTAAAAATAAGTACCAAGTTACGCTATTTTGAGAAGAATATCAAATTTGACTGCTATAAAAGAAAACCCCCAAACGTTTAGCTTGGGGGTTTTGTGTGTATTAAGAAAGCAGAACCTATTTTTTCATATTTTTTTGGCGTTCCGCTTCTTGCATCATTTCTTGCATTTTGCGTTGGAAACGACTTTGTTTCTTCGGTTTTTTCTTGTTTTCTTGAATCTTAGCATGAATTTTATTTTCATCTAGGATAAACTTTTTGATAACCAAAACGATTCCAATTGAAATAAGGTTTGAAGTTAAGTAGTACAAGGATAAACCACTAGGATATGAGTTGAAGAAAAACAACATAAACAAAGGCGAAAGGTACATGATAAATTTCATGTTAGGCATGCCTGGTTGTTTTTGCATGGTTTGTCCGGTGGTGAGCATCATGTAGAAGAAAATGGCTACTGAGGCTAATAATGGGAACAAACTCACGTGATCACCATAAAAAGGGATTTTAAATGGCAAATGTGCAATGACGTCATAACTGGCCAAGTCATCAGCCCATAAGAAGCTTTGATGACGCAGGTTAAACGCACTTGGAAACAACTCAAATAAAGCGTAAAAAATAGGCAATTGAATAAGGCCGACAAGGCAACCACTAGCAGGGTTGATACCGGCTTTGCGGTTCAATGCCATGGTTTCTTGTTGCAACTTCATTTTGTTGTCTTTGTATTTTTCTTGTAGCTCTTTAATTTCAGGACTCAATATCTTCTGTTTAGCTTGAGAGAGGTATTGTTTATACTGAATTGGCGAGAGGATGAGTTTGACCATAATTGTCATTAAA
The DNA here is from genome assembly GCA_964451785.1 of uncultured Flavobacteriaceae bacterium. Lineage (GTDB taxonomy): Bacteria > Bacteroidota > Bacteroidia > Flavobacteriales > Flavobacteriaceae > JAJYSO01. The sequence goes on from CAYVJG010000009.1 coordinate 64,818, forward strand.
ATAATGGCAATTCCAGCAGGTAAGAAGCTCATAAAGAAGTTGAGCAATGGAATGAAAATATACATATTAATCCATCCAAAGATTCCCCAGCCCATAGGAACTACTTTGTCGAGGTGACGTTTGTATTGGTCAAGGATTTTATAATCACTAGGACCGTAATACAAATTCATATTAGCGTTGAGCTCGCCGCTTTTTATTTGTAAAGGTAAGCTCGCTGCAAAGGCTTTAGAAAAAGTGGTATCAACGTCTTCATTTTTTACCAAGTCAGTTACGGTAAACTCACCAGCCTTAAACGGCGTGTCCTTTAAGAGAATAGAGGTGAAGAAGTGTTGACGAAAAGCAATCCAATCAACGTCTTTGTCTTTATCAGTACCGTTGCGTTCACTGCTGTTTTTGTCGCCTTCATAATACCAAACGGCTTCTGTATAACGATTTTCATAAGTAATACTTCTGCCATAGCTAAAGCTCTTCATTTTCCAGTTGAGTTGCACGGGAGTAGAAGCGTTGAGAATGCCGCTTAAGCCTTTTGAACGGATGTTGAAATCCATCATGTAATCATCAGGCTTGAGGGTGTAAACGTATTCTAAATACTTATCAGCAGAAACTTTAAGTTTCATCGATAATATCGTGTTGCCTCCACTTTTTGTGACTTGCGGGGTAAAGTAGAGGTTTTGGGTGTTGATAGTTCCGTTTTGAGTCGGAATATTGAGGTTAAAACTCGCATTGTTATCTTTAACTAAATAAATAGGTAAAGAATCATGCGTGCGTTGTTGTTTTAATTTAACCTCTGTAATTTGGCCACCTTTGTTGCTTACTTTGATTTCAACGAGCTCATTTTCAATAGTCGTTGTCGCTTCTTGAGCAGAAGGGAGTCCGGCAGCATAAGCAAAAGGGCCATAACTTTGGCTGGCCTGAGCAATAGCGGTAGAATCTGTTGGAGTAGCAAGAGAATCAATACTAGCTGTTGCTGAAGAATCAGTTGCAGTAGCTGTGGCTACACTTTCGGTTTGTTGTTTAGCTTCTTGTTGCTTTTTGGCCTCTTCTTTTTGGTTGAGGTTGAGCATGTACAAGATAATCCCACCGATTAATAAGAATCCTATTAAGGAGTTGACGTCAAACTTTTTCTTTTCTTCCATGTTTTATAGATAACCTGCGAAAGAATGGATTAAATCCTGACTTTCTTGTGTTTGAAATTGGATTTGCAAAAGTCGCAAAAATCTTGTCAAAAGCCGCATATCTCAAAGATTTATTTGAAATAAGCGGCTGATTAAGACTGCACTTCTGTAGTTGCAAAATTATTTTTTAGAATTTGCGTAGTTTTTTGCGGCTTTGATGAAACTCACAAATAAAGGGTGTGGTTCAGCGACAGTACTTTTGTATTCAGGGTGATATTGCACCCCTACAAACCATGGATGATCTTCAATTTCTACAATTTCAACCAATTTTGTTTGTGGGTTGAACCCTGTACATTTTAAGCCGGCAGCTTCTAATTGTTCGCGGAAATCACTGTTGTATTCATAACGGTGGCGATGGCGCTCGCTGATGTGTTGTTTGCCGTAGGCTTTAAAAACATTAGAGTTTTCAACAAGCTCGCAATCCCAAGCACCTAGGCGCATAGTGCCGCCCATTTGAGTAATATCTTTTTGACTTTCCATCAAATCGATGACAGGGTGAGTTGTATTTTCGTCCATCTCAACAGAATTGGCATCAGCGAGTCCTAATACGTTACGACTGTATTCGATTACTGACATTTGCATACCTAAGCAAATTCCGAAGAAAGGGATTTTGTTTTCACGAACATATTTGATGGCCTCAATTTTACCTTCAACACCGCGACCACCAAATCCCGGTGCTACCAAAATACCATCTAGATTTTTAAATTTTGTTTTAAAATCTTCTTTATTGTCAAAATCGGAGTGGATGCTGATCACATTTACCTTGAGCTCATTGGCAGCGCCGGCATGTGTAAAAGCTTCGCGAATAGACTTGTATGAATCTTGTAATTCGATATATTTTCCAACTAATCCAATAGTAACTTCTCCTTTTGGATTTTTAAGGCGTGATAAAAAGGCATTCCAGTTAGTGAGGTCTGGCGTTTGTCTTTCAGGTAAGTTTAGGCGTTTTAAAACTACAGTGTCTAAACCTTCTTTAAGCATGTAGTTTGGAACGTCATAAATGACATCAGCATCGATTGATTGAATAACTTCTTCTTGTTTAACATTACAGAACAATGCAATTTTTCTTCTGATTTCATCGCTGAGTTCGTGTTCTGTGCGGCATACCAAAATATCAGCGCTCAAGCCACTTTCCATTAGTGTTTTTACACTGTGTTGTGTAGGTTTGGTTTTGAGTTCTTTGGCTGCAGAGAGGTATGGAATAAGAGTGAGGTGGATCACTAGAGCTCTTTCAGAACCCAGTTCCCATTTTAATTGGCGAACGGCTTCAACATAAGGTAGCGATTCAATATCGCCAACAGTGCCGCCTAATTCAGTGATAACTACATCATAATCACCAGTTTCTCCCAAAATTTGGATACGTTCTTTAATTTCATTGGTGATATGTGGAATCACCTGAACGGTTTTGCCTAAATATTCACCGCGGCGCTCTTTGTCGATAACACTTTGGTATATACGTCCAGTGGTGACGTTGTTTGCTTGAGAAGTATTGATGTTGAGGAAACGTTCATAATGGCCAAGGTCTAGGTCAGTTTCTGCGCCATCTTCTGTAACATAGCATTCTCCGTGCTCATAAGGGTTTAAAGTTCCCGGATCGATATTGATGTAGGGGTCAAACTTTTGAATTGTAGCTTTGTAGCCACGTGCTTGAAGAAGTTTTGCTAAGGATGCAGCGATGATTCCCTTCCCGAGAGACGATGAAACACCACCTGTTACAAAAATGTATTTTGTTTCGGCCATTTCTTAAAAATCTTTTATGTCTATACGGGATGCAAAGATACAAAATTAATACCTGGCTTTAGAAGGTGCTGTGTTTTTTCTTTCTTAAACTATTGATGATGAGTGTGTAGACTTCTTATTTTACGTAAAATATTTTCTAAACCATTGACTTTCAGTTCGCATACAGCTTGCATCTGCTGACCTAATTTTCCTTTAGGAAATCCTTTTTGCCTATACCATATATAATAGGACTCTGGAATCTCAGAAAGGTAATAGCCTTTGTATTTTCCGTAGGGCATTTGTGCAAATGCCAGAGCGCGTAATGCTGCTTTATCAGGAGTAATGGACATGAAGGTAAATAGAGGTTAGAGAATAGGAGTTAGAGAATGAATTAGTTAGAAATATTTCGGCTGCTGCCACTGCCTACGCCAATGACGCGGTCATAGCGCGCGCCGGGTTCTCGATAGTAGGCTAAAACGGTATAAGTATTTTCTGTTTTGTCAAAATTTCCACTTACAAAACCTTCATCAATGCTGCCGTCTTTACGTTTTAAAACATACTTGTAATTGTAAAATCCTTGCTTAAATAAATGACGTCCTTCATAAACTTTAGTTTTGGGGTTGTAGGTCATTAAAGTTGATTTATCTAAGGTGTAATTATTAAAATCGCCATAGATGTAAATCTGTCCATCAGTTGGGGGTTGATTGAGTTTAAGTGCAAAATGTACCCAGGTGTATTCGCTTTCAATTGTAGGGTCATCACCTTGCACGGTGTTTATCTTAAAATGACCATTAATGTCAGGGTTGTAGGTGTACACTTTATTGTTGCGCGGATAATCGGTGTAGAGGTAGAGGTTGTAGATTTTTTTGAGTTCAAATGTTTTGATGTTTAGTGTTGAAGCTCTCACGTCTTTACTGTCAAAATTAAGAAATTCATTTCCGCCCCAGAATGCCGCTGGCTGATCGTAACGATAAACCAACTTTGTGCCCATGTGGTATTGGGGTTTTAAATCGAAAATGGAATTTTGTAGGTTGTTGTTTTGTATGATTAAGGTTTTTAAATTTTGATCAGGATTCTTAAAAATGATATTTTGCCTGCCATCTATGCTGAAATTAACCACTTGTTTACTGTTGATGTACTTGAGATCTCTCGAGCGTTTTACTTGTACTTGTACACTGGCAATGTCTTCATAGATAATAAAGCGTTTTGAGAATACTAACTCGTCATCGCTGTTGTATACTTCAAGCATGTAATTGCCACTGACCTTTAAAGCGCGCGTATTTTGATTAGGAATGTTGAGTTGGTAATGCGTGTAGATCTGCAAGGTGTTAAATGAATTTTTATACGACTTTATACGCATGTTGTCAAAGCCTTGCATGTATTCGTTTTTTGATAATTCAGTGGGTGTCCAATCAAAATTATAATAGGATATTTTGTAGTAATAATCAGCTTCATCACCAATTAAATCGTCAAAACTCAAACTAATACTTTGGCCGAGTTTGACTATTGGGGTGCCACTAAATTCAGTATTTCCTTGAAAAGAAATAGTTTTGATATACTGTGGCGGAAGTGTTTCAGGAGTTTGAGCCTGCCCTACAACGCCTAGAAATAAACTTAAGATTAAAAATAAATAGTTCATGAGATTATGCATGTTTCTTATTAAATATTTTGCAAATAAATAAATTTAATAAGTGTGTATATGCGGTAAAGATAATCAAAATTATAAAGTAGTTTGGAAACTGAGGTTTAAATAGTTTAGAATCATTATAAATAGATAATAGAGGGGTTTAGTTATTTGATTAATACCCAATAATTTTACATCTAATTGCTAAATTTGCGGCACATGTAATAATTCTTAAATAACTATGGCAGTAGGTATTAAAGTAAAACGTGGTTATGATTTGCGTCTTAAAGGCGAAGCTGAACTGAAGCTAGTCAAAAATACGCAGTCTAAAACGTTTGCTGTTAAACCACCAGATTTTCACGCGGTGGTCCCCAAGTTGATTCATAAAAAACCGGGCATTCAAGTTAAAGCCGGGGATGAATTGTTTTTTTCAAAATACAGTGATCGCGTTCGATTTGTGTCACCCGTAAGTGGTGTGATCAAAGAAATTGTGCGCGGTGATAAACGCCGTGTTTTAGAAATTATTATCGAAGCTGATCGCGAGCAAGAGTATAAAGATTTTGGTGTTTTAGATATTTCTTCTGCTGATGCAGAGGCTATTAAAAACCGTATTTTTGAATCTGGTTGTGGCGCATTTATCAAGCAACGTCCTTATGACATTGTTGCTAATCCTGATGATGAGCCTCGTGATATTTATATTTCAGTCTGTGCTACAGCCCCTTTGGCTGCTAATCCTGAGTTTGTTTTAGATGATCAACAACAAGAATTTCAAGCAGGTATTGATGCTTTAGCAAAATTGACTTCCGGAAAAGTGTATTTAGGAATCCCTCAAGGCACTTCTTCATTTTTGAAATCAGTTAAAAATGTTGAGTTTATTGAAGTTTCCGGAAAACATCCGGCAGGAAATGTTGGGGTGCAAATTCATAAAACAAAACCTATTAATCAAGGCGAGCATATCTGGACAGTAGGTCCTGAAGATGTCGCTATTATTGGGCGTTTGTTTTTAACCGGACATTACGATGCACAACGCACTATAGCAGTAGCTGGTACAGATGCTTCAGAACGTCAGTATTACCGCACACGTGTTGGGGCTGCTGTTAAAGGTCTTGTAGGAACTGTTAATACAGATGAAACACGTATTATTTCAGGAACAGTGTTTACTGGAGATAAACTTTCTAATGAAGGGTTTGTAGGGCATTATGCCACTTCAGTTACTTTAATTCCTGAAGGAAATAAACACCGTTTGTTTGGGTGGTTACCATTTACCTATAACAACATTCCGTCGATGGCGAAAACTTCATTTTCTTGGTTATCTCCAAATAAAAAATATGAAGTCAATACCAATCTTAACGGCGAAGAGCGCGCTCTAGTGGTTACAGGTGAGATGGAAAGTGTTTTACCTATGGATATTTATCCAATGCACTTGCTTAAAGCTTGTATGGCTGGTAATATTGAATTGATGCAGGATTTAGGAATTTATGAAGTGATTCCAGAAGATTTTGCACTGATTGATTTTATCAATACGTCAAAAGTAGAAGCTCAAGATATCATCAGAATGGGCTTAGATATAATGATAACTGAAGTAGGATAAAAATTAGACAATGGGTTCGTTAAGAGAAAAACTCGATAAATTAGAAAAACCCTTTCAAAAGGGAGGGAAGTATGAGAAGTATGCACCTATGGTAGAGGCATTTGATACCTTCTTATATGTTCCAAAACACACGACCAAAACTGGCGCACATGTGCGCGATGCAGTTGATATGAAACGTGTGATGATAACAGTAGTGCTAGCTTTAATTCCGGCTCTTATTTTCGGAATTTGGAATTCAGGTTATCAATACTTATCTCAAATTCAAACTGAAGTAGGTTTTTGGGAAGCTTTTGGGCTTGGTGCTTCTAAAGTAGTGCCAATGATTATTGTTTCTTATGCCGTAGGTTTAGGAATTGAATTTTTGTTTGCTATTAAACGCGGTCATGCCGTTAACGAAGGCTACTTGGTGACAGGTTTGTTGATTCCGATGATTATGCCTATCAATATCCCGTTGTGGATGGTAGCGGTTTCTGTAGCCTTTTCAGTATTGATTGCTAAAGAAGCTTTTGGTGGTACAGGAATGAATGTCCTTAACCCGGCTTTAACAGCACGTGCTTTTGCCTTCTTTGCTTATCCTACTTATATGTCAGGAACTACAGCTTGGGTAGCTAATGCTGGTGTGGTAGATGGTGTATCAGGTGAAACGATTTTAGGTAAATTGGCACTTAATGAACAAACACATTATACCGTAACAGAAATGTTTACAGGATTAATTCCTGGGTCTATTGCTGAAACTTCAACACTACTTATCTTGATAGGTGCTTTAATCTTATTACTAACTAAAGTGGCTAGCTGGCGTATTATGCTTGGTGCTACTCTTGGTGGTGCTGCAATCGCCTTACTCTTTAATGCTGTTGGCGGAGATACCGGAAGTGCTTTATTAAACTTCCCTTGGTATGAACACCTTTTGGTAGGTGGATTTGCCTTTGGAGTTGTGTTTATGGCAACAGATCCGGTGAGTTCAGCTCAAACCCAAAAAGGAAAATGGATTTATGGAATCTTAATCGGAGCCTTAGCTATTTTGATTCGCTGTGTTAATCCAGCTTATCCTGAAGGGGTAATGATGGCCATTTTGTTAATGAACGTCTTTGCACCAACCATTGATTACTATGTAGTTCAAGCTAACATCAAGCGTCGTAAAAAACGTTTAACTTCTCAAATCAAATCTGCTTAAAATGAATACAAATAGTAATAAATATACATTTCTCTTTGCAATAGTCATGGTGATTGTAGTCGCTTCTGCTTTGGCATTTACAGCTACATCACTTGCAGAGAAGCAAAAAATTAATACCAATGCCGAAAAAATGCAAAGTATTTTGCATACTATCGGAATTGACTCTGTGATGAAAGACGGCAAAAAAGTCTTTTTGTCTAGAGATTTAGTTGAAGGAAGTTATAATAAATATATCACCAAACAATTAGCTGTAAAAGCCGATGGTAGCGTTGATAAATCAATTGATGCATTTAATGTTAATTTGGCTCAGCAATTAGATTTGCCTGCAGATGAACAGATTTATCCGCTTTATGTAGCTGATGTTGATGGAGAAACTTATTATATCATTCCACTACGTGGTTTTGGACTTTGGGATGCAATTTGGGGTTACATGGCTTTAAAAAGTGATGTTAACACTGTTATCGGAATCATTTTTGACCACAAAGGAGAAACAGCTGGTTTAGGTGCTGAAATCACTAAAGATTGGTTTCAAAATAGTTTTGTAGACGAAAAAATCCTTGATGACAACGGTGCCTTAGTGGGTATTTCTGTAGTTAAAGGTTATAATGGAGGCGCTAAAAAAGACGATCATGCCGTTGATGCTATTTCAGGGGCAACCTTGACAGGTAACGGTGTTACTGCTATGATTCACGAGCGTTTAAAACACTATGTGCCTTATTTCGAGAAACATACTGATGTAAATATTCATTTAGCTTCAAAATAATTCAGCCATATGATTAAAGAAGAAAACATACAGGCTTCAAAAACTACTCAGCAGTCTTCTGCTGAAGTAGATCAAGAAGCAAAAAGAAAAGAAATGATCCTCTTCGTGACTAAAAGCGAAGAAAAAGAAGGTCTGTTCTCACGAGCTAATCGCAAGTTAATAACTGACCCGCTTAATGATGACAACCCTATTACGGTACAAATCTTAGGTGTCTGTTCTGCCTTGGCAGTTACGGTTCAACTAAAACCTGCAATTGTAATGTCTCTAGGGGTAATTGTTGTGATTGCTTTCAGTAACTTGATTATCTCTACGATGCGTAATTTGATTCCTAGCCGGATTCGTATTATCGTTCAATTGGTAGTTGTTGCAGCTTTGGTAATTTTGGTAGACCAATTCCTTAAAGCTTATGCTTATGATGTCAGTAAGCAGCTCTCCATCTTCGTAGGTTTGATTATTACAAACTGTATTGTGATGGGCCGCCTTGAAGCTTTTGCTATGGCTAATGGACCTTACAAATCTTTCTTAGATGGTATTGGTAACGGAGCCGGTTACGGTTTACTGCTTGTAGTTGTAGCTTTCTTTAGAGAACTTCTTGGCTCTGGTAAGTTGTTTGGTTATGAGATTTTAGGCCATAAAGGCTTAACAATGGCTGATTCTACTGGATTGTACGCTATGGGATACGTTGATAACGGAATGATGCTTTTGGCGCCAATGGCACTAATTATTGTTGGGATTATAATTTGGCTTCAGCGTACTAAAAACACAAAATTAATTGAAGAAGCTTAATCGCTATTAATACAAATTTGCTTTATGTTAGAGTATCTTAATATATTCGTTAAAAGTGTTTTCATTGAAAACATGATTTTTGCTTACTTTTTAGGAATGTGTTCTTATTTAGCCGTTTCTAAAAGTGTTAAAACTGCTGTAGGCCTTGGGGCAGCTGTAACTTTTGTTTTGGTTATTACAGTGCCTGTAAACTATTTGCTCAATCAATATTTATTACAACCAGGCTCTTTGTCTTGGTTAGGGGCTGAATATGCAAATCTAGATTTGAGCTTCTTGAGTTTGATTATTTTCATTGCAGTTATTGCTTCTATCACTCAGTTGGTAGAGATGGTTGTTGAAAAATTCTCTCCGGCACTTTATGATGCCTTAGGTATTTTCTTACCATTGATTGCTGTTAACTGTTCAATCTTAGGAGCATCTTTATTTATGCAACAAAAAGATTTTGCTAATGCAGGTCAAGCTACTATTTACGGTTTAGGTAGCGGTATAGGTTGGTTTTTAGCCATCTTAGCTATCGCTGCAATTCGTGAAAAAATGGCTTATTCAAATGTGCCACGCCCTCTCAAAGGCTTAGGGATTACTTTTATCCTTACAGGTCTTATGGCTATTGGGTTTATGAGTTTTATGGGTATTTCGTTATAATTTATTACAACTATGGATTTATTTACAGTTATTGCCGGTGTCGTTGCCTTCCTTATAATGATTCTATTATTGGTAGGCCTTCTGATTGGTGCTAAAGAAAAATTAGTACACTCCGGACCGGTTAAAATTAATATTAATAGTCAAAAGGACATGGAGGTTAACTCAGGGGATACCTTGTTATCAACCTTGAGTAATCACAAAGTCTTTTTGCCATCAGCATGTGGTGGTCAAGGAACATGTACTGAGTGTCGCTGTATCGTTACTGATGGCGGGGGGTCAATATTGCCTACCGAAAAACCACACTTTACCTACAAAGAAGTGGCTGAAGGCTGGCGCTTAGGTTGCCAGGTTAAAGTTAAACAAAACATGGCTATCCAAATTCCTGAAGAAGTTTTCGGAATTAAAAAATGGGAAGCTAAAGTAGTAAGTAACTATAACGTGGCTTCTTTTATTAAGGAATTCGTTGTTGAACTTCCTGAAGATATGGACTACAAGCCAGGGGGCTATATCCAAATTGAGGTGCCTAAATGTACTGTTGAATACAAAAATATCGACATTACTGCTCACCCTAAAGAACACCCTGACGATCCTAAAAAATTCCAAACAGAATGGGATAAATTTAAATTGTGGCCACTAAAAATGAAAAACCAAGAAGTGGTTTCTCGCGCTTACTCTATGGCTTCTTACCCAGCTGAAGGACGTCGTGTGATGCTTAACGTACGTATTGCTACACCTCCTTTTGACCGTAAAAGTGGCGGCTGGATGAACGTTAATCCTGGGGTGGCTTCATCTTATATCTTTGCCCTCGATCCAGGTGATACTTGTATCGTGTCAGGACCTTACGGAGAATTCTTTATCAACGAAAGCGAAGCTGAAATGCTTTACGTTGGTGGTGGTGCCGGTATGGCGCCAATGCGTTCGCACTTATACCACTTGTTTAAAACCCTTAAAACAGGACGTAAAGTAACTTATTGGTATGGTGGTCGTTCTCGTCGTGAGTTGTTTTACATTGATCACTTTAAAGAATTAGAAGCCGAATTTCCAAACTTCAAATTCTATATGGCACTTTCTGATCCACAAAAAGAAGATAACTGGAAAGTTAAAAAAGATATCAATGATGAAGCAGGTGACGGATTTGTTGGTTTCATTCACCAATGTGTAATTGATAACTATTTATCAAAACACGAAGAACCAGAAGAAATCGAACTCTATTTCTGTGGCCCTCCAATGATGAATAAGGCCGTTGATAAAATGGGACAAGATTTCGGAATCCCTGACGAAAACATTCGTTTTGACGATTTCGGGTGATCATATTCATCCCTTACAACACAAACCGCTGTACAGAACACTCTGCTTACAGCGGTTTTTTTATCTTTGATTTTTTCTTAGGCATGTCCCCACGTATCTCTCAGTAATCGTCTGATCCCCTCCGTTGACAACTCTCTTAACCAATCATTAGACAACCTCTAATCGCGCGCGATCGGGCTTTCGGCAGTCGCTTTTTTAAAGTTCTGAACTTTAGAAAAGGTTTATTCTCAAAACAACTGTAAAATTAAATTTTACTTATGTTATTGTAAAATATTACCTTTGAAGAGTGTATTATTGATATTCTTTATACGATGTGGGGTTATGCAACTGGATTTAAACTGTAATAAATTGAAAATTAGAAGCTTTTTGGTGCTTTTGGTTACTATAGGGTTCGTATTAGCTCTTAATGCACAAGAGGATTTAGGTATTTTAGACTATGCTAAAAGTAACCTGCTATCGACCCCTGTTGAGATAGCACAACACACCAAGGATATACTACAGCATGGAGGCCTAAAAGATGAGCATGTAAATGATATTAAGCTGCTAGGAGCTCAGGCAAACTATTTGTTAGAAAACTATGACTTAGCCTTAGATTTACTCAATCAAATTAATTTATCTGCCTGGACTGACGAGCCGCAAAATCAATTTGTGTTTCATATATTAAATGCTCAAATTTCTTTTCAATTAGGTCTTTTTGATGATTACAAATCTAATCTCAGTGTGGCTAATAAATTAGCAGTTAGATTTGCTGATAATTCGAAACAGTTTTTGTGGTATTTGAAGGTTGTAGATAGATTAAATGTAATGCGTACAGCACAAATTGATACGGCAACTACCCTCAATGCTGATTTACTCAAATTAAATTCTAATCGAATAAAATTTTTAGAAACACATAACTTGCTGGCTTTAAGTTACATTAAGCTAGTGATTTACGATGATTTATTACAGCATAGAGTTACAGATATTAAAGGCTTATGGGCGACTTTAAATGTTGATCAAGAAGAGAAATATCATAACATATATAATTATTATTTGGCGTATTTGGCTTCAAAGCAATGTGCTCAACAAGGTGAATTTTTGATGCAAAAAAGTAAATTAGATTCATCATTACAAGTTTTAAAAGGAATTGATGGCTTTTATTTTACAAAAGCCAATAGTATTGAAGATTTACTTCAGTATGGCAAACAAAATAAGTTATCTGCCATGGTGTTGTCTTATCACAATTTCCTACAAGACATACAAACTCATAAGAATAGTGTGATTTCTAAAGCCTTAAATGCTGTTTTTTCTAATCAATTAAAATTTAATGCTAAAAGTCAAAATCAGCTTGCCAAGACTCATACCACAGTAATAGCAGTGGTTTGGGGTATAGGATTGAGCTTAATAGTCACCTGTTTAATTATATTGATTCGTTATCGTTGGCAGCATAAACATTTAAACGAAGTAAAAGCCTTTCTTAATCGAATGAATACAGCAGACACTAAAGCTGTTACTCAACAAAAATTACAAGCCGATGATAATCAGAAATCAGATTCTACACGAACAAAAAGAGAAGATCCTCAGCGAACAAAGTTATCAGGGGATATTGTAAAACAAGTTTTAGAGGGATTGCACAAGTTTGAAAAAGAAGAAATATTTTTGCGCAAAAACATATCCCTAGCCTTTGTCGCTAGTTATGTCAATGTGAATACTAAATACCTCTCCGAAGTTCTAAACAATGAGTGCAACGAAAGTTTTAGTGCCTATATTAATAGATTAAAAATTGAATATATCGTTGATAAGTTACAAAGCTCACCTGAATACTTAAAGTATAAAATAAGCTATTTAGCAGATGAATCAGGCTATAGCTCACACAGTAGTTTTTCTACAGCTTTTAAAGCAGTTACAGGAATGCCTCCAACACGATTTATTGGTTTGTTAAAACAAAATAATCTATGAAAAACAAGATTTTTATAACGGTTATTTTTTGTGGTTTAACCAGCCTTTTATGGGGCCAGATATCAACTGATGAACATTTGTCTGAAATTCAACAGGCCAAACTCAAGATTTATTCTGACCCATTTGCAGTTATTCAGCTAGGTGACTCTTTATATACAGATACACAATTGGATCTTAAAACACGTGTTAATGGATTATTGTTGGTAGCTGATGCTTTAATTGCTGTTAGAAATTATGCACAAGCACTAGTTTATATGGATAAGGCTGATGACTTACGCCCGTTGTCAAGCTTATGTCCAGCCTCAAAAGTAACCAATCTAGGACGCTATGCTTATTTATATTTTCAATTGCATTTATACGACAAAGGCCTGCAGTATCTTAAAGAATCGGAACAGATTAATAAGCAAGTTCAAAATAAATCCGAAAGCTTAGCAAATTTGGGGTATATATATACTGTTAGAGGACTGATCTATAAAAATATAATGGGGTGTGAGATGGCTTTGCGTTATTTTGATAAAGCCATAAAAACTTATACCGAAGTGGATGTACAAAATGTGAAAATTAATTTATCGATTATTCACTACAATATGGGGAATTGTTTTTTAAACCTTTCTAATTTTAAATTAGCTCAACAACATTATTTATTAGCTGATAATATGGCTAAAAAATATGGATCCGCCCAAGGGAGTTTACAGCTGTTTGCTCAAAAAGGTTTAGCCAATGTTTATATCGCTAAAGGAAAATACTCTAAGGCTATTGATGTTTTACTATCAGCTTACAAATTAGCTCAAGGAATTAACGATAAATCATTATCTAGAAGTTTGGCTTCAGACTTAGCAGAGTCTTATTTAAAACAGGAAGATTGGACTAATTACTACTATTATTCAGGGCAATATGATACACTCAATTCTAGTATATTAAAATTTAAAGCTCAGGCAACAACCTATGCCCTTAATAATTTAAGAGCATCAAATCATAAAATTGTTTCTCAAAAAAAGTATAATTTTAAATTGTACGTGTTAATTTTAGGAGGAGGTTTTGTATTGATTATAGGCCTTTTGTTAAGGTGGATTATAAATATTAAGCAAAGAATAAAGCAATCTAAAGCAGAACTGTTTAGAAAAGACTAATTTATAATTTATTGATACTTAGTAATTTGTAATTTAAATCCTTATGTAATTCGGTAAATCCTAAAGACAAAGTGTTTTTTTTGACTTCTTTTAAGGTTAAGTTTGCGATAAGTAAAAATTAACATAATTTACTTTTCAACTTAACTTATGAAACTAAATCAGAAAGCATTATGAAAGGAAATTTACCTTCGAAAATAAGCTTTATTAAGCATAATTCACCTTGTTTTAAGCAGGGCTTATATGCAAAAAAACACTTATCCTCCATTTGGATTTTTGCAGTGATAACGTGCTTTGCTTTTATAACCCCTTCAAGTTATGCTCAAAGCTTATCTGAAGATTTTGAATCGGGAATCCCTGCAACTTGGGATAAAATTCATAATTCATCGGCTAACATTGACTGGGAGGCTGTTTCTGGTGAAGGCTACCAAGGTAGTCAAGCCGCAAAAATAGCAGTCTCTTCAGATAATGTTGGAGCAGGTAATACAGGTGAATATTTTTTAGTCACTCCACAAATTACGATTCCTGAAAATGGAGTAATTAGATTTTATACAAAACTAGGAACTGGTCAAAACGATAATACAGAATATCAACTTAGACTTTCTACTGCTAACCAACCGGATATTAATGGTTTTGATATTGTACTAAAAACTTGGACCGCAGCTGAATTGAATACAGATGCTACAAGTTATGAGCAGAAAAGTATAGAAATCCCCTCTGGTATTAGTGCTGGGTTAAACGTCTATTTGGCTTTTGTTGCCGTTAATCCACAGACAGGATCTACTTCAAGTGGTGCAGATTGGTTTATTGATGATGTAGAGGTTATTCAAGGTTGTGAACCTGTTGATATTGAGGATATTTCAATAGACAACATAACACCAGTAGGAGCAGATATATCCTGGACTCATCCGAGCACTTCAACTTTTGAAGTTGCCGTTGTACCAGTTGGTGACCCTGCGCCTATTTCAGGGGTTTCTGTGACGACTACAGCTTATACCTTTACGGGGCTTCAAGCAGGTACCAGCTATGATGCATACATCAAATCAGAATGTTCCAATGGCTCTGGCAGTAGCTTTGTTGGTCCGGTTACTTTTACAACAGCAATAATGGGAACCTCTTGTGATTTCCCTATAGTGATTCCTGATGTATTTACGCAAGGAGATTATCTACTTCAAGATAACCTAAGTAATTATTCTAATCCTAATATATCTTATACTACACAGGGCTCTGGGTGTTTAGATCCTAATATAAATTATCTCAACGGCGATAAAATATTTTTTAAATATACAGCATCTGCAGATGGTTTAATTACCCTTTCTCAAGAAACAGCCGGATTCGACCCGAGTAATCCTTTAGGGAATTGTTATAATTCAAACACTTCAATTTTAATTTACGATAGCTGTAGCGATGTTGGAAATGCATGCTTAGCGGCAACGAAAACTGATTATAATCACTTAACTGGCCAAATAACAAATTTTGTAGTAACTGCTGGTGAAACTTATATTTTCGTAATGTCATCTGATTTAAACCCAGGGTCAGGCATTTGTTTCGATTTTACAATTACAGGTGCTCAATGTGCGCCTCCTTCTGATTTTTCATATGATGATTTATCACAAAACAGTGTAGTGATGTCGTGGGGAAATCCGGGCGGATTTGCTGATACTTGGGAGTATATTGCCTTGCCAGCCGGGACAGGTCCTCCAACTGCTGCTGGAACATCAACACTAACAAGTACAAATAATATAGTAACAGGTTTAGATGCAGGTACTGCTTATGATTTTTATGTGCGTGCTATTTGTGATGGCACTCCTGGTGCATGGAGCTCGGCATACTCTTTTACAACACAATGCTCTATTTTTTCTACGCCTTACGAAGAGTTATTTACAGGAGCTACTGAAAGTGCTCCGGCTGACTGTTGGTATACCATAGATGCTAACGAAGACGGCTATGGCTGGACTTATTTAACAGATAATGCAACATTACCATTCTTTAATCCGACTAGCTTTGACGATTATTTTGTTTCGCCAACAATTGATTTGTCAGGAGGGCAAAAGCGACTCCGCTTTACTTATTCAGTTCTAGGTGGTGATGTTCCTGTTGAGATTTTAGCAAGTTCAACAGGTGTTGGTGCTGATAATTTTACAATTTCTATTGACCCGCAAACTACTTATACTGAAACAGGTTGGGGTGTTGAAGTCGAAAAAATTATTGTGTTGCCTACAAGTTTAACCGGTAATTTAAATTTTGCTTTTCATGTTGCTTCCAGTAGTGCAATTCAGGCAACACGAATAAATATTGTTGATTTTATTGTAGAAAATATGCCTGCTTGTTCAGATCCATTAGAGCCGGCAGTTAGTGATATTACTCAAACATCAGCTAAGTTTAACTGGACTCCTGGGTTTGAAGAAACTCAATGGGAAGTGATCATACAAGATCACGATGCTCCTGCTCCAACTGAAACGTCAACAGGAACAGTAGTTAGTGATAATCCTTATACAGCAGAAGATCTAGAGCCGGGGCATCGATATGCTTTTTATGTACGCGCTTATTGTAATGATCAAGACCAAAGTCAATGGGTGGGTCCTGTTAACTTTAATACCTTATGCCCTATCTATGAAGCGCCTTTTTATGAGAGCTTTAATGATGAAGATCCTGATACTCAAAAATTTTGTTGGGAAATTATAGATAATAATAACGATGGATTCACCTTTAGCTCTACAGCAGAAGATATTAAGTTTTTAACACCAATGTTTGGTGGAATTCAAGGCTTTGATGATTATGTTGTTTCTCCTGCTATTAATGTGCAAGGTACAAAAGTGTTGAGCTTTGATTATAGAACAACAGGGATGTTTGGCGCTCCTGGTACCTTTGATATTCAAGTGTTGATGTCTACTACAGATACTGACCCTGAAAGTTTTGAGGAAATTGAACCAATGTTTACCATCGGGAATCCAAATTTTGAAACAAAATACGTTCCTATTGAAGCTAATGGCCCTGTTTATATTGCCTTTCGTATTCCTCCAGAATCACTAGGCGCTTCGGGAACTTTAACTATTGATGAAGTTCATATTAATGATGGTCCAGGATGTATAGAACCCCAACACCTAACCGTAGAGAGTGTGCTCGATGGAGAAGCTACAGTTTCTTGGGACCCTGGTTTAGTAGAAACAGAATGGGATGTGGTTATGCAACCAGCCGGTACAGGCTTGCCTGTTCAAAACCCTGAAACAGTTACCGAAACAACTTATACCGGTACAAATTTAGAACCAGGTACAGAATATGAAGTTTATGTGCGGGCGAGATGTGGTGCAGATGATACCAGTGACTGGATAGGACCAGTGACTTTTATGACGCCTTGTGAAGCTTTTACCTCGCCTTTTCAAGAAACCTTTAATTATGATTCTCTAAGTGAAGATTGCTGGCTGATTGTTGATAATAATGGAGATGGTGAAACCTGGAACACAAGCATAGGTGTTTTCCCTTATCAAGGTGATCAGTCTGCAGGAATGTTTACAGGCCAAAATGGTGCTAATGATGATTGGTTGATTTCTCCACAAATTAATATTACTGCAAATCAACGTTTGCGTTTTTATTATCGCGCAGGAAGCCAGTATTACATTGAAGATTTACAAGTTTGGGTCTCAATAACAGGTCGAAATCCTGAAGATTTTACAGCTAAATTGTTTGACTCTAATGATTATCCAGATCCTTATATTAATTCAGAAGAATATTTAGAAAAAATAATTAATTTCCCTGATACAATCTCTGGGCCTATATACGTTGCATTCCGCGTTCCTCAAGTGCAAAGTGATATGATGACTCGAGGACAATCACTTTATATTGATAATGTCAATATTGAAGATGTTCCTGATTGTCCAGCTCCGTCTAATTTGTCCACATCTTCTATTTCAGATACTTCTGTAGAGTTGACTTGGGAGGCAAATGGTGATGAAGATAGTTGGGAAGTTGTAGTTTTACCTGAAGGAAGTGAACCTCCAGCAGCAGATGTGTCAGGAGATAACGTTTATGAAGCTACTACCAATCCTTTTACCGTGGATGGACTAGACCCTTCAACGGCTTATGATTTCTACGTTCGTTCTAATTGTAGCGAAAATGGTGCTTGGGAAGGCCCTTTAAATGTAACTACATTATGTGATTTAAATAACCTTTGCCAATTTACGTTTGTCTTGTACAGTACATTTGGATATGGTGCAGAGGGCTTAGACATTACTCAAAATAATCAGGTCGTTCAAACATTGCCTTTTAACGGTAATGAAGACGGTGAAGAATTTACTGTGCTGCTTTGTAGTGGTATTCAATTCTCTGCTTATTTTAATACAATAGGTACTGTTGCTTCTCAGTATGAACAATTTTGGTTTGAAATTAAAGACTTTGAGGGAAATGTAGTTTATACCAGTCCAGATGAAGGTATGCAACCAAAATCAACAGTATATACAGGCGTGTCACACTGTGGTGAAGAATCATGCCCTATGCCAACTGACTTGACGGTTAGTGAAAGTGGTGAGTTTTCCTGGACTCCTGGTAGTGCAGAAACACAGTGGGAAGTCGCCGTACAACCTGTGGGAAATGGAACTTTACCTGAAAGTGGACATATTGTTGATAGTCCTAATTATACACCGAGCGCTGAAGATTTTGTTGATCCTTATGCCGCTACTTATGAGTATTTTGTGCGGGCTGTCTGTAGTGATTCCGATCAGAGTTATTGGGCTGGACCTTATGTCTTTGTTCGAAATGACAGTGAAGCTAACTCTATAAGCTTACCTATTAACGAAGGTGAAGATTGTGAAATAGCAGAAACAGCAGTTTCATTTAGCAATGCGTATTCGTCTGACTATTCAGTTGATGATCAGAAAGATGTTTGGTTTGATTTTGTTGCTACTTCAAAAGTACATGTTTTTGAGGTTAATGGGTTTGAAGGTAATTTCTATATTTCTATAGGAACAGAACCTTATCCTGATATTCAAATGACTTTATATAAAGTGCTTGACAATGGTGATTTAGAAGAAATGGTGTCTAGCGAAAACAACGTGATTGTAGCAAGTTATGATTCCGAATTAGTTGTGGGGGATTCTTACAAAATACAATTGTCTCTAGATAATCCTGATACAAATACCCGTTTATTCCAACTTTGTACAACTTCTCCTGATCCTTGCCAAATGGATGCGGTAAACTATGGTTTTGAAAGACCGGCATTACACTATGTTCATGCCATAAACTCCATTATTACTCAATATGTAGTACCAGGATGGCGCCAAGATTTTATAGGTAGTGGTAAAGATGAAATCTATTTGTGGAATGACATTATTGCAATGGGATTTGCACCTTATGAAGGAGCGCAATGTGTGCAATTGATTTCTGACCAACCAGGTAATCCTGCGGTTGGCACTCCTCCGGGCTATGAATATGACCCTAATGACCCTCATGGATTGTATAAAGATTTTAATAGCTCTGAAATTACAGCTTTTGATTATAGTTTTGCCTATCAAGCTAGAAACCCAGATGATGTAACCATTCAATTGTTTGCAGGCCCTCCAGGAGGTCCATACACTTTAGTTACTGAAAAAAATGCTCCAGTGGGCGAGTGGGCTACAACCAGCGGAACTTATCAGGTGCCTGAAGGTCAAACTGTAACACGATTTATGTTTACCCAGAAGTATTACGGCTTAGGAATGCTCCTTGATGCTGCTAATTTTACAGCTAATAATAATATCCTAACAGCTGATCAAGCTATTGGTTGTGCTCAAGATTCTATTTTAGTTGAAGCAAATGGAACAGGACAGTGGATTGCTTCAGAATCTAACCCAGGACAGGTAAGTATTGCAACGCCTGATAGTAGTACAACTTCAATTACTGGATTTGTACAGCCTGGAACTTATACCTTTACATGGAAAACACGCTATTGCGAAGATGTGGTGTCCTTTGAATATAATGGGGTAGGCGAAACTCCTCAGGTGAATTCTCCTGTTGAATATTGTTTAAACGAAACAGCAACAGCTTTAAGTGCACCTGAATTGGATGGTTATACTTTAATGTGGTTTACAAATCCAGAAGAATCGGGAATGACTACTGCTCCTACACCTAACACTTCTGTCGCTGGATCAACGACTTATTATGTAGCCTACGTCAATGCAGATGGCTGTCAAGGTCCGCTAGCTGAAATTGTAGTAACGGTTAATGATTTATCTGTGCCAATACTTGACTTTAGTTATGACAATACGTGTTTAAATGCACAATCTAATCCAACGCCTGTTTTGACAACTGACTTTACAGAAGGAGGAACGTTTACTTCTGATGATTTGATCGTTGACCCTATTACAGGTGAAGTTGATTTGACCAATGCAACAGCAGGAACCTATCAGGTTACATATACCCTAGAAGCTGATTACTCTAATTGTATGGCTGAAGGTACTTATACAACAGAGTTTGAAATTTATCCGACTATTGTGCCTGATACAGACTTCTCATATTCTTCTTTAGAATATTGTATAACAAGTGTTAGTGAATTACCTATTATAGGACAAGACTTTACCGCTACTGGAACATTTACTGCTGAAGATGGTTTGGCAATTGACCCAATTACCGGTGAAATTAACTTTGAAGAAAGTACACCAGGTCAATATACCATTGAATACACTGTTGAAGCTGATTCAGCAATTTGTCAGGAGGCAGCTACATCAAGTTTCTCTATTACAGTTTATGGCGATTTAAATCTTACTATTTCTCAAGATTGTAGTCAAGGTGAGTTGATTTTAACTGCGGAGTCTAATGATGCTGGTTTAGGTGACATCCAATACATTTGGAAAAATGAAGCAGGACAAGTGCTTGATGAGCATTCTAATGTGTTAAATGTCAATGCATATTTAATGCAACATCAATCACAAAAATTACCATTGACATTTACTGTAAGTGTAGCGTATGGAGATTGTATGAGTACAGCGGCTTATCAAGTTGTTTCTAATCCATGTGGCTTTATTCCGCAAGGTATTTCTCCAAATCAAGATGGCGTAAATGATAATCTTGACTTGAGATATATGGATGTTCGCTCTCTTAAAGTGTATAACCGCTATGGCACTAAAGTTTACCACAAAAGTAATGGGTATACTGATGAGTGGCATGGCCAAAGTAGTAATGGTGATGCTTTGACAACAGGAACGTACTATTACATTCTTGAAAAACAAGATGGTTCAGTGGTCAAAGGTTGGATTTATATCAACCAAGCTGTCAATTAAAATCTTTTAAGAGCCTTTA
>CAYVJG010000010.1:0-80105 GCA_964451785.1 uncultured Flavobacteriaceae bacterium
AAATAATAATAAGATATTATATTTTATAATTTTAATATATGTCTAAATTATAAAAATTTTATTTTTTAAATATATTGGATAAACTTGTTTGATTTTTCTTTATAAAATAATATAGTTTAATTTATAAATTTTAATCACACTGATTTACTTTAAATTATAATTTCTATTTTGTATTTTAAATAGTTTGATAAAGTTGATTGTAAATTTAACAATTTTAAATCCTGTTTTTGTAAGTGTAATTTTGAATGGAATTGTTGATAACTGCAAAATTTAAAATTGAACTAAGAAAAATACCTGGCTTTTTAGTGGTTTTTTGGGGGAGCACTTTGTGAGTTATTGGCTACCTTTGTCGAAGTTTTTTTAGGCTTGTTTGTCGTAATTTATTTAAAGGAGAACTTTTATGCATATAGATTTTTTTAATCCGTTTAAGGATATGATTTTTGATGATCACTTTTGCTTTTTGTCTGGTGATTTGACTACAGATAAAATGACTGTGTTTCCGCAGTGGTTGATGGATCATTTTAAATTAGGTGACGAGAAAATCAGATTGATGGAAAATAGTCGGGTTAAAGAAATTCCTTACAGTGAACTTACAGTACCTTGTTCGCCGCGGGTTAAGGCGGCTTTTGATCAATTGGATGTAGAGTTTCAAGAAGCTTACAAAGGAGGTTATGAGGCTATAGCCGCTTTTGATGAACAAAAGCTATTTCAGTGGTCAGGTCGCATTGTGTTTGGGCTCTTGTACCTCGAATTTTTAGGCGAGTGGGAAAAATGCCAAAGCATGGGTAAACCGTTTGAACTAGCGGCTAAATTACGCGATAAGTTGGGCAAATTTCATATTATGTTGCAATCGTTGATTGAACCTGTTGAATTTGGCGAGCGCAAGCCGTGGAGTATTGTCACTTTTCCACTCAAGTATTCGGCTGATATTTTGAGTTATCGCGATGATATAATCAACTTAATGTTTCAATTTGGAGTTAACGGATTTGGATTTATTGTTTCGTTTCAAGACAACGGTGTGTTTAAGGAACACGAAGCTGAGTTGTTAGAAAAAATGAAAGGACATACCTTACATCCGGTGCAGTTTGAAGAGCTGTTTGCGCGTTTTCATTACTTAGCCGATTTGCTACAATACACCCCGCAATACAGGCTTGAAGAAACGGAACAAGGCGTCAAAATAGAGGCGCTTCCTGTTGAGCAAACCAATGAACAGTTGCCTTTATTCGGCTTTTGGGTAGATGATTTCTACGCGCGTTTGTTGTCTAATTACTGGCAAGTTTACGGCATCGAAAAAGGCGATATTATTAAATTTCAACAGCCATTTTTGAGTTATTTAGAGCATCCTTATACAAAGGATTTTGTCAATCCTGAGAGTATTCAGCTACCATTTTAAGCGCGCTGGTTAATAATAGAGCATAAAGGCTGTTTGTCTTCTTTTACTATAGAGAGGCAAACAGCCTTTATTGATTCAGTTTTACCGCTTAAATTACTTTTAAATGATAAGCTTTTCAGCTACCTTGCACTTAAAAAGTAGATGGAAGAAAATTTAGCAAATCAACGTCAATCTTATGAAAAATCTGAATTGTCGGCCGATAGTTTAACGGCGCATCCTATGTTGTTGTTTAAACGATGGTTTGACGAAGTCGAGCAATTCGATAAAACTTCAGAAAACAACGCCATGACTGTTAGCGCTATTGACGCTGAGGGGTATCCTAAAAACCGAATCGTTTTACTTAAAAAGTTCAACGATGATGGATTTATATTTTATACCAATTACACCAGCGAAAAAGGGGAGGCGCTTATCGCTAATCCTAAAGTGTCTTTATCTTTCTTCTGGCCCAGTGTAGAGCGTCAGGTGATAGTCAAGGGAATAGCGGTAAAAGTGAGTGCAGAAGAGTCTGATGCTTATTTTGCATCGCGTCCACGCGGCAGTCAATTAGGCGCTTGGACTTCTCATCAAAGTCGGCCTATTGAAAATCGTCAAGTTTTAGCCGATCGTTTGGCTGAATTAAAACAGCGTTTTGAAGGTCAAGATATTCCGCGTCCTGAATTTTGGGGGGGCTTTTTAGTGGAGCCCAAATCTATAGAATTTTGGCAGGGGCGGCCCAATCGTTTACACGATCGATTTAAATACAGTTTTGATGGTAAACAATGGCAAGTTCAGCGATTAGCACCTTAAATTTAGTATAAACAGACTATTTTTTTTTGATTTTGACGTAAAACCTAGCTGAAAGTTGTATAAATAATTCTATTTTTACCTAAAAACGCCTTGTTGTGTGTGAGGATTCTTATTTAATTGCGGTAACATCCTAATTTTTGTATGACTAAAATAAAAAATAAATATATAAATAGAGAAATCAGTTGGCTGCATTTTAATGCACGCGTTTTGCAAGAGGCGGCTGATGAAAATGTGCCTTTGTTAGAGCGTTTACGATTTTTGGGGATTTTTTCAAATAACTTAGATGAATTTTTTAAAGTGCGTTATGCCACGGTTAAGCGCATTCAACAATCTGGCAAGAAAGGCAAAAAAGTGCTGGGCGGATATGAGGCTGATAAACTAATGAAACAAATTACACAATTTGTCATAGAGCAGCAGAGTGAGAGTCTCGAAATTCTCGATCATATTCAAAAAGATTTGCGTAAACACAACATCTTTTTTATTCGTGAAAATGAGGTTAATGAAGCGCAAGCGCAGTTTATTAAAGATTATTTTTTGCGTAAAGTCAGCCCGGCTTTAGTAACTATAATTCTCAATGATCTCAAAGAATCTGCCCGACTCAAAGACGGTGCGGCTTATTTGGCAGTACGCATGGAACTCAAAGAAAATAGCCATCTCGAAAAACGCTACATTCTTATTGAAATCCCACGTGAAATTGATCGATTTGTAGAAATCCCTTCTGAAGATGGCAATAAGTACATCATTATTCTAGACGATTTAATTCGCTATAACTTAAAAAGTCTATTCAGTATTTTCGATTACGAAAGCTTGTCAGCACACATGATTAAGATTACGCGTGATGCAGAGTTGGAAATGGGAGGCGATTTGAGCAAAAGTTATATCGACAAGTTAATGTCAAGTGTCAAAGGTCGTGTTGAAGGGCAGCCTGTTCGATTTGTGTATGATGCTGAAATAGAAAAAGATACGCTTGAGTTTTTGCTTTTGAAAACCGGTATTGATGATACCGATAGTATCATTCCGGGCGGGCGTTATCACAACCGACGCGACTATATGAAATTCCCTAATCTAGGGGCTAAAAACTTATTGTATCCTACCTTTAGTTCCATGCCAATTAAAGGTTTAACTATTGAAGGTAGCTTACTGCAGCGCATATCAGAACGCGATTATCTGCAATATGTGCCTTATCACACCTTTTCTTACACCATACGTTTTTTACGCGAGTCAGCCATTGACCCTAAAGTGCAATCTATTAAGATTACTATTTATCGATTGGCCGAGTTTTCACATATTGCCAGTTCTTTGATTAATGCGGTGCGTAATGGTAAAAAAGTAACGGTGGTTATTGAGCTGCGTGCGCGTTTTGACGAAGCTAATAATATTAGTTATGCTGAACAAATGCAGCGCGAAGGTGTGAACTTGATTTTTGGTGTGCCCGGCTTAAAAGTACATGGAAAAACCTGTGTGATTGAGCGATTGGAACACAAAAAAATTAAGCGCTATGGATTTATTAGTACAGGTAACTTTAATGAAAATACTGCTAAACTCTATACCGATTACAACCTGTTTACAGCAAATCAAGAAATTTTAGCCGATGTCGATAAGTTGTTTGACTTTTTTGAAACCAATTATAAGGTCAACCATTATAAACACCTTATCGTTTCACCGCATTATTCCAGACGTCGATTTGAAGCATTAATCGATAATGAAATTGCTAATGCGCGTCATGGAAAGAGTAGTGGAATCCGTTTAAAATTGAATAGTTTGTCGGATTACCGCATGATTGACAAGTTGTATGAAGCGAGTAGAGCCGGCGTAAAAATCAAGATGATTGTGCGGGGCATTTGCTCGTTGATTCCGGGGATTCCGGGAATGAGTGAAAATATTGAAGCCATTAGTATTGTAGATCGGTATTTAGAGCATCCGCGATTGATGATATTTGAAAATGGCGGGAATCGCAAAATGTATATTTCATCAGCAGATTGGATGACGCGGAATTTAGACTATCGCGTAGAAGTGTCGTGCCCGATTTATCAAGAAGACATTCAACAAGAATTGTTAGATACCTTTGAAATTTGCTGGAGTGACAATGTGAAAGCACGTGATTTTGGCGCTAAACTAGTTAATGATTATCGCCATAACAATTTGCCTAAAACACGTAGTCAATTTGCAACCTATAATTATTACGCTAAAAAATTGACACTATAAATTATCAAATTAAACTAACTAAACAAAAACCATTTATGATTGTAAAACGTTATGCTGCCATAGATATAGGCTCAAATGCTGTGCGCCTTTTAATTAATACTGTTGCTGAAGCCGAAAGTACCGCCCCTGTTTTTAAAAAAGCAGCTTTAGTGCGCGTACCTATCCGATTGGGAGCCGATGTGTTTACGGAAGGTAAAATATCTGATCAGAATTTTGAACGCATGTTGCAAACTATGGAAGCGTTTAAGTTGTTGATGCAAGCGCATAATATTGATTGTTATAAAGCGTGTGGAACTTCGGCTATGCGCGATGCTAAAAATGGAAAAGCATTGACGGATTTTATCAAGGAACGCAGTGGTATTTCTATTGAGATTATCGATGGGCAACACGAAGCTGCTTTTATTGCGGCTACTGATTTACGCGAATTGATAAAGTCGGATCGAACCTATTTATATGTAGATGTAGGTGGGGGAAGCACTGAGTTTACTGTGTTTTCTAAAGGGAAAAGCATCGCCTCAAAATCGTTTAAACTCGGAACCGTTCGTTTGTTAAATGGTATGGTAAATCCTAAATTATGGCAAGAGGCCGAAGCTTGGATTACGCAGCATACGCATAAGTTTAAAACAGTGCGAATGATAGGCACCGGAGGAAATATCAACCATATTTTTAAACACAGTGGTCGCGAAAAAGGACATCCGTTGACCTACGCTTATCTAGCTGATTATTACAAAATGATTCAACAATTGACGTATGAAGAGCGCGTTACTCAGCTAGAGATGAAGCTGGATCGAGCTGATGTAATTGTGCCCGCAACCAAAATATATTTGTCAGCAATGAAATGGTCTAAAGCAAGAAAAATTTATGTCCCTAAAATAGGGTTAGCCGACGGAATCATTAAAACCTTGTATAATGAAAATCAACTCAATTAATTTTTAGAAGGGACTTGTTCTTTTTTGTGAATTAAACGGGTCAGTTGAATCGATAAATCCGATAAAATCAGTTTAGAGTTTCCATTGCGTTCAATATGATAAATGGCATCTTCTATAGCTTTTGTGATTTCCCTAATGTTGCCACCGTGTATAAAAGGAGCAAAGTTTTCTAATTTAAATCCAGGGGTTTTGGGTTGTAGATAAACCAATCGATCTGCTTTGTAATTAAGCAATAAGGCTTGGCGCATAAAGTCAAGGCAGTAGTTTAAAAACTGTTTTTGTGTTTCTCTTCCTGAAGCGGCGATTTCTTCAGCCCAATCAAAGAGCTTGATGATAGAGCCTTTGTTTCCTTTGGCTTTAAAAGCGGTGCGCACCCAAGTGATGAACCATTTTTCAAACGGATTGTCTTCGTCAGTTTCATTGAGTAGCTGTAGGGCGCGCGCATAATTACCATCAGCTTGAAATGCCGTGCGCTGAGCTTGGTCAGCTGAGCAATTAAAGCGTTCAATAAGTGTATTCTTGATGATTTCTTCACCCAGCTTGGGGAAAACTAATTTTTGACAACGCGAGCGAATAGTTTGTAATATCTGACTTTCATCTTCAGTGATTAAAATGAAGACTGTTTTGGCAGGTGGTTCTTCAATCAGCTTTAATAAATAATTAGCCGTGCGGATATTCATCAATTCGGCATGCCAGATAATCATCACCTTATAACCGCCTTCGTAAGCTTTGAGCGATAAACTTTGGGTGATGTCTTTGGCATCGTCCAGTCCAATTTTACCTTGTTTGTTAGCAATGCCTAAACTTTGATACCAGTCAAATAAACTGCCGTAAGGCGTAGTGAGTACAAAATCTTGCCATTCTTTCATAAAATCCATGGCTTTAGCTCTGCTTTTGATGCGCGCATTGTTGGCCGAAGGAAATGAAAAATGTAAATCAGGATGGTTTAGATGCTGAAATTTCTTGTTGCAGGCTGGTGAGCCTGTGTTGTTTTTGCCATCACAATTTTGACACAATAAATATTGCGCATAGGCAATAGCCATAGGGAGGGTGCCGCTGCCATGTGATCCTACAAATAGTTGTGCGTGCGGAATGCGCCCTCTGTCGGCGGTGGCGGTTAAATGCCGCTTAATATGGTCTAGTCCTAAAATATCTGAAAATAACATCGCCACGAAAATACTTATTTTGATTGAGACTAAAAACTGAATTTTGAGATTTGAACATATTTGTTGCAGCAGCGTAAAAGTCGCCTCTTAAAGTTAAAACACTTAAAGTTTAGCGGAGGATATAAATTGAAAATCAGATAATTATGTGTTTAAATACATAGTGTTATTCGTTTTTAATTGTTTGATAATCAGCTATATAATGCAGTTAGTGATTAATAATGATTTGTGCACTCTCTTTGTTGTTGAACACCCTTCGGGGTTCAGTAAGAGAAGGTTTGCCTTACCCTGCACTGCACTTCGTTTATACAGGGTTAATCAGATTAAAGACCTTCGGACTTTTAAAGTATACTTCTGTTTATAGTTACAACCAATCATGTAATGGTTGAATATGGATAACCCCAAGTGTAACTCGGGGCATTGAGATTATCGTGCCTTACAGAACTACGAAGTAGTTCAATAATAAATATTGAGGTGAAATGATTTTGAAATTTGAGTAGTAAATTCTGATAGTTAGTGGTTTAGAGTTGTTATTTGGAATTATTTTTATAAAAAATACCATCTGAAATAAGAATTTATTACATTCGCAAAAATTTGATTTATGCATACACTTAACGACTATAATTTTAAAGATAAGAAAGCCCTCGTACGCGTGGACTTCAATGTTCCTTTAAACGATAAATTTGAAGTAACCGATGCCACTCGCATCCAATCAGCAGCCCCAACTGTTAAGAAAATCCTTGCTGATGGTGGCGCTGTAGTTTTAATGTCTCATTTAGGTCGCCCTAAAGGAAAAGAAGATAAGTTTTCATTAAAACACATTGTCAATAAAGTTTCAGAACTTTTAGGTGTAGAGGTTAAGTTTGCTGATGATTGCATTGGTGATGCCGCACTACAAGCTTCTCAAAATTTAAAGTCTGGAGAGGTGTTGTTGTTAGAAAATCTGCGTTTCCACTCTGAGGAAAAAGCTGGCGATGTTGAGTTTGCTAAGGCTTTAGCGCAACACGGTGATATTTATGTCAACGATGCTTTTGGAACCGCTCACCGCGCTCATGCCTCAACAGCAGTCATTGCTCAATTTTTTGAGGATAAATGTTTAGGTCTGTTGTTAGCTAAAGAAATTGAAAACCTCGATAAAGTACTCAATTCTTCTGAAAAACCGGTAACAGCTATTTTGGGAGGAGCAAAAGTGTCTTCTAAAATTACTGTGATTGAAAACATACTTGATAAAATTGACAATTTGATTATTGGTGGCGGAATGACCTATACCTTTATTCAAGCTCAAGGGGGTAAGATAGGGGATTCGTTAGCTGAACCTGACTATGAAAAACTAGCCTTAGAAATTATCGAAAAAGCTAAAGCTAAAAATGTCAAATTACATTTGGCAGTTGATTGTGTGGCCGCTGATGGATTTTCTAATGATGCCGCAAGACATGCTGAAGATGTGACCGCTATTTCTGACAACTGGATGGGCTTAGATATAGGTCCTGAAACAGCAAAGAAATTTGCCGCTGTTATCGCTGATTCAAAAATTATCCTTTGGAATGGTCCTATGGGCGTTTTTGAATTTGAAAACTTTGCTACTGGTACTAAAGCTGTAGGAAATGCTATTGCTGAAGCTACTAAAAACGGAGCCTTTTCTTTAGTGGGTGGAGGAGATAGTGTTGCTGCTGCTAAACAATTTGGGCTAGAAGATAAAGTGAGTTATATCTCAACTGGTGGGGGAGCCATGTTAGAAATGCTCGAAGGAAAAACTTTACCTGGCATTGCAGCTCTAAGTGAAAATTAATTAACGTATAAAAATAAACCTCGTTTATGAAGAGAAAGAGAGTAGCACTGGCGTGTTTGTTGGTGGGATTTGGAGTGCAAACTCATATACAGGCTCAAAGTAAACAAGATCAACCTCAGTCTAATACTGAAAAAGTTCAGGCGAAGCGGTTACCGGATTATGAAACGGTAACCCCTACGCCTGAAATTTCAGTCGACTCGACTAAGCTCAAACTTAAAGATTACAAGTTTGCGGCGCGAATCGATTCTGTGTGGCAAGCTGAATTACTCAATTCGGATTTGTATCCTAAGATGCAAAGTATTTTAGAGTCGCCGTACGACAGTCAGGAATTATCAGCTTCAGATTTTCAAACGCTTTCTACAGCAACCTTAAAAGAGCGGTTAAAAATCTTAGATTCTAAAACCCCTTTTGATATTGAATATCATCCGGAATTAGAAAAGATGATTCACTTTTATTTGGGGCGAAATAAAAAAGCTATGGAGCGCTTGATGGCGCTGAGTCAATATTACTTTCCTATTTTTGAACGCGAATTGGCAAAGCGCAACATGCCACTCGAGCTCAAATATTTGCCTATTATAGAATCGGCTCTTAATCCGCAAGCTAAATCGTATGTAGGCGCGACAGGGTTATGGCAATTTATGTTTGGTACCGCCCGTCAGGAAGGTTTAACCATAAGTAGTTACGTAGATGAACGCATGGATCCTGTTAAATCAACACAGGCAGCCGTTGGTTATTTACAAGATTTATACGATATGTTTGGCGATTGGGATTTAGCACTAGCGGCTTATAATTCAGGTCCTGGAAATGTATCGCGTGCGATTCGCCGTAGTGGAGGCGAAACAAATTATTGGAAACTCAAACGTTATTTACCACGTGAAACAGCCAATTATGTCCCTGCATTTTTAGCAGCCATGTATACTTTTAATTATGCACAAGCGCATGGATTTGATCCTTATCAACCTGAGGTGGTTTATTTTCAAACAGATACCATTCACGTTAAGCAAACCATTAAATTTGAACAAATTGAAGAAGTTACCGGAATTGATGATGAACTGTTGGCTTTTTTAAATCCGTCTTATAAACTCAAAATTATTCCACATATTAAAGGAAAAGTGTTTGCCTTGCGTCTTCCTATTAAAGAGCTAGGTTTGTTTATAGCTAATGAATCTGCTATTTACGGTTATACACAACAACAATTACAAGGCGAACGTTTACCGCGTTATTACGAAGCTAATGATCGTATTCGTTATCGCGTGAGAAGCGGAGATTACCTCGGTAGGATTGCTGCTAAATTTGGGGTAAGCGTCAGCAAAATTAAACATTGGAACCACTTGAGTAGTAGCCGAATCAGAATAGGGCAACGCTTGACCATTTATCCTGAAAAACCAGTAGCTTTACTCAGTTATGGACAGTCAGTAAATCCTTCTAAATCTTCTAAAGCACCTGAACAACGTTATTATACGGTGCGTAAAGGAGATTCGTTGTGGAGTATTTCGAGAAAATTTTCTGGAATTACGGTGAGTGAAATTAAAAAGTGGAACGATATTAGCGGTAGTAATTTAAAACCGGGAATGCGGTTGAAATTATCACAAAGCTAATTATTTTTTAAATTTTTATAGACCTCATGAGATATGCCCTTTATTTTTGTTTAGCCTTGAGTTTATTGTTGGTTAGTTGTAAAGATGCGCCTTCAGATAAGGAAGAACAACCACAACTCATTTTACCGTCTTCATCCGGATCTGTCAATCATCTAGCCATTGTTATTGATGATTCACTCTGGAAAGGAGATGTAGGAGAAGTTTTAAGAGAAGAATTAACAGCTCCTGTCCCAGGCTTACCTCAAGAAGAACCTTTGTTTTCGCTTAGTCATTTGCCGACTAAAACCTTTTCTGGATTCACCAAGCGCAGCCGTATTTTTGTGCAAGTGAAACCGAGTAAACACCCAGAATTTAAAATTGCTCAAGATACGTTTGCCGCTCCACAAACAGGAGTGTTTATAAGTGCTCCAACAACTAAACAGGTGAAAGCGCTTATTAAAAAGAACGCTAAAAAAATGATTCGTGCGCTTAAAGCACGTGAAATTTTAGCTACTCAAAACCGCATAGAAAATTCACTGTTAAAGACAGATATTTTAAAAAAGGAATTTGGCATTACCATGAATATTCCAACAGCTTATCGTTACGCTGTTCAAAAAGATGGTTTTGTGTGGATTAGAAGAGATATTCCTCATGGGAGTATGGAGATTTTGGTATATGAACTTCCACTTTCAGCCATTAGCACTCAAGATACAGCAGTGGTAAAGGATATTATAAAAGAGCGCGATTCTATAGGGAAAAAATACATCCCCGGCCCGCGTGAAGGTACTTATATGATTACTGAAAAAGCCTATATGCCTTTCTTGTTTCACACCAAAGTTGACGGTCATCCTGCCTATCTCACAATGGGTAATTGGACCGTAAAGGATGCTTTTATGGCCGGTCCATTTGTTAATTATGTTATTCGTGATAAGGCTAATAACCGCTATTTAGCAGTCGATGGGTTTGTCTTTAAACCGCAAGCGCCTACAAAGCGCGATAATATGTTTGAACTAAAAGCTATTTTTGAGTCGATTCAGTTTTTAAATGAAAACTGAAATCAAATCTAAATCTATAAAAAATGACCTCCATTGTGAGGTCATTTTTATTTCCATTATGTTCTAGTTCTTGATAATGATATTGGTTTTGTCAACCCCGGTATTGCCTGTTACAGCATCATACGCGTATATGACCAGCGTATAATTTCCGGAAGTTAATGCGGTGTGCCCCACAAAGGTATTGACGGATTCACCAAGCTGTAAACTTACCGATTTGATTAGCTTATTTTGGTTGTAAAATAAAGCTTTCACTTCATAATCCTCAGCATTCCACAAACCGCCTTTACTGATGGTACAACCACACATCATAGTGATGTTAGCTTTGATTGTAAAATCTGTATCAGCCTCTAATTTTTGATGGCGCTGTGGGAGGAGTACATCGACAATAAATCCGGGGATTTCAAGCATAATGCCATCACCCAAAATATCTTTGTTTGGAATAGCCCAAATTTGGGTGCTACTCACCACGCGCGCTTGACGAGCTTGCAGAGGCGAGTGGGCTTCAATGGTTAAAAGTGTAGGTTTGTCTAGCTGTAGATTAGCTAAAAATCCTGCTGTTTTAGCGTCGCTTAAGCGTTGATGGCGTTGATGAGCTTGCTGCATAATTACTTTGGTATTACCTGTGCTTCCGGCTGTAACCCCTTTAGCCAAGAGTTCGTCAGTCATCGCATTTTTGATGTAAATTTGAGCACCCCCAATTGAACTGCCTACAAATTTGGCATCTTTTGCTTTGGCTCTAACCATAATTTTTGTGTTTTGCGCGTGCAATTGTACGCTGCTAATCATCATAACTAATCCTAATAATAGAGAAGAAATTATTCGCATAAATTACTGTTTTAATGAGCTTCAAAATAGCTTAATTTTAGTCAAATGAACATACTAAAGGAATGTTTTTAGTGTTAATTTATACGTAGAACTTTAAAAGTACGTTACTTTGCAATCTAGATTAAACCAAAAAGCATGGCAAAAAAAATTCTAAAAAGACCTTGGGTAAAATGGCCTTTGCGTATAATTCTTCTAGGCATACTCATGTGCTTTGGACTTTACGGAAGTATTTATCTTGGTTTTTGGGGAAAGTTACCAACTGAATCTGAGTTAGCCGATTTGTCACAAATGCAAGCCTCAACGGTTTATGATGTCAACGGGCAGCTCATCGGGAAATATTACATTACAGATCGTGCTTCTATAACTTATGAGGATTTGCCAAAGCACTTAATCAATGCTTTAATTGCTACTGAAGACGCGCGTTTTTATGAACACAATGGCATAGATAAGCGCAGTTTATTACGCGTGTTTTTTAAAACTATTTTGATGGGTGATGACTCATCAGGTGGAGGAAGTACCATCACTTTGCAGTTGGCTAAAAACCTGTATGGGCGTAAGGATTATGGCTTTTTGAGTTTGGTGATTAATAAATTGCGGGAGAGTTTTGTAGCCCGTCGATTAGAAGAGGTGTATTCTAAAAATGAAATTCTTACCCTTTATTTTAATACAGTTCCCTTTAGTGGAAATACCTATGGTATAGAAAGTGCCGCTCAAAAATTTTTTAATGTAGATACCGAAGATTTAAGCTTAAGTCAATCAGCAACTTTGGTGGGCACACTCAAGGCCAACCACAGTTTTAATCCGCGTTTATTTCCTGAGCGCAGTCAATTGCGTCGCGATGTGGTGTTGACGCAGATGGTGAAGTACGGCTATATTTCAGAAGGCGAAGCTCAAGCCGTTATGAGACAAAAGATTGACTTAAATTTTCGCAACTATTCTTCAGGGAATGGTATCGCGCCCTACTTTAGAGAGCAAGTGCGTCAACAAGTAGAACAAATTTTAAGAGATAAAGCCTACCGTAAATCTGATGGTTCAGCCTATGATTTGCTAAAAGATGGCTTAAAAATATACACCACTCTTGATGCTGACATGCAGCACTATGCTGAAGAAGCCATGCGGGAGCACATGCAAAAATTGCAGAAACAATTTGAACAAGCTCATGCCAGTCGCGCGCCATGGCGTATAGAATCACCTATCTTTCAGCAACAACTTAAACATTTAAAACGCTATCAAGTACTAAAGAAAAAAGGACTTTCTGAAAATGAGATCATTGATTCGCTGAGCCAAAAGTATCCCATGGAGGTGTTTACCTGGAGCGGAGATAAAGTAGAAGAATTGTCGACTATTGATAGCTTGCAACACTACCTCAAGTTTTTAAGTGCGGGATTTGTAGCTTTAGATCCACATTCTGGAGCGGTACGCGCGTATATTGGTGGTATAGATTACAATTACTTTCAATATGATCACGTGGTACAAAGTCGCCGTGAAGTAGGATCTGTTTTTAAACCTTTTGTCTATACAGCCGCTCTAGAAGATGGACTAGAACCTTGTGATTATATTTCTGCACGAGTAGTGACCTATAAAGATCGAGACAACTGGACGCCTAAAAATGCAGGACACGAGATTGATCCTGATACTGAATATTCGTTAACCGCGGCTTTAAGTCAATCGCTAAATACCATTGCCGTCAAGGTATTACGCCAAACCGGTATTCAAAATGTCATTGATCAGGTACATAAAATGGGAATTGACCAAAAGATAGAGCGAGTGCCGTCAATAGCCTTAGGGATTTCTGACATTCGTGTTATTGATATGGCTCAGGCCTATACCACATACCTCAATGAGAGCAAACCAGTTCAACCCTTTTTTATTACCAAAATAGAAGATAAAAATGGACAATTGATCGCACAGTTTAAACCTGATTATACTGCTAAACCTGCTTTTAGTGAGCGCACACGCCAGATAATGGTTGAGATGTTACAAAAAGTCGTTAATGAAGGCACGGGGCGTCGTTTGCGTTACCGCTATGGGTTTAAAAATGATTTGGGAGGCAAAACCGGAACAACCCAAAATAACACCGATGGTTGGTTTATTGGATTGTTGCCTGATTTAGTAACTGTAACCTGGGTAGGGCATGACAATCATCAAATTAAATTTAGGAGAATGGCTGTTGGGCAAGGCGCCAATTCAGCCTTACCTATTTTTGCCGAATTTTTACAAAATTTAAATCACGACCGTCAATTTGATAAGTTGACAAAAGCGCGCTTTAAAAATCCATCTGCTGAAGTTAGAGCCGCAATGGATTGCCCGCCAACACATCGTGAAGGGTTTTTTGACCGCCTCTTTCACAAAGATAAAGCAACTAAAAAATTTGAAAAGGAGAAGAAAAAAAAGAAAAAGAAAAAAGGCTTTTTTCGACGCCTTTTTGGAGGGAAAGATTAGATAAAAATAGAAGATATAACACTGTTGACAAGTAAAATAATCTTATCTTGGCGCTTTTCTTAAAAAATGTATTTATGAGTTCTGTTAAGTGTGAGTATGTCCCTTGGATTGATTTGTTGCGTATTGTGTCTTGTTTTATGGTGTTAATCAGTCATAGTTGTGATCCTTTTGTCGGACCATTTGATGGCAGTGATAGCTTTGTAACAGGGGTGTTTTGGGGCAGTTTAGTGCGCTCATGCGTACCACTTTTTATAATGATGTCAGGCATTTTATTATTTCCTGTCCATACAGATCTCTCAACCTTTTATAGCAAACGTATTAAGCGAGTAGTGGTGCCATTAGTGTTTTGGTCTATCGTGTTACCGCTTTGTTTTTATGCCTATCTCAATCTCAAAAGTGGTAGTGGCAATGTGTTGATTGATATGGAAAACCATTCACTACAAGCTACATTTGTCAAAATTTATACGGCAGTGTTTAACTTTAATCACGACACAACTCCGTTGTGGTACATCTATATGTTGATAGGAGTTTATCTTATTATTCCCATTTTTGGAGTTTGGTTACAACAAGCCAGCAAGAAAGATATGAAAGTATTTTTGGGTTTGTGGGGCATTTCACTATTCATTCCTTATGTCAAAATATTGGCTCCTTTGGCAGGTTATATTGGCAACTGGGGCAATATGGGTGTTTGGGGTGTGAGCAACTGGAATGAGTTCGGTACATTTTATTATTTTTCAGGATTTGTGGGCTACATTGTGCTGGCCTATTACCTGATGAAATTTCCGCTTAACTGGTCGTGGAAAAAAACCTGGGCTGTAGCCATTCCAACCTTTGCTGTTGGGTATTTCATTACATTTTTATCGTTTTTAACCATTCAAGAGTATTTTCCTGGCGAAGTGGCTACACTCGAGTTAGTGTGGTATTTCTGTAATATCAATGTGGCTATGATGACGTTTGCTCTGTTTATCATATTTCAAAAGGTCAAACTTAAACCTTCACTATGGCTCAAACGCGTAGCCGGCGCTACTTTTGGAATTTACCTGTGTCACTTCATTTTTGTGCAGATGTTTATCGATGCGTTCTTGCCACAAGACTTGCCTACAACTGTAAAAATATTAAGTATAGCAGTATTGGGATTTGGACTTAGTTATCTAGTGACGCGCTTACTAGAATCAAATAAGTTGACTCGAAGATTTGTGAAGTAATGTGATTTTTAGCCGGCTAGTGCCTTGCAGGTATGGATTTAAAAACAAGAGTTTTTGAGCTGTGAAAATGTCGCTTAAAACTGTACCTTTGCAAATCTAAAAACGGATAAAATTTGCGATTTTTTATTGATTTAGCTTACGATGGTGCTACTTTTCACGGCTGGCAGAAGCAACCCAATGCTTGCACTGTTCAGGAAACACTAGAAACGCTTTTGGCAAAAGTGTTTAGAACAGAAGTGCCTGTGGTGGGAGCAGGACGTACGGATACAGGAGTGCATGCTAAACAATTGATAGCTCATTTTGATTGGCATCAAGAGATTGATGCAGCGCATTTAATCTACAAGCTTAATCGCATGTTGCCGGCAGCTATAGCTATAAAATCTATTTATAGAGTAAAAGATGACGCTCACGCACGTTTTGATGCATTATCACGCGAGTATAAATACTATATTTCGCTATCTAAAAATCCATTTACAGCAGCCTTTTCGTGTTTAGAGCAACGTTCTATTAAGGTAGATTTAATGACTAAAGCTTGTGCTTATTTATTGAATCACAGAGATTTTCAATGCTTTTCAAAGGTAAAAACCGATGTAAAGACGTATAATTGTACTATTGAATACGCCTTTTGGGAGCAAGATGCTGATCAACTCATATTTACAATTAAAGCTGATCGCTTTTTGCGTAATATGGTGCGCGCTATTGTCGGTACTTTAGTCGAAATTGGTCTGCAGAAACGACCTGTTGAGGATATGCAACGTATCTTAAACAGTAAAGACCGTTGTCAAGCTGGAAAATCGATTGCTGCTAAAGGTTTATTTTTAACTGAAATTGTCTATCCACAATCTATAACCCAGTTCTAGTAATGGCTTCAACAACAGGAAATATTTTTGATCTGAAGTTGTTTAAACGACTGATGAAGTATACAAACCCCTACAAAAAGACATTCTACTTTGTGGCGGGGTCGGCTATATTACTTTCTTTTTTAGGAGTAGTTCGTCCTTATCTAACTAAAATCACAATCGACCAGGGCATCATTCCTAAAGATAGCGATGCCTTAAGTTATTTTATCACTTTGATGGCTGTGGCCTTAGTACTTGAGTTTATCTTTCAATTTAGTTTTATTTATTTTGCCAATTGGTTAGGGCAAACGATTGTCAAGGATATTCGCGTGAGTCTTTTTAGCCGTTTATTGGGATTTAAAAAAGAATACTTTGACAAATCAGCTGTAGGACGCTTAGTGACCAGATCTGTCAGCGATATTGAAACGATAGCACGTATTTTTAGCGAAGGCCTGTTTATGGTGGTTAGCGACTTACTAAAAATGCTGGTGGTATTGATAGTTATGTTTTTTCAAAGTTGGGAGTTAACTTTACTCGTGATGATTATCTTGCCTTTTATTGTCTATGCAACAAAGGTATTTCAGAAAAAAATGAAATCGGCTTTTGAAGATGTGCGCAACCAAGTGGCTAGCCTTAACACCTTTGTGCAAGAACGCTTAACCGGAATGAAAATCGTACAGATATTTGTGCGTGAACAAACGGAATATAAGCGATTTAAGGAGATTAATAATAAACACCGAAAAGCTTGGATAAGAACAGTTTGGTATAACTCTTTTTTCTTTCCTATTGCCGATATAGCCAGTTCCATAGCCATTGGGTTAGTGGTATGGTATGGCGGGCGTCATCTTACAGGTGACTCTAGCATCAGCTTAGGGGTTATTGTCATGTTTTTACAGTTGATTCAACTCTTATTTAGACCACTTCGTCAAATTGCAACTAAATTTAATACCATGCAGATGGGAATGGTGGCCGCCAACCGCGTGTTTAAAATTTTAGATACAGAGGCTAAGGTGCCAGATCATGGCGATACGACCATTCACAATATCTCTGGCTGTATTGAATTTGAAAATGTCAGATTTAGTTATATTCCTGATGAAGAAGTGTTGAAAGGCATTTCGTTTAAAGCAGTTCCTGGTGAAACCATCGCTATTGTGGGCGCTACAGGTGCCGGAAAAAGTACAATCATCAATTTGCTCAGTCGATTTTATGAAATTGATAGCGGTAAAATTTTAGTCGATGGAATCGATATCCAAGACATTACTATTGAATCCTTACGCCAAGAAATAGCCGTGGTGTTACAGGATGTATTCTTGTTTGCTGATTCGATTCTAAACAATATTACCTTAGGCGATCCTTCTATTTCTAGAGAAGAAGTGATCGATTCAGCTAAAACTATAGGGGTGCATGATTTTATCAAAAGCTTGCCGGGAGGATATGATTATAATGTCAAAGAACGCGGAGCTATGCTCTCTTCAGGACAACGTCAATTAATATCATTCTTACGGGCTTATGTGAGTAAACCTAGTATTTTAGTACTTGATGAAGCAACATCATCTGTTGATACCCACAGTGAACAACTCATCCAACAGGCTACTGATAAATTGACGCAAGGGCGTACGTCAATTGTTATCGCTCATCGTTTGGCGACGATTAAGAAAGCTGACCGCATTATAGTGATGGAACAGGGCGAAATTGTAGAGCAGGGGACGCATAAAGATTTATTGCAACTTAAAGATGGCTACTACCGCCGACTTTACGACACGCAGTTTCTCAACGTAGGCGTAGAAGTTTAATACCGTAATGACAATTAATATAGATCAGCTTCAGCTTTTAGCTTCGCTGACCTATTTAATTGTAAACATGCGGTATGGCCAATTAAGGGAATCAATTTTTGGTTTATAAAAATTTTCACTTTACTATCATTTATTTCTCAATCCACGTGCCTTTTTAGAGGATAGTATTAATTAAAGTTTTGTAGAAGTCAATAAATTGTAAATTCGTATCAGGATTATCTAAAAATTTATCTCTAAACTGTAAACTTTTTTCAGGACGGGGCAATGTGTGACTATTCAGCTGTTTTGAAAAAAAACTGATATTGAACCCACTCCGGGG
The DNA here is from genome assembly GCA_964451785.1 of uncultured Flavobacteriaceae bacterium. Taxonomy (GTDB): domain Bacteria; phylum Bacteroidota; class Bacteroidia; order Flavobacteriales; family Flavobacteriaceae; genus JAJYSO01. Next base: position 18,321 of record CAYVJG010000010.1, read on the forward strand.
TTCGCGCGTTGTTTTCGTCTAGCCCATAGCTACACTACGTTTGCTATGAGTTAATCACATTAAACTCCTACGGAGTTTCCTCAAACCCACCTTGAAATTGTAAACTTTTTTGGTTCTACGTTGTTTTAAGTGGGTAACCAAAATTTCTTGAATAAAATAATAAGGTCAATTGTATTCAGTATATCTATTCATTACTAAGATAATAAGGTTTTGATATGAAGTCTTTTAATCCCCTTATTACCTTAGTAAAAATACTGATGAGCAATAATTTACAAACCTTATTAGCTTATTTTTGACAGATTAAAGTCATTAACATGATTAGTTTCTAAATGTCTATGATGGTTAAATTCAATTATCCACTATATTCGATATAGAGCCGATTATTATAGCCTTGATGCATAGTCATTATTGGCTGTGTTGTCTATATATTCCACTGCCATTAATCAGTTAAGAAAAGGGGCGTTGATTCATATATTGGTGATAATTCATGTTTTGTTTAATATTTATAAATAAAATTCCTTGTTAATATTAAAAAAATAGAGTATCTTTAAAACAAGATAATCAACAAAACCTAGATTTATGGACCTCACCTATCAACATTCAGTAGAACAATGGTGGTTATCTTTAACCGCCGGGATCATTTATATCTTAATTGGGGCACTTGTATTAGTGTTTCCTACACCGTCTTACTCTTCATTAGCTACCTTGTATATTGCCGGGTTTGGAGTAGTAGGAATTTTAGGGATATATTACGCCGTGAGTAATCGCAAACAACTGCAACATTGGGGATGGACATTGATGAGTGGAATCATCGATTTATCAATCACCTTTTTGTTGTTAACGACTCATGAAATTACCATGTTTATTTTGCCTATTTACGTAGGGTTTGTTTTGCTCTTCCGCTCCATAATTGGCGTGGGATTTTCAACTTACCTCGCGCATTACAAAGTGCGTAACTGGCAAATTGTATTGGCTTTATCACTTGTAGGGATTCTCTTTTCACTCTTGATGATTTGGAATCCTTCTATAGGTGAATTTACCTTGATGATTTACACCATTATAGCTTTCTTTGCAGTAGGCTTTGCACAAGTAGGTATTGCCTATGAGCTCAAGCGCTATGAACAGCTATACGGAAAAGATGCACTTTGATTTTAAGTCTGTATTAAAGACTGACTGTGTTGAAAAGTGCTTATTTCTGAAAGGCCAACATCACTTTTGATTTGTATTTGGCAGTTTTAAGACTGTTGAATTGAGGGTGATTTTGGTCTTTTTTTCACGAATCAAATAAATGCCAATTAAAATTAAAAATCCACCTATTCCATACCAAATAATAAATTTTTCACCGTCAAGAACACCCCATAACACAGCAACTATCGGAATTAAAAAAGACACTGAACTCGCAAAAACAGCTGAAGTATCTTGAATTAATTTATAAAATAAAGCCATGGCTAAAGTGGTGCCAATAAAGGTTAAGATGCTTAAATAACCAAGTGCCGTCCAGGTGGTTGAGGTTTGAAAATTAATGTCATTAAAAAAACCGGAAAACCCTAAAATAATTAGTGAAGGTAACATCCAAATGGTATAAACTCCAGTTGAGATATTCATAGAAGGCAGGTGATTTAATTTAGCTTTGACAATTAAAGACGAAGTGGCATAAGCAGCAGAGGCCAGCACCATGATGGCCGTATAAAAAATGTAACTGCTATCAGTTGAGGCTTCTGAGAAATAGAGTAGGAGACCTGCACCTGCAAATCCGATGACCGCTCCGATAACTTGGCTATATCGGCTGCGAATGCCAAAAAAGAGAAAGCCTAACACCAATACAAAAATGGGCTCTAAGGCATTAATCATGCCGGCTAAAGAACTACTGACTCTAGTTTGAGCAATCGGAAAAATAAACATGGGCACAAAATTGCCACATAATCCAGCTAAACTCAGCCAAAAGAGTTCACTTTTCTTCATTTTTAACAGAGCTGGTATTCCCCATAAGGCTAGAATAAGTCCTGACATTCCCACGCGAAAAGCACCAATTTGAACCGGCGTAAAAATTTCTAACGAACGCTTAATAAGAATAAAAGAACTCCCCCAAGTTAAAGCCATGAGTCCTAAAAGTAACCATTTGTTAGTCAAAATTTTCCACATGAACTGTAAGTTTAATGAATAGTATATACTGATTTACAATGCGTGTCTTTTTGCGAAAGAATCGGCAAAATAAAGCAATATAAATGAATCTTAATTAGTGCTTGCTTTATTAAATATGATAAAGTTTATATAAAAAAAATCGGCAGCCCTAAAGCTGTCGATTTTTTTATGTAAACGATTTGTGTAGCACTAATTTATTCGCCTAAGAAAGGGTAGCGATAATTAGTGGCTGGCACAAAAGTTTCTTTAATAGTGCGCATAGATACCCAACGCATTAAGTTGGCTTTTGAACCCGCTTTATCGTTAGTGCCACTTTCACGAGCACCACCAAAAGGCTGACGTCCTACAACAGCACCAGTTGGTTTGTCATTGATATAGAAGTTGCCAGCTGCGTTTTCAAGAATTTCAGTAGCTTGAGCTGCGGCATAGCGGCAACCTGAGAAAATAGCTCCGGTTAAACCGTAAATGCTAGTTTCATCAACTAGGTGAAGTGTTTCTTCCCATTTTTCATCATCGTAAACATAAACCGTCAATACAGGACCGAATAATTCAGTTTCCATGGTGGTATAATGCGGATCAGTGGTTACGATAATAGTTGGTTCAACAAAATAACCTTTAGATTTGTCATAGTTACCACCAGCGATAATTTCAGCATTGCTATCAGCTTTAGCTTGATCGATATATTGTGCTAATTTGTCAAAAGAACGCTCGTGAATAACGGCTGTGATAAAATTAGACATATCATCAGGAGCTCCCATTTTGAAAGTAGCCAAATCAGCTAAAACAAATTCTTTAACGGCTGGCCATAAACTTTTAGGAATGTAAGTACGCGAAGCAGCACTACATTTTTGACCTTGATATTCAAAGGCACCACGCGCCATTGCTGTAGCTACTTGCTTAGCGTCAGATGAAGGGTGCGCAATGATAAAGTCTTTACCTCCGGTTTCGCCTACAATGCGTGGGTAGCTTTTGTAAGTTTCAATGTTTTGACCAATTTTAGCCCAAATACCTTTAAATACAGAAGTACTACCGGTATAGTGGATACCTGCAAATTCAGGGCTAGCCAATACAACGTCAGTAATCATAGCAGGATCTCCGGCTACTAAGTTGATAACGCCATCGGGAACACCAGCTTCTTTAAAGACTTCCATTAACACTTGTGCAGAAAGCATTTGATATTTGCTCGGTTTCCAAACTGTAACATTACCCATTAAAGCGGCAGAAGTAGGAAGATTACCAGCAATAGCGGTAAAGTTAAACGGGGTTACGGCATAGACAAAACCTTCAAGAGGGCGATATTCCATGCGGTTCCAAGCTTCTTCGTCAGATTCTGGTTGTTCGTTGTAGATTTCAGACATGAACTCTACGTTAAAACGCAAGAAGTCAACAATCTCACAGGCAGAATCGATTTCAGCCTGAAAGATGTTTTTTGATTGACCAATCATGGTCGCAGCGTTCATTTTTTGACGGTATGGACCAGCAATTAAAGCAGCAGCTTTTAAAAAGATAGCTGCGCGTTGCTCCCATTGTAATTTAGCCCAAGATTTACGCGCTTCTAAAGCTGCTGTGATAGCTTGCTCAATATGCGTTTTTTCTGCTAAATGATATACCCCTTGGTCGTGTTGATGATCATGAGGCACTGTGATTTTGTGTGTATTTCCGGTTCTGATTTCTTCACTACCGATATAAAGAGGAATGTCAACTTTGGTGTTGAAGGTAGTTTTGTATTGTGCTAAAGCTTCTTCCCGTTCAGGAGTTCCTGGAGCATAGCTTTTAACCGGCTCATTAACAGCTGGCGGGACATGAAAGAATCCTTTTCCCATGAGATGTGATTTTTATTTGTATTATACTTTAAATTTTCTCCGAAGATAGGGATTTTTGAGCAGCTGTAAATCAGGAAATTTTATTAAATTGTGTTAAGGTTTAAGAATGTCTTTTTCTATGATCCTTAAGCGCGTTGATTTGTTAATAAGCAAGAAGCTATCGCTTCAGAAAAATGGTAGGATTAATCAAACAATGTTTTATTATAACCTCCAGTTAAGAGAGATTAGACCGGGGTACTTGCTCAATATTTGCCAATTACAGGCGTATTCTATGGTGCTTTGACATACTTTTTTAGAGGTGTCTCGTCAAATTATAATCCGCTTTTCCCCTCAACCCAATAAGGTTCAGTGGCAATTTGTTTAGGATTGACGCCTTTTCCTTTGAGAAAATTTCTAAAGTTTTGAATAGATTTTGCATTCCCTGTTAAGTAAAATTGATAGGACTTTAGCGCTTCCTTTTCTATCATTTTATCTAGTGTCACAATTGCGTTGTTTGCCTTTTCATGTGCATCTGTCGGTACTATTTTAACCTCGTTATAAGTCATGATTTCAGAGGTGAATGCCGGGTCAATAGCAGTTTCAATAACGCCTATTAGTTGCGTGTGTGCTAAATCAGATTGTGTTTTCATACTTTGTACAAGCCCAACAGAAGTCTCATCGCCAAAAATGAAGTGCTTATCATGTTGATCTTGGTATTCAATTTTTCCTCCTGGCCCCATGAGTTTCAATTCTTGATCAAAGACTAAATTTTCTACCCATTTGGCGCCTAAACCTTTATGGTGTCGGTAAAAAATAATTTCACAAATACCTTTTTTAGTGTCAAAACGAGAAGGCGTGTAATGTCTAAATTCACGCTGATTAAGTCGGAATTGAACAACCTGCCCTGTAGTAAATTTACAAGCTGAAAAGTCTCCACGAAATCGAATAGATAGATACTTTTCATTGAGTTCATTTATCTGGTCAATGCATACCTGATGGTAAAGTTTACCCATCAGAATTTCCATTGTATCTGCATACCACTTAGGAAGTCTAGCCATAAGATTAGGATATTATTTTGGCTAAAATATAAAATAATATTTATTTAGACTAATTATATATAAAATATACGAATTTACGTACGTATTTATATCGTGTAAATCTTTTTAAAACCACAGTTGATAGGACATGAAATCACCTCCTGTAGACACAGGTGATTTTCTGCTTTAGTTCCTGAATTTACGTAAATCGGGGCATAATAGCCGTTTGTTAGCAGTATGTGTTGTTTATTTAGGTAGTTTAGTCAATATGTTATTGTTTAAAAATCCATAACTGAATCCAATCCTCTTTTTAGTCCTTTGAAGGTTCCTACTTTTTCTATAGCCAAGATTCCGCCTTTTACATAAGGTTCGGCACTTGCTCCAGAATCATGTCTGATAGATAATTTTTCGTCTTTAAGTCCAAATATGGTTTCTATAGAAATAACGTGTCCCGGAAGTCGAACAGAATGCACTTGAACTTCATTTAGGTTTGCTCCACGGCTTGATTTTTCGCCAACCAATTCATCTTCAGTTACAAATTTATTTGGTTTTTGAACCTTTGAAAGTCGGTAAGCCAATTCCCTTGCCGTTCCGCTTGGACTGTCGATTTTATCTTCGTGCGTATAATCGATGATTTCAAAATTGGGAATATATTTTGCTGCCATTTCTGAAAACTTTTGAAGCAGAACGACCGTTATCGCAAAATTGCCCACAGCCAAAACGGAAGTCTTATTTTCATAAGCAATAGTTTCAATTTCACTGTAATCTTCATCAGTTAATCCTGAGGTGCCAACGACAACGCTTTTTCCTTTTTTTAGGGAAGTAAGGATATTTTTTTTGCCGATTTCCGGTCTTGTATAATCTACTAAAACGTCAAAATCAGTTTCGTTTAAAGCCGTTTCAATAGAGTCGTAGATTGGAATATTGGCCGAACCCAATTCGAGAATTTCGGCCAAGTTTTGTCCTTTGTGTGTTCTTGAAAGCGCCCCAACTAGTTCCATATTTGGGGTATTAAAAACACCTTTGCTCAATGCTGAGCCTGCCCAGCCTGTTCCGCCTGCTATAAATACTCTTATCATAATGATTGTGTTTTATTATTATGGTTATTTTTCAGTTTTTTTAAGTGATAAACGTGTATGATGCAAAAAATAATGCCTGCAATGATTAACGGACTTGACTGAAGAAAAAAGCCGTAAACAATGTAGAAAAAACTTGAAATGAGATGCCATAAACGAAAAGTACCCATTTCTTTCTTGGTAATTGCATAAAAACCTGTTGCAATTGCCAAATACCCTAAGATTTCAGTCAATAAAGTCATAATTCGTTATAGTTCTTTAAGGTTCTTTCCATATAATTTTTGTCAGCAATCAAGTTTTCAAATTCGGTTAATTCTTGCATAAAATGTGGACTTTTTGCAATCAGTTCTTCGGTTGTTTTTATGCAAGCGTCCCAATGTTTGTGAAATTCTGGAAGTTGTTTTTTGGCTTTATCAGAAAGTTCCAAAAGTTGTTTTCGTGAGTCGCTTTTGTCCGTTTTAGTGTTGACATAATCCTTTTTCTTCATCTTGTTGATGATTTTTACACAAGCAGGATGCGACAGTCTTAATTCCTGTGATATTTCGGTAATCGTCAAGAATTTGTGTTTTTCCAAAAGCAAGAAAATCAGATGCCAATTGGGTTCAATATCTAATCCTGCGTTTTTGTAGTAGTCTCTCGTACTGTATAAGAGGTCATCGCTTAAACGCTTTATTCTACTGTTCAATCCCGCAAAACCTATTTGTTGTAAAAAATCCATAGCTCAAATATTAGTAACTGGTTACGCAAATATATAAAATATTATTGTAACTGGTTACGTATTTTTAAATTTAAAGCTATTTTTAGGAAATAGAAGGGGAGCTTTGAAACACAAAAATTATAAAATAGCTTGCTAAAAAGAGGTAGAGTTTGATCAAAATGGCTCCTGAATTCGGCTTCTCTAAAAAGATAAAAACAATAGTTTTAGGGTGTCTTTTTTGGAAAGATGTCTATTTGGGCCTAGAACGAGAAAAAGGTTAAGCATCATATAAAAAGAGGATGTCTGTAAAAACACCCTCTTCTTTGTATGTGATAGACGGTTAATAGTCTATTCGATTTGTTTTAGATTTCCACTCTTTAAAGACACTTTTTCCTTCATCTCTGAGTAAATTGATAAAGTCGATTTTTAAATTAGACTTGTCTTTTTCCAGTTCGTCATAAATAAATTGATCGTCAAAATCAATTTCAGCAGCATCTGCTTTGGTACAGGCGTAATAGACGGCTTTTGGTCGTGCCCAGTAAATGGCGCCAAAGCACATAGGGCAAGGTTCACAAGAGGTGTAGATACTACAATCTGTGAGTTGAAAACTGTTTAGTTTTTGACAAGCTTCTCTGATAGCCATAATTTCAGCATGTGCAGTAGGGTCATTGGTTGAGGTGACGCGATTGCAACTTTCAGCAATAATTTTCCCGTCTTTAACCACTACAGCGCCAAAAGGACCACCAAGGCCATTGTCAATGCCTTCTTGAGCAACGGCAATGGCGCGGCGTATAAATGTCTTGTCTAAATCAGTAATCATAAGTCTAACTTTTGTACAAGGTACACTAAATTACACTAAATCAAAAGCTTCTTTAATGGCTTCTACATAATCGAGTTTTTCCCAAGTGAATAGCTCGACTTCTTTTTCTATACGACCAGCATAAGGACTTTCAAAAACTTTAGTCACCACTTTATTTTCACGACCCATATGACCGTAAGCGGCTGTTTCACGATAAATAGGGTTACGCAATTTTAAGCGTTTTTCAATGGCTGCAGGGCGCATGTCAAATAAAGCTTTTACTTTATTAGTAATTTCGGCTTTACTAAAGTTAACATGAGAAGAGCCGTAAGTATCGATTAAGATAGAAGTCGGTTCAGCTTTACCAATAGCATAAGAGACTTGTACTAAAATTTCATCTGCAACACCGGCGGCGACTAAGTTTTTAGCAATATGACGAGCAGCATAAGCGGCTGAGCGATCCACTTTACTAGGGTCTTTTCCTGAGAACGCACCACCTCCATGAGCGCCTTTACCACCGTAAGTATCGACAATAATTTTGCGACCTGTTAATCCGGCATCTCCATGAGGACCACCGATAACAAATTTTCCGGTAGGATTAATGTGATAAATGATATCTTCATTAAATAAGTTCTGAACGTATTCAGGCAGTTGTAACTTTACACGAGGAATCAATATTTCTTTGATGTCCTTTTCAATTTGCGCCAACATGTTTTCGTCAGATTCAAATTCGTCGTGCTGTGTTGATAATACAATGGCTACAATGCGTTGTGGGACGTTGTCATCACTGTACTCTAAGGTAACTTGGCATTTTGCATCAGGGCGGAGGTAAGGCATTTCTTTAGCTTCGCGACGAATATCAGCTAGGTTGATGAGCATTTTGTGCGCAATATCTAAAGCTAAAGGCATGTAATTAGCTGTTTCTTTTGTGGCATAACCAAACATCATTCCTTGGTCACCAGCCCCTTGTTCGTCTTTTTCTTCACGGTCAACACCACGTGAAATATCGTCTGATTGTTCGTGAATTAAAGAAATAACCCCACAGGAGTTGCCGTTAAATTGATAATCATCTTTAGTATAACCAATTTCGTTAATTACTTGACGGGCAATTTGTTGTACGTCAAGATAGGTTTCAGAGCGGACTTCACCGGCTAAAACGACTTGACCAGTAGTGACTAAGGTTTCACAAGCTACCTTTGAGTTGCGGTCAAAAGCAAGGAAATTATCAACTAAGGCATCGCTGATTTGGTCAGCAACTTTATCTGGGTGTCCTTCAGATACACTTTCTGAAGTAAATAAATAAGACATGCGTTATAGTTTTACGGGAAGGTATGACCTGAGAGTGCAGCGCCACGAAGCTGTACTGGTTTAGCATTTTTACGGGTTGCAATCAGTCAAATTTATCCCAAATTCAGCAGCAAATATACTAATAAATAATGAGTAGCTGTTTTTTTTATAAATAATTTTGAAAATGATTGTGTTAATAGTTTATACCATAATGATTAAATCTTTAGTCTAATTTGTGTTGTTTTGTATCGGTATAATACCGTGGGCAACAAATTAATAGTGCAATGAGACTACTGTAAAAATTGGGTTATATAAGTTGTCCATACAAGAACACCCTTGTTTTAGGGCGGTATATTTTATGGATTGCGTAGGTAGAGATTTAGAAATATATATCTTTGTGTAAAAACAAAGACTATGCAGGTTAAACTAAAACGCGTAAATACGAATTTTCATTTTGAAGGACGAGGAAAATCGGATATTCCCGTACAAATAGATACCTCAACTGCTGATCAAGCTGCAAAAGGCGCTAGCCCTATGGAATTGATTTTGATGGGAGTAGGAGGCTGTAGCGCCATTGATATAGTGAGTATTTTGCAAAAACAACGTCAGGAAATTACCAGTTATGAAATGGAAATTACCGGTGATCGCCAACCGGTAAAAGAAGCAAAACCCTTTAAGGCCATTCAAGTCAAAATTTATTTAGAAGGAAAAATTGACGAAGCGAAGGCGGTTAGAGCCGCTCAATTGAGTTTTGAAAAATATTGTTCAGTGTCATTGACACTCGAAAATGTAGAGGTGACTTATAGCATCGTCCTTAATGGGAAAGAAATAGCCATTGATTAATGTGAGAGCAATCGTCGAAATGCAATTAGTTGCATTTCGACGATTGGTTTAGATTTAAACGTTCATAATCTTCAGCGTCAAATTGAAAGTGTAGGGCTTTTTCAAAATCGTCAATATGGCTAATTTTGGTGGCGCTGGCTAGGCAAGTATCTAGTGCCGGATTTTGGATGAGCCAAGCTAATGAAAGTACGGCATGACTAACATTATAGCGTTTTACCAAATCGTCTAAAGTGGCTAATATTTTTAGTCCGCTAGGTGTAAAATATTGGTTGGTATAGCGTTTTCTAGGGTGATGAGCAAGGCTTTCTGTAGTGCGGTATTTGCCCGTCAAAAAACCACTAGCTAATGAAAAGTAAGCCGCTGTTTTGACCTTGTACTTTTGACAAATGGGAGCGAGTTCTGTTTCAAATTCACAGCGTCTGACTAAGTTATATTCTGTTTGTAAAACTTCAAATTGTGGTAAGCCTTCTGCTAGCGAAAGTATCAGGGCTTCTTCAAGTCGGATAGCAGCGTAGTTTGAAGCCCCAAGGTGTAATATTTTTCCGGATTCTTTTTCTGATTTGAGATGATTTAACACCTGCTGAAGTGGTGTTTTTTCGTCGTCGTAATGTATGTAAAACAGATCGACATAATCGGTTTGTAAGCGTTTTAAACTCGCTTGTAATGCTGCTGATGAGTAAGCAGGAGTATTATTTTTACCACCTACTTTCTTCCCATCTTTATCGGTAGTGTACGTGCGCCCAGCTTTGGTAGCTAATTGAATTTGTGAGCGACATTTCCGTTGTTTTATCCAACGACCAATGAGGTGTTCTGAAGCCCCTAAAGGTTGTCCATATACATCAGCAGTGTCTATAAATGTAAATCCACGGTCTAATAAAATATCGAGTATTCTAAAAGATTCTTTTTCGGTTAAAGTCCAGCCAAATACATTGCCTCCAAAGCTAATAGGGGGGAGTTGTAAAGGCGGATTTGATGAAATCATGACTAATAAGTTTTGACTAATTTACAAAATTAATTAGTTAGTCAGATTTACAAGTGAGTTTAAAAATAGATTCTGTACTTGTGGAGTTAATTGACTCTATATTGATTCTCATATTTTCGACTTACTTTTACACCTCCTCGTTAGGTGCTAAACTGTTGTGGACCGTTTTATAAGAATAACAATTCAACTGAAGGTTGTATAAATAATAAGTAAAAATGAATATTGAAATAACTTCTGCTCCCCAAAAAGAAGATCTAAAAACGATTAGTGAAGGTATCAAAAGCTATAATCAAAATTATATTCCTGATGATGTAGTATTTGAAAAAGATACAAGATTTGCAGTTTTTGTAAGAGATGACAACGGAAAAGTTGTAGGCGGTATAAGAGCCTGTGCCTTTTGGAATTATTGTATTATTGAACTTTTATGGCTCTCTGAAAAAACGCGGGGTTTGGGAGTAGGTACAAAATTAATGGAGGCTGCCGAAAAATTTGCTTTAGAAAAAGGGTTTGGATATATGAGAACGGAAACATTAAGTTTTCAAGCTTGCCCATTTTATGAAAAACTCGGATATAACGTTTATGGGCAGTTGCCTGATTATCCAAAAGGGCATACAACTTACTGTTTAGTCAAGAAACTCAAATAACTCGATTGTGAAAAACTGCCTAAAACGACTAATGGTTTGTTGGACTTGTGGACGATAAACGAAATATCTGATTGGGCATTTTAATCTATTCAGAGTACCCTTGTAGGCATTTCATAGGGCCAGAAATTTCATTTTTTTTGTTTTGAGTATTTTAATTTGTAACTTTCTCATACTAATGAATTTAAATACTCCATGTATGCGAACTTCTTTTTTAATTATTGTATTGTTATTTTATAGTCTGTGTAGTTTTGGACAGCGAACAGAAGTGAGCGTGAGTTATGGCACGCCATCGATTTATGGAGCAGTGGAGAGTATTGTTGATGATATTGCAAATACGTTAAATAAATCGGAGGCCTCTACTTCTAGTAACGGTATTTTAAGTATAGGAATACAGCGCTATAGTGCCTCTCAAAAATGGCGTTATGGAGGAATTGTAGATTTTGAATTTTTTAGTACAGAAGGGTTGATTAAGCGTAAAGCATATTACAGTATTAGTCCAGCTATAGATTATTTTTGGAATTCAGCAGAACACAAATTTAGGGTGTATACCGGATTTTCGGCGGGTGTGTTATTTAAAAGCGAAAAATATTTAAATGATCAACAAGAAGAGCAAACAGATTCGGCGGTGTTTTTGGCAGTTAATCTTACACCTGTAGGCATCTCATATGGTCAGAAATTTCGTGTTTTTTTAGAAACAAATATTGGAAACCGGGGGATTCTTCAGCTAGGCCTGGCTTATACATTTTGAATAAGCAAGTTTTAAAACCGAATTTTAGTGCGTCTGAAATTTTGATTTCAGGGTGATTAATAACAAAAAAGGCATTAAAAACACCAGAACGGACAATAACTGTTCTGGTGTTTATAGGAATAGAAATTAAAGACTTTGGCTTAGTATTTTAACCACTTACCAATTTCTTTATAGCTCGGTTTTTTGCCATACATCAAAATACCTACGCGGTAAATTTTGGCGCCAATCCAGGTTACCCCAATAACGGATCCAACCAAAATCAACATAGAAATAAGAATCTCATACCAAGCAACTCCAAAAGGAATGCGCATCAGCATCACAATAGGTGAGGTGAGGGGAATGTATGAAAATACAGTAGCAACGCTGCCATGTGGATCGCCCATGACAGAGAAAAAGCCTACGTAAATACCCAGCATAAGTGGTAAGATGACCGGAAAAATGAACTGTTGCGTGTCCGTTTCATTATCAACTGCGGCACCAATAGCGGCGTAAATGGCACTGTATAAAAAGTAACCGCCAATAAAGTAAATTAAGAAACATACCACAAGCTCAAGTAAAGGCAAATTGGCAATATCAACTAAAATAGCCTGTACATTAGGAGCTGTTGCTGTTGCTGCATCAACACCCATAGGGGCAACTTGAGATACTGACAGCAAATCGACATTGAAGAACATACCGACAATAGCGAGAAGGATAGTTCCTAATACTGTCCAAATCAAAAATTGTGTGATACCCGCCACTGTGGTTCCTAAAATTTTGCCGAGCATTAAGTGAATAGGTTTTACTGAGCTGATAATAATCTCAATAATGCGATTCGTTTTTTCTTCAATCACACTACGCATGACCATATTGCCATAAATAATGATAAACATCATCAATAAATACCCGGCTGCACCACCGAAAAACATTTTGACATAGCCCGACATTTTTGATGTTTGCTCGCCAGAAAAATTTTCGATATGCAATTCAATCTGGGTTTGAGCATCTTGAATTTGTTGTAAATCAATATTGTTTTTGACTAATTTACGATCGGTAATAACTTTAGATAACTGCTGTTCTATAGAAGCGATTAAGTGGGCATTAGGTGATCCACTCGAATAAAAAAGAAAATCGCTTGAAGTTATTTGCTCGTCTTGGGCTGCCATAATTGATAATAAACCGGTATATCCAGCACTTTTAGCAGAGTCAATAGCTTGGGCTAAACTCAGGTTAGACAAGTCTTTAAACACCATGTCGTCATTAGACTGAAATACTGAAATGTACTGTTCGGTTTGATCGTGTAGGGCAACGGTGTCAATTTTTTCATCGTGTAAACTTGCTAGATAAGCGATGAGCATCACCATGCCTACCATTACAACAGGACTGACAAAAGTCATAATCATAAACGTCTTGTTGCGTACACGAGCTAAATATTCTCTGACAATGATGAGTTTTAGATTATGCATGTTCAGTAACGGTTTTGATGAATATATCGTTTACAGAAGGTACGACTTCTAAAAAGTGATTGACTTTACCGATTGAAATCAAATAGCTTAATAAATCATTGGCTGAATTGTGCTCGTCAATTTTGATGCTGACTTGAAGTTCAGAGTTGATACTTTTAAAGTTAGTCTTCGCTGCCTTGAATTTAGATGAAATCATCTGAAAAGCTTTTTCTTTATCACTGACTTCTAAACCGACTTGATAAGTATTTGACTTGTATTGACGTTTGATAGCCGAAATTTCACCATCTACTAACTTGTGTGACTTATTAATCAAAGCAATATGGTCACACATCTCTTCAACACTTTCCATGCGATGAGTAGAAAAGAGAATGGTAGTTCCTTTATCGCGCAGGTTTAAAATTTCTTGTCCGATAAGATGGGCATTCACGGGATCAAAACCGCTAAAAGGTTCGTCAAAAATCAATAATTTGGGCTCGTGTAACACGGTGACAATAAATTGAATTTTTTGAGCCATCCCTTTAGAGAGTTCTTGAATTTTTTTATTCCACCAATCTTCAATACCAAACTTCTCAAACCAGTATTTTAAGCGAGCTTGCGCATCGTGTTTTGAGAGGCCTTTTAAGCGAGCCAAATAAGTGGCTTGTTCACCAACTTTCATCGATTTATACAAACCGCGTTCTTCAGGTAAATAACCGATTTGTGAGATGTGATGGGGTTGTAATTTTTCACCATCCAAAAATACATTTCCCGAATCGGGCATGGTGATTTGATTGAGTATGCGTAAAAAAGTGGTTTTTCCGGCGCCATTGGGACCCAATAAACCAAAAATGCTCTGTTGTGGAATAGCAATAGAAAAGTTGTCTAGGGCGGTATAATCCCCATAAACTTTAGTGACGTTTTCTGCGACCAAGAGGTTCTGCATAGTCTTGAATTATAATTGACTTCAAAGTGAAGTGAAGTTATTCTAGAGGTGTTAGCGCTAACAAAAATAAGGACTTGCCCTTAAATTACGCCCAAACAAAGAAGATAATTTTGAATTAAATAGCGCTTTAGTATATCTAGGTGATAGTTAAAGGCTTAAAAAAAACCCCTCAGATTTTCTTGAGGGGGGAAAATTGCTATGAAAAAGAATATCACTAAATAACTTAGCGATGGCTAAAGATATAAATTTTTTTGATTAACAAAAAATTAAGCAAACATATCTTTAACTTTTTCAAAAAAAGATTTTTCACTCTTTTCGGGGTTTGGCTTGAAATTCTCGTCATCCTGCATGTTTTCAAAGAATTTACGCTGTTCTTTGTTAAGTGTTTTAGGAGTCCATACATTAACATGTACTAATAAATCACCTTTGCCATAGCCATTGATACTCGGAATTCCTTTGTTGCGCAGTCTTAGTATCTTACCGCTTTGTACGCCAGATTCAATTTTGATGCGCACTTTGCCATTGACAGTTTGTATATCTTTAGAGCAGCCTAACACGGCATCAGAAATACTGATGTATAATTCGTAATGTAAGTTTTCACCATCGCGTTGTAAACTTTCGTGTGGTTTTTCAGAAATGGCTACTAATAAGTCGCCAGCTATGCCATCACCAGGCGCTTCATTTCCTTTTCCGGTTACTTTAAGCTGCATACCGTCAACGACACCAGCTGGAATTTGGATAGTGACGGTTTGTTGTTTTTGCACCATGCCTTCGGCATCAGCGCCTTTAGGTTTTTGGTCAATGATTTGTCCAGATCCGTGACAGGTAGGGCAAGGAGAAGCGGTTTGCATACGTCCTAAAATGGTATTACTCACGCGGGTGACTTGGCCGCTACCATGACAGGTTGAACAGGTTTTGTAAGTTGTGCCTTCGGCGCGGACTTTGCGCTTGATTTTGATTTTTTTCTCAACACCATTAGCAATTTCTTCGAGGGTCAAATTGATACGCACGCGTAGATTACTGCCTTTACGTTGGCGTTGACGACCACCGCCAAATCCACCGAATCCTGAAAATCCTCCACCAAAAGCACTGCCAAAGATATCGCCAAACTGACTAAAAATGTCGTCCATATTCATATGAGTACCACCACCAAAGCCTTGAGCTCCTTGGAAAGCGGCATGACCCATTTGATCATAGCGCGCACGCTTGTCAGGGTTGCTTAAAATTTCATAAGCCTCAGCAGCTTCCTTAAATTTTTGTTCAGCTTCGGCGTCTCCTGGGTTTTTATCTGGGTGAAATTGAATCGCTTTCTTGCGATAAGCTTTTTTGATCTCACTTTGACTAGCACTTTTCTCGACGCCTAATATCTTATAATAATCCTCTTTCATAATCTCTTAATACTGCAATTTTAGATAATTTACTGCCATTTGGTCAGTTGTGTTTATTTTCCGGTGACTACTTTTGGATAGCGAATGATTTTTTCACCAAGTATGTAGCCTTTTTGGATAACGTCTACAATTTTGCCTTTAAGTTTTTTATCTGGGGCAGGAATTTGGGTGACCGCATCGTGTAAATCAGCATCAAATTTATCTCCAGCTTTAACAGACATCTCTTCAAGTCCTTGTTTTTCTAGGGTATCTCTGAGTTTTGAATTGATGAGTTCAACCCCTTCAAGTAAATCGTTGTCAGCTGTTTTTTTAATTTCAACAATAGCGCGGTCAAAATCATCTAAAACAGGGAGCATAGCTGTCATGACTTCTTTGCCGGCTGATTTAAACATGTCAATACGCTCTTTGCTAGTGCGGCGTTTATAGTTTTCAAATTCAGCAAATAAGCGCATATAGCGTTCTTTTTCAGTAGCTAAAGCAGCTTCGAGTTGCTCAACTTCTGTTAAGATTGGACCTTCTTCTTGTGTAGATTTTTCATTCTGAGCTGTTGCTTGTTCTATATTTTCAGCTTGATTCTGCTTTACAGATTCGTTTTCTGGAGTGGTTTTATCTTTGCTCATAGTTTTATTCTTTATTTGAATGCTCATAGAAGCAATTATACTGCCATTTTAATAGACTTGACAAAATGTCATTTTTTAGATGCCGTTAGTTTTTAATGTGACATAAAAGCAAGCTGTGAATTACTGAAACTATGACTCGTGTTTTTAAATTATAATGTAAAGTGTTGAGCGCTAAATTTTTGAGCGATTAGGTGTAAATTTAAAAGCGAGAGTTGTATTGTGATTTTAGAAAATGTTCACACTGTAGTGATAATTGATCAATATGTGTATCTTTGAGCTCTATTGTTAAAACAAGTTATCATGAAACTCTTAGAAGGTAAAAATGCTATCGTCACCGGTGCGAGCCGTGGGATAGGTAAGGCTATTGCTAAACTGTTTGTTGAGCAGGGTGCTAATGTGGCTTTTACATATAATTCATCTGCTCAAGCAGCCCTAGATCTAGAACAAGAATTGTCAGATAAAGGCGTAAAAGTTAAAGCGTATAAAAGTAATGCTGCTGTTTTTGAAGAAGCAGAGGCACTAGTTAAAGCTGTTAAAGAAGATTTTGATAGTATTGATATTGTGGTTAACAATGCTGGTATTACAAAAGATAACTTGCTGATGCGCATGAGTGAAGCTGATTTTGATAAAGTGATTGAAGTCAACTTAAAATCTGTTTTTAATATGACTAAAGCTGTGCAGCGTACGATGCTTAAACAACGTTCAGGAAGTATTATTAATATGGCCTCTGTTGTTGGAGTAAAAGGCAATGCCGGCCAAAGTAATTATGCAGCGTCAAAAGCTGGGATTATTGGATTTTCTAAATCTATAGCCCTTGAATTAGGATCGCGTAATATCCGAACTAATGTGATTGCGCCTGGATTTATAGAAACTGAAATGACGGCTAAATTAGATGAGAAAACGCTTGAAGGTTGGCGCGCAGGAATTCCGCTTAAACGCGGAGGAAAACCTGAAGATGTAGCTGATGCTTGTGTGTTTTTAGCCAGTGATTTAAGCAGTTATATTACCGGACAAGTGATTAATGTTGACGGCGGAATGTTGACCTAATTCTTGCTTGTAAACCTTATATAAAAAGCTCCTTTTGTCTTAATGATAAAGGAGCTTTTTAGTTGTCAATTAATGCTTATTGAGTTTGGGAGATGTTGGTAGCGGAACATATTCTTTTTCATCGCCAATTACTTTAGGAAAAGCAGCTGTATTTTGCGTTTTCCAATTTAGTTTTGCTTGTTCAATAACAGCTTTATCAGAGCTGACAAAGTTCCAATAAATAAAATGTTCTTCTGGTAAAGGGTCACCTCCAAAGATATAAATAGTTGAGCCCGGTTCAATTTCAAAAGTACAAAGGGTCGCTTCTTTAGCCACTAAAATTTGGCGTTCTCCATAATGTTGGTCATCAGCGGTAATGCCGCCTTCTAAAATATACAAGGCACTTTCACCAAAAAGGTCTTTGCCTATAGTTACCTTTTTGCGGCGTTGAGATTTGAGTTCAATAAAATATAAAGGACTGAATACAGGTACAGGTGATTCTCTACCAAAAGCTTTACCGGCAATGAGCTTAAATTGTACTTGATCTGTTTCCCAGTGCGGAATATCTTTGGCTTCAATATGTGTAAACTGGGGAGACATTTGCTCAAGAGGTTTAGGGAGCGCTACCCAAATTTGTAATCCGTGAAGGGTTTTGTTTGAGTTGCGTAAGGCTTTTGGAGTGCGTTCTGAATGCACAACGCCTTTGCCGGCAGTCATCCAATTGACAGCCTCTGGTTCAATAATAATTTGATTGCCTAAACTATCGCGGTGCTCAATGGCGCCTTCAAATAAATAGGTCAATGTAGAAAGACCGATGTGTGGATGAGGCGGTACGTCCATATTCTGATTTTGAGTTAGTTGGATAGGTCCCATGTGATCGATGAATGTAAATGGACCTACACTGCGTTTTTGACGAAAAGGCAATAGGCGACCAACAAGGAAGTTGCCAATATCAGCAGCGCGTTCAGCAATAATTAATGCGGTATTTGACATAGTTTTAATGGTGTTAAGGTGTTTATTGTGTTGTTAATATCGAATGATATTGGGCTTTTATAATTAAGCTAATACATTGTGAATACTGAAGTCTTTAGCAAAACGTGAATTAGCGTAAGGGCAGAGCAGGATGATTTTTTTTTGGTTCATCTGCAGGATGAGTATTTTTTCAAAAAGAACTGGCAAATATTATATTTGTTATTCACCAAAAAAACAAAAAGTACCCACCAGTTTATTCTATTATTGTTACGGTCAATCCGTAACAACAATGTTCAATCACCGAATATAAATAAAACGCCGCAATTTTTAAAATCAAACAAGAAACATCTTATCTGATTTTTTCATTAACTTTGAAGTATAAAACTTGGCGATTATGGATATTCAAACAAGAAAAGTAGAATTCGTTCGAGAGTTCTTAAAGATGCAAAATGAAGAGTTACTGACTTTAATGGAAAAACTTTTGCGTTCCACAAAAAAAGATGCTGAAAATAAATTGCATCCAATGAGTGTGGAAGAATTTAATCAGCGAATCGATAGATCTATGGAAGATTCCAAAAAGGGGAAATTGACTAAATCCAGTGATTTAATCGAAGAAATTAAAGAGTGGAAATAGAAATTTATTGGACTGATTTCGCCAAAAGAGAATTAAGTAAAATCTTTGATTATTATCATCAAAAGGTAAACCTGAAACTCGCCCGTAAGTTAACTATACAAATCGTATCAGACACTGATATTTTAAAAACATTTCCTGAAATCGGTGCAAAAGGAGAAAATCTAAAAACAAGGCTTCAAAAATTTCGTTTTATAGTTAGCACAAATTATAAAGTCATTTATTGGCTAAATAAGGAGACGAAACGGATAGAAATTGTTGACGTTTTTGATACAAGGCAAAGCCCAGAGAAAATAAAACGAAATAAATAACAGCTTAAAATCAATTAAAAAGCAAAAAACCTTCTTGCAACACGTGGTTTGATACAAGCGCAAGTATTGTCTTAAACGGAAGTTCAGTTTTTATTTGGGCGCATCCCGAAGTTTCGGGATAATTTTATTGATTAAGTTTAAAAATGAAAAATTGTCTTTTGCTTGACTTGGTTCTAAATGACAAATTTCGACATATTAAATTGCGCCAACATCAAGCTACCTCCTGTAATCAATAATAAATTTATCTTTTCCCGCCCAACTGCAGGTCATTTCTCCTGCATATTGTGCATCTACAGTTATGGTAAAACTCCCTTTTGAGTCCGTGTTGTCATGTTCAATTTTGGTCATAAACAGGTTGTTGTACGGTGGTGAAATCAATCTATTGAGAAGTAGTAAAATCCTACTTCCTTTAAGACAAAGCAAACAGGATTTTACATCAAATAATCTTTAGTTTTTTTACTACCCATAGTATTCTTTTTAAAGTTAAGAAACTTTTTTGGAATAGTAAAAAGCTCAGTTCATTACTCCTCTAATTTTCCAAATTCACCACGGTTAAAAGCCTCAAAAGCTTTAATAAGTTCTGATTGCGTGTTCATAACAAATGGACCATGAGCCGCTATAGGTTCGTGTATGGGGCTGCCACTCATTACTAAAACAACGGCTTGGTCAGTAGCTGTAATAGAAAAGGTTTCTCCGTCATTCTTTAGTAAAGCAAAATGATCTGTTGAAACAGTGTCAGTCCCATTGATAGTAATCCCTCCTTCGATAACTAATAATGCCGTGTTGTAATCTGCAGGGAAATTAAATTCTACAGACGCCCCTTTATTCAATTTTGCATTATACAGTTCAATCGGTGTAAATGTCGATGCAGCGCCTTTGATTCCGCGATATGAACCAGCAATGACTTCAATATGGCCACCTCCATTTTCTAATGGCACCCGCTTGATAGATTGCTTAGAAATAGATTGATATTTCGGTGCAGAAGATTTATCTGCCGCCGGTAAATTAATCCAGAGTTGAACCATTTGAAATTCCCCGCCTTGTTTATTCCATTCGTCTTCAATGTATTCTTTATGTAAAATACCATTAGCAGCCGTCATCCACTGTACATCTCCTTCGCCAATAATTCCACCACCGCCATGATTGTCATGGTGTTCAACTTTACCTTTATAGGCTAGGGTTACGGTTTCAAATCCTTTATGAGGATGTACCCCCACACCGCGACTGATGTCACTGGGCTCTAAATTTATTTTAGCGTTGTAATCTAATAATATAAAAGGACTCATGCGCTTCACGTCTATTTGAAAACTCGGCATAAAACTGTGCACATAAAAGCCATTACCTACATAATGGGCTTTAGGAGGACTAATAACTTTGTCAACTGTTCTTGTTGTCATAATAATTGTGTTTTAGTTCTTATCAAGTGTAAAATTAAGAATAAGAAGGGGCAATTAAATTAACCGAGATTAATATCGCAATGCTATGTAGTTATTGATATTACTAAATAATTAACTGATTTTGTAACGATATGCTATTTATATTAATTGAAAATTAGTAACTTTATAGATGTTTTATTGTGTAAAAATGAAAACAGGGTTAATATATTTGTGTTTATTGTTATTTGGAGAGGTAATTTATGCACAAATGGGAATAGGTACGGAGTTTCCTGATCCTGCGGCTGTATTAGACGTGTCAGCAGATCATCGCGGTGTATTGATACCTAGAGTGGCCTTGCAATCTAAAACCGATCAGACTACAATCACGGCAGGAAACGTTGAGAGCTTACTGCTGTATAACACCACTGATAATGCACATCTTTCGCCTGGATTTTACTATTGGAATGGTCACATCTGGCAAAAACTATTGACTAAAACAGAATTGACATCAATTAAAGTTGTGCATGCTGATTATAGCGTATTGACTAGCGATGTTTATATCATGGGTAATGCACAAACACAGTCGATTACGCTGCACTTGCCTAATCCGTCCGGGAACAAAGGAAAAATTTATACTGTAAAAAAGATTGACCAAAATGAAAATCATTACCTCAATGTTCAGGGAGATATTGAGGGGATACCTACAAATACTGAGCTTTACACTGCTGTACCTTATTCTGGTTGGCAGTTGATGAGTGATGGATCCCAATGGATTATCATCACTAAACTACATTAATTTTTCACTTTTAATTTTCTGTATTTATGAAACAGACAATTACGCTTTTGTTTTTTTTGCTATGTGTTTTCTCGGTCAAAACAATGCGCGCTCAGGAAGGAATAGGTACTAACTTGCCCGATAAATCGGCAGCTTTAGACATTGTTTCTTCACAACGTGGTTTACTCATTCCACGTATTGATATTCCTGATTTACTACAGTCTAATCCTGTGGTCAATCCGGCACAATCGTTATTGGTCTATAATTTAGGTGCTGGTGGTACAACGCCACAAGGCTTTTATTATTGGGATAATTCGGCTAATTCAGGTAGTGGTGCTTGGCTAGCTTTAACTGCTGGTAATCCGTCAGGTACGCCAACAACCGTTACCGCTGGAGAAAATATAGCCGTCAGCTTAGATAATAGTGGTGGATTTCCTAATTATACCATAGGAATTGAGCCCGGAACAGACGGACAGGTGTTGATCACCGAAGAGAATCCTACAGGTCAGTTTCACACCCTTTGGGTTGATCCAGCTTCGTTTATGAGTTCAGGTTTAACGGCAGACAACGGATTGACTATTGATCAATCTACAGTTAAGTTAGGAGGCGTACTAACTGAACCGACAATTATCACAACAGCGGGAAATAGCGGTGCCAATACCTTAGCTATTGCGGGATTAGAAGCCGCTCAAACTGATAATGCCTTAGTGGTTGCCGAAACTGACCCGACTACCGAAGGGGTTTTACGAACGGTACAACGCACATTAAGTGTCAATGCCAATTCAAATTTGCAAATCGGTAGCACAGCCATTTCTAATTATTCGCCCTACACACCTTTTTTACATATCTATACCGATGTCAGTGATTTATCTACTGCTGATGTAGAAATCACTTTACCAGATCCGCAGTTAGCCGAAGGGCAAGTGATTACTGTGAAATTGACAGATACCCAGAATTCAGGAGATGCAGACCATTATTTGACGATATATCAGTTTAATCAAACAGAAGTGTTGACTTATGGCGCTTTGCCTTACCAAGGTTGGGTGATTAAATCGAATGGAAATACCTGGCATATTACCGGGCGATATTGAAAAGGGCTCATCAAAGACCTAAGTTGATATGAGGAAAAGTAGCCTGTGTATAGTGTTAATGTGTTTAGAAATCTGGGGAATAACTCAGCAATTGCTGTATGCCCAAGAAGGATTTGGTACGCAATCGCCTAGCAAAGCCACAGTGATTGAGTTGAAATCATCACAAAGAGGCATGTTGATTCCGCGTGTAGAACTTGTCAAAACTAATCAATTTACACCGCCAATTATTGGCGAATCTTCTACAGACGAAGCTAAAGTAAATGCCCTTTTAGTATTTAATACCGCCACACAAAATGATGTCACGCCCGGATTTTACTACTGGTCAACAGCAGATATGCAATGGCAGCGATTACTAGCCACTCCTGATGGTCAAGATTTGCAAATAGAACCTTGGTTTGTGCAGCAAACAACTGATCAGGCGTCGGCTAACACGCAGAATATTTATCTGATGGGAACAGTGGCTATTCAAAAAGATTCGGCATTAGCTGGGGCGAGTTTGGATGTCAAGGGAGCCATGGTTGGTGGCGAAGCAAACGATACGATAAACGTTGGAACAAATAGTGTAGCTTATGGCTGGGCAGTAGAAGCTAGTGGAAACAATGCCACGGCCATTGGTTATGGAAGTTCGGCACAAGGTGATGGCGCATTTGCAGGTGGCGGCTATGTGGATGAAACTGACAACAATCATCCTTATCCTGGCGGACAGGCTTTGGGAGTGAGTACTTTGGCCTTTGGATATGAAACTGTAGCTGATGCAAATTATGCGATTGCCTTGGGCTATAAAACTAAAGCACTGGCTAATTATGGATTTAGTGTAGGTCGCGATAACATTGTCGATGGCACAGCCTCAATGGCCATAGGCAGAGATAACCAAGCTTCAGGAAGCTATGCTGTAGCCTTAGGAAGAAACACACAAGCTGAAGGATTTAAGGCTTTTACCATGGGCAACTTTTTAACTGCAAAAACACAATTAGAAGCGGTTTTTGGTCGGTTTAATGTATTGTTTTCAGGCAACACCATTAATGCCTGGCATCCTGATGATCCTCTTTTTGTCATTGGAAATGGCTATAAAAATTCAGAAGAAGGAGAACCTCCTCATCGTCATAATGCGGTTACTGTACTTAAAAAAGGATGGGTAGGCATAGGAATAGACGGTGATGACGATTCAGCAAAACCTACTGAAATGCTCGATATTGGATCAGGCAATTTGCGTGTACGTGAGTTGCCTGCGCAGCTTGGCAATTCTACTGATAGTTTGGTAGTGGTCGATGAAAACGGCATTCTAAAGTCTTATCCCCAATCGGCCCTGAAATCTACAGGACCTTGGTTTTTACAAGGACAAAATATACCGGCTATAGCCAATACTGATAGTATTTATATTAAGGGGGCCGTTGCTATTGGTAAACAAGAAGTAGTGCATAATGCAACTGATTTGTCGTATGCTAAATTAGATGTACAGGGTGCTATTCGCGGTGGTATTCAGCATCAATCTGGGGCGAGTACGCAGATCGGGCAGTACTCTATTGGCGTAGGAAAGTACGTTGAGGCTAGTGGCAATTATACCGCAGCATTTGGCTATAAATCTACGGCTTCTGGTGAAGGGAGTTTTGCTGGAGGAGGAGCTGATGCGGAAGTTGGAGGAGAGGCTACCGGAAAAAATGCGTTTGCTTTTGGCTATCACACTGTAGCTTCAGGAGACTATGCAGTGGCAATGGGTACCGGTACACATGCCGAAAGCAATTATGCGGTGGCGTTAGGGCACTCCACTGAAGCTTCCGGAAACGCCGCCGTGGCTTTAGGTCAAGATACTAAAGCTTTTGGAAATTACAGTCTTGTTGCCGGCAGATACTTACAGGCTAAAGCAGCATACCAAACCGTGCTAGGACGCTATAATGAATTGACAACTGTTGGTAGTGAAACCCAATGGATTTCTACCGATCCGCTGTTTCAAATTGGGAATGGCTCAAGCGCTTCTAATCGTTCAAACGCTTTGACTATTCTTAAAAATGGTTGGGTAGGAATAGGCGTTTCAACTCCTAGTGGTTCTGAAAAACTTTTTGTTAATGGCAGTATTAGTACTATAAGTTCGGCTTACCCTGATTATGTATTTCTGAAATATTACACTGATCAAGAGTCGATTGATTTTACCTACCAATTTTTGAGTTTAGAGCAGATAGAGGCTTACCTAAAACAGGAACACCATCTTCCCGGTATACCAGGAATAGAAGAACTTAAAAAGACTGCGGATGGGCAGTATATTTTTAGCCTTTCTCAGCTCAGTATTAAATCGCTTGAAAAAATAGAAGAACTTTACTTACATCTTATTGAATCACACCATATTCAACACCAATTAGCAGGGCGAATTGATCAATTAGAAGAAGAAAATAGGCGGTTAAAACAAAGACTTCATCGCCTTGAAGTTAAAGTCAGCCAAGCTTTACAACGATGAAAAAAAGTTGTTTATCAATACTGTTGTACTGGCTGATTGCTAGTGGATATGCGCAAATTGTCAATCGCGGAGTGGCTTACTTGAGTTCGGGAGAAACTTGTGTGATGCTGAGTGATTTTAAAAATGCAAGCCAAGCCAAATTTATCAATGATGGGCGATTGTATTTTTATGCTGATTTTACTAATGCAGGGCAGTTTGACTATTATGGAGAAACAGGAAAAAACTATTTTGTAGCTTCAAAATTACAAGAGCTGGTAAGTTTGTCAGAAAGTAACTTTTACCAATTGATTTTAAACAACAACACACAGCCTATTGCAGTTGTGTTAGATGGAAATATTTGGGTGCAATCCATTCAATTTATCAATGGAATTTTACAAAATCGCCAAGCAGGAGGAACTATTTACATCCTCAATAACGGAACAGCACAAGGCGCCTCTCATCAGAGTTTTATAGATGGTAGAGTAACGAAACTAGGGCACGAATACTTTGTATTTCCCGTTGGACATCGACAGGCTTATAGACCGATAATTGTCGATGACGCGCAGCAAGAACATCAGATTGAAAGTACCTATTTTAGAACATCGCCCAATCCAAATTTTCCAACTCTGCATAAACAAACAAGTATTACCGCGGTAGATGCGGCAGAATTCTGGAAAATTTCTAGTGAGCAACTTTTGCAAAATAAGCGTTTAATCGCCTTGACCTATTCGCCTTTAACAACTCCTCAACCCTTTATTGAAGCAGCTTCTCATAATAATTTGGTGATTGTACAATGGAATGAAAGTAAACAGATTTGGGAAAATAGAGGCGGTACAGTTTATCTAAATAAACACATGGTTATGGCTGCCGTTGACAAATGGGGAATCTTTACGTTAGGGCGAATACGTCAAAATACTGCGCCTTGTCCCATTGAAGTATTTAATTTGATTGAATTAACAGCAGTCAATAAAAATACACATTTACGTATCATTTCTGATTGTGCAGAAATTGTGAAAGTCAGTGTGTTTAATCGTTGGGGCAGAACAGTTTTTGAAACGGAACACTACGGGAGAAAAGGCGAAGTCTTTTCGGGTTATGCCAATGTAACTGGCGTTTTGAAAAAACAACATCACTTGCCAATAGGGACTTATTTTTACATCATCAGGTATACGGTGAATGGAGATCAGGATCATCAACATCAGAAAGTAGGCTACCTCTATTTGAACTAAACAAATGATAAATCGCGCGCTTACATATTGTCTTTTGTGTTTTATTTGCTTTTTTAGCAGAAGCTTTTCCGTTGCTCTAGCCCAGCAAGATAGCCAATATACGCAGTATATTTACAACACGATGAGCATTAACCCGGCTTACACGGGTGGAAGAGGGCGTTTGTCGGTATTGGCTGTATACCGCCAGCAATGGACAGGCATTCCGGGAGCTCCACAAACCTTAAATGTAAGCGCCCATTCTCCAGTCGGTAAACTAGGTAGAATAGGCTTGGGCGTTGAATTTACATCAGATAAAATAGGACCTGCCTCTAGGACGAAGATGGCTGGAAATTTCTCGTATCTCATAGATTTTAATCGCCAATTTTATATCAGTTTTGGACTCAAAGCAGGGGGACGGAACCTGTCTTTAGATCCACAAAAATTACACATTTACGACGAGCACAATTTGAGCCTTAAACCGCGAGATACTTGGGAGCCGCTCATTGGCATCGGACTTTATTTTTATACAAAATCCTGGTATCTGGGACTGTCAACGCCCAATTTTTTACACACAACAACTTATGATGCGATTAAGCGCTCTGTGTTGTCACGTTCCACGCATCTTTATCTTATTGGTGGTTATTACTGGCCGGTGAGTAGGAGTGTTGTGCTCAAACCTTCTTTTTTGATTAAAGCGGTTTCTGGGGCACCTTTGAGTGTAGATGTTGCACTGAATACAGTGTGGTATAAACGTCTAGTGTTAGGAGTCGATTACCGTTGGAAGGCTGCTGTTGTGGCACTGGCAGGCTTCCAAATTTCTTCTAGCATCATGATAGGCTATGCTTATGATTATACCACTTCTGAGTTGACGCACTACAGTAGTGGTTCACATGAAATTTTCTTGCGTTTTGAGTTAAAGCCTCGGCATGCTTGGCAGCAAGAACGTTTCTTTTAAAGGGTTATTTGACCGTAGCCATAGGCGAAAGCAGGTAGTGTTGACCTGCCACCACAAGGTCACGCCATACTTTGTTGAGTTCTGAATCGTCATATAAAATGGTCATTCCACACATTTTAAATAATTGATGTAGCATATCTTGTGCTGTTTGTGCGGCTAAACGTGCGGCTTGGTTGAGGTCTTGTAACTGTTGTATTGAAGCTTGCTGCTTTTGTGTGTGAGCATTCCAAGTTTCATTTAAAATTTTGTAAAAATCTGTGCGTCTGTTGAGTAGGGTGGATTTACAAGTCTCATAAGTTGTTAATACAATTTCTTGTTTAGCCAAGACTTGCTGACTGTGTAAAGGAATTTTAGAAAGAATGAGTTCTTCAAATAATTCTAAAAAATGAATCCCTATACCTAATGGCATGCAGGCCATGTTGACAACGGCCAAAGTGTCAAAGGGAAATTTAAAAATAGGTGCATCGGCAAAATCAGAAGGGTTTAATAAGTTGAATACATGTTCATGAGGGACAAAACTGTTTTTAACCTCAAAATCATTGCTGTTAGTGGCTTTTAGTCCAGAAACATTCCACGTAGAGTGAATTTTTACCTGATCAGCCGGAAAAATAAAAGATTTGAAAACCTGGTTTTCGCCTTGCATAATCGCTTCACCTTGTTGATTAAACAGTTTGCAATTAGCCGTAAAATGTGTAGCGTGTAAAGAACCACTGGCGTATTTCCAATAGCCATTGACGCGGTATCCGCCGTCTGTCTCATAAGCCTCACCTGTAGTGGCACCACTACCGGCGCACCAAGTTTCGGCAGACGTAAAAATGTTTTTAGCAGCTTTTTTAGAAAGGTATCCCGAAAAAAGATTAGCTCCGGCTCCTAAGTTTACACACCAACCTACATTGCCATCGGCATAAGCTAAGGCTTCAAAAAAATGAACAATGTGCGGTAAATCCCAGGCGAGTCCTGCACAACTAGTGGGCTCCATGATTTTTAACCAACTTTTACGGTATATTAGGTCTAAAACTTCGGGTGATAATCGTGCATTAATCTCTGTTTCAGCGGAGTGGTTCCTGATGGTGTCAATTTGTTTGTTAGAGACTACTGAGTGATAAAGTGCAGAAAAATCAGTGGTGAGTTCAGTCATTTTTAATGAAATTTTAGAAGAATCAAATTACCTAAAAAATCTGTTGAAACACAACTAATACCTGCGAAAATAAAAGCTGAATTAGTCTTGTCAATACACAAAAAAAGCAACCAAACCAGAAAGATTTGATTGCTTGTCATAAAATATATGTTCAGCTGTTATACGGAAATGATTTTTAAAATAGACTAAATATTTTGTCGTTAAAATTTCAAAGGTCAAGGCAAAAAGCACAGGCATAGCCATAGCTATGACGAGCATTTATAACGCAGAGATTTGTAATTTTAGCAGGAAGATTGGTCCATTTTGAATGTCACTTCCGTATTAGTTGACTGTTTTTTCTACCGCTGAAAACGGCTTATACGGATTGAGGTTAAAGGTGAAATTTCCGTAGGAATCGGTTCCCTTAACTCCGCGTACTTTAGCTTTTAAGGTATAAGTAGCCTTAGCGTCGTAGTTGTCGACTTTCAAATTAAAATAGAAAGGTTTTACCTTGTTGGTTCCCCTAAATTTGTCAGCAATGGCATGGTGTGCGTCTTCGCTGATGAGCTTGCCATTTTTGTAAAGTTGAACCCCATCAATTTCGAGGAAATTTTTTCCTTTAGTAAAGAAAAATCCGGCTACAGCGCGGCCATCGGTATAAATTTGCTGGGTTACATCATAGCTGATGGTTTTATAAGTTGAACTGATATCGTCAGGAGACCAGGTGTCAACAATAAATCCGCCCTTGTGATAGTATGGGACTTTAAGAAGATCCAAGCGATTTTTTTCGCGGTCCAGTCTGTCTTGAAAATTGGTATAGTTGAGATTATCTGGTGTTGTCCAACCGATTTCAGACACGGCTAATAAACGTGGAAAAACGTGAACACTTAGCGTTTTGACTTCTTGGGCTAGGGCTGTCCACATGTTAGCTTGCACGCCTAAAACTAATTTTTCCTCATCGGCTGTAAGTCCTGCGGAAGGGTTGTAGTTGTACACGCGTTCAATTGAGTTAATTTGCGGATAAGCCAAATCACTTGGTGTACCATCATTTCTGTTGGCTTGAGTGATATCAAAATACAGATGAGAGGAAGGTGTTGCTACAGCCTTAAAGCCATTACTTGTGGCTTCTTTCATAGCTCGCGCTCCCAGCCAGCTCATAATAGCGGTAGATTTTGGTAGGTTTTCATCGTCTTGTAAAATATCATTCCAGCCGATAGGTTTTTTACCTAAATCTTCAAAAATGTTAATGAGGCGTCCCACAAAATAGCTTTGCATTTCGCCAAAGCCTTTTAGGTTATGCGCTTTCATAAAAGCTTGCACATGTGACGAATTATCCCACAATTTGTGTTGCACTTCGTCTCCGCCAAAATGAATGTATTCCCCCGGAAAAAGCGCTGCAATTTCAGTAAAGACATTGCGTAAAAAGGTGTAGGTTTCTTCCTTGGTTGGATCTAAAGTGTTAGGTGTAAATTGATTACCCCAATAGCCCCATGAAGAAACAAAAGGAAAGACGTAATGAGGTGATAAATTATCATTGACAGCCAATTCTGGTTTAACTAAAAGCACAGGCCAAGTATGCCCGGGAACATCAATTTCAGGGATAATGGTGATATTTCGTTTTTGGGCGTAGGCAACAATTTCTTTAATTTCTTTTTGCGTGTAATAGCCACTGCGTTTTGCCGGTTGATTTTCGCTTTTGTCAAAAACGGTAGCTATTGGAGAAGTGAGTTCAGGGTATTTTTTGATTTCAATGCGCCAGCCTTGGTCGTCAGTTAGGTGCCAGTGGAACGTATTCATTTTATACATGGCCATTATATCGAGGAATTTTTTAACGACATCAACCGAATAAAAGGTTCTGCTGACATCCAACATAAATCCACGCCATGCATAACGCGGTTGATCTTTAATCACTACACCGGGTAGTGTCCAATCGGCTTGTTTTACTTTTTTATCAGCATCAATAGCTAGCGGGAGTAATTGACGTAAGCTTTGCGTAGCATAAAATAAACCCGCAGCAGTCTTTCCTTTTAAGAGTACGAGGTTTTTGTCAATTTTGATGAGATAACTTTCAGAATCTTTTAAATCTAATGTTGGGTCGACTTGAAAGACAATGATATTTTGATTTTTATCATCTTTTTCCTTGAGCTTAAAATTTGAAGCTTCGCGTAGTTGAGAGAGGAAAGGCTGTAGTTCTTCTTGATTGACAGCTCCTCTAAACTGAATACTGGTACGCTTGTTTAATTCAAAATTTGTGGAAAGCGGTTTTACACTCTGCGGTTGAGGAATAATAGAGATTTCTTGAGCAAAAGACCAATTGACGGTTAAGGTCAAAATACATAAATATAAAATGTTTCTTTTCATATAAGGTTATTCTTAGGGAGTTGATTTTGAGATTATGGCAATATATCTTTATTTTTTATACTTATAAATACAAAATATTTATTTAACATAAAAGAATTAATAATTTTAGCTGATAGGGGACTTCTCTAGCCAATAGAGGTGAAAATATATTATTTAAATTTTGATTATTAGTGATTTATGAATTTTGTAATTGAATTTATAGTACAGGTTTAATTGTGATTTTGTCATAAAAAGAAAACTATTTTTACGATAAATGGGCTGTAACCGTTTTTAAAATAGGATTTTTTATCTACTAAGCTAATAAAAAAATGTATTTTTAACCCATTGTGAGTGGGAGGTAGTGATTGGATAATAAGAATAAATGTCAATATGAAATTAAAACACTGGCTGTATGGCGTAGCGTTTGCGCTCGTGGGATGGACGAGCTACGGACAATACCAACCGAAAGAAGCGTCTATAGATCAAAATGAGTTGCGATTGTGGTACGAAAATCCGGCGCCAAATTGGCTTTACGCCGTCCCTTTAGGCAATGGACGTATAGGCGCCATGCCTGATGGAGGAATAACACATGAAAACATTATTCTCAACGACATTACGATGTGGTCAGGAAGTCCTCAAAATGCTAATCGCCCGGGGGCAGTTGACCACTTACCCGAAATTAAAAAACTGATTTTTGCCGGTAAAAATGCTGAGGCTGAAGCCTTAGTCAATAAATACTTTGTGTGTAAAGGTGCCGGATCAGGTTATGGCAATGGTGCTAATGTGCCTTATGGAAGTTTCCAAGTTTTGGGGAATTTACATATTGATTACCACTATGCACAAACAGGAGCAGATACTTTAACCCAAAATTATAGTCGTGAACTCGATTTGCGCACAGCAGTCGCAAAAACTAAATTTACAGTAAATGGCATACAGTATACGCGTGAATATTTTACTAGTTTTGCTGATGATGTGGTTGCCATTCGCCTTACTGCCGACAAACCAGGACAATTGAGTTTTGATTTGGCAATTGATCGTCCTGAACGTTTTGAGGTAACTGTAAAAGACAAAGAATTACAGATGTATGGCCAGTTAAATGACGGAAAACCCAACCAAAAAACAGGTGTTCGCTACTTAACGCGCGTGCGTATTGTACATGATGGAGGCAATTTGAAAACAGAAGCCCAAAAACTGACCTTAACAGGTGCTGATTCGGCAATCATTTATGTATCTACAGCTACGAGTTTTAAAGATTTTCCTTATCGCTCAAAAACAGCTGATTGGTTAAAAACGGCTATGCAAAAAGATTATGTCGATTTGAAAGCAGACCATATTGCGGCGTATAAGAAATTATTTGATCGCGCTGAATTGACTTTAGAAAATCCTAATCAGAAGCAAGCTGAGTTACCGACAGACCAACGTTTGGTGGCTTATATGAAAAATCCTACTGATCGCGGTTTGCCAGTGTTGTACTTTCAATACGGACGTTATTTATTGATTAGCAGCACACGCCCGGGATGGTTGCCGCCAAATTTACAAGGGCTTTGGGCTAAAGGGGTACAAACACCATGGAATGGCGATTATCATCTCAATATAAATATTCAGATGAATCATTGGCCTTTAGAAGTGACCAACTTACCCATACTCAATGAGCCTTTTTTAACGTTAGTTGAAGGCATGGTAAAGCCGGGTGAGCGTACGGCAAAAGTGTATTATGGCGGAAAAGGTTGGGTAGCTCATGTGATTACAAATGTCTGGGGCTTTACGGCACCTGGCGAAAGTGCATCTTGGGGCGCCACCAATTCCGGCTCAGGCTGGATGGCTAATCTGTTATGGCGTCATTACGCATTTACTTTAGATAAAGACTATTTAAAGCGCCTATATCCTGTGATTAAGGGGTCAGCAGAATTTTATTTGAGCACATTGACTGAAGATCCACGTACAGGCTGGTTGGTGACTGTACCGTCTAATTCACCTGAAAATGCGTTTCGCTTAAAGAATGGAAAAGTAGCGCACATTACAGCAGGACCGACTATCGATAATCAGATTGTCAGAGAGTTGTTTCAAAATGTGATTACGGCTTCTGATATATTAAATGAAGATGCTAAGTTGCGTCGTCAATTGAAGCGTGCCATTAAAAAATTGCCACCTAATCAAATTGATGAGCACGGTAGAATTATGGAATGGCTTAAACCTTATGAGGAAGTAGAAGTGCACCACCGTCATGTATCGCCCTTGTGGGCGCTATATCCGGGGCGCGGAATTTCTGTGCAAAATACCCCGCAGTTGGCTGATGCTTCAAAAGCCTTATTAGAACGCCGTGGTGATGTTAGTACCGGTTGGTCTTTAGCCTGGAAAATTAATTTGTGGGCACGTTTAAAAGATGGTAATCACTGTCTGAAATTGATAGGCGATTTATTGCGTCCTATTGGTCAAAAGGGCATTAATACAAGCGGAGGAGGTGCTTACCCAAATTTGTTTGATGCGCATCCACCTTTTCAAATTGATGGAAATTTTGGCGGAACAGCCGGAATCGCTGAAATGCTAGTACAATCATCAGCTGGAGTTGTTGAATTTTTACCGGCCTTACCTGATCAATGGACCACCGGTCATTTTGAAGGATTACGCGTGCGTGGCGGTGGAGAGGTAGCCGCACAATGGGATAATGGACAACTGCAATTAGCACAATTAACGGCGGTAGTCGATAACACATTTACAATTGCCTTAACTCCACAGCAAAAAAGCCGTTTGCAATTAGATGAACTCACTCAAGACGTGAAATGGGATGGGAATAATTTAAAAGTTAATCTAAAAAAAGGCGAACACTTACAACTAAAATTTAGATAACTAATTGAGTTAGAAAGAGAAACTGTATGGGCGAATTGCAGTTTGCCCATACAGTATTATTCTACTAAGCTAAAACGATGAGGATAGACGCGTTTAAGAATTTCTTCTCTTTTTTTATAGCTTATAACATAGACCGTGTATAGTAGAAGGAGGCAACAACTTGTCAAAATTCCTATGCAGATACTTGCTATAAGTGCCTGTCCATCTTGAAGTGATGTTGTATTGAACAGACTATTAAAAGAGGTGTAAATCAAGTAAGGTATGTAGCCAATAGCCAGGTGTTGATTGAGGATATGATCAAAAAAATATTTCTCTGGCTTATAGTTCTTTTTAGCAAAGAAGGAAATCAAACTACCGAGAATAGAGGCAAAGCTCAAAACGCCTATAATTATATTTGTGATAAGCGGCATATAAAATAATCCAATTCCCACTACCACAGATAAACAGAGTATAATTGACAGCGGCATGGGCTGTTGTGCTTGTCGTTTTAGTTCTTGCCAAATAATGCGCCAATAGCGTTTTGACATGGCTTTTTGATGCTGCTCAATTACATCAGCAAATCCAAAAATTCCAAATTTTTTAAATTCAGATTGTAAATTTTCTTCAAAAGACAAATCTGGTTGAGTACACCAGCGCTCTTCTATACCGTTGGCTAGGTGATCAACCATTTCAGTTTGCAAATCGTAATACGCAATGTAATGTTGCTTAGTGAACGCATAGAGGCGGGTTATTTCTTTGTCAGTTACTTTTCGCATAGGTTAATTAAACTTTGGTATAGGAGTTAAGATAAGTTCTAAATTTTCAATAGCTTGTTTGAGGGCTGCTATTTGAGTGGTTGTTTCTTTTATACCAGTGTTGGTAAGACGGTAATATTTGCGCCACCTACCGTCTACTTTTTGTTGTTCAGTTTCAAGAAGGCCTTTGCTTTCTAATTTGTGTAACATAGGGTAGAGTGCTCCTTCCGTAATTTTTAATTTACCTTGAGTGAGCCTTTTTACTTCTTGTGTGAGTTCGTACCCATACATGCGTTCTCTTTCAGATAACAACTTTAAGATGATGGTTTGTAAGCTTCCTTTGTATAGCGCTGATGAATTCAATTTTTTTTGTAAAGTTACAAAATATTACGCATACCTAAGTTAGTTAGGTATGTTTTTCACAATTAAATCAAGCTCTTAAAATTTTATTAAGGAGTTATGGGGTTAATAGCTTCCCTATATAAAATTAAAAATTCAAGTTCTGGAATCATTTTATATGACGTCTTCTTAGGTTAGCTTTTTACCGAAGTGTTGTTTTTGTTATAGAGCTCATTTAAACTTTCTATTATTGGCTGCAAAATGATCTTTTTGCCCCATATTTTGTCTTTTTCTTACTCCATAGCTACGGCTATGCAGTGCAAAAAAGACTTCATCTGGAACAAAAATCTCTATTTTTCGCTTCAATCCTAAAAGTTTAAATGACCTCATAATGAAGATTAATGTTATGTCTCTTATTTATTTTCTATACTTGCGGCGTCTATAGTAGGTGAAGCCTAGGCTGACAATAATGAGTAGGAAAAGTGGAACTCCGAGATTGACAATTTGCCAGAAACTGCGTTTGGCGGTTATTTTTTGGGGATTGAGGAAAGGAATATCCACTTTTTTTGTGCGAATTTGTAAGAGTCCTGAGTCGTCAAGCATATAGTTTACAGTATTGAGTAAAAAAGCTTTATTGCCATAGGTTTGACCAGTTTTAGGGTCGTAATCTAAGCTAGTAGGCTGTCCTTTTCGCACGTCATTTTTGATAACATCGCCGTCAGAAATCACCACCATTTGTGTAGGCTTACTTTCATCTTTGACTTGTGATAAATGAAACGGCTTAACTCGGTTTTTATAGACCGAAGTAAATTGACCTTCCAATAACACCGCCATAATTTGATGAGGGTTGGTGTAAGTTTTAAAATCTGGTTTTTGGGTAATAACCTGCTCTAAATTAATTTGTTCAGGTGTGCCTTCAATACGTGTGGCAACCGAGCTACGTAGCAATACGGTTTTGTCAACTCCATTTTTGAGGGTATCCATAGGGTTGGCAAAATCAAATCGAATTGGCGCTAAATTGTGGGTGATAGGATGATTATTTTGAGGTTCTACCAAAGGTGAGTAATACCAAGGATAAGGCGTAAATTGCGTTTGTTTGCCCTGACCTGTAGCCAAAATGAGGTTGTCGGCATGTAAATCATTAATCAGTGAAGGTGTGATGCGTATCCCGTATTTAAAAAAGAAATCAAGCAAGTTCAAATCGCGTGGGTAAGCCAGCATTTTGCCTTGAACACCGGTAAATAAGCTGTCTTTTTCGGCAGCTACTGCTTCAACAAGCCAAAGCGATTTGCCGCCATTCATAATATATTGATCGAGGACAAATTTTTCTTTTTCAGTAAAAGCTTCTGTAGGTTTAGCCACTACCACTAAATCAAAACTGTCGAGTTCTTGCAATGTACGCTGCGGATTTGTGGCTACAGAATCTAAAGTGAAAGGAGCAGTGTGGTAAAACGCGCCTACGGTTTTTAGGAAACTAGCCATTTGTAAATCAGGCAATTCGCCGTTACCTTTGAGGATAGCAATTTTTTTAGATTGCTTGCTCAATAAACGTTTAAAGGCATCGGTAAAGGCGTATTCTAAACTTTGCACTGACTTGTTGACCATTTCCTCATTGCTATCTCCGGGAGTCATCTGTAGTAACGGAATTTTGACAGATTGCCCTTGATAAGTTGCTACAGCCCACGGAAAGATAAGGCTTTGGGTATTTTCGCCATTTTTGCGCACGCTTAAGCGACGCGGCGGCATTCCGGATTCAAAAAACTGCTGTCCGATCTGTTGTGCAGGCACTTGACTGTCGGCCAAAGGATTAATAAAATTGAATTTTATCTGATGGTTAAAGGCGCTAAATTCTTCTAGCAAATAGCGCGTTTCGTTTGACAAACGTTTAAAATTAGAAGGGAAATCTCCCTTTAAAAAAACTTGTACAATTAAAGGATTTTCAGTAGAACTGACAATAGACTTAGCCTGTTCAGAAAGAGTGTAACGCTGATTTTGTGTCAAATCAAAGCGTTTGTAAACTTTGGATGCTAATAAGTTGATAATGACTAAACCTAACACTAACAACCCTAAAGAACGGAGCGTTTTAAAATTCTTTTTCATCGGATGCTACGGTTGAGGTTGAGTTTAGTGAAACTTAAAAATAGCGCAATTAAACTGAGAAAATAAATGATATCACGCGTA
Organism: uncultured Flavobacteriaceae bacterium; assembly: GCA_964451785.1. Taxonomy (GTDB): domain Bacteria; phylum Bacteroidota; class Bacteroidia; order Flavobacteriales; family Flavobacteriaceae; genus JAJYSO01. The sequence goes on from CAYVJG010000010.1 coordinate 55,084, forward strand.
TCAATAACACCACGACTAATGCTTTCGTAATGAAAGCTGATGCCTAAATAAGAAATGGCGTAAAGATCAGAACCGAATAGATTAAAGCTGTTAATGCCTTGGAAGGCATAAAAACACAAGAAACAAAGCAGAACGGCGCTGATAAAGCTGATAATTTGATTTTTGGATAAACTAGAACTAAAAATACCAATAGCCGTGAAAACAGCACATAGCAAAATTAATCCAAGATAAGAGCCTATGAGTTGTCCGCTGTCAATCTGTGTCGTGACTTTGCTTAAATCGTCAATAGTCAAAACGTAAAGTAAGGTGGGGATAAGAGCGAGTAAAACGACAATTAAATTGCCAAAATATTTTCCGCTAATCAGTGCATTTTTGGAAATAGGTTTGGTGCAGAGCAGTTCAAGTGTGCCTAGGCGTTTTTCTTCAGAAAAGCTGCGCATGGTGACCGCCGGAATGAGAAACATAAACACCCAAGGTGCCAGATCAAAGAAAGCCGACAAGTTGGCAAATCCGTAGTCTAAAATATTGTATTCTCCTTGAAATACCCACAGAAATAATCCTGTGACAATTAAAAAAACGCCGATGATTAAATACCCGGTAAACCCGGCAAAAAAAGCGTTGATTTCCTTTACTAAAATAGCCCGCATAATAATTTGGATAATGGCAAACTTACTATTTTATTAAAACTATCAAAATAACAACAGACATATTTTGTGTTATTCTGCTAAAAGAATGTGAGTATTACAAGTTGGTAGCCGCGTTTAGCGTGTTGAGTTTTACTTTTTCTTCGGCACAATACAGACGAATAGCTTCAAAAAAAGTAGAAAACTCAGCTTGATAGCGCGTGTAATTATGTTTAAAATTAGGAATGGCCTTATCGAGCTGAACAGAATGCTTTAACCGCCGACTCATTTGCTGTAAGATGTGTTGTATACCCTCAATAGTACGGTAATTGTACAACCAGTTTTCTCTAACCATCACCGGATAAAAGCGCTGTACATTAGGTGGTAAATCGTCAAAATTATCAGCCATAGATTGATAAAAATCGTCAACGTAAGTTTTGAGATTTTGCGGATGATAACGATTCCAGTGTTTAGCTAAAAAATGATCGTAAAGCACATCGACAATCACACCGCTATAGTGTCTAAACTCAGGGAACAAGCGATGTTTGCTTTTAAAAGTTTCGGGATGTGTATCAGAAAAAGAATCTATTTTGCGATGTAAAAGAATGCCTTTTTGGTAAGAAAGAGGGTAGGTTTTATAGGCTTTCCCTTTGATGGAATCAGCCATGAAATTGCCGAGTTTTAACTGTCTATCGTCATCGCCGGAAAGATAAATGTGGGCTAAAAAATTCACTGAGTTTAACGTGTTTAAAATAGAAATATAAGGTAAGCAGTTTTTGTGGCAAAACCAAGTATTAAGTCGTAAAAAACGTCAGCTTCTGATGACCTTAGAAAAAGAGGCCTGCCGGATTTTTAAAAACCTGGCAGGCCATATAAATTTGTAAACTTGTCAATTAGGCTTTAGGGACCCATTTTTCAAAGAAGGCTTTCACCTTATCTAAATTATAACTTTTGCCGTCTTCTAAGACCCCACTGTTTTGTATGTGTAGTAGTTTACCATTTTCGTCGAGCACAATAAATACGGGATATCCATTCTTTTTACCTGGATTTCCAAAGCTCTCAAAGATGGCTTCGTTTTTGTTTTCTGGAGACCAGTTGAGGTGGTAATACAAATAATTTTGATCAACTATATTTTTTAAGACCTCATGTGTTTTCCAATAATGATTAAAACGCAAACACCAAATGCACCAGTTTCCACCAGCTTGAATCATGATATTTTTGTGTTCTTTTTTAGCTTGCTTAACGAGCTGAATTAACTTGGCTTGTGCATCTTCTTTAGGATTGTAAGGACGCTCTAAGCCGACTTGCTTGCTTGAAGATTTAGTAGAATTACTGTTTTGAGAAAAACCTATAGTGCTACAAAAAAGTAAGCCTATAAACAGAGCATATTTCATATTTTTTAAATTTTAGGAAGCAAAGTTATCTTTTTTAAAAAAATAAAAATAAGTTAATTCTCTTAATTTATTCATAATATATTTAATCTATAGGTTTAATAGGTAATGAAGAAAACATCACAAACGGACTGATTTTTGAGCGACCTATCTTGTCAACTCACAACTTTCGTTATATTTGGGCTAAAATAATCATCTATGACTTTAATAAAATCTATTTCCGGAATCCGCGGAACTATTGGCGGCCGTATTGGCGATAATCTTACTCCTATTGATGTTGTAAAATTTGCTTCGGCTTATGGCCAATGGATAAAAAATCAATCAAAAACAGAAACCTACCGCGTAGTGGTAGGTCGTGATGCCCGCTTATCAGGCGCCATGGTACAGCAATTGGTGATGAATACTTTGGTGGGACAAGGTATAGATGTTCTCGATTTGGACTTGTCAACAACACCAACTGTTGAAATGGCTGTGGCGATGGAAAAGGCTAATGGAGGAATTATCTTGACGGCAAGTCATAATCCTAAACAGTGGAATGCTCTTAAATTATTAAACCATAAAGGTGAATTTCTCGATGCCGCTGAAGGCGAAGAGATTTTAAGATTGGCAGATGATTCTTCCATCACTTATGCTAAAATTGACGATTTAGGTCAAATTATTGACACGCCAAATTATATCGGAAAACACATTGATGAAATTCTCAAATTAAAATGGGTGGATGTCGATAAAATTAAAGCAGCCAACTTTAAAGTGGTCGTTGATGCAGTTAACTCGACAGGAGGTATCGCTATTCCTCAGCTATTAGAGCGATTAGGCGTTGAAACTGTCAAATTGTATTGCGAACCTAATGGACATTTTCCACACAATCCAGAACCTTTAGCTAAAAACTTAACCGATGTATGCAAACGCGTTGTCGAAGAAAAAGCCGATTTGGGAATTGTAGTTGATCCTGATGTAGATCGCTTGGCTTTTATTGATGAAACCGGAACCATGTTTGGTGAAGAATACACTTTGGTGGCTGTTGCTGACTATCTGTTAGGCAAACAAAAGGGCAATACGGTAAGCAATTTGTCATCTTCTCGAGCTTTACGCGATGTCACTGAAAAGCACGGAGGCAATTATCACGCTAGTGCCGTAGGTGAGGTTAACGTGGTTAAATTGATGAAAGATACCGATGCCTTTATCGGAGGTGAAGGAAACGGCGGAATTATTTTTCCTGAATTGCACGCCGGTCGTGATAGCTTAGTAGGCTCGGCTTTATTCTTGACGCATTTGGCTGAAAAGCAAAAATCTGTTTCGGCTTTGCGCGCTGAATACCCAAGTTATTTTATGAGTAAAAGTAAAATTCAATTGACGCCAGAAATGGATGTAGATGCGTTACTTGAAAAAATAGCGGCTAAATATGCCGATTTAAAACCCTCAACTATTGATGGTGTAAAAATTGATTTTCCTGAAAACTGGGTGCATATGCGCAAATCAAATACAGAACCGATTATTCGCATTTACACCGAGGCACAGTCGCAAGCAGAGGCTGATGCTTTAGCAGAACGTTTTATTGAGGAGTTGAAAGCGCTCTTTTAAGGCGCTATAGCCTAAATAGCCTTAATAAGTCGGAAGGAATATTTATTTTTTCCGACTTATTATTTTTATACGGAAATGATTTTTAAAATAGACTAAATATTTTGTCGTTAAAAGGTCAAGGCAAAAAGCACAGGCATAGCCTTAGCTATGACGAGCATTTATAACGCAGAGATTTGTGATTTTAACAGGAAGATTGGTTCATTTTGAATGTCACTTCCGTATTAGAGAAGCGGTGAAATAAGCCGTGCTAAATGCTCGCCAAAAACTTTGATTTTGGGACGCTTTTTCCATTGGTCCAAACTGATTTCTCTACTGTTTTCCAAATCGTCTAAAAAAATAGAATAGAGTTTTTGATTGATGTCGTGATTGTAAATATGGGTGTTAACTTCAAAGTTGAGTTCTTGACTGCGCACATCCATATTAGCAGATCCAATACAAGAAAAGTTAGAGTCAACCAGCATGGTCTTAGCATGGATAAATCCCTTTTCATAAAAAAATACACGCACACCATTTTCGAGTAATTCTTCATAATAAGAATACGCTGCTGCATTGACAAAAATGGAATCTCCTTTTTTAGGCACTAGAAGGCGAACATCTAATCCGGCCAGGGCCTGTGTTTTGAGGGCATTTAAGACAGGTTCTACAGGAATAAAATAAGGCGTGGTGATATAAATGCGTTCTTCGGCTTCATAAATAGTTGAAGTCGTTGAAAGCATTATTGAAGGAACCACATCAGGACCACTTGTTGCAACTTGAATAAGCTTGTCTCCAGCTTTTAAGCGAGTTTCTTTAAAATAATCTCGAATTGAAATAATTGGTTTTTCAGTAGCAAATACCCAGTTGGTCAAAAATAAAAATTGAAAATAAAAAGCGCCATTTCCACGTAGATACAAATGGGTATCTCGCCAGTAAGCTTTACCGGGTTTATTGATATAAGTATCAGAAACATTGATGCCACCGGAAAAAACATGTTCGCCATCAACAACAATAATTTTGCGGTGATCGCGATAATTTAGGCGATTGGCAAAGAGTTTAAATCGAATTTTGTTTACAGGAGAAGTTTCTACTCCAGCTTGACGGAGTTTTTTGAGAAAACGCTTGCCAATTTTACTGCTGCCAAAATCATCGTATAAAAAGCGTACAATGACTCCTTCTTGAGCCTTTTTAATTAATAATTCACCTAAGCTTTGTCCGATTTCATCACATTCATAAATATAATACTCTAAGTGAATATGGTGTTTTGCTTGAGCGATAACTGAAAATACCTTTGGAAATTTCTCTTCGCCATTGACTAGTAGTTCCACATGGTTTCCTGAAGTTAATAGTGAGCGAGAACCTTTAAAGAGAAAATTTATCGTATTTCTGAATTGGTGAATTTCGTTTTTTTTCTGATTGATAACACTTGCATGGGCATCGGCAATAATGTTTTGCACACGTATAAAAAGCTCTTCATTGCGTTTTATTTTAAAGTTGTAAAATCGATTTTTGCGGTAGTTGACGCCAATAAAAAAATAGATTAAAATACCAATGACAGGTACAAAAATAATGAGGAGTAAATAGGCTAGAGTTTTACTGACGTTTTTAGTGTCTATGATTATTTTAGCTGATAAGGGAATAATGATGACAATATGAAGAATCTCAAGTATTGTTAAGAGGTTAGGAGAGTTTTGTAAGAAATTAAGCATAAGTCACCACTTTGTATAAAGATAAAAAAAGTGCCGAAAATTTCGGCACTTTTTATGGAGTAATACGCTCAAAATGATTTACATATTGCGACGGTATTGCCCGCCAACTTTAAATAAAGCATTAGTAATTTGTCCTAGAGAGCACACTTTAGTAGCTTCCATCAATTCATCAAAGATGTTTCGGTTTTCAATGGCTGCATTTTTGACGCGTTCGAGTGCCTCGCCAGCACTGTCTTTGTAAGTCTGCTTGAGTTTTTCTAGGGTTTCAATTTGGTGTTCTTTTTCTTCTTCAGTAGCACGAATTACTTCACCAGGGCGTTCAGTAGGTGAACCTTTACTGCTCAAGAAGGTGTTTACGCCAATAATAGGAAATTGTCCACTGTGTTTAAGGCGTTCGTAATACAAACTTTCTTCTTGAATCTGCATACGTTGAAACATGCGTTCCATGGCGCCGAGTACACCACCGCGTTCGTTAATACGATCAAATTCATACAGTACAGCTTCTTCCACTAAATCAGTCAATTCTTCAATGATAAAAGAACCTTGAATAGGGTTTTCATTTTTAGCTAAACCTAATTCTTTATTGATAATTAATTGAATAGCCATGGCGCGGCGCACAGACTCTTCAGTAGGCGTGGTGATGGCCTCGTCATAAGCATTAGTGTGCAAGGAATTACAGTTGTCATAAATGGCATAAAGAGCCTGCAGAGTCGTGCGAATGTCATTAAACTGAATTTCTTGAGCGTGTAAGGAACGTCCAGAAGTTTGAATGTGATATTTCAACATCTGTGCCCGAGGGTTAGCTCCGTATTTGTGCTTGAGGGCTTTAGACCAGATACGTCTTGCTACACGACCAATAACGGCATATTCCGGATCGATTCCATTAGAGAAGAAGAAGGACAGGTTGGGGCCAAATTTGTTGATGTCCATCCCACGGTTGAGGTAATACTCTACATAAGTAAATCCATTAGACAGCGTTAGAGCTAGTTGCGTAATCGGGTTGGCACCGGCTTCGGCAATGTGATAGCCCGAGATGGAAACTGAATAGAAGTTGCGAACGTTATTTTCGATAAAATATTCTTGAACATCCCCCATTAAACGCAAGGCAAATTCTGTAGAGAAGATACAGGTGTTTTGGGCTTGATCTTCTTTTAAGATATCAGCTTGTACCGTACCGCGCACTTTAGCGATGGTTTCCGCCTTAATACGGGTATAAATCGCTTTAGGCAAAACGCGATCACCGGTTACCCCGAGGAGCATTAAGCCCAGTCCGTTGTTGCCTTTAGGGAGTTCACCACGGTATTTAGGACGTTCTAAACCACTTTTTTTGTAAATGGCTTTAATTTTAGCTTCCACTTCGGCTTCAAGACCATTTTCTACAATATATTTTTCACATTGTTGATCAATGGCAGCATTCATAAAGAAACCGAGCAACATTGGTGCAGGGCCATTAATGGTCATACTTACAGAAGTCATTTTGTCGGCCAAGTCAAAACCAGAGTACAGTTTTTTAGCATCGTCTAGGCAGCAGATTGAGACGCCTGAATTTCCAATTTTCCCGTAGATATCAGGACGTCTATCAGGGTCGCTTCCATAGAGGGTAACCGAGTCAAAAGCTGTAGAGAGGCGCTTGGCCGGCATATCAAGACTCACATAGTGAAAGCGGCGATTGGTACGTTCAGGACCACCTTCACCAGCAAACATTCGTGTGGGATCTTCGCCAGTGCGCTTAAACGGGTATAATCCTGAAGTGTAGGGAAATCGTCCGGGTACGTTTTCTTGTAAAATCCAACGTAATAAATCGCCCCAAGCTTGGTATTTTGGCAAGGCAATTTTAGGAATTTGTGTATGCGAAAGCGATTCGGTGTGGGTGTTGATTTTAATTTCTTTATCACGTACTTTAAAGACGTATTCTGGCGCTTTGTATTGCGCAACTAGATTGTGCCAATTGATGATTTCTTCCCAATTGTAAGGGTCTAAATCCATCTTGATACGATCAAATTCTTTTTTGAGTAAATTGACTAAAATTTGATTACTTTCAGTGGTTATAGATTGCAATTGCTCTTCATCTAATCCGTTTTTAGTCAAATTGAGATCAGCTCCTGAGGCAGCTTCAATAGCCTTGTAAATACCGTATAATTTTTGGGCGACCTCAGCTTGCGTTTTGACGGTGGCATCATATTGCCGATTGTTATCTGAAATTTCAGAGAGGTAACGCACGCGTTTTGGGGGAATGATATGGATTTTTTCAGACATTCCTTCGGTAAGGGTATAGCTACTAGAGAGTTGATCTTTGGTTACTTCGGCTAGTTTATCCATAATTTTTCGATACAAGGTGTTCATCCCCGGATCGTTAAATTGTGAAGCAATAGTACCGTAAACCGGCATATCTTCGGTATTGGCATCCCAGAGGTTGTGATTGCGCAAAAATTGTTTACGCACATCGCGTAAGGCATCTAAGGCACCGCGTTTATCGAATTTATTAAGTGCTACAATATCGGCAAAATCAAGCATATCGATTTTTTCGAGCTGCGTGGCGGCTCCGTATTCAGGAGTCATCACATAAAGTGCTAAATCGGAGTGGTTGGTAATTTCAGTATCACTCTGGCCAATTCCTGAAGTTTCAAGAATAATCAAATCGTATTCAGCTGCTTTAAGCACATCTACGGCTTCTTGCACATAATTTGACAAGGCTAAATTAGATTGGCGCGTAGCTAAAGAACGCATGTATACACGATCAGAATCGATGGCGTTCATGCGGATACGGTCGCCGAGTAATGCCCCGCCAGTTTTACGTTTAGACGGATCAACTGAAATGATACCTATGGTTTTGTCTTCAAAGTCACTGAGAAAACGGCGAACGAGTTCATCGACTAAAGACGATTTTCCGGCGCCACCAGTTCCGGTGATTCCCAAAACAGGAGTTTTTGAACTTTTAGCTTCTATTTTACCAAAGAGTGTTTCAAATTGGTCGTGATGATTTTCAGCTAAAGAAATCAAACGCGAAATGGTGGTTACGTTTTTGGCTTTTAAGGCCTTTTCAATAGCTTTTACAGAAGGATTTTCGATTCGCGGTTTATCTTTTCCCTGAAAGATTTGTAACTCAGGGTTTGTAAAGTCTGATTTTTGAACCACATCATTAATCATGCCTTGCAGTCCAAGAGCACGGCCGTCGTCAGGAGAGTAAATTCTGTCGATGCCATAGTCTTCTAGAGTTTTGATTTCTTCAGGTAGAATAACGCCACCGCCACCGCAGAAAATTTTGATTTGATCAGCGCCTTTTTCGCGAAGCAAATCATACATATATTTAAAGTATTCATTGTGACCACCTTGATAAGAAGTCATCGCAATGGCATTGGCATCTTCTTGAATGGCGGTATTGACAACGTATTCAACACTGCGGTCGTGGCCGAGGTGAATAACTTCAACTCCTGTGGCTTGAATGATACGACGCATAATATTGATAGCAGCGTCGTGCCCGTCAAACAAAGAAGCTGCGGTAACAATGCGGACTAAGTTTTTGGGTTTATAAGGTTTTTGATTTTCCATAATCGTTTTCAGAATTTTGCAGCGTAAATGTAAGCAAAATAGAGGAGAGTAGGAAGGCTAAAATAGGCTAAACTTTAACAAATTGAGGCGACAAAAAAATCCCGCAGGTTACCTACGGGATTTATAATAGCTTAATTAGATTGAGAAGAGCGCTTTTTTACAGCATAATCTCAAATGAGCCTTGTGTAATTTGTTTAACATCACCAGTTACACTGTCGCTTACTGAAAAGGTAAATTCACCGCTAAGCGTTTGACCGTCGTTAACGTTTATCGTGATTTGTCCTGAATTGAGTACTGTTTTATAATCAACTACAGTTCCAGATTGTGAGTCATTAAAGCTGTATACCGCCGAGTAATTGCCATCAACAGTAACGTCATAATCTCCAGTGTTAGTGTTAGTCGGAATTTTGAGTTGAAGGCTATTGCCATTGGCGTCAGTTCCTGTAATGCTGATGAGGTTGTTTCCTAGGTCAGCAGTAGTTAAATCGCCGTCGGCTTCAAAAGCTTCATTATCAATCATCGCAGACATTGGTGCTGGTTGTTGTTCTTCAACCGAATAAGTAATTTGATCAAAAACGCCATTGGTCATATTGATACTTTCACTGGTGTCATTAGTATTGACTAAGGTGCCGGTAAAGGTTCCTGATAAAACGTGGTTATCCACATCTATGTCAGTGATGATTAGTGTGCCTTCTGAAGAGATATAAACCGCATTAGAATCATTGCCAGTATCGGGGTCCAAAACGATGCCTGCTTCAGCGACAGTAGGGTCGCCAAGCGTGAAGGTACCTACGGCAGGGTCAGTAATAATTAATTTGATGTTCTGCGTATCTCCAGTTGTTGAAATGCTAAGCACATTATCTATAAGTACCGCTGAAATATTGCCCGCGTCATAGAGACTAGAATCTAGAGCGACATGAAAATCGCTTAGGCTTCCTGGAGGTGGTGCGAGGTCAGTGTGTAGAGGGATATTTACAAATTCACCATTGGTAAAGTTTAAAGTGCCTCCAGGCGTGATTACTGTAGAGTCAGTTGCCGTAGAATCGGCAGGAGGAACTGTAACACTACTCGAATCGCGTTGCGCTTTAAATGAGAATGTTCCTGAAGCCAATCCACTTACGATATCGTATTTTGTAATTTCTAATACCCCAACCGTATCGATATTATCCATGGTAAAAGGCTCAGCAGCGCCGTCATAATAAGAAGCCGTTCCGTCAGGAGTGCCGTTTAAAACAAAGGTACCTGTTCCTGAACCAGTCACTTTTAGGCTAACGCGCGTACCATCATTGCGTTTTCCGACAATTTGAGTCACGCCATCTTCGGTCAATACGCCTGAGATGTTGGCAAAAAAAGTTTCTTCATTGATATCAACTTTAAAAGAAGAATTTGCGGGTATAGCGCCGTCATAACTTTCTCCTATAGGTTCATCATCACAGCTCGTTAAGCCTGCTAAAATGAAACAAACCAAAAGTGATTTGTAAAATAGTTTCATGTGCAAAGTTTAGTGTTATTATAATTAACGCAAACTTAACTAAAAAATTTTACTTTATAAGTTTCTTTTTGGAACTCTTAAAAGTAAGCAAATTCCAACGATAAAAAAGGCGATAAAAAAAAGTATGGAAAGCCTTATACTGCCTGTTATTTGGGCTATAAATCCATAAGTAAACATCCCGATAACGATGCCAATTTTTTCAGAAACATCGTAAAAACTGAAGTATGAAGTGGTATCAACTGTGTTTTTAGGAATAAATTTAGAGTAAGTTGAGCGCGAAAGTGCTTGTATACCGCCCATAACTAGACCTACTAGACCCGCAGCAATGTAGAATTGATTAGGAGTAGTGATGAAATACGCAAAAATACAGATGCCTACCCAAATGCAATTGATGCTGATTAAAACAGAAATATTACCAAATTTTCCCGAAGCTCTAGCGGTGAGTTTAGCGCCTATGACGGCAATAAGTTGAATGAGAAGAATGCTGATAATGAGTCCTGTGGTTGAATCTTGTGCGCCCCAATCGAGTTCTTCAACACCAAAATAAGTGGCGATAAGCATGATCGTTTGTACGGCCATGCTGTAAACAAAAAAGGCAATGAGGTAACGGTGTAAGCGCTGATTGGCTTTGACAGCGGTATATATTTTTTTAAGCTCTTTAAAGCCGTTGAAAAACCAATTTTTGTGTTTTGTTTTTGATTCGTTTTGTGGCAGATAGCGGTAGGTGTATTGGCTAAAGGCGATCCACCAAATACCGGTGAGAATAAAGGAGAGTCGTGTTGGTAAGCCTTCGTCTTCAAATCCAAAAGTTTGGTGAAGTAAGATCATGGCTAAGCAAATAACGAGTAAGATGACGCTGCCGATATAACCTAATGCATAACCCTGAGCACTGACTTTATCTTGCTGTTCAGGAAAGGCTATATCAGGGAGATAGGAATTGTAAAACACCACACTGCCCCAAAATCCGATTAATGCTAAATAGTAACAGAGTAATCCGAACCATAATTCTTCTAAAGAAAACCAAAACAAACCTATACAGGCCGCTGCGCCAAGATAATTAAAAAAGCGCATAAAACTTTTTTTATTCCCGGTATAATCCGCAATTCCGCTGAGTAAGGGACTTAAGATAGAAACCGTCAAAAAGGCTAAGGCAGTGACATAACTAATTAAACTATCGTTGTTAAAGTTGTAGCCTAAAAACTGAACGCTGTCGTCAACAACTTTTCCATTTTCTTTAACAAGGGTTAGGGCGCCGTAAAATATAGGAAATATAGCTGATGAAATAACCAGCGGATATACAGAGTTGGCCCAATCGTAAAACGCCCAAGCGTGTAGTAATTTTTTGTGACCTTTAGGAAGCTGAGGCATAATGACCTTGTGGATTAGTGAGTCAAAAATACATAAAATAAAGAGGAATCAATTCACAGGGCGTTGTGCGATGAAAAAGAATTCACTTCTTTGGCGAGGTTTTATAGAGTTTGTGGCGGTTTGCAGAGTTAGAATGTTTAAATGTGGTTCTAGTAATTGACGATATTCTTTTTCATTTCCTCCAAATGGTGGGCGATCAGTGTTAAGTGACGCATTAAATAACAAGCCAACTAACTTGCCGTTAGGTTTTAAGAGTTCGGTCATTTTTTGCACATAATCTGCTCGTCGTTCTGGTGGGAGTGCACAGAAAAATGTTTGTTCAATAATACGGTCAAATTGTTCTTTGTAGCTAAAAAAATCAGCTTGTACTAAATGCTTATCCGGAAAATCAGGCACACGTGTTTTGAAATTTTGTAAGGCTTCGACGGCCCAATCTAAAATATAGACTTCTGAAAATCCCTGTTGGTGTAAATATTCAGCCTCATAGGCATTTCCGGCACCCGGAATCAAAATTTTGAGTGATTTGTCAGTGAGTTGATCAAAATAAGCTTTTAGAGGAGGCGAGGGATAACCAATATTCCAGCCCGTTTGGTCGTTGAGGTAGCGATTGTTCCAAAAAGAAGCGTCAAGTGTGGGCATAATGATAGGATTGAGATTCTAAAAATACAAAAAGAGCTTGACTTTTTAAGGAAAGGAGAAATAGGATTTTATGATTACTTTTGTGCTATGAAAACAATAGAAACACTGCGGAGGGTTACGGTAATGCGCTATATTACGCCTTTGCGAGAAGGCGGCTCATTACCAGCCTTGGCCGATGCCGACGATGGCTTTAAATACGTTTTAAAGTTTAAAGGCTCCGGGCATGGCGTAAAATCATTAATTTCTGAACTCTTGGGTGGTGAAATTGCTCGCGTGCTAGGCTTGCGCGTTCCCGAGTTGGTTTATGCAGATTTGGATGTCAATTTTGGACGTACCGAAGGCGATGAGGAAATTCAAGATTTGCTAAAGTGGAGTACAGGCTTAAATTTAGCTTTACACTTTTTGTCGGGAGCTGTCAATTATGATCCGGCAGTGATGAAAGTGGATGCTGACTTGGCTTCACAAATTGTGTGGTTAGATGCTTTTATTACTAATGTTGATCGCACTTATCGCAATACCAATATGCTGATGTGGCATAACGAATTATGGCTTATTGATCACGGTTCATCTTTTTATTTTCATCACAATTGGACACAGTGGAAAGAAAAAGCAGTGACGCCTTTTGGCCTGATTAAAGACCATGTGTTGTTGCATCGCGCTTCTGACTTAATGGAGGTAAATGAGCGTTTTAAAAAGCTATTGTCTCCTGAAATTTTGCAACAAATCGTCAATTTGATTCCGGCAGAATGGCTAGATTGGGAAGAAACCGATTTAGATGCCGAAGCGATTCGCCAGGTGTATTATGAATTTTTGTGCTTGCGCTTAACGCAAGCCGATGTATTTACTAAAGCTGCTCAAGATGCCAGAACACAACGACTTATATGAATATGCCGTTATTCGGCTAGTCCCAAAAGTAGAACGCGAGGAGTTTGTCAATATCGGACTTGTGATGTTTTGTAAACGAAAACGTTGGTTAAAAATGGACTTTTCCCTTCGAGAAGATTTATTGACCGTGTTTTGTCCGGATATTGATTGCGAATTTATTAGTGCTAATTTAGAAGCATTTCAACAGATTGCCGCAGGTAAGAAGTGCGATTCGCCTATAGCTCATTTAGAAACAGCAGAGCGTTTTAGGTGGTTGACGGCGGTGCGTAGTTCAATGATTCAGACCTCTAGACCTCATCCCGGGTTGACTCTTGATTTAGAGCAAACTTTTGCAAAGCTTTTTACAGAATTAGTACGGTAAGTTTTTTTTGAGGCCAGCTAGCTGTTGGCCGTTTGTCCTTAGCTCTTGGCTTTGGGCTAAAAAAGGGGCTTAAAACTAATGCCCTAAAGTAAAGGCAAAAGGTTAATCTATCGGCAGTAATTTTGTTTGGGTATAGCACTTAAAAAGTAGTCGAAATTGCGAATACTGTGTAAAATTGATGATGTTTTTGCGTAATCATAATTAATTTTTTCGTATCTTTAGTACATACGTTAAAAACTTATGATTATGAACTATTCTATTTCTCATCTTCGACAATGGTGGATGTCATTGCTATCAGGAATATTATTTACGTTTTTGTGTCTTTGGATATTCATCTTTAAAACGGACTCTTATCACTCTTTATTAGTGGTCTTATTATCTTGTTTTGCCATAGTAGGACTCTTTAGAGCATTTTACGCCATATTTAATAAAGATAAGCTTGATTATTGGCGTATGTTATTGGTAAATGGGCTTATTGAAGTTGGTATTTTAGGGATACCTTTTATCCCATCAGTATCTATTGAGGCTGTTATACCAATTTATGCCGGTTTCATTTTATTGTATCGCTCTATTATTGCGGGAGGAGTGTCGTTTAATTTTTATTATTCCAAATTATCAGCTTGGTTTATCCCGTTTATTTTTGCGATTCTAGGGGTTATTGCTTCCTTTTTTATGATTTGGGAACCGGTATCAAATGGCGTCGGTTTTCTATTGTACTCAGCTTTAACATTCTTATTTGTAGGTATTGCTCAATTCGGTATAGCTTACGGTATGAAAAAATTAAATGATAAGCTGGAAGATAAAACGCCGCGTCACTTTACGAAAGTAGCTCACTAAGCGTTGAATTAAAAAAGAGGCAACTTGAGGAATCGATTTTAATGGCCTAAAAGTCGATTCCAGAGTTGGCTGAGCAGTTGTTTAGCGGCCTTAGTATCTTTTGGTCGCTCGGTAAAGCTAATACCTTTATTGGTTTTATCAATCTGATAACTGAACACAAAATTGGTGGCGTCAGGCGCTATGCTAAGCGTGCCATAGCGCAAATCATTGAACACTAATTGTTCGTCTTGTTTGGTTATGGTATACCAATTTTCTGAAATAGTAATCATTCGTTTTACTTTTTCATGAGCATTCAGTTCTTCTAAAAGATGATGGTTTTTAGGGTAACTCGAAAAGACGATTGGTTGCGTGTCAAAAAGCGAATAGTAACCTATCAGAAAAGCGTCATCCGTTTGTACATTAGCTGCCCATAATATCGAATTTAAAGGTGTAGGCTTGGTTTCTAATTCTGAATACTGAATACCTTGTACGTGTAAAGCATTCTCAAATTTTTGGTAGGCAATTCCTTTAAAGAGAAGTGTTGTCACCATGTATCCACTGCTCAATATTAGTCCCCAGCGGTTGTAGCGTCTTCGTTTTAGAGATTCAGGTTTTTGTCGAATGGCTAAGATTAAGCCAAGGATTAGGGGTAAGGTATATAAGGGATCGATGACAAAGATGTTTTTATGAGCTACAGTATAGTCCAAAGGCCAGAATAATTGTGTGCCCCAAGAGGTACGGGCATCTAACAAAGAATGCGTGAATAACCCTAAAAAGAACAGCCACGACAGCGCTTTCCAAGAGGTTTTCTTTTCGTATAATCCGACCAACCAGCCCAAGATTGGGGCTAAGATTAGGGCAAACAAAATGGAATGTGACAGTCCGCGATGAATTTCTAGGGCTGTAACCACATCTGTAAATTTACCTAGGAGAACATCTAAATCGGGAATAGTTCCGGCAATAGCGCCGTAAAGCATAGCTTTATTACCTAGCTTTTTGCCCAATACAGCTTCGCCAACAGCGGCACCTAAAGCGATTTGAGTCAGTGAATCCATAGGCATCAAAAATAAGTCAATAGCCGCTAGTCATTAATGAATTTAAGAAAACAATAAGCTACATTAGTGTACTTTAAGAGGCAAAAAACCAAGATTATGAGAGTTTATCCAGTAACTTCTGAGCCATTTGATAATATTGACTTTGGGCATCTACCTTTTTGAGCGCTATTTGAGCTTGTTTAGGTTGATTGAGTTTGTAATAACTCAATCCTAAAAAATACTGTGCATCAAGGTGATAAACTGATGGTCCTTCAGCAATTTTTTGGAGTAGAGGCAAGGCTTTAGTATAGTCTCCTTTACCGATGTAACTCAATCCTAAATAATAGGAGTATAATGCGGTTTGCGGTTGTTGTTGCTGTAATTGTTGCAGCGTTGTAATGGCTTTAGTATAATCTTTAGCTTTATAATATTGCCGCGCATTGGTGTAGAGTTGATTAGTGTGATCACCGCGCATACTTTGGTTGGGCATAGCGGGCAATTTATCAAAATTAGGTTTGGTAAAGAGGCTGCTGATAATTAAAATAAAAGCCACTGATGCCGCTATAGCTAAGCCAATACGACGATAGTTAAGCGAACGAATCTTAGGTGTTTTTTGCTGAGGTTCAGCTTTAGTAAATAAGTGCCGTTTTTGTAGAAGTGTGTGGGAGAGTTGATCAGCTCCTTCAGCAACATCGGCTTGATGCTGTAGGCTGT
Organism: uncultured Flavobacteriaceae bacterium; assembly: GCA_964451785.1. GTDB lineage: Bacteria > Bacteroidota > Bacteroidia > Flavobacteriales > Flavobacteriaceae > JAJYSO01. The sequence goes on from CAYVJG010000010.1 coordinate 71,222, forward strand.
CCTGAATCATTTTTTGGCGATTCACTTCAGCTTTTAAATCCGGGTCTTCGGTCATAGCTGCTTCAAAGGCAAGTCGTTCTTCGTCAGAGAGTAGCTGATCTAAATAATCTAATATGTATTGGTGATAGTTAGTCATGATTTACGCTTTAAAAAGTGGGTGAGTTTTCGCTAATTCAGATAACTTTTGCATACAAATACTCTTGCGTTTTCGTAGGTAAGCATAGCTAATTCCGAGTTCATCGGCTATTGTTTGCTGTGGTTTCTTTTGGAAACACGCCTTGATAAGCTGACGACAACTCTGCCCTAATTCTTCCACTAAGGCAACAATAGTATTCTCTTTTTCAATTTGTTCGGCATAGGCTTGTGCATCATCTACCTGTTCATAAGTAGATACAATATCATCCCGATTTGTTACCTTTTTTTTACGGCTAGATTTAAGAATGTTTAACCACTTGCGCTTACAGACAATAATGAGAAAAGCTTCAAAGCTACAGGTGAGTTTAAAATCTTTTTTCATAGAGAGCTTATAGATGTCGATTAAACCTTCCTGAAACACATCCGCGCCTTCTTCTGCTGAGCCACTATTGGCCATAATCATGTGTTTTACCTTGTAGGCAAAGCGATTGTATATTTCGTTAATCCCCTTAGAATCATTCTCTTGCAAATAAGTGATGTACTTTTTATCGGGATTCATAGAAGAAATATCTTTTTAAATTTGTAATTTTATGATATATTTAGTGTAAAAATAGATAAAATATTTGATTAATTAATTTAAAAATCACGTAATAATGGGGAAGGGAAGACATTTTTTGAAATTTAGTTTGACTTGTATTCTTATAGGTTTTACAACATTGAGCTGGGGTCAAGTTGATAGTTTGTCCGTTATTTTAGCAAATCCTACAAATCATGGCATTCAATTTAAGGCAAAACTTCCGCCATTGACCACTATACCTGGAGGTAGAGAAGCATATTACAGTTATTTTTGGGATTTTGGCGATGGTCATTTTAGTCGAGCCGAACATCCGGTGCACGCCTATGCCCAACCCGGAAATTACGATGTAAAATTATACGCGACTAATAATTATGACAAAGGCACAAAGCCGCCACGTCCTGTTAAAAGTATTAGTGTGCAATATGCTAGTGCTGGGGCGACGCCTGATATTAGTACTGATGAGCAAGTGTTTTTGTCGGGAAAAGCGGTGTTTAAGTTAGGTAAAAATACCAATGCCCAGCCCGGAACAGACATCGTACTTATTTCTGGGGTAAATTTAAAAGCACCAAAAGGAAAAATTTACATTTTGAGTAATGAAAAACTATATGACAACCCCGGATTTGCTTATGCGGGACAGACCACTTATTACCAAGAGGAAAAATTGCCGGTTTTAGCACAAGGACAGCAAGCATTTTATGCCTCGACAAGTATAAATAGCGCGATGATTACCCACAGTGGAAGTCCTAATTATGGTAAACCGGAGTTTAAGACCTTTAAACCTGATGAATCAGTAGCGTATTTCAAAACGCTCTATGATAGCTATCAGTCAGTAACAAGCTATGAGGTGAGTGGAAAAGTGGGCGAGGAGCAGTTTTCATATGTGCACATTAACGTGTTGCCCGAAATGCTAAAAGACACTAATGCCATTGTCACCTTAACCGGAATTTATGTTCCTGATGGGAGTTCAAAAGCTTATATACATCGACTTGACATTCCTATTGTAGCCTCGCACGACCCTAATCGGATGTCGGTTAAACAAACGCGGTTGAATTATCGCACAGCTTCACGTGGTGAGCGATTGACCTATAAAGTGCAGTTTCAAAACAACGGAAAAGGCGATGCTAAGAATATACGTTTAGAGATGACATTGCCTAAAGTTATGGATCGCGAAAGTTTTAAAGTACTCAGTATCTATCCGCGAATTCCGGAATGTACAGACTCAACAGGAACGGGTTGCTGGCGCAAAGAAGCTATAGGGAAAGACTCCTTATTTGTATATTTTCAAGGCATTAGTCTGCCAGGGAGTAAAGCAGATCGCGAAGTGCCTTATGACAGTACACAAGGTTATGTGCGATTTAGTATAAAAGCTGATAAACGTTTGCCTAACAAGCCTTTTAGAGGAAAAACAGCTATATTTTTTGATAAAAATAAAGCTGTAAAAACCAATTGGGCTACAGGTAAATTTAGAAAAAGCTTATCGCCAATTTTGTTTTTGGGCTATCATTTTATTACCGATGAAAATGAATCTGTGACCTTTAGAGATTCACTGGTAATTACGGCTGGTGGACCTGATTTAATCGATCGGGAGTTGACTTATAAGACTAAAAATTATTTTGATATAGGAGTAGGAATAGCTCCGCTAGCGCCGTATAAAAAATGGTTTTGGCAGGCAGAATTGCGCTTGGGCTATTACGAACAAGAAGCTGGAATTTGGGGAATAGATACGCAGAATGAAATTCAAATTGGCGGTCAATATTACAGTGTATCCCGTTATGATAAAACCTATAGTCGGAAAAATTTGCGTTTGCAGTTGGCTTTATTACCGGTGAAATACAATTTTAATAGCTGGTTGAGTTTAGGTGCTGGTATTGAAGGTAATATCAATTTTACCATTGATGCTAAAGAAAAATTGACTGTATATACTTTCGCGAATGAACAAAAAGAAGCCATAAGCGAATCAGATCAATCCAAAACCCCCGTACATTGGCGTGCTTTTGCTGATTTAAATGTAGGGCGAGTCTATTTGGGCCCTTCGGTGGGAGTGCGGTATTACTTTGGCCTAGACGATTTAAGTAGCTTGAATGTATATTTAGCTTGGCGTTTTTAAAAGATAGAAGTATTTTGAAAAAAAATCTACTTATCGGTATTACGTGTGTGGTTCTTACTATCATCAGCACAAATTTTACGCAGGCTAAACCACGAATTGAATTTACACAATCGCATGAATCAGTAGATGCCGATTCGGTATTGACAAAAATTAGAGTTTTAGGAAATTTAGTATACGATCATCCTCAAATTTTCCTGAAGAAAAGAGATTCATTGTTGCGGGTTACTTATGCTTTGCACCCCAAAAAAGCAAAAGAATTTACAGCTTATCAGTTATTATTGCTCAATATGGGGTATGCTCTGTCACAAGACGCACAAATTTTAAAGAGTATTGAGGTGTATGAAAAAGCATTGGCTTTGTATTATAAGCATCCACAAACGCCCATCAACTTTTTAGAATACTACGTCAAACCGTTGGGGAGTTTGTATACGATGAGTGGCAATATTCAACACGCCATTTTTTTGCAACGAACAGCATTACAAAAGGCAAAAGCTGATGCAGAAGAAAAGGCGGCGGTATATGCTAATTTAGCCATCACCATTAAAGAGCTCAAACGCTATGACAGTGTTATAGCGGTCTGTCATCGTGGCTTGCGTTATACCACCCCTACCAGTCTTACTGCTGCACGGCATTATAATGAATTAGCCGATTCATTTTTGACTTTAAAACACATTGACAGCGCCAGATATTACAATCAGAAGGCATTACAAATTTTAGATCACCCTGAGGTTGGACAGCAGCGTCGGCAAGCTATTGTTTGGAAAGCTAACGCTTGGGGAATTCATGCGCAAATCGGGTGGGCACAAGAGAATTATAATAAAACAGCAGCAGGATTGACTAAAGCACTACACTTATTAGAAAACCATTTTCCAGATTCTCATTTTCGTGAACGCGCTAAACTGTATGAATTACAGGGCGATTTATATGTGCAGTATAAACACTATCAACAAGCCATTTTAGCGTTTACAAAATCTATTAGTTTACTAAAACCTAAAGCAGCTGAGGTTTATCCTGATTATACGGTAACTTATAGTTTTACCGGATTAGGGAAAGCCTACACAGGTTTAAAGCAACCAAATAAGGCTATTCATTACTACTTAAAAGCCATTTTAAACGATTTTCTAGTTCAGCAGTTTATTACCACAAAAAAGAGTAGTTATTACAACTCGGCGCGTAATAGAGAAACTTTGCAAACAGTATCTGATTTGTTGTATAAGCAATTTCAAAAAACTTCTGATTTAAAGCAGCGTCGCGTTTATGCTTTTCAATTGTTGTGGGCTACTGAATTGTCTAAAGGCCGGCAACTGATGAATGCTAAATCGCAAGCACAGCAGTGGAATGCCGATACCACAAAAGTTGTACAGGTATTACAAGTGCAAGAAAAACTGCGCTATTTGTACCAAAGGCGAACAGAAACGCATTCTGGAGCCGAGCAGAAAAAAATTAACGCGGCTATAGATCAATTGATTTATGAATTCGCTTTGACCAAAAGTGTTTTTGAACGCCAGTATCAACAACCTAATTACACTGAATTTGTAAACAATATAGAACAAACAAGCCAGCAAAAAGCAATTCTTTCATGGCAGATTAATCGCGATAATCCTAGTTATCTCATTCGTATTTCTAAAGGTAAAATTCACCTTCATCGTTTTGAACAGACACCAATTGTAGCTCAACGCGCAGAACAATTTTCACAGAAATACTTTTATGCTGGTCCCCAATCCTATAACAATAATCCCGGGCAGTATAACTTAGAAGCACAAAAACTATTAACACAGTTAGTTCCTTCTATTGCACATATTATGCAAAAAGATTGGTTACTTTCTCCTGACGGGTTTATATATGATATGCCTTTAGGAGCTTTAATCTTTAAAAATCGCTACCTTACCGAAACCCATCGCTTGAGAGAGGTATATACCTTGTTACACCACCAAACAACTTTTGAAACTCTAACAAACCCAGAGGAAGTATTGCTTTTTGCAAAGGCAAAGCACGATTCATCTTTTGTAGATTTACCTTATATCAATCAGGAAATTAAAGCTATAGCTACACAAGTGAAAACACGGGTTTATAGAGGTGATTCTACTAACTTTAAAAATTTTCAAAGGGCTCTAAACACACCAAATATCATACACATTAGTACGCACGCTGTGGCTAAACCGGGTAAAGAGCCTTTTTTAGTGCTTCACGATAAAGTTAGTTTAGATCAATTGCGATTGGTATTGACACAAGCCCCTTTAGTGGTCTTATCAGCTTGTGAGACCGAGAAGGGAAAACTAATTACGGGCGAGGGCGTAGAAAGTTTAAACAAAGCATTTATCAGCAAAGGAGTGGGAGGGGTTGTTGCCGCAAGGTGGGCTGTGAGCGATGCTTTTATTCCTCAGTTTATGGGACAATTTTACAAAGAATTGAAAGTTCTTAACGATCCGACTAAGGCTTTGCGAAAAACACAGTTGTATTTTATTAATCAACCTAATCAAAATCTATTTCAAAATCCATGGTTCTGGGCTTCTCTAAATTATACAGGGGCGGCAATGCATTTAAATTTAGCTACTCCCGATAAATCAGAAAGTGGTAATTGGTGGGTGTTTACAGGAATTAGTAGCGTATTGGTGGTTTTGATGGTAATCATTGTGGAAAATAGGAAAAAGAGGCGTAGACTTTAAAATTGTTTTTAAAGTGAGAACCCCCACCTGCCAGATGATAACAGATAGGGGCAACCTCACATGAAAGATGAAGTAGATAGATTGGATTTTTAAGCGATAGAATTGGTTATTCTATGATTGTGATTTCAGTACGACGGTTAGCTTGGTGTTCAGCATCTGTACAAGGTACACCGTTTTTACATTTGTTGAGTAAACGGGTTTCACCATATCCTTTGGCTACTAATCGGCTGCGAGAAATACCGTGATCAACAAGGTAATTTACAGCGCTTTCAGCACGACGTTGTGATAATTTAAGGTTATAAGCATCACTACCACGACTGTCGGTGTGCGAACTCAACTCAATACGTACATCAGGATTTGTAGTTAAGAAATCGACCACTTTATCTAACTCACGTGCCGCATCCGGACGAATATTAGCTTTGTCAAAATCATAGTGAATATTGTCGATTTGGAAAGTACGACCAACTTCAACAGTACTCATTCCCAACTGAAGTTTAACATATAATGTTTGACTACGTGTAAGTCCTTTAGTGCTGGCTTTAGCGGTGTTACTAAATAAACCGTTTTTAAGTCCTTGCACCTCATAATCGCTATTAGAATCTAATAGGAATTTAAAATTACCCTCATCATTACTATAGGTTTGCGCCATGTCCTGATGATCTTTAGCGAGATTAACTTGTACATTGTCAACTACTTGTCCGTTGTCAAGATTGACAGTAACTCCTTTTAAGATAAAACGTGGATCGTCGTAGTATAAGGTTGAATAGATCGTCGGTGCAGCACTAGCAAAATCAATAACATCAACATTATCAGAACTTGTAGGAATATTGAGTATTTCACCATTGATTTCATAATTACCAGGCTCAATATCTTCTAACTTCACAACGCCATTGGCTTGAGTCATTACTGTGGTATCTTTTCCTGTACTTAAGTTGGTCAAGGTTACAGCTACATCACCCATAGGCGTTTTAGTCAATTTGTCAATGACGTTAATAGCCAATGCTTTAGGTTGTTTTTCTTCTTCAACTTTTTCTAGGCTGGATTCACTATTAGATGAAGATTCTTCAGTCACTACAGTTTTGGTGCTTGACGAGTTGCCACCAAACCAATATTTAAGACCAATATTAGCACTGAGGTAAGTCAAATCTTTTTCAGCATAAGGTTTGGTATAGCTGAATTCTCCTTGATATACAGATGAACCATTAGAATTTGAAAGTCCTACACCTCCAGATACAGCTTGTTGACCAATCATTTTAGGGGCCGAAATATACCAGAAGTTAAGACCGCCATGAATAGATAAACGTGGGAGAATAAAGTATTCAACATTACCAGTTAAACGCCCCATAAAGTGCACTTCATAATCTTGTTTTTCATCAAAAGGATCAGTCATACTACTGGCGGCTAATTTGTCATGATACTTCTGGCTCATGCCAAATTGTTGATATATAGGTTCATACATGCTTCCTGTATAGGTAACAGGCGTTCCTGCCGCTCCCGCACCGGTAAATTTGGAGTCAAAGTCAACGGGTCGTTCAGAATATCCATTAACAAAATAATAGCCTACTTGGGTATAACCAATACCAGCTTCAAGCGCTAAATTGAATTTTAATTTTCCATTGCCAAACCAAAGATTAGGGCCGGTTAAAAAGTAAAATCCTTTGTAAGGCTTGTGTTTGATGATAGAGTTACTATCCGGAATAAAAGTGGCATGAATAGTTGATAGATCAGAGGGGATTCTTTGAATCGGATCACCATTAATGCTGTCAAAGATCATTTGCGTGTCAGGGATAATGTGATCAAATTGACTGACATCGCGTTTTATGGTCATATACCCTAAAGCGGCACTCCAACCAAAAAGTTTTCCCCGTGTTCCAACGTTTAATTCATAAAATTGTCCGTTGTTTAAATACCACATCGGGTTGTTGTGCAAACTGTTATTTTTGAATAGGTAACCGGCACTGGCTCCTAAATACCAAGAATTAGAATTGGTTTCTGTCGTTGTTGTTGTAACAGAGGTCTTTTTGTGATACGATGATGACGAATTAGAAGAACTAGATTGTTTTTCATTTGATTGAGCAAAAATGCTTATACTCATCAGTAACAGAACGAAGGTAATAACTTGCTTCTTCATGACTTAATGTTTTTGAGGTTTAACAAAAATGCCTTGCGGCTTTGTATGAGTATATGGAGTAAAGCTTTGTATTGTTACCTTAAAAAATTGAATTCACGCTTTTTTTTAACTAAAATAACATCTAAAACGTTTAAAAATAGATAGTTAAGTAGGAATTGAAATATTACATTTTTTAATTTAGGCGGCAAATTTATAGGGTTAGGCGTTTCTTTTAGGGGGGTAAATGAAAGGTTTCATAGCCCCCCTCACCTTAGAATGTTTTTTTTTATGTTATGGAGTGACATTAGGTTGATGAGAAGCTTTTATAGTACACTGGCTACTAGTAACGGCTACGCTAGTCCTATTTTAAGAGAAAGACTTTTTCTATTTTACAGAGCGGTATTTAGTCCTTATACCTTTGGAAACGTCGTTGATCTTAGCGTTGTATACGCCATTTAAAATTTACATGACGTGTTTATGATATGTTGTAAATGTGTGTTTATGTAGGTAGAAAGTTAATTGTAAGCTTGAATTGAGTTGACAAAATCACTGCAATCAACTTTTCTATTAAAAAATAAAAATTAATTAATGTAATATTTTGTTAATATTTTTATTTTTGCTAGTTTTGGTGAGATTGTGAAATTTGGTTTAGTTAATCTGAATCTGCAATTTTTCGTAGGCTTTGTCTATGGTTTTAGGTATTAAAGTCCTTTGGACTTTTTCTTACTGACAAGTTTTTAAAAAATAAGAATCAATCAGTCAATCAGTCAATCAATCAATCAATCAATCAAATTTAGTTACCCACTCAAAACAACATAGAACTTTAAAAATAGTTGATTTTTAGCGTGTTGTATTTATTAATGAAAACTTATGAATAAAAGAAAACTGAGTATAGCCTTTTCAATAATGATCTTGTTCTTGTTAGTTTCTTGTAAGAAAACAGGGAGTAATACTACAAAATCAGTTGAATTGACAACTATAGCGATTACTGAAAAACCTACTAAACAATTAAACTTTTATGATGTTGTAAAAGATTATGAATACATCGAATTGGAAACGACTCCGAAATCCCTCATCGGTAAAATTCACAAAGTTCTTTTGACGGATAACACTATTTTTGTTTTAGACAGAAAGACCGCTAAATCTGTTTTGATGTTTGACCGTAAAGGGCATTTTATCAGAAAATTTGGAGGAATAGGGAAAGGCGTAGGCGAGTATCTAGAACCGCAGGATATTTTTTTAAATCGTCAAGATTCTATATTGACTATTTATTGTAAAAAAAGTAAAAA
>CAYVJG010000011.1:0-77604 GCA_964451785.1 uncultured Flavobacteriaceae bacterium
CAAAAACCTTTATACCAGTGTCAAATTTTACAGAAACTAAATGAATAACTCTATAGAATTATTTTTTAGTTCGATTTATAATATCTTTTGTTGGTATAATACCGTGGGCCATAAATTACTAGTACAATGAGACAAAGTCGAAATTGGACTATTTAATTTATCCATACGGTATTAGCTGTAAATTAAAGTATATGGCTGATTATGAAATATATAATATTACGTGGATAGATACATAATTTCCTAACTTCTCATTTGTCACCTTCTCCGAAACTTTAGTAATTAAGTTTGATTTAGTGAGTGATGGCTGTTAAAAAATTGCTATTTACAATTCATCTTTAAGGGCGATAAAAGAATGTGTCAGTTGCAATTTCTGAACATATTTATCTATAATTTTCGCAATAGCTTTCGGTTTTTGCCATTTGCTAAAATCGGCCTGAGGTACAGCTTGTCTATTTTGTGGGGTATCAATAGTAGTTGGCGTGATGACCAAGGCACGAATTCCTGATTTGTCGGTATCACTATTGATAATATTTGTCAATTGATACAATTGTGATTTGGCTAAACTGTAGGCCACCACAGCTTTCCCTTTGCCGGTATGTTGCCCGGGCTCTGAGCCTATAAATACAAGAGTGGTTTTGTATTGAGGCGAAGCTTTTTGAGCTAAAGGACGAGCGATGTTGTAAGCCGTTTCAAAATTGAGTCGATATTGCTGATGTAAATCGGACAATAGCGTATCCTTAAAGGGTTTCATGGCAAATCCGCCGGCTGTTAATACGGCAATATCAATATGTTTATGGTGATTTGCCAATTCGACTATGGCTTTTTCACAAGCTTTTTCATCTAATAAATCGAGCACAACTTCACTATAGTTTTCAGTGAGTGGTTTAGTAGTGGATGGACGGCGAACGATTCCAATAACGCGGAGGCCTTTTTCTAAATAATACTTGACAACGGCAGTTCCTAAATTGCCGGAAGCGCCGCTGACTAATACAGTTAATGACATATGATTTTTGATATAAAGATAGAAAATGTAAATGACTTTGTGGCATAAAAAAAGCTGCCTTGAGAGACAGCTTTTATGTAGATTAATGGAAACAGAATTATTTCCAAATGACTTCGTAAATTTCAACCGGTGAATCGCTAGTAATTTTTATAGCTTTGATCTCTTCGGTGTGATCAAATTCAATATATGGCCCTACAAAAGTTTCTGGAGTAGATTTCCATTCTCCTTTTTTAGTCAATCCTTGCAAGTGAATTTCAGCTTGGTCTGAATTGGTCAAAATCACCAAAGTCTTAGCTTTAGCATCCGATTTGTATTCAATGACTTCTTGATTAGGCTGAAGTGTATAACTTGAAAAGATTGATTTATCGTGCGTATAAATTTTGTTGCGTTCTGCTTCGTCGGCTTTATTGGTCAAGCTGATTGATTTTAAGCGCAGTTCAACAGGTTTTTCTGTGGCATTACTCACCTTAAGATATTTAAACTCTTGTTCAATGGCGGCTAAAACATTCTTCTTTTCGTCTTTAACGTCAATAGTTTTCCAGGTTTTACCATCTTTAGAGATAGCGAGTTTAGCCCAGTTAGTCGTTTCAGATTCGTAGTGCAATCTAAAATCAGCTTTGTGCATCGCATAAGTTAGGGCTACAGTTAAAGAAGCTTTAGGCTGAATGCTCAAAACTTCTAAAGGTGTTTTGACAGCAACTTCGCCTTTAGCTCCTACACTTAATCCTGAATTTTGTAATGCTTCAATGTTAGTTGTAACTTTTCCTAAGCCATTGTTAGTTGCGGAGGCTACAGATTTTCCTGTAATTTTTTCTAACAATGTCGCGTTGTTGTAGTTTTTGAGAAAGTCTAAAAATGGGCGTAAGGCAACAGTTCCGGTTACAGGAATCACCTTAGTATTACTCACACGAGGAATTTCAGGTTGCGGCACATGACGATCAGTTATAGAGGTCCAAAAATCTGCAGCACTTTGATCTTTATCGGCATAATTAGCCATTTGCGCTAATACTTGTTTACCGAGATAGGTAAAGTCCATTAACCAAGGTTTAATTTCAGCGATTAAAGCCGGATTATCATTAGCTGCTTCAATTTTTTGTGCTGCATCTCTCACTTTAGTAAAGTAGTGTGCTACGTATTTAAAATCTTTAGTATTAGGAATGCCTTCTTTGATAGTTTTTTCTAAACGATCGATATACGGCGCTATTTCAGTTGATTCCTCACGGTGATAGCCACTCCAGGTATTGCCTGGATCAGTGTTGTTTTCAGCAAAAACTTCATAAGCTTTGTACGAGTTAGGCAACATAAATTTTAAACTGCGTTTCCAAGCTTTTTTGTAATGGTAATCATCGGTATTCCACGCAAAATCAGCCACGCCAAAGATAGCAGATTTAGAAGCTTCAGCATTTTCCATGGGATTAGAGAGTAACCCTGACATTTCAGTTGGCTTAATGCCTTTTTCTAAACCGTATGAAGGGCCGATTAATAAATGGCTACGCGTATAATCACTCACAGGGAAATTCCACCAGATTAAAGCCGGACGTTGAATGCGTTTTTGCACCCAAGCTAAAGTTTCGTGTGTAATATCTGCAATTACCGCGTCACCAGTCCACATAATTTGAACAGAAGGATCCATTTCGCGACCTAAAATACTGAGGTAGCCATCAGGTTTAGGATTCGCCCAGCCTTTGTTGTACTCCGTAGGACAAAGAATAAGTGGTTTAACATCACCTTTTACTTTGACAAAGTTTTCAGTGAGGTAATTCATCAGACCTGCTTGTTTATGAGCATCAGTACCTTCACCTGAAATATCGTCAAAGAAAATGGCAAATGAGCGCACGCCTAAATCGTACATGGCTTCAAATTTTTCTAATACATTTTGACGGTCTTCATCATTCCATTTAATGTCTTTTCCGGGGTGGATAGCCCATACAAAATCGACAAAATTCTTGTGTGCCACATCAACTAGTTTTTTGATGTTTTTGGCTTGTTTTGGTGGATAGGGTTCGCGCCAGTTTGGGCTACTGTGATACGGGTCGTCTTTAGGACCGTAAATATAGGTGTTGGCTTTTATTTTGCCGTAAAATTTGAGTTGACTGATGCGATCGGCTGTTGACCATGGCGTACCATAAAAACCTTCAACTACGCCGCGGTAATCTACAGTTGGAAAGTCAATAATTTCAACTGGCGTGATTTGGTGCTCATCAATTAGCTGACGCAAGCTTTGCAAACCGTAAAAAATACCGATTGAATCGCGTGCTTCTATGCTTACAGTGCCGTCTTCAACTACTAAATCATAAGCGCCTTTTGTTTGAGCTAAATTGTCTGGCAATTTATAAGCTTCGACATTTTTTTTGATTTTGAGTTTTAGTTTCCACACATTGTCAGCATCACTTTGGGTGAGGTGCTGACCAATAGCCGTGCGGTTGACTAAATTTTTCCAATCTGATTTTTTTAATTCAAAGCCATCAAATGCTTGTGGCGAATTGAGTTTGGTCAAGTGCTGTACACTGGGATAAATACTGATCGTTTTATTTTGTGCTACCACCGAAGTAAGTCCGATAGCTGACCAAAATAAAACTGTTCCGAAAAATTTGTTCATGGGATTAAGGGATTTATAGAATTGTATATGATTTTTTTGTTTGCTAAAGGTACGATGATTAGATTTACATAATTCCTCCCATAAAGGGGTCTGTAAAGGATGATTTGCCGGTTTCAACGTGACCTGCTAATCTGATAAATTGATTAGGATTATCTTTATACCGCAGGGTTAAGTCATACCAGTTATGTTGTTTGTTGAGTTGAATAGTCTCCGACTCAACAGATCGATTTAAGCGTTTTTTGATGGTCTTTTGGCCGTAAGCATTATCTATAACTTCTACACGGCCGTGTCCTTTTAAGTCGAGAATAATATTTCCAGTAGGACACTTAGTTGTATCGACCTCATAACGACAAGATACTGAGAGCGGTGTATCGGTATTTTGGCCTTTAAATTCGCGATAAAATCCGTTAGGACCATAGGCTTTTAAGTGGTATTTACCATCGACTAATTTCCAATTATCAGTGAGTTCATCACCAGCTTTTACGGCATAATTGCGCACGTGATACGGCAGTTGATTATACACGTAAAAGGCTACTCCGGCAGCTTTGTTACTAAAGAAATTATTGCCGGATTTAAGACTGATGCTAAACGTATGGTCATCTGTCAAGTTTCCTGTAGCATACAACTCATAAGGTAAGGCATCGGCAGGACGGATTCCTTTTTCCTGATCTTGCATAAAATCAGCTGTGTGTAGTCCTTGATTAACTTGCTCTTTTTCTGCAGCAGAAACAGGTTTAAATTTCTTTGGAGCTCGTTTAAATTTAGCGTTGTAAATACGCTCTACAAAAGGCGTTTGCGCTATAAATTCAGGTAGTTTTATAGTTTCGCCTTGATAAGGTGTGAAAACAGATGTCAAATCACTGCACACCGTGCGACGCCATTGGCTGAGGTTGTCGGTATAAATGTGTTTACCGGTTTTTTTACTTAAGAATTTTTCTAAAAACTGAAGAATAGAGGTGTTGTCTGAGAGTTGAGAATTTACTTTTCCGCCGCGACTCCAGGGTGAAGCCACCACAAAAGGAATGCGATAGCCAAGTCCGATAGGACTGACACGCTCAGGGTCTTTAAACTTTCCTTTTAAAGCATCGGCTTGCGTTTTGGTGACAAATTCAGAAGTGGTATCGATACCATCTGAGCAGAATCCGGTGTGTTTATCTTCTGGATTAGCCGCTGTAAAAGGCGGTAAATGGTCAAAGTAACCATCGTTTTCATCATAACATAAAATAAAAATCGTTTTTTTCCACACTTCAGGATTTTGAGTCAAAATATGTAAAATCTCAGAGGTGTACCAGCTGCCAAACCAAGGGGAACTCGGGTGATCTGAAAAGCGTTGTGCGCCTACTAACCACGACACTGTAGGGAGGTTTCCGGATTCGACGTCTTTTCTAAATTGAAAAAGCGGATCACCTTTAGGTACTTGAAGTTTACGTTGCGTGCCATGATCATTATATGCTAACTCTCTTAGCTTGTGATAATCAGGGTCGTTATGGTTTGTTGTAAAAGCTTTTTGGTGAATATTTTGCGCTTGAGGCGAGAGTTTTTGAAAATTTTCAGCACTGTAGGTTTTGACATTTTTACGCAAGCGGCGCACAAGGCGTTCGCGCTTAGTGCGCTCTTTATCAGAGCCTTTAAAATCTTTTAGTTCTTCTTCTAAATCGGCTAGGCGTTTTTTCATGTAACTGACATGAGCCGGGTGAAAGCGAACGTTGTACTGTGAAAACCACTCGATGGGATTATCTGTAAAATTACTTAACCACGGATCTTGTTCGCCTTTAAAACCAACGCCAACGCTAATTTCATTTTGATAGATCTTCCAGTCAATATCGTTTTCTTCTAATATTTCAGGGAAAGTTTTCCAGTGCACTTGGTTGCCATAATACACAAAACCATTATTGACATTAGCAGGCGATTGTCCATTTTGTTCTTCGCGGATGGTGCCTGACCAATAGTAGAGTCTATTCGGTGTAGTTCCGGTTAACGAAGAGCAGAAGTGGTGATCACTTACAGTAAACGCATCAGCTAAGGCATAATAAAAAGGAAGGTCGTTGCGGGTGTAATAGCCCAAAGCAAACGGCGGCATATCATTGCGGTGCTTCGCAATTAGCCACTGGTTGTATTTGCCGTTATTTCTAGCGTCAACTTGATCAGTCCAACTGTGTGGTAATCCACCCATCCAGGTGACTTTAGAATCTTTAATATCTAGGCGATAGGGGAGGTAAGTATCTTTCTTTTTATTGGTTTGTAACCAAGCTAAATTAGAATCAGGAAGCCGAATGGCTCGTGGATCATTAAAACCTCTAACCCCTTGTAATGAGCCAAAAACATGATCAAAAGAACGGTTTTCTTGCATGAGTAAAACCACGTGCTCAGCATCTTCAAAGGTGGTGCCTGGTTCCGGATTAATCGCCATGGCGCGCTCTATAACTTCAAAGGGGAAAGGAAGTGTATTGGCAATACCTGTTCCGCCAGCAGCTAGAGCCATTTTTTTGATAAAATCTCGTCTAGAATTAGTCATGTTTTAATTTAGCTTATCTCTAAGCCTATAAAGAACGCTAAACAGAAGCTAAAAACCAAATTATCTCATAAAAATAAATTTATTTTTATGTCATTTTGAAACGATAAGACGTGTTAATTAGGTTTGTATAGATGAGGAGAATAGGTAAATTTATTGCGCTCTATGTCAAATATAATGGGTAACCAAAATTTCGATTTTCCACAAACAAAGTAAGTTCTAATTAGTAAAGTGGCGTTATAACGTATGGATAAATTAAATAGTCCAATTTTGACTTTGTCTCATTGTACTAGTAATTTATAAGCCACGGTATTATACCTATAAAAAATATTCTAAATCGGATTAAAAAATAATTATAATTGGTATTATAGAGTCGTTCCTTGAATAATGTTCAAACTGATTTATAAGATAATAAGGTTTATGGGTGAGTGCTGTCTGTGGATTACTAAGCTAATAAGGTTCAAGAAATCCAGATGAAAACCTTATTCCCTTAGTAAAATAATAGCGGTAAATGGACAAACCTTATTAGCTTATTTCGTTCGAAGAAAAGAGAAGAGCCCTATAATAATAACACCGAGACTTAAATTACTAACAAGTTTTTTTAAATAGGAATCGATCTGATTTTAATTTTTCCACTCAAAACAAGATAGAACCACTTATTGTGCAGATTCAGCAAAATTAACTACAAAGCATCCCGGATATTTTTTGAGGATTGACGCTTTGAAATCATCAGCCTTTTGGTGCGTATCAAATTGACCAATAATCAGACTGTAAATAGCTGATTGATCAATGGTTTTGACTTCTATAGTGACAGGAGCATACTTACTCTTACTGAGTTGTTCAGCAAGGGTAAGTGCATTTTTGCCATCAGAAAAACTCCCGATCTGTACGCCGTAGCCTGTAGGGGTATTTTTTTTGATGTTTACCTTGTAAAAATGGGTAGCGCTAACGATAGGTTTAGAGGCTGTAGAATCTTTAATAGGGCGAGGTGCTGTAGGAGGAGTTAGACTATCAGAAACTTTTGTAGCCACTGCTGTAGATTTTAGCTTTGTCAGCTTTTTAACAGGTGCTTTCTGTGCAGTATCTAATTGAGGTGAATTTTGAGCAGCTTGCTTTTCTGAAACATCAACTTCACTAATGAGTTTGCCGGTTATTTTAGTGTCTTTATCAACTACTTTTATAGCAACATCTGTAACGCCTTTATCTGTAAAACCTAATGTTTTTGCAGCAGCAGGAGAGAGGTCTATAATTCGGTTGCTCACAAATGGACCGCGATCATTAATGCGCACAACAACAGATTTATTATTAGCTAAGTTAGTGACACGCACCTTTGTGCCAAAGGGTAATTGACGATGAGCAGCTGTGAATTTTTTAGGGTTAAAACGTTCGCCGCTGGCTGTTTTATGCCCTTTAAAGCTGTCGGCATAAAAGCTAGCTTTCCCGGTTTGAACTTGAGCAAAGCTGATGCTTATGCAAAAAATAGAGAGCAATAAACTTAATTGAATACGCATGATATAATTAGATTGGTGGTTTATAAAACTAACGTATCCTAGGCTTGATTAATTGCGTGATCAGTCAATTTTATAAGTCGTATTAAAAAAGGGAAATCAAAAATCGATTTCCCTTTTAGAAGGAATAGCGTTTATTTAGTTAAATATAGCGCTGATTTTTTTGGCGAGTTCTAGCCCGATATTGGCTTGAGCTTCATGTGTTGAACCGCCAATATGTGGACTTAATGAAATACCGGGGTTCATCAGTAATTTAACGGGAGGATGAGGTTCATCGGCAAAAACATCTAAGGCAGCAAAGCCTAATTTATGATCTCCTATTGCTTCATCAACTTCGGCTTCGTCAATCACACCGCCACGCGCCGTATTGATGATGCCGGCGCCGTCTTTCATCAGTTTAATTTCGCGTTCACCGATAATAGGTTTGTCGGTGGCAGGGGTGTGTAAGCTAATAAAATCAGCGACAGGCAAGAGTTCATCAAGTGGTGCTGAATCAACTTGTACCGTTAAAGTTTGATTTTGAATATTTATCTCCAAAGGGAGTTTTCCTGCTTTATCTTTGCGGACAATCACGTTCATGCCTAAGGCTATAGCCATGCGTGCTACTTCTTGACCAATGCGACCAAAGCCTATAATCCCTAAGGTTTTGCCCTTGATTTCGTTGCCGACAAATTGTTTTTTGAGCAATTTAAAATTCGCTTCGCCCTCGAGTGGCATTTCGCGATTGGCAAGTTGCAGATGACGCACTGCACCCAGCAGATGCGCAAACACTAGTTCAGCCACACTGCGCACTGAGGCTTCCGGGGTGTTGATTACCTGAATGCCTTTTGATTGTGCATAATCAACAGCTATGTTATCTAATCCTACGCCACCGCGCCCGATGAGTTTTAAGTTAGGGCAAGCATCGATGAGTGCTTTGTCCACTTGAGTAGCGCTGCGTACGAGTAAAATGCTGACATTTTGTTGATTGATATAATTTGCTAATTGGCGTTGCGCCACTTTTGTTTGTAGTACCTTAAATCCGGCGGCTTCGAGCTGGTCAATACCTTGTTGAGCGATACCGTCATTGGCAAGAATAATCATGAAGTATATATTTAGAGTAATTTATTTTCCGAACCAGTGCATAACTTCGGTTAAAATTTCGACACTTTTTAGCGGCATAGCATTGTAGATGGAGGCGCGATAGCCGCCAGCTGTACGGTGTCCTTTGAGTCCGACAATACCTGAATCCATCCAAGTTTTATCAAACTCTTTAGTCAGAGATTCATCTGTCAGCTTAAAGGTCACATTCATCATTGAGCGGTCTTCTTTAGCGGCAAGGCCTTTAAAAGCCGGGTTTTTGTCAATTTCGACATAAAGTAAATCGGCTTTTTGTCGGTTGATAGGTTCTATGGCTTTGATACCGCCCTGATCTTTTAGCCAGCGCAAAGTGAGCATGGCGACGTAAATGGCATAAACCGCAGGCGTGTTAAACACACTTTTCTTTTCCAGCTGTACGCGATAATCCATCATAGTTGGAATTTGGTGACTGACTTTGCTTAAAATCTCTTCTTTAAGCAAAACCATAGCTGTGCCGGCGGTGCCCATATTTTTTTGGGCGCCAGCATAAATCAAATCGAACTGTGAATAATCAATTGATCGCGATAAAATGTCGCTACTCATATCACATACCAAAGGCACATTGACTTTTGGAAAACTTTTCATTTGTGTGCCATAAATGGTGTTGTTACTGGTGCAGTGAAAATAATCAACATCAGTGGGCACTTTATAATTTTTAGGGATATATGAAAAGTTTTTATCTGCAGAAGATGCCACTTCAACGACTTCTCCAAAAAATTGAGCTTCGGTCATGGCTTTAGTTGACCAGCGCCCTGTATTGAGGTAAGCCGCTTTTTTGTTCATCAGGTTATAAGCCACCATCAAAAATTGCATGCTGGCACCGCCGTGTAAAAAAAGCACTTGATAACCTTTATTTTTTAGGCCTGTAAGCTCTAAAACAGTAGCTTTAGCTTCTTCGATAATATTGGTAAAAGCTTGGCTGCGGTGCGATATTTCAAGAATGGATAAGCCTAAATCATCATAATTTAAGATGGCTTCAGAAGCTTCTTCAAATACACTTTGAGGAAGTAGGCAGGGTCCTGCACAAAAATTGTCTTTTTTCATAAAGTGAAGCTTGATAAAAGTTTATGCAGTGATAAGTCTTCGCCTAACACTGCAGTTAAATGTACAAAGATTTCACTTGACGAAAAACTTTTAGATTACAATTTTTCTAAGAAAGCCAGCGTGTCAACGCCATCGGCATAATCGCTTAATTTTGGGTGCTGGGTTTGACCGAAGTTAAGGTGAGTGTTATCATTAGGTTGAGAGACGATACATTGTATGTGTTCAGCGTCGGTTAGTAGTTTTTCTTCTAAAGCAGTTCGGTCTTCATAAAATTCATAGAACAAGCACGCAATAGGCGAGGCATAACTTTCTTCTTCTTTTAAGACGAGAAATCCATTTTCAAACAACTTAAATTCACTCATCAAATACACGGCTTTATTATAGTCGTAATTATTGGCGTATTTATGGTGATTAATGATGGGATTCCAGTCGAACATCGCTTCAAAAAATGGTGTAAAATCGTAATCTTTCGGTACAAATAATTTTGAAACACTGCGGCAACCCAATCCGAAGTAACGAAAAATATCTTCGCCTAAAGATTTTAATTCTTCAGCAGATTCTTCTCCGGTTAAAATAGCTACCGAATTGCGATTTCTACGGATGATATTGGGCTTATTAGAAAAGTAATAGTCAAAATAACGCGCTGTATTATTGCTTCCGGTGGCGATTACGGCATCAAAATTTTCTAGCTTTTCAGTGGTAAATTGGACTTTGTCTTTAAATTCAGGTTCAATTTGGGTTAAGATAGTCAAGAGGCAAGGTAATAAATGGCGGTCTTTTGAGGATTGTTTAATCAAAGCATTGTGTCCTGACAGCAACACGCATAAGAAATCGTGAAAACCGACAAGTGGAATGTTCCCCGCCATGATAATAGCTACCGTTTTGGGCGTTTCTGGCTTTAAATTATAAGCGGTGAGCCATTGATTTATCTCAACGTTTTGTAAAGCCTGTCCCCATTGTTGCAAACTAAAATGAATGTCTGCTTTGGTAAACCATCCATTGTGAATGAGGGCTGTCGAAATTCCTTGGTTGAGCAACTCGCTATAGCGTTCTTCTTCAGTAGTAAATTCAGGTGATTCAGCAGTAAATGCTCTTAAAAATTGCCCGAGTTTCACAAAGGCTTCTAGATGCTTATTTAAATTCATTTTAATTTGTTATAAATAGAATTACCATTAACTTTGTGCAAAGTTACATAAATCATCTGTGCTGTCTTTCAGAGATTACTCAAAATCAATTTTTAAAAGCAGTCACCTCTAAATATATAAACTATGGCCATTATAATAACTGATGAGTGCATCAACTGTGGGGCATGCGAACCTGAATGCCCGAACACCGCAATATATGAAGGAATGGAAGAATGGACTTATGCTGATGGAACCGAGCTCAAAGGCGATGTTGTTTTGCCGAATGGTAAAGCAGCCAATGCTGAAGAAGTTCAAGAACCTGTCAGTGATGAGTATTACTATATCGTTCCCGACAAGTGTACTGAGTGCATGGGCTTTCACGAAGAACCACAATGTGCAGCAGTTTGCCCTGTAGATTGTTGTATTCCGGATGACAACCATGTCGAATCTGACGAAGTGTTGTTAGAAAAACAAGCTTTCATGCACCCTAGCGAGCAATAAGCTAGTTTTCTGCAAAATATACAAAACCTCAATTGGTCTAAGTTTGATCAGTTGAGGTTTTTTTGTAGCAGCAACTCCTATAATATAAGATTTAGCTTGTGTTCTTATAAACGGGTAGTATTCCAAAAAGTGTGAAAAGCTTAACTCATTTCATATATTTCAGTATTATTAATCAGCTCTTTTTGAAGTTTAGATAATTCATTTAGAGCGTCTTCCTTTGTATTGTAGAGGCCTAATATAATTTGAGTTTCTCCCCAAAAGCGTCCATAAGAAGTAGTGCCCATTATGGCGCCTTTTTTCTTACCTCCAAAATTTTTCGATATTGAAAAAGCCAAGCATTTAACTAATTTTGTTTTATCTTGACTTCTTATCCACATTGTTTCATTTTCTTTATGTTTCATGAATTATTTTACTTTTTATCTATTAATATTTTGTTTTTGTATTGTTTATAACGTGCCGCGTGTATGGCTCGTTGCGGGAAAACATCCGCGGACTTTTCCGTCGTTGCCAAAAGATAGAAAATTTGCAGGAACCTTCGGGCTATCCATTCAGCCGCAATGAGCTATACACGGTGTTGTGCATAGTGTTTTTTCTTTCAGTGCAAGAATTTATAAAAATCATAAGTTGTCAATTCAGCCAATAAATACGGTATAAATCCTAATGTTAAAATTCCGATAGCATTTATTTTCTTTTCTTTTAGTTTTTTAGTAAGATTAGTAATTCCCATTTTGGTTTTTAGCTTATGGAACGATATTACAATCAAAATCAGTAATAATATATTTTCTCCAGAATAGTAAAGTGTCGAAATTCCGTATTGAATTATGTCGATTATCAAATAGATTATTAGAAGAAAAGTCAGGGGCAAAATCAGATAATTATTTTCAGTTTTTCCTTTTGTGAATTTAATTCCGATTATCAGGCTTAAAATTCCGCAAATGATTTTCGTATATGCTATTAGAATAGGAATCATTACAACCCATAAAATTCCAGGGGCTGAATATTGGTATAAATAACCAAAGCCTTGATAGAGATATAGAAGACCAAAAATCAACCATATAATTCCGATTATTTTTTCCGATTTCATTTTTTTACATTATGCACAACGGTCTCGGCTATGAGTAGTTGCGTGGTTTAGCACTTAACTTTGCAAGTACACACCAAACTGAAAATCCTCGCGGATTTTCAGAAGTAAGTGAGAACAAGCAATTACTTATAGCCATTGTTGGGCATAGTTTTTTATTGTTCGTTCGTTCTTATCCATTCCCACGCTTTTTTTGGAAGCCAGCCTTGTCTTTTTTGTTTTGTAATATCAACAATTAAAAAGTTGTCATTTCCATCTGTAACACTACGGATTTTATCCGACCAGTAGTCTACAGATTGGTCGGTTTTAATAATCCAAGTTGATTCAAGATAATGCCACCAAGTTGTTGCTGTTTTTATTGTATTATGAACCGAAGTATAATCTTTACCCGGCTTCTTTAAATCATATGTAATTAGATAAATCATAGTGCAGATATTACTTCTTGTGATAATTCACTTTTCTTAACTTGTTTAACATAAAAATTAGAGTTTGACTTATGTTTTAAGTCATTAGCATTCCAAAAAATTTCAATGTAAACTTCTTTTTCTTTCTTCATATTATCTGAATATGCTTTTATTGGAATCAAATAAGTGCCCTTTCCTAGTTTTATAAATTCTCCAGATAATGTAGGGTCGGCAACAGATAGAAATAACAAATCTCTTGAATGTTTAATTTCTTTCTTTGTTGCTTCATCAGTAGTATATTCAGTCTGTTGCTGAATTTTTGCTATTTCTACGTAGTGAGACATAAGTGGTGTTAATGATTTAATCTCACTCTCATTTTTCCATATGTAGTTTGCAGGGATAATTTCCCTATCAAGATAATAGGTTTGATTTTCTTGCCTAACTCTAAAGATTTTCTCTGTATATAATTGAGTATTTAAAGAGCTAATATTACCTGTGTTTTTGATTTTTAGATTTATTGCTAATGATTCATTGGTTTCACTTGAAAATATTTCAGTTTCACTACACTTGATAACAAATGGGTCTTTAGACTTTATTTCAAAATCTAAATTTGACTTATAAAACCACTTTTTTACCGTAGGACCAAAAATTGCCAAAAATGCTAAAATTAATGTTCCTATAGCGGATGTTGCCGTAATGACAATTTCAATTATTTCTTTTTGTGTCATTTATTTCATTTAAAATTATGCCCAACACCAAATATACGAAACTTTCCCTAACTGCAAATAAAACACTAAATAAAAATTAAAATTATTCTATATCAATTTATAGGGCTAACTTCTGGAAAAATCAAACTTGCGTATTTTGTATATATTTTTGAATGTTGATTTATAAAAAGAGCGCGTGGCTATGTGATATACCAGTTTTTTTTGATTAGCGTATCCCAATGGTAAATGTAGGGCTGTCTTGAATCCGCCAACCGCTCAATCCTTATTGCAAAATCAAGTTATAAAAAAAATCGCCTGTTTATGACAACAGGCGATTTTAGCTATGTTATACGGAAGTGACATTCAAAATGGACCAATCTTCCTGTTAAAATCACAAATCTCTGCGTTATAAATGCTCGTCATAGCTATGGCTATGCCTGTGCTTTTTGCCTTGACCTTTGAAATTTTAACAACAAAATATTTAGTCTATTTTAAAAATCATTTCCGTATAAATCAATTAGAATTTATTTTTCTTCTAACCATTTGCGGGCGTTGATAAAGGCTTCAACCCAAGGTGTAACTTCATCTTCTTGGCGGTCTTTAGGGTAAAAAGGCCAGTTCCAAGGGAAAGTTGAACGCTCAAGGTGAGGCATGGTCACTAAATGACGACCGCTGTCGTCACAAAGCATTGCGGTGTTGTAATCAGAGCCATTAGGGTTAGCTGGGTAATGGGCATAGCCGTATTTACCAACAATGTTATACTGGTCTTCAGCATAAGGTAAACTGAATTTACCTTCACCGTGCGCTGACCAAATTCCCAATCGGCTACCGGCTAAAGTAGATAGCATGATGGCGTTGTTTTCAGGAATGTCAATTGAGGTAAATGTACACTCAAATTTATGTGAATCGTTGTGTAGCATTTTTGGTTTTTCGGCGTGGTTCGGGTTGATTAAACCTAATTCGATAAACAATTGACATCCATTACAAACTCCTAAGCTCATTGTGTCTTCACGCGCAAAGAAGTTTTTGAGGGCGGTGTTTGCTTTTTCGTTATACAAGAAAGCACCGGCCCATCCTTTGGCGCTACCTAAAACGTCAGAGTTTGAGAAGCCACCTACAGCGGCAATAAATTGAATGTCTTCTAAGGTTTCACGACCAGAAGTTAAGTCGGTCATATGTACATCTTTCACTTCAAAACCAGCTAAGTGCATAGCGCGAGCCATCTCGCGTTCAGAGTTAGAACCTTTTTCGCGTAAAATAGCGGCTTTAATGTATTTTTTGCTGTCGCCACCTTTTAAGTGATCTAAAATACCGTCAAAATGCTTAGGGAAGTTGTAGTGTAACGGACTGACTTTATAGTTGTCAAAACGCTCTTTAGCTTTCACTTCACCACTTTGTTTTTGGTCAAACAGATAAGAAGTTTCAAACCAAGTATCGCGCAGTTCAGGAATGTTAAAGTCAAAAATAGCTGGCCCATTTTGAACGCTTAAAGTATCGCCGTCAGTGACTTGACCTATTTTGAAAAATTCAACATCAGCAGCTTTTAAAATCGCTTCAACGCTGTCGTCTTTTGCTTGGAAAATGAGTCCTGCATTTTCGTTGAATAATAATTTGACAGAACTATTTTCATTAAGGCTCGTCAAATCGATAGTTGCGGCTAAGTTATTTTCAGCAAAGCACATTTCTAATAAACTAGTGATTAATCCACCAGAAGCGACATCGTGTCCGGCAAGGATTAAATCTTTTTTAATCAATTCTTGAATGGCATTAAATGCGCGAACTACAAATTGATCGTCGGTAATTGTCGGGGTTTCCTTACCGATTTTGTTGAGTACTTGTCCAAATGAAGAACCGCCGAGTTTAAAGTGGTCCTGAGAAACATTGATGTAATAAATGTCACCGCCGTCTTTTTGAAGTACAGGTTCAACCACTTTACGAATGTCGTTACAGTTACCGCCAGCCGAAATAATTACCGTTCCCGGAGCAATCACCTCACGGTCTTGGTATTTTTGTTTCATCGACAAAGAATCTTTTCCGGTAGGAATATTGATGCCGAGGTTGATCGCGTAGTTTGATAAACCTTCGACAGCGGCGTAAAGACGCGCATCTTCACCAGGATTGTTACAAGCCCACATCCAGTTAGCAGAAAGCGAAACAGATTTCAGACCGTCTTTTAATGGCGCCCAAACGATATTGGTTAAAGCTTCAGTAACCGAGTTTTTAGAACCTGCCACCGGATCGATAAGTGCAGAAACCGGAGAATGCCCCACAGAAGTGGCAACCCCTTCTTTACCATTGTAGTCAAGTGCCATCACCCCGCAGTTGTTGAGTGGTAACTGCAATGAACCTACGGTTTGTTGTTTAGCTACACGACCACTAACACAGCGGTCTACTTTGTTAGTCAACCAATCTTTACAAGCTACAGCCTCGAGTTGAAGAACTTCTTTGATGTAGTTTTGGATTTGTGAAGCGTCGTAATGAATTTTAGCATAATCGTGCTTTACGGTGTCATCGCGCATAATTGTTTTCGGCGAATTGCCAAACATATCTTCTAGCGCTAAATCAATAGGTGTTTCACCACCGTTCTTTTGACCTTCAAATTTGAAGCGTTTGTCACCGGTAACGTGACCTACAGTATACATAGGAGAGCGTTCGCGGTCAGCAACGGCTTTTAAAGTGCTGATATTTTCAGGAGCGATGAGTAATCCCATGCGCTCTTGAGATTCATTTCCGATAATTTCTTTTGCCGACAAGGTGCTATCACCCACTGGAAGGCTATCTAATTCGATATGACCACCAGTATCTTCAACGAGCTCACTCAAGCAGTTGAGGTGCCCACCAGCGCCGTGATCGTGTACGGAGATGATAGGGTTGTTATCGCTTTCAACCATGCCGCGAATGGCATTAGCAGCGCGTTTTTGCATTTCAGGATTGGCGCGTTGAACAGCATTGAGTTCTAGACTGCTATCGGTATTTCCGGTGTCAGCCGAAGATACAGCAGCACCCCCCATACCAATACGGTAGTTTTCACCACCGAGTACGACAATTTGGTCGTCTTTTTTAGGAATAGCTTTGAGGGCTTGATCTGCTTTGCCATAGCCAATACCGCCGGCAAGCATAATGGATTTGTCAAAACCGAGTTCACGACCGTTTTCGTTGTGTTCAAAAGTCAAAACAGATCCGGTAATGAGAGGTTGTCCAAATTTATTTCCAAAGTCAGAAGCCCCGTTAGAAGCTTTGATGAGGATGTCTAGTGGGGTTTGGTATAACCAAGGACGCGCTTCGGTAGCTTTTTCCCATGAGGTAGCTTGTTCACGCATACGGCTATAAGCAGTCATATAAACAGCAGTACCAGCTAAAGGTAAAGCACCTTTTCCACCCGCTAAGCGGTCGCGAATTTCACCACCACTTCCTGTGGCAGCACCGTTAAAGGGCTCAACAGTAGTAGGGAAGTTATGGGTTTCTGCTTTTAAAGAAATAACAGAATCAAAGTCTTTATTTTCGTAATACTCAGGTACATCGGCACGTTTAGGAGCAAATTGCTGTACGCGTGGTCCTTTTAAAAAGGCAACGTTGTCTTTGTAGGCCGAAACGATGTCGTTAGGATGAACTTGAGAAGTTTTTTTGATGAGCTTAAACAGCGAAAGTTTTTTCTCTTCGCCATCAATAATAAAGGTGCCGTTAAAAATCTTGTGGCGGCAGTGCTCTGAGTTGACTTGTGAAAAGCCAAAAACCTCAGAGTCTGTAAGTGGACGACCTAATTTTTGAGCTAATTCATGTAAGTATTGAATCTCATCTTCATTAAGTGATAAGCCTTCTTTTAAGTTGTAAGCGGCTAAATCATCAATAGTTTCAATAGGTTCAGGTTGACGATTAATCGTATAGATGTCTTGAGTAAGTCCATCGTATTTTTGTGTCAACATCGGATCTACTTCAGCAGGATAAGCTGCTTCAGCATAAAATTCTTCAATACGAAGAATGCCGCTGATATCCATGTTTTGGGTAATCTCAACGGCATTGGTGCTCCAGGGAGATACCATGGTAGCGCGCGGTCCTATAAAGCTACCACTGATGCTGTCGCCGGGCAGTTGAGGAGCTTCGCCAAAAAGCCAATTGAGTTTTTGAAGATTTTCAGTTGGGAGTTCAGTTAATGTTTGAACTGCGTAAACCACTTTTGTGGGGTTTCCGAAGAAAAGAATCATAGTCTTAAGATTGAATTGCCATGAGCCGCAAAGTTACTTTTTTTCTACTTATTTTCTTCGTATAATTTAATGAATGTTTGCGGATGTGAGCAGGTGTAAGAAACTGTAATTTGCGAAACTAACCGAAATGAAGACTGAAACAAAAGGCAGATTTTAAAAGTCTGTAAACTAATTTGTAATTCTTCTGGAGGAACTAATACAAATGTCAATCGTTGTTTTTTATGCATTATGATTATCTTTGTTATTCAAATTAATGTTTATGAATGAGATAATGACCAAAGCCCAAGCATGGCTTTCGGATCCTTTTGATACAGATACGCAAACTGAAGTAACTAAATTAATAGCCGGCAATCCTGAAGATTTAAAGGATAGTTTTTATAAAGATTTAGCTTTTGGTACTGGTGGAATGCGCGGAATTATGGGACCCGGAACGAACCGTATTAACAAATATACTTTAGGAAAGAATACCCAAGGTTTGGCTAATTATCTAAAAAAAGTTTTCCCTGATCAAGCCCATAAGGTAGCCATTGCTTATGATTGTCGTCATAACAGCAAAAGCTTAGCAAAGGTGGTTGCTGATGTGTTTTCGGCTAATGGCGTTCAAGTTTTTTTATTTTCAGATTTACGTCCTACACCAGAGTTGTCTTTTGCTGTACGCCATTTAAATTGCCACTGCGGAATTGTGTTGACAGCTAGTCATAACCCGCCAGAATACAACGGCTATAAAGTGTATTGGCAAGACGGCGGGCAACTCGTGCCGCCACAGGATCACGAGGTTATTGATGAAATTTCAGCAGTAGAATACAATGCCATTCAATTTGAAGCTCAAGAAGAATTAATTTCTACAATCGATACAAAAATCGATGAGGCTTTTATCGATATGGCTATTTCTAAAACGAGTTTAGAGGCTAGTGATCAAGCTAGAGCTGATTTGAAAATTGCTTTTACGTCGCTACACGGAACCTCAATCACCTTAGTGCCTAAAGCCTTAGAAAAAGCCGGGTTTACACAAGTGTATCTCGTTGATGAACAAGCTGAACCCAATGGTGATTTTCCAACTGTTGAATCGCCAAATCCTGAAGAACCAGCTGCTTTAAAAATGGCCTTGGCTTTAGGCGAACACACGCAAGCTGATATTGTTATCGGTACAGATCCCGATGCTGATCGCTTAGGTATTGCCGTGCGCAATCAAAACGGAAAACTCATCTTGCTCAATGGTAACCAAACCATGGTAGCTATGACTGATTTTTTGTTGAAAAACTTTTCAGCTAAAGGATTAAAAGGGAACGAGTTTATCGCCTCAACAGTTGTATCAACGCCTTTGATGACGGTGTTGGGCGAATCTTATGATGTGGAATGCAAATTGGGCTTAACCGGATTTAAATGGATTGCTAAGATGATTAAAGATTGTCCTGCTCAGCAATTTATTGGCGGAGGAGAAGAGAGTTTTGGATTTATGGTTGGCGATGATGTACGCGATAAAGACTCCGTGTCTTCAATTTTATTGGCTTGTGAGCTAGCGGCTGCAGCCAAGGCTGCCGGAAGTTCTTTTTATGAAGAGTTACTGAAAATTTATCAAGAACATGGCTTGTATCAAGAACGCTTGGTGTCTTTGGTGAAAAAAGGATTCTCTGGAGCTGAAGAAATCAACACCATGATGCACAACTTGCGTGAAAATACGCCGCAAAGTTTTGCTGGGATAAACGTGGAAATAGTTGAAGATTATCAAACACAAACCGCTAAAAACTTATTGACTGGCGAGACACAGCAGTTAGATTTACCTAAATCAAATGTGTTGATTTTTTATTTAGTGGATGGCACTAAAATCGCAGCACGTCCGAGCGGTACAGAGCCTAAAATTAAATTTTACGTCAGTGTAAATGACGATTTAGATGCTGTGGATAATTTTGACACCGTACAAAAACAGCTCAATACTAAAATCGATAAATTGTTGTCTGAGTTTGATTTCTAGAAATAGCTTTCTTTTTAATTTAAACGACTTGTAAGCTTTTTGAACTATCAAATAAAGAGCTTATAAGTCGTTCTTTTTTATACAGATTCAATCCTTAATAAGGCGCTTATGCTTAGCTCGCACAATTGTTATACATTTGCGCTAAATTGTGCGTGATACAATTTGCAAAAACAGACACAGATCACATTTTATGAAATACTTTAAAAAAATCCTTGCTTTTGCGCGTCCTTATAAACGATTTGCAGCTTTAAATATTCTGTTTAATATTCTGTATGCCTTGTTTAGTACAATGGCATTTTTGTCGTTTATTCCGATGCTGCAAGTTTTGTTTCAGCAACAAGAACCCGTGACGGTAGAGCCTGTTTGGAGCGCTACTAGCAATGTAAAAGATTACTTGAGTGATTACGCTAATTTCTTTATCAATCAACGCGTTGAGGAGCATGGCCAGTCGGCAGCTCTATTGACAATATGTGTGTTAGTCATCATTCTCTTTTTCTTAAAAAACCTATTCGGTTATTTGGCACAATATTTTATTGCTTCTTTACAAAATGGGGTTTTACGCGATTTGCGTGATACAATTTATGTAAAGATTACCGATTTGCCGGTATCTTATTTTACCGAAAAACGCAAAGGCGACATTATCTCGCGAATTACCAGTGATGTTCAAGTGATTCAAACTTCCTTTTTAAAGATGCTTGAGATGCTGGTTAAGCAGCCTTTGACCATCATTTTTACCTTGGCCGGTATGATTATTATCAGTTGGAAATTGACCGTATTTGTATTTGTGTTTTTGCCGATTTCAGGACTTTTGATTTCGTCTATCGGAAAAAAACTAAAAGCACAATCTACCCAAGCGCAAGAAGAAAGTGCTCATTTTTTATCTTTAGTTGAAGAAACCTTGTCGAGCTTAAAAATTATTAAAGGCTTTAATGCCGAAGATAATTTTAAAGGTAAATTTAGTGCGAGCGTTGAGCGCCTCAATAAAATCTTAAACGATTTGTTGCATCGCCAAAACTTGGCAGGTCCTATGAGTGAATTTTTAGGCGTAGTGGTCATCACGGTTATATTGTGGTTTGGAGGTAGAATGGTGTTGCTAGACGGCACGCTTGATGCTGCTACATTTATCGGCTTTTTGACCTTGACTTATAACATTTTAACGCCGGCAAAAGAAATTTCTAAAGCTACCTATAGCATCCAACAAGGAAATGCCAGTGCCGAACGTATTTTAGAAATTATTGAACGCGAAACGACCATTAAAGATGCTCCTGATGCTATTGAAAAGAAGAGTTTTGACAAAAGTATTACAGTTGAAGATGTATCGTTTAGCTATGAAGAAGACAAGGTGTTGAAGCACTTTTCAATGACCGTTGAAAAAGGCAAAACGGTGGCCTTAGTCGGTCAGTCGGGTAGTGGTAAAAGTACAATGGCTAATTTGGTAACGCGTTTTTATGACGTGCAAGAAGGCGCGATTAAAATTGATGGCATTGATGTTAAACAAGTGACCAAAAAATCCTTACGTGATTTGATGGGCTTGGTGACACAAGATTCTATTCTCTTTAATGATACCGTACGTAACAATATCGCCTTAGGGCGTGAAGGGGCTACTGAGGCTGAAATTATTGACGCTTTAAAAGTAGCTAATGCATGGGAGTTTGTTTCAGAATTACCTAAAGGATTAGATACCAACATTGGCGATGGTGGAGGCAAATTAAGTGGTGGACAAAAGCAACGCTTGTCTATTGCGCGCGCCGTGTTGAAAGATTCACCGATTATGGTGCTCGATGAAGCGACATCAGCTTTGGATACTGAAAGTGAAAAGTTAGTGCAAACGGCTTTAGATAACATGACTAAAAACCGCACATCTATTGTGATTGCACATCGTTTATCAACCATTCAAAATGCCGATAACATCATTGTGATGCAACGCGGAGAGATTGTAGAACAAGGAAAACACCACGAGCTGCTGGCTAAAAAAGGAACGTATAAAAAGCTAGTCGATATGCAATCTTTTGAGTAAGTAAGTGAGCAGAACGCAATAATTTAGAACTTAATATATATTAAAGTCTTGTAATAATTATCTTTGCAGAAAGAGATTTTACTTTCTATGGAGTTAACATTATTACAAGATATTTTAGTTTTATTGAGTTTTTCGGTGCTGATTGTATTTTTATTGCAGCGCTTAAAACTCCCTTCTATTTTAGGATTCTTAATCACCGGTATCATCATAGGGCCGTATGGATTGAGTTTAATTAATGCCGTAGAGCAGGTAGAAACGATTTCAGAAATAGGGGTTATTCTCTTGTTGTTTGTCATCGGGATGGAGATGTCCATTAAGCAGCTGGCAGCCATAAAGAAAACGGTTTTTGTAGGGGGCTTTTTGCAAATAGTTTTAACCGTAGGACTAACGGCTATAATTTATCATTTTTTTGGAGTTTCGTGGAGTCAAGCTGTATTTATTGGTTTTTTATGTTCGCTTTCTAGTACAGCTATTGTGTTAAAAGTACTTCAAGATCGCAATGAAATTTCAGAGCAACATGGGCGCAATGCCTTAGCGATATTGATTTTTCAGGATATCATTGTAGTGCCAATGATGTTGATCACACCAATTATGGCGGGTAATTCTACTAATGTTACTCAAAGCATTATTGAATTGCTTGTCAAGTCGCTAATAGTGGTGGTTATTACAGTAGTTTTAGCGCGTTATGTGGTGCCTAAATTTATGTATTTAATTGCTAAAACGCGGAGTAAGGAGTTGTTTTTGTTGGCCACAATTACCATCTGTATGGCGGTGGCTTATCTCACTTCAATGGCCGGTTTATCGCTAGCTCTTGGCGCTTTTTTAGCGGGTCTTATTATTTCAGAATCAGAATATTCACACCAAGCTACCAGTATTATTTTGCCATTTAGAGAGTTATTTACCTCTTTTTTCTTTATCTCGATTGGTATGCTGCTAAATATCAATTTTTTTGTACATCATCTAAGTGTAGTCTTGGGGTTAGTAGCCATTTTGTTTATTGTTAAAGGCGGCGCTACCGCCATTGCAGTAGCAGTTTTACGCTATCCACCAAAAACTGTTTTGTTGACCGCTTTCTCCTTATTTCAAATTGGTGAATTTGCCTTTATTTTATCAAAAATAGGTATTCAAAATGGATTGATGTCAGATCAAGTCTATCAGTATTTTTTAGCGATTGCGATTTGTTCAATGTTGGTGACTCCTTTTGTAATCATGTATGCTAGTCAAATTTCTGACCTATTTTTACACAGTGGGTTTGCAAGCTTATTGCGCAAACGCCGTACAGCTGCACAATATAACCTCGATATAGAAGGCGATACAGAGTTGGAACACCATTTGATTATTGTAGGTTATGGTGTTAACGGCAAAAGTTTAGCTAAAGCCGCAGAGTTTAGTGGGATTCCTTATGTCATCTTAGAAGTTAACGCTGAAACTGTACGTAGAGAGCGAAAAAATGGGGTCCCTATATTATTTGGTGATGCTTCTCAAGAACATATTTTAAATCACGTTAATTTATATCATGCGCGTGTTATTGCTATTGCTGTTCCTAAATTTGAAACCTCAAAGGCAATTATACAAAGTATACGCTCAATATCTAAATCGGTTCACCTTGTTGTACGCACCCGTTTTGTGAGTGAGATACATGAACTTAGAGACTTAGGAGCTAATGAAGTTATACCTGAAGAATTAGAAACTTCAGTTGAAATATTTTCTCGAATATTACATAATTTTATGGTGCCTGAAGATGAAATAGTTCATTTTATAGAGAACATACGCGCCGATAATTATCAGTTATTTCAAGAAAAAGAAAAGCTACCTCGTACATTTAAGTTAAAAGAAATTCCCGATTTTAATATCACAGCTTTACGCGTATTAAAAGATAGTGGTTGGCCTGTGGGGAAGTCGCTTAAAGAGCTGGATCTACGCTCAAAATGCGGAGTTAATGTAGTGGCTATTTCTCGAAAAGGAGATATGTTAGCATCCATAGCGGCTGAGGATGTTATTAAGCAAAACGATTTGCTATTTGTGCAAGGGGAAATAGGAAAAATAGAAGATTTTAGAAAATCTATTGGATCTTGATTTTTTATCCCTATTCATTAAATCGTATATTTGTTTTAATCAATACACTAGTCTTATATGAAACAACTAACTTTATTAGTAGTCTTTATTTTTGGTTTAGGATGTACACCTCTTTTTGCTCAAGATCATGTTGGGTTTAAAAAAGGCGATATGTTTGTGTCAGGAATGGTGGGCTACAGCTCTGTATCACATCCTGATGATTCTAAAGAACACAATTTTAATATCACGCCTCGATTTGGTTATTTTTTAAATGATTTTATAGCTGTTGGAGGAAAACTAGGATACGGCATTCAAACACAAAAAAACAGCTCAGGTGATAAAGTTGTAGATAATACGACCTTGGGGTTTGAAGTTTTTGGACGTTATTATTTATTGCCGGGTAGTAAATTTTCAGTCTTTGGAGAAGTTGATTTAGGTTATGGATTTACACGAGATATTCATCACGATTGGTCAAATGGAATAAATGTTGGCCTTTTACCGGGCTTGAGCTATTTTGTAGGGCGCCATGTAGCTCTAGAGGCGAGTTTTGGAATACTGTCATATAATTCAGTAAGTATTGATGGTCAAAGCGGATCTACTGATAACTTTAAGGTAGGCCTGAATTTGGAAGATATTAACTTTGGGATTATTATTAAATTTTAACCAACAGTTTACAGCTATAACTTATGAAAATATATACAAAAACAGGAGATAAAGGAAAGACCTCTCTCTTTGGCGGTACCCGCGTGCCCAAGTACCACACGCGGATTAATGCTTATGGCACCGTCGATGAACTCAATGCACACATAGGCATGATTCGCAGTTTTGAAATCGCCGAAGCGCATAAAAACTTTTTAGAAAACATTCAAATCAACTTGTTTACTGTTGGCGCGGAGTTAGCTACTGATCCTAAAAAAGCAGTGTTGAAAAACGGTAAAGAACGCCTGCAAATTTCAAAGATTAATACCACTCATATCGAAGAATTAGAGCAGGCTATAGATGACATGAATGCCAGTTTGCCACCACTGAAAACCTTTGTCTTACCAGGAGGGCATCCTACAATTTCACATTGTCATATTGCAAGAACAGTGTGCCGACGTGCAGAACGTATGGCAACCGCTTTATTTGCAGAAGAGCCTTTTGATGAACACTTACTAAAATTTTTAAATCGCCTGTCAGATTACCTCTTTGTTTTAGCTCGAAAACTATCCCAAGAACTTCAGGTTACAGAAACCCCTTGGTTGCCTTCCTGAAATAAAGATTTTCTATATCTTATGTAGAATGGTTTTAAATTAATGCGTAAACCTCTTAAAATCACGACAAATTATAGTTAAACCCTTGATTTGGTTTTAAAATAGTTTGTAAATAGTTATTTTTGTGCTTCTTAAAAATAATTTAGATTATGGCATACGACATTGATATGATAAAAGGCGTTTATGCTCGTGTAGCAGAACGTGTTGATAAGGCTCGTGAAGAAGTGGGTAAACCATTGACACATGCTGAAAAAATTCTTTATTCTCACTTGTGGGAAGGAGCAGCAAAAGAGACTTATAAACGCGGTGAAGACTACGTAGACTTTGCGCCAGACCGTATTGCTTGTCAAGACGCAACTGCCCAAATGGCTTTGTTGCAGTTTATGCAAGCCGGAAAAGATAAAGTAGCCGTACCGACTACCGTTCATTGTGACCACTTGATTCAAGCTAAACAGGGAGCAAAACCAGACTTGAAGCGTGCGAATGAAACCAGTAATGAAGTATTTGACTTTTTAGGTTCAGTTTCTAATAAATACGGAATTGGATTCTGGAAACCAGGCGCAGGTATTATTCACCAAGTTGTCTTAGAAAATTACGCTTTCCCAGGTGGAATGATGATTGGTACTGACTCTCACACTGTAAATGCAGGTGGATTAGGTATGGTAGCTATTGGTGTTGGTGGAGCTGATGCTGTTGATGTGATGGCCGGTATGCCTTGGGAGTTAAAATTTCCTAAACTTATCGGTGTAAAATTAACCGGTAAACTCAACGGCTGGACTGCTGCAAAAGATGTCATCTTAAAAGTGGCTGATATCCTTACTGTAAAAGGGGGTACTGGTGCTATCGTTGAATACTTTGGTGAAGGTGCAAAATCATTGTCTTGTACTGGTAAAGGAACTATCTGTAACATGGGTGCTGAGGTTGGTGCTACTTGTTCTACTTTTGGATATGACGATTCAATGGAACGTTTCTTACGTGCAACAGGCCGTGATGATGTTGCTGATGCAGCTAATGAAGTTCGTGAGTATTTAACTGCTGACGAAGGCGTTTACGAAAATCCAGAGCAATATTTTGATCAAGTTATCGAAATTAACTTAGATACTTTAAAACCACACCTCAACGGTCCTTTTACTCCAGATTTAGCGACTCCAGTTGGCGAAATGCACGACAAAGCTACTAAAAACGGATGGCCATTAAAAGTGGATTGGGGATTAATCGGTTCATGTACTAACTCTTCTTATGAAGATTTAACACGTGCTGCTTCAATTGCTAAACAAGCCGTTGATAAAAAATTAAAACCTAAATCAGACTTTGGTATTAATCCGGGATCTGAGCAAATTCGTTTTACTGCTGAGCGTGATGGCTTGTTGAAAATCTTTGAAGATTTAGATGCAACTATCTTTACGAATGCTTGTGGTCCTTGTATTGGACAATGGGATCGTAGCGACTTAAAAGGAGATGAAAAAAATACTATCGTTCACTCGTTTAACCGTAACTTCTCTAAACGTGCTGACGGTAACCCTAACACTCATGCTTTTGTAGCTTCTCCTGAAATGGTTGCTGCTATCGCAATTTCTGGTCGCCTAGACTTTAACCCAATTACTGATACCTTGCTCAATGAGGATGGTCAAGAAGTTAAACTCGATGAACCAACCGGAATTGAATTGCCACCAGAAGGATTTGACGTTGACGAAAACGGTTATGTAGAGCCGTTAAAAGACGGTAGTAGCGTTGAAATTTCTGTTGCTGATGACAGTCAACGTTTGCAATTGTTGACACCATTTGAACCATGGGATGGCAAAAATTTGACCGATGTTAAATTGTTGATTAAAGCTGAAGGTAAATGTACTACTGACCACATTTCAATGGCTGGTCCTTGGTTGCGCTACCGCGGTCACCTTGACAATATCTCTAACAACTGTTTGATTGGTGCTGTTAATGCTTATAACCACAAAACAAACTTTGTCAAAAATCAATTGACAGGTGAGTATGCAGGTGTTCCTGATACGCAACGCGAATACAAAGCTAAAGGTATTCCTACTATTGTTGTTGGTGATCACAACTACGGTGAAGGTTCATCACGTGAACACGCTGCTATGGAGCCGCGTCACCTCGGTGTAAAAGTGGTATTGGTAAAATCATTTGCACGTATTCATGAAACGAACTTGAAAAAACAAGGTTTGTTAGGTATTACTTTTGATAATGAAAGTGATTATGATCTTATTCAAGAAGATGATACCTTCAACTTTATAGATCTTGAAAACTTTGCTCCAGGAAAACAATTGACTGTTGAGATTGTTCATAACGACGGCAGCAAAGATGTTATTAAAGCAAATCACACTTATAATGAAAACCAAATTGAATGGTATAAAGAAGGTTCTGCTTTAAATATGATTAAAAAAATGAATGCCTAATAGCGCTTCATTTTAAGATTACTGTAAAAGGGGGCTGTCTCTCTCGAGGCAGCCCTTTGTTGTACTTGAATCCGCCTAATAAAAAAATTCCCGTATGATAAAACACTATCATACGGGAGTTTTTTTTTAAAACGAGAAGCTTGTTAGCTATTCTCCAAATTCTTCAGCATAAGCCTTAAGAGCATCGTTAAAATCTCTTATTTCTTGTTTGTTGCGTCTGTGTTCTTCATTTTTGATGAGTGAAATCAGATAAATCAAACTTTCAGATGGGCCTGTAACTTCTTTGTTGTCATTTGTAATGACTTCGGTTTCTTCATCTATAATATCGTCATCATCGGGAATTTGAACAGCGAAGGTTTTAAATTCTTCGAGGTGTTCATAAATCAAACGAATAGCTTTAGCAACTACAGGTCTTTTTTCTTTGACCGCATAAGGGCGTAGTTGTTTTAAATCTTCGACTAGTGTATCCGTAACAATACCATTGACATTTAAATCATCAATGATTTTTTGAATGAGTTTTTGCGCTTTTTTATTTGTCAAAATTGTGAGTTTTAAGATGATTCGACAAGCTACAAATTTAAATTTAAAATAGTTTAAACACGAAACTTTCGCCTAAAAAATATTTTGGGGTACTATCAGTCATAAGCTAACTGTGTTTTTTGGCTCAATTAACAGAATTATATTGCACTATACCTTTAATTCTGCTTATTTTTGCAAAGTTTTATTTTTTAAATCGAAGATAGGAGGGAACCTTATATGGCTGAAGCAACTTTGAAAAAGAAATTATATTCATACCAAGAACGCGACTTACAAGAAATATTTACATACATCAACGAAGCCCCGGACAACTACAACTTGTTGTATCAGTTGCCTACTGGAGGTGGTAAGACTGTTGTGTTTTCTGAAATTGTACGCCGTTATATAGAGCAAACGAATAAAAAAGTGATGATCTTAACGCATCGCATTGAGCTCTGTAAACAAACCTCACGCACGCTTAAGGGCTTTGGGGTTAATAATAAAATCATCAACAGTAAAGTCAAGTCTCTTCCTGAGAAAAACGAATACCAGTGCTTTGTGGCCATGGTTGAAACCTTAAACAACCGTCTTAATGATGAGGTTTTTGAGGTGTCAAATGTTGGCTTGGTGATTATTGATGAAGCACATTACAACTCATTTACAAAGCTGTTTAAATATTTTAAAGATTCGTTTATTCTTGGCGTTACGGCTACACCTTTGAGTTCGAATATTAAATTGCCAATGAAAGATAACTACAAAGAGTTGGTGATTGGTAATTCTATTTCATGGCTCATTGAAAATGGATTTTTGGCTCGGGCTAACACCTATAGCTATAATGTCAAGTTAAGCTCGTTACAAATCGGTATAAACGGTGATTACACCGTAAAATCATCAGAAGATTTATATACTGATATGGCCATGCAAAGTAAGTTGTTACAGGCTTATGAAGAGCGTTGCAAAGGGGAGAAAACCCTGATCTTTAACAATGGTATCAATACCTCTTGGTTTGTTTATGAAACCTTTAAACAGGCTGGATATGATGTTAGACACCTTGACAATACCCACAGTAAACAAGAGCGCAAGGAAATCTTAAAGTGGTTTCACGAAAAAGACGATGCTATTTTGACTTCTGTGAGTATTTTGACAACGGGATTTGATGAGCCTACAGTGCGCAATATCATTTTAAATCGCGCCACAAAATCATTGACCTTATACTATCAAATGATTGGTCGTGGTTCACGTCGATTGCCAGATAAAGAAGAATTTAATGTGATTGATTTAGGAAATAACGCCGCGCGTTTTGGTATGTGGGATGCGCCAGTTGACTGGCAAGTTATTTTTGAAAATCCGGATTATTTCCTTGAAAACTTAGTAGATGACGAATCTATTGAGCGTCAATTTACTTATCAAATGCCTGATGAGGTACGCAAATTGTTTGCTAACTCCTCTAACATTGATTTTGATATTAAAGGCGAGTATAACAAAACTATTGATAATGGGCGTAAGTCGAAAGAAGTTTTAGAGGCTTCAATTGAGCAGCACGCGCGTATGTGTATAGAAAACAGTGAAGATGTGTTTGATGCGCGGATTTTGGCCCAAGAGCTCAAAGATGATATTCGCGATCGCGTACGCCGTTATTCGTACTGTATTATCAATAACACTAAAAATTATCGCGATTGGTTATTTGAAGATTACTATCGCAAATTAAAAAAACGCATCAATGAAATGTTTAGAGATTAAAAATCAAACATTTTGATATGCTACCAAAAAAGCCTCATCACAATCTGATGAGGCTTTTTTGGTGGTATACTGAAAATAGTATAGCATAAAAAATGCCTAGAAAGTAGGTTGCTGTCTAGGCATTTTACTAGTGTGTATGTGGTAAGGCTAGTTTACATTGTAAATTAAGATACTGTCATCTTCACCTTTAACCAGTAGCTCTAATCCTCCTTGATTATCTATATTTTGGAGTACAATTTTTGAATTGCCATAAATTGGAAATCCCGATAGCAGCTGTGAATTACTATCAAATAGATATACTTTATGGGCTTGCGTGTCTGTAATGCTGATATAAATTTTATCGTTGAGGTAAAAGATTTGTGGAGTGGTATACAAGCCGTAATCTAGCGTTGTCTTTTTTCCTTTTATGGTTAAGGTGTTTCCTGAAAAAGTAACCAAGGTGTGTGCTGTAGCAAATAAATGTTGATCGTCTTTTAAACCGAGTTTGGTTTTGGTAACATTACCATTAGGATTGATTTGAATTAGATTTCCTTGATCAGTGGTAGAAGTAAAAGTGTTTTCGTACAAATACCATTGATTGTCTGAAAAATCTATATCTTGATTAACAGCTACGCGGGTTTCTCCACGTGGATTTAAGATGTGAAGTTTTCCGGATTTTTCAGGAATCAGAATGTAATCTTTAGTGCCAATACGGAAATGCTTAGGCGTTTGTAAAATAGTTGATTCGGCTTTAGTAAATTCAAACCCATCAACAATTTTGAGATGCTTGTCAAGCATTGTTAATCGGTTGGATTGGGTGATGATAAATCTGAATCTGCCGTTGTGGTTGTAATCAAAAAGCGCTAACGGTTGGGTGATACGATTTTTAAAACTCTTATTAAACGGCTTAACCACATTGCCTTCACGATCGATGATATAAAAGGTATGTGGAGTGACAAAAGCCATCTGAATGCGACGGTTTTGGTAGATGTCAATAGGTTGTATTTTGCCTAGTATGCGGCCGTCTAATTGTTTCTTCCAACGCAGTTTCCCCTCTTCATTATAAACGTAAAGCGTATTTGATTCGCCTTGTAAAACGATATCGTAATGCTTGGTGCGCCAGTTGATGAATGTCCATGGCCCTGCGGCAATTTTTTCACCAGGCTTTATACTTTGAGATAAAATGCCACCATGATCTTTTTCATGGGCTTCAGAAGCCTCGATGCGACCGTTGATATAGGTAAAATTATCATGAGTTATAAACTGTAGGGCAGCTAGCTTATAATCGTCAGTAGCCATGTTTTCATAGGCTTCTTTGTTAGATTCACTCACCTTATTTGCAATACTTTTTTTGAGGTTATCAGTGATGCCAATTAGCAATATAGATGAATTTTCATCAAGGTTGTCTTTGAGATTTTGATAAGCTTCACGATTGGTGATTAGAGTCTTGTTTTGATAATTAGCGATGAGGGTTTCAAGTGTAGTCTGATTTTTTGCAAACAAGAAAAAATCATTGATTTTTGTGTAATACTGTAGTTGGTTAAGCTGGATAAGTGGTGATAGTGCGCGCTTAAAATAATGCGGAGTAGCAAATTTTTTAATGGCCATTCCACGATGGGTTTCAACAAGCGAATCTGTTGAGCTTAATTTTGAATCTAATGCCGAAGATTTTGTTGAGCGCAGTGCAAAAACAGCATCATCTTGATTGTAAATAATGCCAATTTCGACAGCGTTTTCTAATAAATCGACCTTGAGTTTAGGATAGTTCTCCTTGCGATAAAAAGCAATATTTTTTTTAAGTTCGTCAATATTGCTAAAGGTAACGCTGTAGAGACCAATGGCACTGATTGGAGTTACCTCTGCTAGTTTGTTTTTTTTGGGCTTGGTGTTTTTTAAGAGGCCCAGTATTTGATTTTTGTTGGGAAGACTAACGCCATTGATGAGTAGTTTAGATGCAGATATGTTGAGGTCTAGTGACATCCAATTAGAAAATTTACCTAGATTATTTACAGAATAATGAGGCAGCAGTTGTGTGATTAGTGATTCAAATTCATTAGGATTTATAAATAAGGTGTTAGGTTCACCTTTACTAGACTGATAGACTTCAACTAATTTTGAATCGGGAGAAAGTTGTTCTTTGGCAAGGCGGATGATATTTTCAACCACAAGTTTTGAATTTCCAAAAATAAATTTGTCTTTGAGTTTTACACCGTAATATAGACTTCCTCCAAGCTTGTATTCTTTTATTTCTTCTCCATTGTATGAAAAACCGGTAATGTTTTCATAGCCTATTTGGTGGTATAGTTCAGGATTATTTTCGGTAATGAGTGTTGTAGCTATGGTTGAACGCCCAATTTTAGTAAAGCAGATTAGGCTTGTTTCATCAATAGTTAAGTTGCTAAAATCGCTTTGAATAGTTTCAAAATAGTCAACTATAGGCAGGGTTTTATTACTATTGATAAGTGTATTTTTATCTAGTTGAGAAGATAAAGCTGTGAAATTATTGGTTTTAAGAACAGCGGACGTTTTTGCCGGTACGAGTTGCAATAGATTAGCAGTACCTTTTTGATTGGATTGGCAGGCACTGATTAGAAGTGTAATAAGTATAGCAGTAAATAGAACTGTTTTTCTCATAATAAAAAATGTATCAACACAAAAGTAAAAAAAAATGTCGTTGTAAACACTGAAACGCTAAGTATGGGATTATTTTATTGACTAGATCTTGAGGGCAACAAATTGATAGCGGAGCAAACTTGTGTTAGTTGTGCTATAAGGACATAAAAAAAGCCTTAATGCAGAGCAAAAAGGCTTAGTATAACTTGATGTAATATTCTTTACAAAGTGTTCACAAATAGCGCTAAATCTGATTTTAGATTAGCCGCTTTGTTTTTGTGAATAATATTTTTCTTAGCTAATTTGTCAATTTTAGAAATGACAGTAGGAAATAATTTTTCTGCTTCAGCTTTTTCAGAATTTCTTAGTTCTTTGATAGCTGTACGAGCAGTTTTATGTTGGTAGCGGTTGCGTAAGCGTTTTGCTTCATCGCTACGTACACGTTTTTTTGCTGATTTATGATTTGCCATGATTCTCTTAATTTCACGTTGTAGTCCGTAGGGGAATCGAACCCCTGTTACAAGGATGAAAACCTTGCGTCCTAACCACTAGACGAACGGACCAGATTTTTAATGCGGTGCAAATATACACCTAATTTTGAATTTCAAATGAAAAATAAAATATTTTTTCATTTTATTTTTCGACATAAAAAAAGCCCTAAAGCTAAACTCTAAGGCTTCAATTTTTTTAAGAAACCTCTTAAAGAGCGTTGATATGTCTCGCTATATCA
Source organism: uncultured Flavobacteriaceae bacterium (assembly GCA_964451785.1). Lineage (GTDB taxonomy): Bacteria > Bacteroidota > Bacteroidia > Flavobacteriales > Flavobacteriaceae > JAJYSO01. The sequence continues at coordinate 33,094 of CAYVJG010000011.1, forward strand.
GATTTTAAATTAGCTGCTTTATTCTTATGAATAATATTCTTTTTAGCTAATTTATCAATCTTAGAAACTACTGACGGATAAAGCTTTTCAGCTTCGCCTTTTTCAGCGTTTTTTAGCTCTTTAATAGCTGTACGAGCAGTTTTGTGTTGATAGCGGTTACGCAAGCGTTTTGCTTCATCACTACGTACACGTTTTTTTGCTGATTTATGATTTGCCATAATAACTATTAGTTTCTAAATCGTAGTCCGTAGGGGAATCGAACCCCTGTTACAAGGATGAAAACCTTGCGTCCTAACCACTAGACGAACGGACCGTTTTTCAATCGTGCTGCAAAGATATATCTTTTTTAGTTATCTGCAATAGCACGACTGAAATTTTTCTATTTTTTTTAGTAGGCTTTCGCAAATAATACGCGCTGTTTGGAAGGATTTCCAGTTAAAATACATTTACCTTCCTCATTATCAGAATCTAAAGGTATACAGCGAATAGTAGCCTTAGTTAATTGTTTTATTTTAGCTTCTGTTTCAGGAGTGCCATCCCAGTGTGCAGAAATGAATCCGCCTTTCTCTTTTAAGGTTGTTTTAAACTCCTCAAAGCTATCTACAGGGGTGATGTGGCTATCGCGATAGGTCTTGGCGCGTTCAAATAAACTGTCTTGAATTTCTGTCATTAATCCTTTAACGGTCTCTACAACCTTGTCTTGCTCAACAAAAGATTTGGTGAGCGTGTCACGACGAGCTAGTTCAACGGTACCTTTTTCTAAATCTTTTGGACCAATGGCAATGCGCACAGGAACACCCTGCATTTCGTGTTGTGCAAATTTCCAACCTGGTTTGTAATTGTCACGATCGTCAAAGTCAACAGAAATATTTTGGGTTTCTAAGTCTGTTTTTAATTGAAGCGCAACTTTAGAAATCGCTTCCAGTTGTTCGTCATTTCTATAAATAGGCACAATTACAACTTGTATAGGGGCTAAAGACGGTGGAAGGACTAAGCCTTGGTCATCACTATGTGTCATAATTAAGGCCCCAATTAAACGGGTAGAAACTCCCCAGCTTGTTGCCCATACATAATCGAGTTGACCTTCTTTAGAGGTGTATTTCACGTCAAATGCTTTCGCAAAATTCTGTCCTAAAAAGTGAGAAGTTCCTGCTTGAAGGGCTTTTCCATCTTGCATTAAGGCTTCAATACAATAGGTTTCTTTGGCGCCGGCAAAGCGTTCAGTTTCGGTTTTAACACCTTGTATAACCGGAATAGCCATAAAGTTTTCTACAAAATCAGCATATAAGGCGTTCATGTTTTGCGCTTCTTCTATAGCTTCAGCTTCTGTAGCATGAGCTGTATGGCCTTCTTGCCATAAAAATTCAGCGGTACGCAAAAATAAGCGTGTACGCATTTCCCAACGCATGACATTAGCCCATTGGTTGATTTTGATGGGTAAGTCGCGGTATGATTGAATCCAGCCTTTATAAGTGTTCCAGATAATAGCTTCAGAAGTTGGTCGAATGATTAATTCTTCTTCTAACTTTGCATCAGGATCAGCTATGAGCTTTCCGGGGTTGTCAGGGTCATTTTTTAAGCGGTAGTGGGTGACCACGGCGCATTCTTTAGCAAAGCCTTCAGCATTTTTCTCTTCAGCTTCAAACATGTGTTTGGGAACCAATAATGGAAAATAGGCATTGCGATGCCCTGTTGCTTTAAACATGCTGTCTAGCTTATGCTGCATTTTTTCCCATATAGCATAACCGTGCGGTTTTATGGTCATACAACCTCTTACGGCTGAATTTTCAGCTAAATCTGCTGAAATTACCAATTCGTTATACCATTTTGAATAATCTTTATCGCGTGTAGTGAGTTTCTTAGCCATAGGCTTTTGGCACAAATGTTGTACTTTAGTTAATAGTTTTTGAAGTTCGACAAAATTAGTTAATTTTATAAATCAAACAATAAAAAAGCCAATGTTATGAATTTACTTAACAATTATAAGCCTTACAGGCTATATGTGGCGATCTTGATGCTGAGTACTTTGGTGCTGAGTTCATGTGGATCGTATACGAACGCTGGCTTTGATGGGATATATGCTGATCAGGGCCAAAACAGATTGCCAAATCAATCTGAATATCAACAATCAACACAAACTAATGATTATCAAGATTATTTTTCAACTCAAACACAACAAATAGAGCAGGCTCAAGACTTTTTGGACCGCTACGATGAAGATTCTGTGTTTACAGATACTGAATCTTATACTTCAAATCAAAACTATTCTCAAGAGAATAATCAGCAATATGCTGACAACTATTACGCCGATAATGGGGCGTGGGGAAGTAATCCTGCTCAAGTAAATGTAAACTATTATGGTGGAGGTTATTATGGAGGCTATTACGGAAATCCTTATATTAATTACGGCTTCTTTAATTATTGGTATGGCAGTCCATATTACGGTGGTTATTATGGACCGTATTACAATTCTTGGGGCTGGGGATGGCCGTATTACGGTTTTGGATTAGGCTTTGGTGGTATTTACTGGGGCTATTCTCACTATCCTTATTATGGAGGCTATTACGGTTATCCACACTACGGCTATGCAAGTACCTATCGCCGCGCTTATCAACCTAATCGTCGCAGCTATAAAAGAGATATTTATAGAAATTATGCACGTCGAAGTACAGCTAATTACACCGATCGTAATAGAAGAGTGCGCAGTACATCTGATGTCAGAAGACGAGGAGCAAATAACTCAACTAATCGACGTGTCTATAAATCTTCAACACGACAACGTGTGCAAAGCTCTAGACGTTATATTAATAGGCAGAATGATAATAGGGTAAGACGCCGAACCGTTACTCCGGCGCGGAAAGGGTTTTATAACAGTAGTTCTAATCGTCGAACTACACGTAGAGTGACTCCTAAAGTGAATACTAATTCTAATTCTAACTATAATAATTCAACACGTAGCCGTCGTTCGTATACGCCTAGTACACAACGTCGTTCAACACCTACTATTAATCGTAGTACGCGCAGTACCGGTGGTAGTGGTACACGTTCAACGGGCAGTCGAAGAAGATAGTCATAATTATTAGTTACACCGCCTATTGAGTTAAGGCGAGTTTAAATCCATTTAATATGAAGCGGATACTGTTTATAATATGTTTATGTTTTCAAATTTCATTTATACAAGCCCAGGATATAGGAGATGCTGTTCGTTATTCCTCTGATCAACTCAATGGAACAGCGCGATTTGTAGGAATGGGAGGAGCCTTTGGAGCTTTAGGTGGAGATATGTCTTCTTTAAAGGTGAACCCTGCTGGTTCAGCAGTATTTCTTGCTAATCAAGCTTCAGTGTCCTTAGATGTCCAGGCTTATAAAAATGAAACGAGCTATATGGATGGACGCGATTCATACCGCAATAATACATTTGATTTAAATCAAGCTGGTATTGTTTTTGTTTTTAACAATGCTTCGCAAGAAGACGCAGTGTCTCGATTGAGTTTTGGAGTGACTTATAACAGAGAAAGCGTATATGATAATCGATTTACTGCTATAGGGACAAGTAATGAGAGCATAAGTAATATGTTTTTAAATTACGCTCAGGGCGTTCCATTTGAACTATTTGATCGCTTGAATGGCGAATCAATTTCAGATTTATACGCTTATTTAGGAAGTGCAAATACCGGGTTTAATAACAGTCGTTTACAGGCTGCTTATTTAGGATATGAGGGTTTTTTATTTGATGCCGCTGATCCGTCTAATCCTAACAATACTGCTTATCTATCTAACGTTTCCGGAAGTAGTTTTGATCATCTTTATCAAATTGCCGAAGATGGCGCCAATGGAAAATTAACCTTTAACGGCGGTTTGGCTATTAATGATAAATTCTATTTTGGTTTAAATCTCAATAGTCACTTTATCGATTACGGCCGTTCAACTGTATTAAATGAATTTATAGCACAACCGAGTAATATTAATGAAATTAATTACCTCAATAACCTAGACGTTAAAGGAAATGGATTTTCATTTCAAGTTGGAGGAATTGCGCGTTTAGGAGATATGTTTAGAGTAGGTGTGTCTTATGAATCGCCAACTTGGTATAAAATTTCAGAAGAAACTACACAGTTTTTGCGTACCGATAGCCATGTTGATGGCGAGGCAATTGTCAATCCGCAAGTGGTTAATGTATTTCCTGATTATCGCATGCGCACACCGGGTAAAGTAACCGGAAGTATAGCGGCGGTGTTTGGTAATGTAGGCTTGTTGAGTTTTGATTATTCATATAAAGATTTTTCGAACACAGAGTTTACTTCTGATGGGTTTAATGATCTTAATGTAGCAATTGGCGATCAGCTACAAGCTGTATCAACCTATAGAATAGGAGGGGAGTATCGCTTGCAAAATTGGAGTTTGCGTGCGGGATTCCGCTATCAAGAGAGTCCGTATATCGATAATACACTAAGTGATTTACGCGGCTATTCAGCTGGATTAGGCTATAATTTTGGCAACATGCGTATCGATTTTGCTTATGATTTAGCTCAACAAGATTATAACCTTCCATTGTTAAATACAGGTTTTACTAATAAAGCCAGTATAGAAAATACGCTTTCACATTATGTGTTGACCTTTGTATTTGCACTTTAATGGACTATTAACCTGAATTTGAAAGGTAGATAATCTGCTTTATAAAACTGAAAAAACGTCGCTTTTGTTTAGAAAGCGACGTTTGAATTTTTATATAAGCGCTGTAAACTATAGCTTATACCATAATGATTAAATGTTTGGTCTAATCTGTATTATTTTGTATTGGTATAATGCCGTGGGTAACAGATTAATAGTGCAATGAGACTATGTAATTTGTCCATACGGTATTAAATGTCGTCAAAGTTGATGTTAGAAAAATTTTCAACATCAGCCGTTAGTGGTTCATTTTCAGATTTATCATAAGAACCGTCATAGTCTTTATCATGACGATCACTGATAACTTCTTCTCCACGTTCATTAATGATAAATGAAGTCATTTCGCTTAAGATGTCATTAAATTCGTTAAAATCTTCTTTATAAAGGAAGATTTTGTGTTTTTTAAAGAAAAAAGAACCGTCTTCGTTAGTAAATTTTTTACTCTCAGTAATTGTTAAGTAATAGTCGTTGGCTTTTGTGGCGCGGACGTCAAAAAAGTAAGTACGGCGTCCAGCTCTTAAAACTTTTGAGAGGATACCGTGTTTATTTTCATTTTCGCTCATAATCAAAATTAGGTTTTTATACCGTTACGGCCTCAAAAATGCTAAAAAAAACCCTTTTATACAAAAAAATCTTAATCTTCTTTTTGAGCGAGTTGCTTTTCGTATAGCTCTTTGTATAAGCCGTCTTTTTTAATGAGGCTGTCGTGTTGGCCTTCGGCTGTAATTCTACCTTTATCTATCACAATAATTTTATCGGCATTTTTAACCGAAGAAATACGATGGCTAACAATAATGGTTGTTTTAGTTTTAGAAGCACTATTGAGGTTTTGCAGGATGTGACTTTCCGTTTCTGTATCTACGGCAGAGAGACAATCGTCAAATAAAAATATTTTAGGATTTTGAATAAGAGCTCTCGCAATCGAAACACGTTGCTTTTGCCCGCCTGAAAGGGTTAATCCACGTTCTCCTAAAACCGTGTTGTAACCTTGGCTAAAGTTAATGATGTTTTCGTGAATATCCGCTTGATTTGCCGCTCTGTATACATCTTCGTCAGAGGCGTTAGCACGTCCAAATCTTATGTTGTCAATGATTTTATCACTAAACAAAAAGGCATCTTGGGGCACATAACCTATATTTTTGCGCAAGTCATACAGGTTGAGTTGGTCAATGTCAATTCCATCAATGGTTAATTGCCCACTTTCAATATCATACAAGCGACCTATGAGTTCTAGAATAGTCGATTTTCCGGAGCCTGTTTTGCCGATTATTCCTAAAGTTTGACCTTGTTTAATGCTAAAACTGACATCTTTTAAAGCCGTGATGTTGGTGTCATCGTAAGTAAAACTCACATGTTTAAACTCAATATTTCCTGTAATTTGATGTGTGGATTTAGTTTTGTTGAAAATTTCAGGAACTTCGTTTAAAAATTCGTTAATACGCTTTTGTGAAGCTTCTGCTTGTTGAATCATATTGGTAATCCAGCCTACACTAGTTACCGGCCATGTTAACATATTAACATATAATAAAAACTCAACAATGGTTCCAACATTGTCGATTTGGCCATTGATCAATAATTGTCCACCAATAAAAATAACTAATATATTACTTCCGCCAATGAGCAAGATAATTAAAGGTAAAAAGAAGGCTTGAATTTTTGCCAAATCGATTTGCTTGTCTTTACTTTCGTTAGATAACACTTCAAAGTCGTGATTTGTTTGCGGTTCTGTGCCATAGGATTTAATTACTGAAATTCCGCTAAAACTTTCTTGGGTAAACGAGCTGAGTTTAGATAAGTAAACCTGAACAATAGTACTACGCTTGTTAATAGATTGGCTTAATTTGTAAATCAAAAAGGATAAAAGAGGAAAGGGGACAACAGTATATAAGGTCAATAGGGGAGCTTTGTCTAGCATATAAATAATCACCACTATAAACATGGTGACAGAGGAAACGCTATTCATCAAAGCTGGGCCTAAATAGAGTCTTACTTTTGAAACATCCCCGCTGATGCGATTCATGAGATCTCCAGTTCGGTTTTTCTTGTAGAAATTTAAGGACAGACGTTGGTAGTGTTGATAAATTTCATTTTTAAGGTCAAATTCAATATTGCGCGAGGCCACAATAAAGGTTTGTCGCATTAAGAAGGTAAAAAAAGCGGAGAGTAGGGCCGCACCAAAGGCTAGTAAAACAATCTGTAATAATTCGTGTTGGAAAGCAGCTTTGTCAGTGAGTGTTCCTGATAAATATTTTGCTATGATATCGGTGGCATTACCGATATATCGAGGTACATAAACAGCAAATAATCGCGCTAAGATGGTGATGATTAGCCCGAGTAGCATTTTCCATTTATACTTTATAAAATATTTGTTGAGATATTGTAAAGCCTTCATATATTGTGATAATCACGTTGGATTAGAGGTTGTTTGAATGTACAAAAAACCTAACTATTACATTTGAGTTTACTTTTTAGAAAACAGTAAATACAAATGAATAAATTTTTGACAAAGATAAAAGTTTATAAGCGATTTGAACTGATTGATTTAGCAATAAGTTTTGCAGTTACACGAGAAAATAAATTATAAACCTCTTGCGCTTATTGTAAGATTAATAAAAAAAGATGTAATTTTGCAGCCTGTTTTAAAGTTCATAATTATTACAAAAAATTAAGCCTAGCTATGCTAACAAGACGTCACATTAGAGCAAAAGTCATGCAGTCTTTATATGCCTTTTGGCAAGATGAAAACGCTCAACCCTCGGCAATTAAAAAGAACCTTAACAAAAGCATGGCTGATATGTATGATTTGTTTTTGTTAGACCTCTCGCTCTTAGTAGAAGTTAAAAAACATGCTCAAGAATATATTGAACGCTCAAAGCAAAAATTTTACGCTACAGACGCCGAACGCCATCCAAATTTAAAATTTATCAACAATGCGATAATAACGCGTTTAGAGACTTCATCTGAATTTAATGAAGCTTTAGAAGATCGTAAATTGACAAATTGGAATAGCGAGCCTACTTATGTACAGTTGATTTGGGAAAGTCTTTCTCAAGCTGATTTTTATGAAGAATACATGTCTGCTGAAGAGCAATCTTTTAAAGCAGATAAAAAGTTTATTGTACGATTCTTTAAAGAAATTGTGGCGCCCAATGAAAAGCTTCACGATTATTTTGAAGATACTAAATTAACGTGGATGGATGATATGCCTATTGTCAATACGGCAATTGTCAAAACGATTAAAAAGATTAAAGAAGACGAAAAATTCCAATTACCAAATTTGTTCAAAAATGAAGAAGATCGTGAATTTGCTTTAAAATTGTTTAGTAAAACACTCATGTATAAGCACGATTTTGAACAAGACATTAACGACAAAACCCCTAATTGGGATCAAGATCGTTTGGCAGAAATTGATGCTATTTTAATAAAAATGGCGCTCTGTGAATTTGTTCATTTTTCTTCTATTCCTGTAAAAGTAAGTATTAACGAATATTTAGAAATAGCTAAGGAATATAGCACTCCCAAAAGTAGCGTGTTTATCAATGGAGTATTGGATAAAATCTCTAAAGACTACGACAGCGAAGGAAAGTTGAATAAAATAGGAAGAGGATTAATGTAACAAATGTTTTTTTTGTTACATTAGCATCCTAAATATTTCATAAATCTATAAAACTTAATTCAACATGAAGAAAACAATGTTACTTTTGGCCGCTGTGGCAATGATTAGTTTTACATCGTGTAAAAACAGCACTAAGTCATCAGATAAAGTTGCTGAAACTGCAAAAACAGAACAAGCAACGCCAGCAGCAAAAGACGCCTCATCAACAGAGTATCCGGAGATTACCTTTGAAGAAGCAATGTTTGATTTTGGAACGATCAATGAAGGAGATGTCGTGACCCATGTATTTAAATTTACCAATACAGGTGATGCTCCTTTAAAAGTGCTTAAAGCACGCCCTAGTTGTGGTTGTACAGTCCCTTCTTGGTCAAAAGACGCAATTGCTCCAGGAGAAAGTGGAGAAATGACTGTTAAATTTAACTCTAATGGCAAGCACGGTCACCAAAATAAAAGTGTTAGTTTGACTACTAATACTAAAAATGGACGTGAAGTGTTGCGTTTTAAAGCTAATGTTCTTGCTAAGAAAAAGTAATTATTAGTTAGTTATATATTATTATGGAAGGTTTACAAAGTTTATTACCCTTTATTCTAATCATTGGAGTGTTTTACTTTTTTATGATTAGACCGCAGATGAAACAACGCAAAAAAGAAAAGCAATTTTCTGAAAGCCTAAAACGAGGCGATAAGATTGTTACTAAAAGCGGGATGTACGGAAAAGTAGTTGATATTGTTGAAAGTGCAGGAACAGTTATTATTGAAACTGGAGCCGGAAAAATCACTTTTGATCGCTCTGCTATTTCTTTAGAAATGTCAGAAAAACGCAATCAACCTGAGTCAGATAAAAAGTAATCACTTTTGTAATCACTCTACACAACAAAAAAAAGCAGCTCAATTGAGCTGCTTTTTTTATAGGTAAAAATCTGATGAGGTTAAGCCTCGTATTTATTAGCTGTAAGTTCAGCAATTCTTACAATAACTTCAATAGCTTTCAACATACTTTCTGCAGGCACAAACTCATAGCGTCCGTGAAAGTTGTGTCCTCCAGCAAAAATATTAGGACATGGTAAGCCCATAAATGAAAGTTGAGCGCCATCTGTACCACCGCGAATAGGTTTGATAAGCGGTTTGATGCCGGCATCTTTTAAGGCTTGCTCTGCAAGATCAACAATGTGCATGACTGGTTCAACTTTTTCGCGCATGTTGAAATATTGATCTTTAATTTCAACAGAAATGACTTCTTTACCTTGTTGCGCATTAATTTCTGCAGCGAGATCAAGCATCATTTGCTTGCGCGCTTCAAAGTGTTCTCTGTCGTGATCTCTGATGATATACTGTAACGTAGTTTCTTCAACTTTGCCCTCCATGTGCATAAGGTGAAAGAAACCTTCTCGCCCTTCAGTATGCTCAGGTGTTTCTAGTTTAGGTAATGAACGGGCAAAATCTTGAGCTATATAGAGACTGTTTACCATGATACCCTTAGCATAACCCGGATGAACAATTTTTCCTTTTACTTTTACGACAGCACCGGCAGCATTGAAGTTTTCATATTCGAGCTCTCCAATTTTACTCCCATCCATCGTATAGCCCCATTCAGCACCAAATTTCTCAACATCAAATTTGTGAGCACCGCGACCAATTTCCTCATCTGGAGTGAAACAAATGCGAATTTTTCCGTGTTTCACTTCAGGATGATTGATTAAATATTCCATAGCCGAAACAATTTCAGTAATGCCAGCTTTGTCATCAGCACCTAGTAGAGTAGTGCCATCTGTAGTGATAAGCGTTTGGCCTTTGTACAACTCCAAGTCTTTAAATTCAGATGGAGAAAGCACGATGTTTTCAGCTTCGTTTAAGACAATATCTTTTCCATCATAATTGTCAATGATTTGCGGATTAACATCTTTTCCTGTAAAATCAGGAGAGGTGTCAAAGTGTGATACAAATCCAATTACAGGAACTTCGTGCGATACATTGCTGGGTAGAGTAGCCATGACGTAGGCATTCTCGTCAATAGTCACATCGCTAAGTCCAATCTTTTTCAACTCTTCAACAAGCTGATTGGCTAAATTCCATTGTTTTTCAGTACTCGGCGTCGTGTTGCTCTTAGGGTCGCTTTCGGTGTCAACTGTTACATAGCTGACAAAGCGATCAATAAGCTGTTGTTTATCGATCATTTGATAACTTTTAAGTTGTAGAGAAGAAACTTTAAAGAAAAGAAATTTTTAAGTGCTGATGACTTAGGTTTATCTATTCTAAAGGCCTTCAATTCTGATTATTTATTCTTCAAAAATAAGGAAACCAAAATCCAAAGCAAAGACTTTGCTAAATTTACTTTTATCTTTGCGAATTGAATTATTTTTGCCAAAATCTACAGTTCTATGTATAAGTCTATCATCAGACCTTTATTGTTTAAATTTGACCCTGAAAAAATTCATCATTTTACCTTTTCATTTTTAAAATTTACTCATCAAATTCCGGGAGTTCCCCAGTTTTTAAAACGCAAATATGTCATCAATGATTCGCGTTTAGAGCGCGAGGTTTTTGGATTAAAATTTAAGAACCCTGTCGGCTTAGCGGCAGGATTAGATAAAGACGCAAAACTGTATAAAGAACTCAGCGGATTGGGGTTTGGGTTTATAGAAATAGGTACTTTGACGCCTAAAGCACAACCTGGAAATCCTAAAAAACGACTGTTTCGCTTAAAAAAAGACTCTGGTATTATTAATCGCATGGGATTTAATAATCAAGGTGTCCAAGACGCAGTTGAACGCCTTAAAGAAAATCATAGCGGAATTTTAATAGGCGGAAACATTGGCAAAAACAAAGTGACGCCTAATGCATCAGCTGTTGAAGATTATAAAATCGGCTTTGAAGCTTTGTTTCCGGTAGTTGATTATTTTGTAGTTAATGTCAGTTCGCCTAACACACCTAATTTGCGCGAATTACAGAATAAGGAGCCCTTAATGAATCTGCTTAACACTTTACAACAGCTCAATAAGGCTAAATCTAAATCAAAACCGATTTTACTTAAAATAGCTCCTGATTTGTCTGATGACCAGTTGCTAGATATTATAGACATCGTTAAACAAACACAAATAGACGGCGTTATTGCTACTAATACTACCATTGCCCGCGAGGGGTTAGCGTCTGACCATCGCTCAGAAACCGGAGGCTTAAGTGGCAAACCACTGTGCAAACGCTCTACTGAAGTGATACGCTTTTTAACTGAAAAAAGTAATAAGGCTTTCCCTATTATAGGTGTAGGTGGAATTCACTCCCCTGAAGATGCCCTTGAGAAATTAGAAGCAGGAGCAAGTTTGGTACAATTGTATACCGGGTTTATTTATGAGGGACCACAGTTGATAAAAGCTATTAATCAAGCTATTCTTGATACTGATAGAAAGGCTTAATTAGTGATGATTGACCAGCTCATAGCCTTTGTCATAGCAGCAGCCTTATTGACCTTTGCGCCTGGCCCTGATATTATTTATGTCTTGGTACAGAGTGTGGTTAATGGAAAAAAAGCAGGTGTGATTACTGCGGCAGGCTTGGTGTCAGGAATTGTAATTCACACTTCATTAGTAGCCTTTGGGTTAGCGGCATTAATTAAGGAAGAACCTATTGCTTTGTGGGGGATAAAAGTTGTTGGAGCCTGCTACTTATTGTATTTGGCGTGGAAAACCTATTGTGCTGATGCTGAAGTACAGTTTAAAACAGATTCAGCACCTCGTCAAAAAAGTTTGCAACTTTACAAACGTGGGTTTATTATGAATTTGGTGAACCCGAAGGTAGTCATTTTCTTTTTGGCGTTTTTTCCTGGTTTTTTGTGGGATTCAACAGGCAATTTGGTCGTACAATTTTACAGTTTAGGTGGATTGTTTTTATTGCAAGCCTTTATTATTTTTTGTGGAGTCGCATTTTTTGCAGATAAAATATCGGCTAACTTGCGCCAGAACACTAAACTAGGAGTTTGGTTTAAATGGTTACAAATCGTTGTTTTTATGGGTATTGCTGGTTTTGTGTTGGTGTAGCTTAGAGCCGAGAAATCAAAATAAAACTTCAATGTGTTTTTAATTTTAAAAAGGTTTTAACAATACGTTTTCTTTAGTATATTTGGGCTATGGAGCACGTAAAACTTATTGAATGTCCACGCGATGCTATGCAGGGCATAAAACCTTTTATTCCAACAGCTAAAAAAGTCGATTATATCCAAGCCCTTTTGCGCTGCGGATTTGATACTATAGATTTTGGTAGTTTTGTTTCTCCCAAGGCCATTCCTCAAATGGTTGATACTGCGGAGGTATTAGCACAATTAGATTTAGGGGCAACAACAAGCAAGCTTTTGGCTATTGTAGCTAATTTGCGTGGTGCTAAAGCCGCTGCTCAGCATACTGAGATTGACTTTCTTGGTTATCCATTTTCAATTTCTGAAAATTTTCAAATGCGCAATACACACAAGACTATTGCACAATCTGTAGCCGTGTTAGGAGATATATTAGAAGTAGCTGAAGCATCAAATAAAAAGGTAGTTGCTTATTTATCTATGGGATTTGGTAACCCTTATGGTGATCCGTGGAATGTTGAGATTGTAGGCGAGTGGACTGAAAAATTAGCGGCTATGGGCGTAGAGATTTTATCGCTCTCTGATACTGTTGGCACATCTGATGCCGAAACGATTACTTATTTGTTTTCTCAGTTAATTCCGCAATATCCACAAGTTGAATTTGGAGCGCATTTACACACCACACCAAATTTGTGGTATGAAAAAGTGAATGCAGCCTATCGAGCTGGCTGTAGGCGATTTGATGGTGCTATTCAAGGGTTTGGAGGCTGCCCAATGGCTAAAGATGAATTGACAGGAAACATGCCTACGGAGAAAATGTTGTCTTATTTTAATACAGAAAAAGCCGACACTGGTTTAAAAATGTCCAGTTTTGAGTCGGCTTATAATGTAGCTTCATCAGTATTTAATACGTATCACTAATGGTTTTTTATACTGAGGTAATTTTGTACGATTTCAGATTGATAAATATGTGGGAATAAATCATAAAGAATAAGTGCTTTTTCCTTATCTAGCACATAAGCTTTACGCAGAACTGATTGCCCTTTTTCGTTGTCATTAATCTTAAAGTACAGACCGGCTAATCTATAGAGGATATCAGCGTTTTCAGGATAATAATTCAGCGCTTCTTCCATAAGCGTCACAGCCAGTTTGAGTTGGCTTAACCCAATGAGGATATCACATCTGTTAATCCAAATGGCTGCCTCATAATTACCGAATTCCATCGCTTTTTCAAAGCCGTGATCAGCTGCTTTTAGCTGTTTGAGCTCACGATTTATTCGGGCATAACGCTCCCAATATTTTACGTTTTCACTATCAATGGCTATGGCGCGTTCGATGTAATAAAGCGCTTGTCCAAAATCTCTTTGAATGCAGAAAAAATCAGTGATGGCTACCCAAGCTTTGTCGAGAAGTGGGTCTTCTTGTAAAGCTTTGTTGTAATATTGCAGCGCTAAATTGCCGCTTTGTAATTTCTGATAACACTTCCCGATACGCAGATAGGCAAAAGCCGTTGGGTCTTCGATATCAAGCGTGATAAGATAGCAGTCAATAGCTTCGGAATAGCGATTAAAGCGCTCTAAAATTTTAGCTTTTTCCATGTAAGCGCCTACAAATTCATCGTCTGATATGATGGCGTATTCAAAAGCATCTAAGGCCTGTTCATATTGGCGTTTGATTTTGTATTGCAGTCCCAATTGATGCCATCCAATTTCTGAATAAGGATGGTGATTTAAAAAATCATTTAAAAACTCAATGGCTTCTTGATTTTGATCGAGGTAATTAAAACAGAAAATTAAATTATAAAGAGCAGCAGAATCTTCTTGGTCGAGTTGTAAACACTTGATAAAATAATTTTTGGCCTGCTGATAATCTTCTACAAACATGTATTCCATCGCGATGATAGAATCGACATCTTCATCATCTTGTAAAATAGCTTCGGCACCTTCTAATAAGTCAATAGCCTCTCTATGCAAGCCTTGTTTTGATAAAATGCTAGCTTTGTGAATATATACATCCGGGTTAGAGGGTTCTATCTCGTATATACGATTGAGTAATTCATCGGCTTGAATAAGTTTATCATCAAGCAGTAAAACTTCAACTTTTAAGAGTTTTAAAGCTGTAGAATCGGGGTGTTGCGAAAGGGCAATTTTTACGGCTTTTCGCGCCAGTGCAGTTTTGCCTATCTCTAAATAGTGACAGATAATTTGCTCAAATTCATCCGCATCAAAAAACAAGATATCATTAGTTTTGAGCATGTTCTCAAATTTTATTAATGACAAATCTCCATCTTCATCGTGATCAAACTCTATCATAAAAAGTTTTATTTTAATAAATCTAAATGTAAGCTTTAATTTTTTGTTTTTTGTTAGTGACTTGTTAAGCTTATCAACAAAGTAATTAACAATTTTCGCGTTGAATGCGGTCTAATATAGAAATAATTTGTGCACAGCCCTCCTTAATCTCAGTTGTAGATATGGTGAGCGGAGGTGTGATTCGCGCAGCGCGTTTTTCAATGAGTAACCAAAATAAGATTAGGCCTTCTCGATGAGCACTTAAGATAAGTTCATTAGCTATTTCTGGTGTTTTTAAAATTAAACTCAACATCAATCCTTTGCCTCTAATTTCTGTAATCAATGGATGTTGTAACAATGATCGAAATAATTTTTCTTTCTGTAACGTTTGAGGAATTAAATCGGTTTCAGTGATTTCTTTTAATGTCGCTAGTGCTGCGGATGCGATAACCGGATTTCCTCCAAAGGTTGTTAGGTGTGACATTTCCGGTCCCTGTTTAAGGCTGCTCATGATTTTTTCTGAAGCTACAAAAGCCCCTGCTGGAAGTCCGCTGCACATGCCTTTTCCGATGGCTATAATGTCAGGGATAATTCCGTAATGTTCGTAGCCAAATAATTTTCCGGTACGTCCAAATCCAGGTTGAATTTCATCTAAAATAAGTAAGGTTCCGGTTGATTCACAACGGGCTTTGACAGCTTGCAAATAACCGGGTTGCGGTTCAATAAATCCGGCTCCACCTTGAATGGTTTCCAAAATGACACAAGCCGTACGCGATGTAATTTGCTCTAAATCGTCAAGATTGTTGAACTCTATAAACGACACTTCCGGAATAAGTGGCTCAAAAGGTTTTTTGCGTTCTTCATAGCCCATAAGACTCAATGAACCCATGGTGTTGCCGTGATAAGCGTGTTTGGCGGCTATAATTTCTTGACGTCCTGTATAGCGTCTGGCGAGTTTTAAAGCTCCTTCAACAGCTTCAGTACCGCTGTTGACTAAATAGGTTTGTGCGTTGGGAATACTCAAGTGCTCGGCTAATAATTTAGCGTATTCAAAAGCCGGAGATTGGGCGTATTCACCGTAAACCATCACGTGCATATAGCGGTCAACTTGCTGTTTTATAGCGCTGGTTACGCGTGGGTGACAATGCCCTAAACTACAGGCCGATACACCTGATACAAAGTCTAAATAAGCTTTGCCTGAAGTGCTGTAAATATAGCTTCCTTTAGCGTGATCAACTTCTAAGCCTAGAGGATGTGTGCTGGTTTGTGCTTGGTATTCTAAAAATTTTTTGTTCATATTACATAAACTGCTTATCAGATGAATTATCCAATCTTACAGTGAAAAATCAACGTGTTTTGACTTAAGTGAATGGTTTCTAATTGAAACTATAAAGTATAATTACGCTTGCAAATTTACTGAGTATCAGTAGATTTAAAAACATTTTTGGGTAAAATTATACTGTCTTGTTTTACAGTTGAAGAATCTTGAGGTAAGACGGGGCTATCAGATTTTAGAGGCTGTAATTGCTGAGGGTCTAAGCGCGATTTATCGTTGAGTAAAGGCTGTTTTCGCTCATCAAGAGGACTGAAAAACTGCTCGACTTTAGGAAGCGGAATTCCTTTTATTTTAGGTAGATCGAGTGGAGGATCGCCTTCAAAGAGTTGTTCTTTAGTTAAAATGCGTTCGTCTCCACGCCAGATAAACCCTCTTAATTTGCGCGCATTTTTAGGGAGATCTGTGGGTTTATGCGTAATGTTTTGTGGACTTTCAATATAAGAAATGCTTTCAATTTCATTGTTTAAAAATGTGATCTGAATTTCAGAAGCTACGGCTTTATTGATACCGATCAAATCGCCCGTTTTGCCATCTCGCCAATAGTAAATGGTTTCTGTGTTTTTGATAAAATTAGCTTCTGTGAGTTTGTTGTCTGTAAAAAGGCCATACATAAATTTGCCTTTTACTTGATTAAACCCACCTAAAGTATCCTTCTGATTGAGGAAGGCGTGATTGTATACGCTGATAGAATCGAGTTTATTGGTGATGGTGTCGCTAAATAATTCAAGTGTGTCACCTGTGAGTTGAGTAAGTCCGTTAAACATCACCGGATTACCGAGCATCTTAGTGACCCCTGTGTTTTCATTGAGGATAAGCGAGTCACTACGGCCACTCATATCTGTTTTAAAAACGCGAGCGTTGTAAAATGCACGAACAAGGCGGTGTTCAGGTTTTCCTGTGACCATAATAGTATCACTATGAATATAGATACTGTCGTTTTTCTGTCCTTGAGCTTTAGCTACTAAAGCACGTTTAGTGATAAAAACAGAGTCTTTATCGCGATAAACTTCGGCATAATGTCCACTGGCAACAGATTGATTGGTGGTGTCAATGATTTTAATGTTATTAGTAGCGGAAGCAAAATGTGTTTTGCGATTAAAGTAAAGACTATCGCCTTTTAAGATGCGATCTTTGTAATAGATAGTTGAATTTTTTATAAAGTACCCATAATCTTGCTGGGTGTTGTAGTAGCCGCGTTCACAGTAAATTTTATTGCCATCATCGCTCACAATAGTTGAAGGGCCATAAAGGTAAGCTTCTCCGGTTTCGGTATAATAATCAATGTGATTGGAGTGAATGGTATAATTGGCGTTGGTAACCACTACATCTTGTAAAAAAGTATATTTTTTTTGTTCGGTATAGTAGCGTCCTATTTGACTGACAATGGTGCTGGCTGAATCTTTTACCGTTCCACCACTGCGGTAGAAAGCTTCTTGTTTTTGACGATCAAAGAATAAAGTGTCAGTAGATAAATGAGTTGATTCGGTAATCAAATGAACATTGTTACTGGCAAAAGCAAATTGCGTATTACCATTGTATTCGGCATAACCACTGGTCATAGTAATGGTGTCACCTTGTTTCATTTTAATGTGTCCGGAGGAGCGAAAAAATTGTTCTGCTTTGTAAAAAATAGCTTGATCTCCCCACACTTTAATACCTTCGTGCGTAAAGGTAACTTGGTTGTTGACTTTGTATAAAAGCAGGGCACCGGGATATTTTACTTCATCTTTAGCGGTGCGCTCACTGGTATAGTCAATTTCTTTAGACTTTTGTTCTTGAGCATAAAGAATGCTGTTGCTCAATGTGAGCAACAGCATTCCTATAGATATAAGTAGTGTCTTCAAATGAATTACTTTTTAAAGGCTCAAAATTTAAAATCTTTCTGTAAAACTAATCTAGTTACAGATTGATGGTCTGTTTGCGGTCGGGACCTACAGATACAATTTTGATAGGCACTCCTACAAAGTTTTCGATGAATTTAATGTAATCAGCAAAGGCTTTAGGAAATTCATCAGCAGAAGTGATTTGTGTTAAATCTTCACTCCAGCCTTTTAATTCAGTGTAAATAGGCTTAACCTCATCGCTTTCAAGAGAGTAAGGTAAGTGGTTTAATTTTTCACCTTTATACTCATAAGCGGTGCAGACTTTAAGGGTGTCAAAACCACTAAGCACATCGCCTTTCATCATGGATAATTGTGTAGCACCATTAACATTAATCGTGTATTTAAGGGCTACTAAGTCTAACCAACCACAACGTCTAGGGCGTTTGGTTACCGCGCCGAATTCGTGACCTTTTTTAGCCATTTCCGCTCCAGTTTCATCAAAGAGTTCTGTAGGGAATGGGCCGTTTCCTACACGTGTAGTATAGGCTTTAAAGATACCAAAAACCTCGCCAATTTGTTTAGGAGAAACCCCTAAACCTGTACAAGCACCGGCAGCAGTAGTGTTGCTTGAAGTGACAAAAGGGTAGGTTCCAAAATCAATGTCAAGTAGGGAACCTTGCGCCCCTTCAGCAAGAATAGTTTTGCCGTCGACTTGAGCTTGGTGAAGATAAGCTACTGAATCAATAAATTTTAATTGACGAAGAGTTTCAACGCTTTCAAAAAATTCTTTTTCTAACTCTGGTAGATTATATTGAATGTCAACTTCGTAATTAGCAATCATTTTTTCGTGTTTGTCTGCTAAATCACGGTATTTTTCTTTCCAGTTAGGGGCTTCAAAATCACCGATTCTAAATCCATTTCTACCGGTTTTATCCATATAAGTTGGCCCGATACCTTTTAAGGTAGAGCCAATTTTCGCTTTCCCTTTAGAGGCTTCAGATGCCGCGTCGAGCAAGCGATGGGTAGGAAGAATGACGTGCGCGCGTTTTGAGATAATGATTTTAGAAGTGTAATCTAAATCAAATTTATCTAAACTAGCTAATTCTTGACAAAAAACCACCGGATCGATGACCACTCCATTGCCGACTAGGTTAGTCGCTTTAGGATGAAATATTCCTGATGGGATAGTTCGTAAAACGTGTTTTATGCCGTCAAATTCTAAGGTGTGTCCTGCATTAGGACCGCCTTGAAAACGCGCAATAATATCGTAATTGCCAGTTAAGACATCAACGATTTTTCCTTTTCCTTCATCGCCCCATTGTAGGCCGAGTAGCAAATCAACTGCCATAAAATTATTCTTTGGATGTGTTTTTCTTTGTGCCGTAAAAATAAAGAGAATGATTACTAATTTCCAAATCAAAAACTTCTTCTATAGTTTTTTTGATAGACTCAATGCGAGGATCACAAAATTCAATCACTTCTCCTGTATCTGTTAAGATGACGTGATCGTGTTGTTGATCAAAATAAGATTTTTCATATTGGGCTTGATTTTTCCCAAATTGATGTTTACGCACCAGGCCACATTCTAACAGTAATTCAATAGTGTTGTATAATGTGGCACGACTAACTCTATAGTTTTTATTTTTCATGATGATATAAAGTGATTCTATATCAAAATGATTGTTTTGATCATACACTTCGTGTAAAATAGCGAAGCGCTCAGGGGTTTTACGGTGGGCATTTTCTTCCAAAAACTTGGTAAATACATTTTTGACCACCGCTTGGTCGTTATTTTGTTTATCAGACGTCTTCATAGGATGCAAATTTAAACTTTATTCGCGGGTTACCTTATCAATTCCATCTATTTCTTTTAGGCGTTTAATAAGTTTTTTTAAGATCGTGTTGTTATTGACCCGTAGGGCTATTTTACCTTCAAACATATTGCCTTGACTCTCAAAAGATACAGATTGCATGTTGACATGCAGGTTTTTAGAGATTTCTCTAGTGATATCGCTGAGTAAGCCTAAATTGTCTAGTCCACTGAGTTTTAGGACGACTCTAAATTCTTCTTGCGATGAGTCAATCCATTTAGCGCGAATAATGCGATAGGCATAATTACTCTGCAACTGAATAGCATTAGGGCAATTTGATTTGTGAACTTTTATGCCTTTATTGACTGTTAAAAATCCAAAAACATCATCACCTGGGATGGGGTTACAGCAATTCGCTAAGGTATAATTTAATTGTTCTTCATTTTCACCAAAAACAAGTTGATCGTAATTGGTTGTTATTTCTTCAGCGTGTTGTGAAACCGCTTGGGTGGGTTTGCGAATTCGGGTTTTAAACAAAGACATCAAGGCGTTGCTGCGTGTAGCGGCATACTTTTTTAAGGCGATATTGTCAATAGTGCCTATTTTAACCCGATAATAAAGATCTAAACTCGTTTGTAGGTTAAAAAACCGAATGAGTCCTTGGATAGTTTTGTCGTTAAAAGGAATTTTTTGGGCGCGTAATTTTCGGCGTAAAATTTCTTTCCCTAAATCTGCTTGTTCTTTTTTCTCGGCTTTTAAAGCTGTTTTGATTTTTGAACGAGCGCGTCCAGTATTGGCGTAATCAAGCCACTTAATGGTAGGCTTAACTTGTTCAGTAGTAATGATTTCTACCTGATCACCACTTTTGAGCGTTCTGCTTAGAGGTACTAACTTTCCATTTACTTTAGCTCCTCTGGTGTGTAAACCAATTTCTGTATGTATGCTAAAGGCGAAGTCTAATGGAGTAGAGCCTTTAGGGAGCGATTTTAAATCCCCTTGAGGAGTAAAAACAAAAATTTCTTTGGCGTAAAGATTGAGTTTAAATTGCTCAACAAAATCAACAGCGTTTGTTTCTTGATTTTCCAAGGCTTCGCGTAGGCGGTTGAGCCAGTCATCTAGATTGTCATCCTTGTTTTTGTCATCTTGATGTTTGTATTTATAATGCGCTGCATAACCGCGTTCGGCAATGTCGTGCATACGTTCACTGCGAATTTGTACTTCAACCCAACGCCCTTTAGGTCCCATGACGGTAATGTGTAAGGCTTCATAACCGGTAGACTTAGGAGAAGAAATCCAATCGCGCAACCGCGTAGGATTTGGACGAAAGTTGTCAGTGACTATTGAATATATTTTCCAAGCGAGAAATTTTTCAGTAGATGGATCACTTTTGTAAATAATCCGAATGGCGAATTTGTCGTAAATCTCATCAAAAGAAATACTTTGTGCCAAGATTTTTTTGCGAATGGAATAAATCGATTTCGTACGCCCTTTGATGTAATAATCAATGTTTTCAGCGTTTAAGGCTGTCGAAATAATGCTAGAAAAGGTTTTTATGTAAGTGTTACGTTCTTCTTTAGTTTCTATTAATCGCGTTTCAATATCTTGATAAATTTCAGGTTCTGTATATTTTAACCCTAAATCCTCTAATTCAGTTTTAGTATTATACAAGCCAATCCGATGAGCAAGAGGGGCGTATATGTAAAGGGTTTCTGATGATTTTTGCAAGCGTTTGTATGGTGGCATAGAGTCCATAGTGCGCATATTGTGCAATCTATCAGCTAATTTTATAAGGATTACTCTCACATCTTCGTTGAGGGTGAGTAGCATTTTTCTGAAATTTTCGGCTTGTAGCGAAACATCCTGCTCGAGGTCTATATTGCTGATTTTTGTGAGCCCATCGACAATACGCATGATGGTTACTCCAAAATTCTTTTCAATGTCCTTAAGGGTATATTTGGTGTCTTCTACAACATCGTGTAATAAAGCAGCAGCTATAGAAGTAGCGTCTAAGCCGATTTCATCGGCCACAATTTTAGCTACAGCAATGGGGTGGAAAATATAAGCTTCTCCTGATTTACGGCGTTGCCCATTGTGGGCATCAATGGCTAAATCGAAGGCTTTGCGAATTAATTTTTTATCATTGTCGTCTAAATGGCGATAACTGACGCGCAACAAATCTTTGTACTGTTGTGCGATTTCTTTATTTTCTTGTTGTATATATTCTTCAGATAACATCATACTACTAAGATAAGCATTATTCTTATTGTAAAAATAATTTTTTTGCTTCAGATGTGATTTTTTAGAACTCCATAAAAAAAGGCCACTCAAATGAGTAGCCTTTTTTAAACACTGATGTGTATTTAATATAAGGTTGAAATAATTATTTCAATTTAAAAGTAACACGACGTACCATTTGACGAGCATCTTTAGATCCTTTGTCAACTGATGTGTCTTCACCGTTTCCTTTAACTTCTAAACGACCTTCATCGATGCCGTTAGCAACCAAAATAGATTTTACTTTTTCTGCACGTTTCACAGATAATTTTTGGTTGTAGTCAGGGTTACCAATTTCGTCAGCATAGCCTATGATTTCAGCGTTAGCTGAAGGGTTTTGAGTCATGTAAATAACCAAGTAGTTGATAGCTTGTAAAGAATAAATCTCAGGTTGGTCACTGTCAAATTTGAAATAAACATTAACATAACCATTGTTGATTAATTCTTCGATTGTTCCGTTGCTAGAACCAGAGTCACCATAACGAGCATCTAAAGCATCTTCTAACTCATCAGGAATGTTGTTATTGTTCTGGTCTACCACACGACCGTGGTTATCAACAGCTAATCCAGCAGGAGTGTTAGCTTCTTTGTCTAAGTAATCAGGTACACCATCGCGATCAGTATCTTGAAGGTCTCCTTTAATTTTGTCAACATCTTCAGTTAACTGAGCCACTTGATCATAGATAGGGTCATCGTTAGCACCATACCAGTCAGCGTGTTTTTCAGCTTTACCAAATGAGTAAGCTATACCGATAGATCCGTTTAAGTAATATCCGTTAAATCCACGAGTGTTAGAAGGTCCAGAGCCATCAAAAGTATGATCTTGTCTAAAGTTACCAAAAATTGATGCATCTAATGATAAAGTGAAATGGTTGCTCAAGCGAACTTGCGGTGTAATACCAGCCACAATAAAGCCCATTGGGTCATCACCATAATCATATGGATCTTCAGAAGACATAGAAGCAAAACCAGCACCAGCATGTCCTAGAACATTAAAAGTGTTAGTCCATTCTCTAAAACCTAAAACTGTACCGAGGTTTACAACACCTTCTAATTGTCCACGCATAATTTGACTTTCAAACGGGTTAGTACCGTCAGCGTTTTCAAAGTGGTTATAGCCAGCACTTAATTTCAAACCGAATTTGTCATTAATCATGTAACGAACACCTAAATCAGCTTGCCAAAAGTCAGGACTTTCAGTAGCAAATCCTGAAGCCATTGGGCGAGCAGGTTTAGTCATACCGCCTTGGAGTTCAATTGACCAGTGGTTGTAGTTGTTGTATTCATTGTTGTCAACTTTACTAGAACCGTCGTCTTGTGCTTGCGCAACATATCCAATAGATAATAACGCAAAAAATAGAGATAACTTTCTCATAATAGATAATTATTAATGTGTTTTACACAAAAGGTTTAGGCAAATATACAATACTTTATGTTTAGATGAAAAAATAAGTCGATTTTTTGACGATTCTTTCTCAATTCACCCTAAATGGATAAAAAATAAACAGGCTATTTACGGTACCTTTTATTGTTTTCTGTAACTAAATTATAAATTTTATTCTAATTTCAAGCAGAAATTAGTAAATATTTACGGGCTTAATGAGTATTATTAATTTTAAATTTTAATAAATAACCGTATAAATAATTGATAATTACTGAGTTATAAGATTTTTTTGAGTTTTTAAATTAAACGGGTTTGTTGGTGATTTTTGAAGCTACTTGAAGAATACAGACTTTCAGCGGTTTATACATTCTTAATAATCTAATCATTTTCTATGCTTCTCTAATTTATTATATTTGCGGTTCATTCATTTTTTATATTATTAAGGAATATATACCTTATATATATAGGTCATACTATTAAAATATTTATCTATGAGCGTAAATCCTAAGATTACTTATACCAAGACTGATGAAGCTCCAGCTTTGGCTACGCATTCATTTTTACCAATGGTAAAAGCTTTTACAAAATCATCAAACATTGATATCGAGCTAAAAGATATTTCTTTAGCTGCGCGTGTATTGGCTAAATTTCCAGAAGTGCTTTCAGCCGAACAACAAACCCCTGATGCATTAGCTGAATTGGGTGAGTTGGTAAAGCAACCTGAAGCTAACTTGATCAAACTGCCTAACATCAGTGCCTCAATGCCGCAATTACTCAATACGATTAAAGAATTGCAAGTTAAAGGCTTTGCGCTTCCTGATTATCCTTCAACCCCTAAAACTGATGAAGAAAAATCTGTCAAATCTCGTTATGACAAAGTAAAAGGGAGTGCTGTAAACCCTGTTATTCGCGAAGGAAATTCTGACCGTCGTGCACCTCAAGCGGTTAAAAACTTTGTGAAAAAGCATCCGCATTCTATGGGAGCTTGGTCTAGTGATTCACAAACAAGTGTGTCAACCATGTCTGCTGATGATTTTCACCACAATGAAAAGTCAGTGACCGTTGATGAAGCTTGTACCGTAACTATTCAGTTTACCGATAAAGCAGGTCAAACTACAATTCTTAAAGAAGGCTTAGACTTGTTGAAAGGAGAAGTTATTGATGGTACATTTATTAGTAAAAAAGCATTAAAAACCTTTTTAGCTCAAGAAATTGCTGAAGCTAAAGCTAAAGGTATTCTCTTTTCATTACACATGAAAGCAACTATGATGAAGGTGTCCGATCCTATCATTTTTGCGCATGCTGTTGAAGTGTACTTTGAAGAGGTTTATACAAAATATGCAGCTGATTTAAAAGCTTGTGGCGCTGATGCAACTAGCGGTTTTGGTGCTGTTTTAGCGGCTGTTGAAACCTTGCCTGCTGATAAAGCAGCAGAAATTAAGGCTGCTTTTAACGCTGTACTCGAAACTAGTGCAGATTTAGCTATGGTTAATTCTGATGAAGGCATTACAAACTTACACGTGCCAAGTGATGTGATTATCGATGCTTCAATGCCGGCTATGATTCGCAACTCTGGTAAAATGTGGGATGCTAAAGGAGACACGCGTGATACTATTGCAGTAATTCCTGACAGTAGCTATGCCGGTATTTATGATGCAACCGTTGAATTTTGTAAACAAAACGGCGCTTTTGATCCAACAACAATGGGAACTGTTCAAAATGTTGGTTTGATGGCTCAAAAAGCTGAAGAATATGGTTCACATGATAAAACTTTTGAATTAAAAGCTGATGGTAAAGTAGAGATTGTTAACGCTACTACAGGTGCCGTACTTATAGCTCATGATGTAGAAGAAGGGGATATCTGGAGAGCTTGCCAAACTAAAGATGCGCCAGTACACAACTGGGTACAATTGGCGGTTAAGCGTGCTTCTGAAACACAATGGCCTGCAATTTTCTGGTTAAATAAAGAACGCGCCCACGATGCTGAGTTGATCAAAAAAGTAAATGCTTATTTGGCCGAAGAGCAAACTGAAGGTCTCGATATCCGTATCATGAACCCGGTTGAAGCCACTAACTTCTCGCTTGAACGCGCTAAAAAAGGTGAAAATACAATTTCTGTAACCGGAAATGTGTTACGCGATTACTTGACTGATTTATTCCCAATTCTCGAATTAGGAACTAGTGCCAAAATGTTGTCAATTGTACCATTGATGAACGGCGGTGGCTTGTTTGAAACTGGTGCCGGTGGTTCTGCGCCTAAACACGTTCAACAATTTGTAAAAGAAAATCACTTGCGTTGGGATTCTTTAGGTGAGTTTTTAGCCTTGGCTGTGTCTTTAGAGCACTTAGGTAAAACTTGTGATAACGCTAAAGCCTTAGTGTTAGCAAAAACACTCGATGCCGCTACTGATAAATTCTTAGACAATCAAAAATCACCGTCTCGTAAGGTAGGCGAACTCGATAATCGCGGAAGCCATTTCTATTTGGTTACGTATTGGGCTGAAGCTTTAGCTGCTCAAGATGAAGATGCTGACCTTAAAGCTGAATTTACTCCGATTGCTAAACAATTAGCTGATAATGAAGCTGAAATTGTCGATGAATTGAATGCTGTTCAAGGTAAAGCTGTTGACTTGAAAGGCTATTACCTGCCTAATGACGAATTGGTTTACGCACAAATGCGTCCAAGTCAAACTTTAAATGCTATCGTTGAAAGTTTGTAAACTTTAACGATAGATTTATAACTTAATAAAAATCCTCATGCCTATCTAAATGTTGATAGATATGAGGATTTTTTAGTATAAATAATTAAGCAGTTTTAGTTTTGAACTTTTAGGCTAATGCGGTTAAAGCCTCAAACAATTTGATATTCTCCTCAGGAGAACCAGTTGTAATGCGCAAGCAATTTTTGCGTACCCTGTCTTGATTGCGCACAATGATGTTGTGAGCGATTAAGTCTTGATAAAGTTGAGGACCATTATAAGCTTCAACAAACATAAAATTTGTATCTGAAGGATAAACCTTTTTGATGAGCGGAGAGTTTTCTAAAGCAGTAACAACTTTCTTTTTCTCCTCTAAAATGGCGTTGAGGTGTGTTTTAAACAAAGCGACATCATCTAATGTTTTTAACGCGTATTCTTGATTGATGGCACTGATGTTATAAGGCGTTTTGACTTTGTTATAAAAGTGCACCAGCTCAGGACTCATCAAAGCCATGCCTAATCTGCCACCAGCTAATCCCCAGGCTTTACTGAGTGTTTGTAAAATAACCAAGTTGGGATACTGATCGAGTTTTGAACTGTATGAAGCCTGTTCACTAAAGTCGATGTAGGCTTCATCTAATACCACAATACCTTTAAATCTGTTTAAAATGTAATCGATGTCTTCAGTGTGCATCAGATTTCCCGTTGGATTATTAGGCGAACAGATAAAAATCACTTTTAAATCAGGATTGTTTAAGTGTGGTTCTAAGTCTTGGCGATTGATTTGGAAGTTTTCAGTCAGTGGAACTTTAATCAAATCAACGGCATTGATATTGGCCGCCACATCATACATTAAAAACGAAGGTGGAAAGCTGAGGGCTTTGTCTTTTCCGGGTTCACAAAAAATGCGATAAGTCAAATCGACAATGCCATCGCTACCATTGCCTAGAAAAATTTGTTCAGGGCGCACTGATTTAACACTGGCGAGTTTAGCTTTCAGTTCGAGTTGAAATGGATCCGGATAGCGGTTGTACTGTCCATAAGGATTTTCATTGGCATCTAATAAAATCCCTGAACCTTTAAATTCAGAGCGGGCGCTAGAATAAGGAACTAATTTTTTAATGTTTTCTCTCACGAGATCTTCAAGGGTAAGTGTCATAAGTATAAGTTATTTTTTTGGTTGTAAAGCAGATTGCAAAATCTGTTGTTGTTTTGAGTTTAAGGTGGGCAGCAGGGCCTCCAAAGCTGTTTTTTGTTGTGCGTCTTTAACTAGGGCAGCTAACAATTGCTTGGCAAAACTGCGAAATTGCCATACGGGGTGCGTGCAGGCCTCTAAAAGGTCTTTGTAGTTTTGAGGGGTAAAACTCGCAATTTGATAGAGGTGTGCAAATGCATTTTGCCGGATGGTATAATCGTATTTTGGAAGTGTATATTGTGATAATTCACGATAATAATCACTTTTTTGAGCTGAATGATAATCAGGTGTTACTAAACTTAAAGTCAACCACAATAAACGCATATTCTTATTGTAAAAACCTTGCGTATGTTGTAGCTGGTTGAGGTATTTGCTGCGTTCGTTAGGGAAATTTTTCCACAATGTCATCAAGGCCAATTCTTGAGTCAAATAAGAAGGGTCGTTTAATAGCTGTTCAAATTCAGTTTTAAGTGCTAAAGGAATTTCTTGAAGAGACTCGGCGATAGCTTGCCGCACCAAGGTGTTATTTGAATTAAACGCTTTTTTATATAAAACTAAACGGGTAGAAGAAACGGGAGCAGTAGCTAATTGGTGAACCACTTCTTGACCTAAATACACATTGACAGGAAAACTTAGATAATCGGAAAAAAGCTCATTTTTATCGGATAAAGGATAAGTTTGTAAGGCTTTAAGCGTCATAAATTTCTTTATAAATGGCGAAGTTTTTAGTAAACCGAGCGCTTGTTGAGCTTGAAAAGCAGATTGATTGAGCCAATTGTTGACAAATTCTGTCAAATCTTTCTGACTCACATCTTCCATGACGGCTATAAAATCAGCAGTAGAAACATTTTGATAGGCATAGGCATTTAAATAAGATTGAATACCTTTTTTAAAAATGGCATCTCCTAATTTTTGACGGAGTACAACTAATGCCCAAGCACCTTTTTGATAAAAGGTAAGCGAATTGGCTTTAGGGTTAGTTAAGGCTTCACCTTGACCTTTGTCACTACGTGCTTTGAGCTGCTGTGCCGATTCAAATAATTTAAAATAGAAATAATCATCACCAAAAATTTCACGTTCCGCTAATAGTGCATAGTAAGTAGCAAAGCCTTCTTGTAGCCAATGACTGCGCGAATCGGTTTCGGTGATATAATCGCCAAACCACTGGTGAGCGAGCTCATGTGCGTTGACACTGATGTAATTCCGATCGATGAATCCGATAGAATCAGTCATCAGATTCTCAGCAAAAATGGTAGCTGTCGTATTTTCCATTCCGGCGTATAAAAAATCGCGAACAGGAATCTGCTTGTAGTTTTTCCACGGATAGGCCACGCCAATTTCTTGTTCTAAGAAGTCAAAAATACGTGTGCTGTAGCGGTAAGTTGGTTCTACTTTTGTTGAATCTTTAGGAAGATAATACAACTCAATAGGTGTACCTTGACTGCTAAAACGGATGTCCTTTTTGAAGTTACCAACGGTTAAAGCTACCAAATAGCTGCTCATAGGATGTTGCATTTTGTAATGCCAAACCATGTGATTCCCTTTTGACTTCGAGCTGATCAACTCACCATTGCTAATAGCTGTAAATCCTTGTGGAACTTTATAAGTTAAATCAAAGGTAATTTTGTCGGTTTTGTCATCTAAACTCGGCAACCAATACGAGGTGTAATGCCCTTGACCTTGCGACCAGACTTGTGGATAATCACTTCCATTATTCCAGCCTACAAAATACAGTGATTTTTTAGGGTGAGTAACGCTGTAAGTAAAGCTGACGGTATAGGTTTTATGAGCTTTAAAATCACCTATAAACCAAATTTTTTGATTTGTAACACTGAGGTTTATAGCAGATGAAGTACTCTGTTTTAATTGAGCAGAAACATTTTTAGCGTCTAAAAAAACAGAATCTGTAGCAACTTGCGGTTGAAAGCTCACCGTGATGTGGCCTTCAACTTTTTCTTCTTTAGGAAAGATGCTAAGTTCAGCTTGAAGGGTTTTAAAATCTACAGGTTGTGTTTGTGCAAAACTCAGTAGGCTGATAAAACATAAAATGCCGGTAAGACAGAATTTCATAGTACAAATTTGGGCTTGAGCAATTTACGAATTCTACCGCATTCATAAAAAATTGAAAGGAGATAAATTCAAAAAAAAGCTGATTTGGAAAGATGAGTTTAGCAGCGAATATGTATTTTAGTACAACTTCAAATTGAACATTGTGAAAACACTATTGACCATAGGAGCAAAAACCTATACTGCTGATTTAACCAAGCCTATTGATTTGTCTTTACCTTTACAAGGCAACGCGCAAAATCCACAAGCCTGGTATTTAGGTGAGCCGGTTATTGCGCCAGTAACCAATGGTAATTGGATAGGAAAAGTGTCTGAAGGGGCCTCTGTTAACTTTAACAGCATCCAATTTAGTCCACATGCCCATGCTACACATACTGAAAGTTATGGACATATTTCAACTGAATTTTACAGTATTTCAGAAGCCCTGACAAGCTTTTTCTTTTCGGCTCGCGTGTTGACTGTCAAACCAGAAGTTGTTGAAAATGATAAAGTGTTACCGTTGTCGGCTTTTGCATCAGCCCTGAAAACAGGTGAGGTAGAAGCTCTGGTTATTCGCAGTTTACCTAACGAAAATGACAAAAAGCACAAACATTACGACCATAGTAATTGGCCGTATATCCCCGTTGAAGCTATGCAATTTATTCGCGAAGTAGGTATTAAACACTTGCTGATTGACTTGCCTTCTGTAGATAAAGAAGAAGGCGATGTGGTAGGGCATCGCAGCTTTTGGAATTATCCTGAATCACCCCGAAAAGAAGCGACTATTACCGAATTGATTTATGTGCCTAACAGTGTGAAAGACGGTTTGTACTTGCTCAATTTGCAAGCGGCTAATTTTAAAAACGATGCCGCTCCCAGTAGGCCGATCTTATTTCCTTTAACGAAAGTAGATTCATTTTAACCCAACTCAACTTAGATTATGAACCCATTATTCTCGCTAGATGCAGTAGAAATTATTCCGTATTCTGAAACGTATAAACAGGCATTAAAAGATTTAAATTACAGTTGGTTAACGAAGTATTTTAGGGTAGAAAAGAATGATGAAATCACCTTATCCAATCCGAAAAAGTATATTATAGATTGGGGCGGTTTTGTGTTTTACGCTAAGTTTAAAGGAGAGATTATAGGGTGTTTTGCCCTTATGCCGGTAAGCGAAGACGTTTATGAGCTAGGTAAAATGGCGGTTTCAGAAA
This sequence comes from uncultured Flavobacteriaceae bacterium, assembly GCA_964451785.1. GTDB lineage: Bacteria > Bacteroidota > Bacteroidia > Flavobacteriales > Flavobacteriaceae > JAJYSO01. The sequence continues at coordinate 63,517 of CAYVJG010000011.1, forward strand.
CTTATCAAGGCTTAGGTTTAGGGAAAAAATTACTCAAATTTGCGATTCACTTTGCGCGAGAACACAAGTTTTCAGCACTAGAATTATTTTCAGATACCAATTTAAAACCAGCACTAAGTCTGTATGTGAAAATGGGATTTAAAGAAGTTGAATTTGAACCGGGACATTATGAGCGCGGCGATATTAAAATGCGTTTAGACTTGTCATAAAAATGAAAATGTAGATGAAGTTTGGTCAATGCGTAAACTGTCAATAAGCTGTTCGTATTGCTCATAGATTGATCCGTTTTCAGTTGCTGTAGTCTTATAAATGAGGTGTAGCCTTTCTTGCTGTAACTGAATTTTTATGGTTTCAACACTGTCCTGCACTTTGTAGGTTTTGTCAAAATAAGCCACACAAGAATAGTTGTGAAACTGGCTTTTGAGTGTGTGACAAATAAGATGAATATTGGCTTTTGAAACACTGATGTTGTCTTCGCGATAAAGCGTAGGCTTTGTGCAGGCAATAGCTAAACACAAAAATGAGGCAGTGAAAAATTGTTTAATAACGCGCATAACTAAAATCTTGAGGTTCCAAAAATACTAAGAAGCCTTGTAATAGAATTATGTCTCTTAAAAAAAGAATCATAGGGAACTTGAATCGGTAAATTCAAAACGGATATAAACTAAAACAGCTCGACACGATGCCGAGCTGTTTTGATATGAATTACTGAGTGTTTATACTGTTTGAGTATCGTCAAAACCTTCTAGGATTTCTTTGACACGCTTGATAAACATACCGCCTAAAGCACCGTTGACAACACGATGGTCATAACTATGTGAAAGGAACATTTTATAACGAATACCAATAAAATCACCATCTGGAGTTTCAATAACAGCCGGAACTTTACGAATCGCTCCCAAGGCCAAAATAGCTACTTGAGGTTGATTGATAATAGGCGTACCCATAATACTTCCAAATGAACCGACATTAGTAACGGTATACGTGCCACCAGCAGTAGCGTCAGGACTTAATTTGCCGTGACGGGCTTGCTGAGCCAATTGGTTAACCTTTTTAGCCATGCCTAAAATATTGAGCTGATCGGCATCGCGAATCACCGGCACAATTAAGTTGCCATCAGGTAAAGCCGTAGCCATCCCGAGGTTGACGTGTTTGTGTTTAATGATGCGTTCGCCATCTACAGAAATGTTGATCAATGGAAATTCTCTAACCGCTGTTGCAATGGCGTGCATAAAAATAGGAGTGAAGGTCAATTTTCCACCTTCGCGTTTTTGGAAAGCCACTTTATGACGATTGCGCCAGTTCCAAACTTTAGTAACATCAACTTCAATAAACGATTGTACGTGTGCCGAAGTTTGCACACTTGCCGTCATGTGTTTAGAAATCAACTTGCCCATGCGCGACATTTCGATGATTTCATCATCACCGTTAATGCTGACAGGTGCAGGTTTAATTACTGGTTGTGGAGTTGTAGCTTGTGGTGCAGCAACTGAAGTTGCGGTCGGAGCAGCTTGGCGTGTTTTGACATAATTAAGCATGTCATTTTTGGTGACACGACCGTCTTTGCCAGTGCCGGGCACGGTTTCTAACTCTTCTAAACTTATGGCTTCTTCTTTCGCAATATTTTTAACTAAAGGCGAATAGAATCTAGAGCCATCGGCGTAGTTTGCTTCAACAGGCGATTGAGTGGTTTCTTTAGCCACTTCAACGGTTTCAGCAACAGCAGCTACTTCAGGAGTTTCTTCTGTTTTTTCAGAGGTGTTGTCAGCTTCCCCTTCAATTTCGATAATGGCTACAGTTTGACCAACTTTAACCACATCGTCAACGTTAAATAAAATTTCTTTAATGACGCCATCTACCTCACTAGGTACTTCGCTATCCACTTTATCAGTAGCGATTTCGAGTACAGCTTCATCTTCTTCAATAGTATCACCGACATTTTTAAGCCAGTTGGTTATGGTTGCTTCGGCAACGCTTTCACCCATTTTGGGCAATTTTAGTTCATATTTTGCCATATCTTGTGGTCAACTATTTTCACGTTAATGGATGCGAATTTACAAAAAAAATATCCGTAATTAAAGCTAAAATCATTAGCTGTTAGCTGTTTTGCTTGAATTTATTTTAAATTTTAAAATTATTTTTTAAGAAATATATGTCGGTATTAATATTTTGTAAGCATAAAAAATCTGCTTTATTTCATACAAAATAAAGCAGACCTTTATAAAACCTGTAATTAATTATTTTAAAAACTTAAGCTTCTCAGTAAAGATACGTGAGCTATCTGTTTCTTCTTTGACTAGGGTAAAGCTAGATTCGTTAAAATTTTTAATTAAGTAAGTTGTTTCTCCAATGGTCAAATCGGTCTGTGCCGTGTTGATTTGATACGGCAATGCTTTGTTGTCAATGTTGACAATGTAGGAAGTGTCAGAAGTTTGTTCGTTGAGTTTTTTGGTCTCAACTAAACGGTAGGTACCGTTGAGTACTACAGTGTCATTATCTTGAAAGCTGTAGTGCATGTCAAAGGTGTCACCTTCAATACTTGTGGTGGTTTCAATTTCGAATCCATTGATGATTTCTGTTTTGGTTTCTACACTAGAATACGCGTTGAGTTGATAAGTTCCGGTTAAGGTATCCTTGTTTACCGGCGTGATAGAATCATCATCAGAGCAGCTTAAAACGCTGACAATAAGAGCGAACAATGCAAAATATTTGATTGTTTTCATAATTGATAAGTTATATAAGGTTAGCGTTTAAATAACCACTTAAATCGGAATTTATTGTATTGCACTACTGTCTAATGCCGGTGATAGGGGATAAAAACTAGCCCTAATTATAAGAATTAGAGCTTATAATTAGGGCTGTCTGATGGGTAAATTTAGTCAGTTAAAAAGATTGGCAATCTGTAGTTAGATTGGACTGATAGTGAACTCAACAAGCACAGGACGATGATCTGAAATTTGGCTGGGAATTACTTTGTGACTAACTACTTTGACGTCGACTTTTTTTGAATAGTAGTTGGTATAATCTATAATTTTCTGAGGCTTATCAGCCGGATATGTCGACGTACAGCTTTGACAAGTCGGTGTGAAAATAGAATTTAGCATTGTAATTTCTGTTGAATTGGGTGTGGCATTTAAATCACCTAAAAGAATAAAAGGTAAATCGGATATTTTAGCCGCATTGATAATTTGCTGAACTTGTAATAGTCGACTAGTATTTTCTTTTTGGGCATTGAGATGCGTATTGCCTAGACGCAAAGAAATTCCGTTAGGTAAACTGACAAAAATGCTTTGCAATATGCGCGGTTCAGCATTTGTATCTTCTTGAGGAAGCTTTAAAATGTGCTGCTTTTGAATAGGCAGTTTAGACAAAACAGCAAGACCATAAGCGCCGCCGTCATAATCGATAGTTTTTCCAAATCGCACTTGCATGTTGAGTTTGTCGGCTAAAATTTTAGGTTGATTGAGTTGTTGAGAGCGGTTGGTATTGACATCAACTTCTTGTAGTGCAACAAGATCGGGTTGGTGCTTTTTGATAAGATTTGCAATGCTCTGTAAATCAATTTTATTTCCTTGACCTGGCGGATTAGCATGATGTATATTGAACGTCATGACTCTTATAGAGACAGTGTTCTTAGCAAGGGGTAAGCTGTCGTTTTTTTGATGAGTATAGCTTCCATTAGTGCCGTGGCAGCTAGTTATTATACAGGCAAAACACAAAACTAAGGGGTATAAAAAAGTTGCTTTCATAAGTAAATAAAATTACCAACCTGGATTTTGTTCGAGGTTAGGATTTAGCTGCAGTTCAACACGTGGTAGTGGATAAAGGTATTCAAAATCTTGAAATTGACGAGCAAAATTAGGATGAGGAGCTATGAGTCCATCGGGACTAAGTGTAATATCTTCGCCTAATTTATAGTATTGCACGCCTGGGGTTTGGTTGCTAGGCGTATCACCAGAGTAAAGCACGATATCAATTTGGCCATCATCAGTTAAATCGTACGAACCGGATCCGGGAAAATACATGCCATAAATCGGATCAGTCATGGTTTGCCCGGCTTTCCAACGCACAAGGTCATCCCATCTAAAATTTTCCATAAAGAGTTCAATACGACGTTCACGTCTAATTTCGAGAATAACTCCTTTGTTGTTACCTTGAACTTGCGGATATTGATCAGCCATAAAAGGATCAGGATTTCCATTGGCCTGACTGAGCTGTAGTGGCGGCATATTGACACGCATGCGCAGTTGATTGATTGAAAGATCAAGATCTTGTTGAGTGAGTTGATTTAACTCTGCTTTAGCTTCAGCATAATTGAGTAAAACTTCTCCTATTCGGAATAAAGGTAAATCGTTTAAGGCTTCATTATACGTGTCATACTCGGGCTCGGTGACGTATTTTATGAGTTGATAACCGGTAACTGTTGCGCCTAAGTTAGGTGCTAAAGCAGTAGTAGTCCCTTTTCGGGTATATCCGGGAGTACGGATAGTTTGAGCTAAACGCGGGTCGCGATTTTGAACTTCTTCAACAAAGGAGATTGAATTGTAATTAGGTTGGTCTGTAAATCTAGAACCATCTGTGTTGAGGTAGCTGTTGACGAGGTCTTTAGGCATGCCCGGCATACCATAAGAACCGGTGGTGGTATAATAGTTAACATTGTGATTGATGTTTAATTCACTAGAGTACTGACGCGCTAAGATAAAAGCAGTCGGATTAGCGGCGTGCGCATTAAACAACTCGAGATAATCCTTTTGCGGGTTTCCGGTTGAATATACGGTGTAAGGGCTATTGTTAATGAGTTCTTCTGAGGCGTCAATAGCAGCTTGCAAATAAGTTTCATAGCCTTCAATACCTCTGTATTTTTCATAAGTTCCTTCATATAAACCCACTCTTGATTTGAGTGCAAGAGCAGTATATTTAGTGATTTCATAGACTTTTTGTTCACTGTTGAGATGAGCAATAGCCCAATTGAGATCTTCAAGGATTTTATCGACAATAAATTGACGTGAATCACGTGGTTTAAGTAGAGATTCTTTATCCTCAGGATCAATAGTCTGGTCATACCAAGGGACTCCTCCAAAGCGTTTGAGTTTATCAAAATAAAAATAAGCTCTAAAGAATCGAGCCACCCCGGCATAGTGATTTTTAACCGCTTCGTCACTTACATTTTGATAGTGTTCTAAAAAGAAGTTGATATCGCGGAGGTAGTTCCAGTTCCACCCCCCGCCGGAAGTAGGAATCGTTCGGGTGCCGCGCATTTCATCGCTGAGTAAGTTTTGAACAATATTGTCAGCTTTTGAATCTCCATTGTAAATAGAAGTGTGCGGTAACATTCTGTAAAATCCATTGGTATAGAGTTTTAAATCACTAGCTGTTTTAAAGAAATTTTCAGTGGTAACTTCAGAAATTGGAGATTTTTCTAAATAATCTTCAGAACAAGCTGAAAGCAGAGTGGCTAAAACGATGATATATAAATATGATCTTAGTTTCATAAGGTAATTTTTAGAATTGTAAGGTGAATCCAGCAGAATAGATTTTTGAGAACGGTGTTGTTTGAGCTGTACTGCGGTTATCAGAAGTTGAAGGATGGTTAAGATTAACGGCATTACTAGCAGCTTCAGGGTCAATGTAATCGGTTAGATTGGTGAAGGTTAGCAAGTTTTCACCACTGATAAAGAGGCGCAATTTCACAGCGTTATTCTTACTTATAAAACCATCGGGAAAGGTATAACCTAAGGTCAAGTTTTTTAAGCGCAAATAAGCAACACTTTGTAGATAGCGGTCATTGACGGGGGTGAGTTCTCCTGATAAAGCTTCATAGCCTCTTAAGCGTGGAAAATAAGCACCAGGGTTTTCAGGCGACCAGATGTTGTTGGCCAAGTCTTTTCGAATAAAGGAGTTGTACGGACGGTTATACATGGCCCAAAACAGACGTGAATCGTCATTAGGATACCAATCTTGTTTTCCTACACCTTGAAAAAAAGCAGAAAAATCAAACCCATTCCATTCGGCAGTTAATTTAAAACTGTATAAATATTGAGGAGCAGAGTTGCCAACAATGCGCTTATCACCAGAATTTGATACGGTATTTTCGCCTTCATTGATGACGCCATCACCGTTGAGGTCAATATATTTAACATCGCCGGGTAACAAACCTGTGGTAGCGTAAATATCGGGAGCAACAAAGCTTTGGTCAGCGTGATTGTTGATTTCTTCTGGCGAGCTGAATAATCCGTCAATGTGGTAACCCCAAAGTTCTCCAATAGTCATGCCTTCGTAATAATCTAATAAAGATTGATTAGGATTGTCAAAGCGTGTTATTTTAGTGATGGAGTTCGATAAATTTCCAGAAATAGAGAAGTGGAAAGGATGTTTACCTAATTCGAAATGATCGCGATAACTCAAGGCTAATTCAAATCCTTTGGTGCGTAAATCAGCGGCGTTTTCAAGTGGTGATGCAGCTCCTAATACACCTGGAAGCATGGCACCTTCGGTAAGCATACCTTTGGTGTCACGCTGAAACCAATCAAAGTTGATGCCTAAGCGATTGTTGAGTAGAGAAAGGTCGATACCTAGGTTTAGAGTGCTCACTTCTTCCCAAGTTATTTCACTGGGATTTAAAGCAGGTGATTCAATGTAATACAGAGGTTTACCATTGATAACATAATCGTAAACACCGTTGGGAAGCGTAGGATAGTAAGCGTAATTGTCAATATTTTGATTGCCTAGAGAGCCATAAGAAGCACGAAGTTTAAACATGTCAAAAGCCGAAGTCAATTCTTTAAAAAAATCTTCTTTATTGATGAGCCATCCGGCAGAAACAGAAGGGAAAAATCCCCATCGGTAGTCTTTAGGAAAACGCGAAGTAGCATCATAGCGTCCGTTAATGCCCAAAAGATATTTGTTTTTGTAATCGTAATTGAGGCGGTAAAAGACTCCTCGTAACGCCCATTCGCCACCATTACCACTGGCCATAGGATTATCCGCACCTAAGCCCAATGAATTTAAATCATCAGAAATAAGGTTTTGTGTACTCGCTTGAATGGAGGCAGTGTGATAAGATTCTTGATTAAACCCTAGCGTAGCTTTAAAGTTGTGATTCCCCAAGGTATGCTGATATTCGCCATAAATATTAAAAGCGTTATAGCGGCTTTCAGTGCGTACTTCAGTGAGTTGATCGGTACCAAACGTATTGATGATTCCCGGATAAATAGAATAAGGAATTTTGGTAGAACGCGTAAATTGATTGTAATTATTTTGGCGATAGGCATAATTCGCCTTAAGGATTAAGCCTTTTAGAGGTTTAGCTGTAAGGGTAGCAATGTTTGAAAATCCACTTCGGCGCGTACCTTGCTTAGACTTGCCCTGTAATAGGGCAGCATATGAGCCATCACCAACGGTATAGTTGTTTAATTCGGTGCGCCAAACTGCAGATCCGTCAGGATTTGTCGGCATATAGGATGGCAAGGCGTGCACCCAAATCATGCTTCCCCAAATGTCTCTATATCCGTATTGGCTACCGCCGTGTTCTAAATCTTTTGAATTGTTATACTGTATGTTGTTTGAGAAATCTAACCAGTCAGTGACCTCAAAATCTATTTTACCACGTAAATTATTTTTGGTGTAAGTGTCTTTTTGGACTTTTAAAATTCCCGTAGCGCTGTAGTTGCGATAGGAAAAATAAGCTTTTAATTTTTCTGTTCCTCCAGAGACGGAGACATTGTGAATGCGTGAAGGCGTGTAATCGCGAAAAAAGGTCTTCCACCAGTCGGTATGACCATAATAGATGTATTGTTCACGCCCGTTGCGTTGATCTATTTCAACACGAGCTAAAGCAGGATTTTTAGAAACCTCGAGCAGTTTTTGCATATCTTCTTCGGTATAACCCGTATAACTCACTCCGTTGGCCATTCTAAAAGCTTCGTCAACTAAGCTAACTGCGCGGTAAGGATCCGTCAAAAAGTCGGTGTTCATCGTAGGAGTTCGGGTGGTAAAACTACTGCTGATATTGACATTTATCTTGCCGGCTTTAGCTTGCTTTGTTTCTACTAAAACCACCCCAAAGGCTCCACGAGCACCATAAATAGCAGCGGCTCCGGCGTCTTTTAAGACACTGATTGAGGCAATATCACTAGGATTTAATCGACTTAAATCACCTTCTATACCATCGATGAGCACCAAAGGTTCACCGCCGTTAATTGATGTAAATCCACGAATGTTTATACGCGGTTCAGCATCGGCTTTACCACTTGAACGCGTAATGTTTAAACCGGGACTCAGTCCTTGTAAGGCAGAACCAACATCCGCAACAGGACGCGTTTTTAAGCCACTGGCATCAATAGTACTAACGGCAGTAGTGATGTCTTCTTTAGTAGTTTCGCCATAACCAACCACAATCACTTCGCTTAAGGCATTGGTGTTTTGTTGTAGATTAACGGTGAATTGAGTTTGATTGTCAACAGAGATTTCTTGAGTAACAAATCCCATATAGCTCACTACAAGAATCGCGTCATCTTGAGTTACAGTTAAGGCGAAATGCCCATCAAAATCAGTTGAGGTACCTTGAGAGGTGCCCTTTATAGTTACGCTGGCTCCGGGCAGAGGAATGCCACTTTGATCAAAAACAGTTCCTTCAATTTGGCGATCTGTTTGAGCGGAAAGGCTCCAGATGGAAAACAATAAACTCCAAATAAGGGCTATGGTAAGTTTGTTGCTTTTGTGAAAAAGTAAATAGTTCATTCTTTTGTTTTAGACAGTTTTTTAATTGCTGACAAAAGAATTGAATTATCTGGCTAATTAAGTTAGAGTACACTTAACCTTGATTTATAAAGAAGTTATGAAGTGTAAAGAAATGTGATTAGAATGTTAATGTAAATAATACCGTATGGATAAATTAAATAGTCCAATTTCGACGTTGTCTCATTGTACTAGTAATTTATAGCCCACGGCATTATACCTGCAAAAGATATTATAAATCGGACTAAAGAATAATTCTAATTGGTATAACTTAAGTTTAAGAGGAAGGTAATAAATGAGAAATTAGGAGATTGTGCATTTGGACGTGTAATATTATATATTTGATAGTCAGTTGTATACTGATTTTGTAGCTAATAATAACTTATACACTCCCTTTGCTATTGAACACCCTTCGGGGTTCATGAGGTAGGTCTATCTTACCCCGTACTGCACTTCGTTTGTACAGGGTTAATCACATTAAAGGTCTTCGACCTTTTAAAGCATACTTCTGTTTATAGTTGTAACCAACCATGCAATGGTTGAAATATGATTAACCCCGAGTGTAACTCGGGGCACTGAGATTACCATACCTTACAGAACTGCGAAGTAGTTCAACAATAAAGATTGAGGTAGAATAATTCCGAAACTAGAGTGGGTAACTTACTTAAGTTTAGGAGATACTCCAAAGCGTATGAAAATCCATTTGTTAAACTAGACTAATGCTTATATATGTTTGATTTTTAGCAAATACCGTATGGATAAATTGTATAATCGTTCCTTGAATAATATTCAAACAGATTCACAAGCCAATAAGGTTTATGGTTGAGTGCTGTTTGTGGATTACTAAGGTTTAAGGGATTCAGGTGAAAACCTTATTCCCTTAGTAAAATAGTAGTGGTAAATGGATAAACCTTATTAGCTTATTTCATTCGAGGAAAAGAGAGGAGTCCTCTAATAATAACACTGAAACTTAAATAAGTAATTAATAATGACTTTATGTGATAAAAATTAGGCTGTGGCGATTAGTTAAGAATTAACCCAACTTCAGAAGGGTTAAGGTGTATAACCTGCCCCTGACTTGAGCTGCGATCGCTGCCAATAATGTAGTCGAAATTTGCCGGTTTAATACGGAATTGGTTATGTGTTAAATTGTAGTGTTGAAGCTGTTTAAAAATAGATTGAAAGGACATTGCATCAGCGTCAAAAACAAGAATTGCATTAGAGATAGCTTCTGTTTTTAACTGTTGAGGTAAGCGTATTTGTATAGGCTGTTGTAATTGGAGTTCAAATAATTCTGCAAAACTTTGGTCTATGCCTATCCAATAATACTGGGTGTTGTGCTTGAGTTTAGTTGTAGTATGTGTACGTAAGTTGTGACTGATGCGGGCGAGGTAGAGTCCTAGGTTGACAAAGCTTCTTTTATACACATTATTATTAAAATGCTTTTTGTAAAAAATCATCATTGCCCCGTAAAAGCGCTTGCGGTAAGTGCTGTTTTTAGCGGTACTTTCTCCTTTGTAGTGCAAAACAGTTTCTGAGCCCACATAATAATTTTGGTATCCGGCTTTGATAAACTTGTAGCTCAAATCAATATCTTCCCCATACATAAAATAATCTTCATCTAAGCCACCAACTTCCCAATAACGATCGCGGCGCATCAACATGAATGCCCCCACTAAAATATCAACAGGACCTTCAGCATCTTCTGGTAAATTGGCATAATAGGCTTTAGAGCGGTTAACGAGTTTTTGTAAAGCTACTTTTGGGGTAGGGATATTGCGTTTACTTTCGGGCAAAAAACGCCCGCAGCCATCGATGAGTTTAGGACCAATGGCGCCACAATCAGGATGAGCTTGCGCAAAATTTAAAAGGTGCTCAAATGTATTTTCGCTAACGGCTGTGTCAGGATTGAGCAAGCAGATGTACTCGCCTTGTGCTTCCTTAATACCGATGTTGTTTCCTTTGCTAAAACCGTCGTTATGGGCGTTGGCTATGAGTTTGACATTAGGGAAATATAAATTTACGAGCTCACAACTCTCGTCTTGAGAGCAGTTGTCAACTACAATAATCTCTGCGTCTATAGTCTGAATACTTTTAGTTACGCTTTCTAAGCACAACATAAGGTGATAAGGCACTTTATAATTCAGAATAACGACAGAGAGTTTCACGGTTTATTGTTTTAAGGAGGTTTCAAAAGGAATCCGGTGAGTGATACTTCGCCCTAGCGTAACTTGGTCAGCGTATTCTAGTTCGTCACCCACACCAATACCTCTAGCTATGGTTGAGGTTTTAATTTGATACTTTTCGAGTTGTTTATAAATATAAAAGTTAGTTGTATCGCCTTCCATCGTACTACTTAAGGCAAAGATAACTTCGTTAACTTTTCCTTGAGCCGCTTTTTCAATGAGTGAGGCAATGTTTAAATCATTGGGGCCTACGCCGTCCATCGGACTTATTTTTCCGCCTAAAACGTGATAGATACCGTAATATTGACTGGTATTTTCAATGGCCATAACATCGCGAATGTCTTCAACTACACACACCGTAGTTTGATCGCGATGTGAATTTTTGCAAATTTGACAAAGTTCATCATCGCTAATGTTATGGCAATTTTTACAAAACTTTATTTCTGTGCGCAAGTCAACTAACGCCTTGGCAAGTCCAATAGTTTGGTCTTCTGGACGTTTTAGGAGGTGCAATGCCAGTCTTAAAGCAGTACTGCGCCCTATGCCAGGAAGTTGACTTAATTCATCGACAGCTTTTTCTAAAAATTTTGACGAAAAATCCATAGTTACAAATTTAAGGTTTTTTTAATAATGTGAAAGTAAACTTAAAGGAATAAAGTGAAAAAAATACAAAGGTTCAGAAAATAAGAAGATTGCAGAGCGATTTAATTTATAAACTTTTCTAAATTGCTGACAAAATTTTTTATGAAACCAATTTATATCCTCTGTCTTATAGTTGTTTATTTCGGAATTTTGTATCTGATTTCATACTTTACCGGTAAGAACGATAATAATGACGCTTTTTTTAAAGCCGAAAATAAATCACCTTGGTATTTAGTGGCCTTTGGCATGGTGGGCGCCTCGCTGTCGGGCGTGACTTTTATTTCAGTTCCTGGATGGGTGCGTGATTCGCAATTTAGTTATATGCAGGTGGTTTTGGGTTATATTTTGGGGTATTTGGTCATCACTTTTGTATTGTTACCTATTTATTACAAGCTGAATGTGACCTCAATTTACCAATATTTAGATCAGCGTTTTGGCAATACCAGTTACAAAACAGGTGCGATTTTCTTTTTTATTAGTCGGATATTAGGATCAGCTTTTCGTTTGTTTTTGGTAGCATCCGTGCTGCAAAATTTTGTGTTTGACGCTTGGGATGTGCCGTTTTTTGTGACAGTTATTGTTTCTATAGCCTTGATTTGGTTGTACACCTCGCGAAGTGGTATTAAAACTATTGTGTGGACCGATACGTTACAGACTTTTTTTATGCTGGGTTCGGTTGTTTTTACAGTTTACTTTATCACTGATAAACTGGGGTGGAGTTTGACAGATTTGTTGACTGCTCCAGAGTTGAAGCCCTATACACAAGTTTTCTTTACGGCTGATGTTTTAGCTAAAGACTATTTTTGGAAAGCCTTTGTGGGCGGGATGTTTATTACCATTTGTATGACTGGGCTCGATCAAGATATGATGCAGAAAAATTTGACTTGTAAAAATTTAAAAGAGGCTAAAAAGAATGTCTTGTCTTATAGTATGGTGTTTGTGCCGGTTAATGTTCTGTTTTTACTCTTAGGCGCTTTGTTGTTTGTTTATGCTGATAAAATAGGGATGCCTATTCCGGAGCGCACCGACTTACTGTTTCCCGAAATAGCTATAAATGGCGGAATGGGAATGGGCTTGGCCATCATCTTTTTGTTAGGGTTGATAGCCGCAGCTTACTCAAGCGCTGATAGTGCGCTAACGGCGTTGACAACCAGTTTTTGTATAGATTTTCTAGGTATAGAAAAGCGCCCAAAACACCTGCAGAAAAAATTGCGCAAGCAAACACATATCGGCATTAGCCTCTTGCTGGTAGTGGTTATAGTTGTCTTTAACTACTTTTTAGACAGCAGTGTGATTGACCTGCTACTCTCAGCGGCTTCTTATACTTATGGCCCTTTGCTAGGTTTGTTCACCTTTGGCATTTTTACCAAATGGCAGGTGTATGATAAATGGGTATTGCCAGTAGCTTTAGTGGCTGCTAGCTTGACATTTGCTTTAGGACAAGTGCCTGCTGAGTATTTAGGGGGTTATCACTTTAATTATGAATTATTGGTGGTCAATGGCGCCTTGACCTTTTTAGGTTTAATATTGATTCGTAGAAAGTAAAACCAAGGTGCAGGCTATCTCATAACTGATGCCAGCTTTATTGAGCAAATTGTAAAATTCTTCATTTTCAGTACCGGGGTTAAAAATGACACGTTTGGGTTGTAAGCTTATGATGTATTGGTAATAATCAGGCTGATGGCGTGGTCCTATATAGAGGGTGACGGTATCAATGTGGTCAAAAGCTTTATGCGTTTTGTCAAAGGCTACATCTAAAACCTTTCCTGCTCTAGCGCCTATGCCTACAACTTCATGATTGTACTTTCTCAATTTATGTATGGCCTTGTTGGCATAGCGCTCTGGATTTTCAGAGGCGCCTATAACTAGTGTTTTCATAAAACAAGTCAACTATTAATGTGGTATAAAATTAATAAATAAACGATAAATAGTTCTGTAAATATGTTATATGAAAGAAACATTAACGTTTATTATGAGTTAATGAAATTAAAATATCTTTCCTAACTCGTATTTACTTTATAAATTTGGTTATCGGTTTATGTTTATTTGAATTAGCCTTTAAAAAAATTTAGAACCTGATAGTTAGGGCTGCTTTGAGAATTTAGGACGCTTAGTGTTGCTCAGTTTTTGATTTGTTTTGCAAGTTAAAAATTGATAATAGAGATTGCTGAGATGTTAGGGTTTGAGCAACACGAGTAGTATCACAATTTTTAAGGCAGCCTTTTTATGTGTTGTTTTTCTTGGAAATCAAGGAGATTTACACCCTAATGCTTGTACTGATTTTGTTGAAGTAATCGTAACAAAATAAAAATCACAAATTAATAAAGATTAAATTTATTTTATATTATATTATCATAATTTTTAATTAAAATTAACTATATTTGAGTATCGTTAATTAGGTTGAAATATGCAATTACACTACAGTATAGATTCCGGAGGCGGTGGCAATCGTGGCGGCTATGATAGTGGAAGATCTCTGTGGTGGATTAAACTTGGAAACGTAGCGGAAGATGTGTGGGATGCC